>NZ_QQXK01000005.1 GCF_003575975.1 Galactobacter valiniphilus | reverse complement strand
GAGGTGTTCGTCGCGTGGCAGTGCGCCCAGCAACTGCGTTCCGCCTACCACCAGAAGGACCTCGCCGAGGGGCGGCGGATCGCCGAGAAGGTCGTCGACACATTCCACACCTGCCCGACCCCCGAGATCGCCCGCCTTGGCCGCACCCTCCGCCGCTGCGGGCTGCGTTCCTGGCCTACTTCACGACCGGACGATCATCGAACGGCGGAACTGAGGCCGTGAACGGGATCATCGAGCTTCACCGCCGCCTCGCCCGCGGCTACCGCAACCGCAGCAACTACCGGCTCCGCATGCTCCTCGCCGCCGGCGGCCTCACCCCATGACCCCCCACCGGATGTCCGAAGAGCCGGAAAACCTTCGTGAAGTAAGCAGCATCTGCTAACTGCCTCACCTGGTAGTGCCGCGCGATTATCGACTCCGGATCAATACCAATCAGCATGGCCAACGTAATAAACGCCACTGAGTCGCACGACTTGATTACCGCCCGCATTTGTTCGCTCGAAACAAGATGTGACGTACCCTCGTGTGCCAGTTTGTTGCGAGTATTCGAAGCTGCCTTGGCCCACTGTTCCAACGGTCCGACGATTTGCTCGAGGTTAGGGCTGACGGAATGGAAGAGCTCGTGCAACCTTTCGCGCAATGTGGGTTCGTTGTGCGGTTTCCTGTCGGACCACCATGTCTTGCGATCCGCAGGGATGACCTCGCTGATTGCCTTTTCGATCCTTCTGAATTCGGCGTTGGACATGGTCTTCTGCTTTGGATAAAGCGATCGATGAAGGGATTCAAGCGTCCCTGTTGCTGCGAGCGTTTGCAGCTCCAGGTACACGTCTTTTTGGTGTTGGCGCCCGATTGCGAGTGCCACGGGTGCGTGGAGGCTCTCGGCAAGTTTGAGCCATCGCGGGATCAGTTCGGCAAAGTCGATGTCTGCGCTGGAGAAGAGGAACTCTTCTTGCCGTGTCGGGCCTCGAGTCTCGTCAAACCTTCCGGGTTGGCCCATGAAGATCGACACGGCGGTCGTGGTTGGCAGAGTGAGATCGGGTGCGATGGCTTCGAGGCCGTCCGCATTCAACTCCGGTTCCGCCGAGTTCCGTGCCATGACAATTGTTGCCGTGAGCGACGTGATGGGCGAGACCGTGAGGCTGGCCAGTGTCATTAGATCACGCATCGACGTGCTCTTTGAGATGCAGTCGTCCAGAGACAGACCGTCATCATCCCGAATCGTGATTTGCTCGCGTTCTTCGATCCAGTGCCGACGCTTGCTGTTGTTGTGCTTGAAACCTGACGAGACCTGAAAGGACTCAAGCGAGTACGTGCTACTGCCAACCACTGCTTCGAGGGGCTCGACGTCAAAATTGTTGAGACCCAGCTTTGGGCGTCCGCCGGGAGAATAGCTCACTGACGACCTCACCGATGTTCTTCCGGACCAGCCCAGCAAATTCTCGAGTCCCACGTAGACGGATGAAAACACGGGCGCCGAGCTTGAATGAATCCAGGCTCCAAGAACCACGCGATTGACACGAATCTTGGTGGACCCGGACTGCAGCGGATCGGCGTTCATTAAGTTTAACTTGTAGTTCTCAGCAAAGGTGTCAAGGAGAGTTAGATGCACGCCGAAGGCCTCACCGTGAATCACGTCCCACGTCTGAGGTGAAGCCGGTGCGTATCCGTTCGAGTCAGGGGCCGGATTGAGTCGCCAGGCACTGGTCAGCTGCAGATGGATCCCCTCGTCAGGGTCATACACAAGGGTTCCCGAAGCTGCCGCATCCTCTTTGCCAGGGACCCACCATTGGCCGTGCCAAGTTTGCCGGACACTCAGATCTGATGCTTGACGACTTGGCACGAGGCGCCCTCTCTCCGCTCCGGCCCAAAGAGCGAACACCAGGTCATGCCTCGTGATTCGTGTTCTGGGTCTTCGGAATTGACATGTCGTTTGAGACTACTGGGAAGCGCCCGAATCACGCGACATGTCAGCGGGGCAGGCCCAACCCAGAATTTCTGCCACATCATCTGACACCGGACAGTCGCCCCGATGCGCTCGGCCAGCTGGACAGGCATCGGAGGCGCTGGAGTCGGCCCTGATCTCCCGCAGCCGTCGCCCCCCGGGGTCTGCATGCCGCGAAGCCTCCCGGACGACGCATCACGGACGCAGGCGTCGGTGGGTGACCGCGCCGTGGTCTCATGGTTCCATGACGAGCACACAGGACTTTCTCGCTGGCCTCACTTTCCTGGAGGGCCGCGGCGACGCCACCATCGACGCCGAGGCGCGCACGGTCGGTGTCAGCGCACCGGCGAGCAGCGACCTCATCTCGGATCCGGTCAGCGGCGCGCTCACGCGCGGCGCGCCGGTGCTGGCGTCGTCCGCCCCGGCCGGCGACTTCGTCTTCTCGGCGCAGGTGACCGTGCCGGGCGAACGCTCCACCTACGACGCCGGCGTCCTGGCGCTCTACGTCAACGAGCGCCGCTGGGCCAAGCTGTGCTTCGAGTACTCCCCCGACGCCGAGGCCACGGTGGTCGGCGTCGTCACGGACGGCTTCTCCGACGATGCGAACGGCGACGTCATCGCCGGGGACCGCGTCTTCCTGCGGATCTCCCGCCTCGGCGAGGCGTTCGCCTTCCACCACTCGCCCGACGGCGTTCGCTGGCGTTTCCTGCGCGTCTTCCGTCTGGGGACGGCCCACGAGCTGGAGGGATTGCGGATCGGTTTCGCCGCCCAGTCGCCCCTCGGCGAGGGCCGCGGGGCCGAGTTCGCAGCGATCAGCCTCGAGGAGCGCAGTCTTGCCGATCTGCGCGACGGGAGCTGAGGCACCCGGCCGGCGCCGCGCCGTCGGGCATTGAACGGCGCCCCGTGCGCGGGCCGGGCCCTGCCAAGGGCCCCTTAGGCCCCGCGGCGGGCCGCCAGCGCCCAGCGCAGGACCAGGCCTACCACCAGCGCCCAGAACGCGGCACCGATGCCGGCGATGCTGACGCCGGAGGCGGCCACGAGGAACGTGGCGACGACGGCGAGCCGCGATGAGGCGTCCTCCCACGCCCCCTGCACGGCCGAGCCCAGCGTCGCGATGAGCGCGAGCCCGGCGACGGCGGCCAAGAGCCCGCCCGGGGCGGCAAGCGCGATGCCGGCCAGGGCAGCGGCCCCCGCCGCGAAGGCCACGTAGAGGGCTCCGGCGAAGGCGGCGCTGCGCCAGCGCCGCTCGCGCGGCACCCCGCTCTCCTCCCCCGCCGCGAGTGCTGCGCTGATCGCCGCGAGGTTGATCGCGTGACCGCCCGCCAGGGCCGCCGCCGCCGAGCTGACGCCCGTGATCAGGAGGGTCGCGCGCCACGGGACGGGGTAGCCGAACGAGGCCATGACCGCGACGCCCGGCACGTTCTGCGAGGCCATCGTGACGATGTAGAGCGGCAGGGCGATGCCCACCACGGCGGGCCAGGACAGGCTCGGCGCGACCCATTGGAGGGAGGGGGCGAGGGCGTCGCCGTCCACGTGGGCCACCCCCAGGAGGAACGCCACGCCCACGCTCGCGAGCGCCGCGGCGAAGGCCACCGGCACGGCCCAGCGCGGCCACCAACGCAGGCCGAGCACCCAGATCAGCACGGTCGGCAGCACCCACGCGGGATTGGCCGCGGCGGCGGTCACTGGCGCCAGGCACAGCGGAAGCATGACGCCGGCCAGCATGGCCTGCGCGAGCGAGGCGGGGATGCGCGTGACGAGCTCACCCAGCCGCGGCCACAGGCCCGTCGCCACGATCGCGGCGGCACACAGGAGGAACGCGCCCACCGCGTCGCCGAAGCCGCCGGGGAGCGCTGCCGAGCCGCCCAGCAGCGCGGCCCCCGGCGTCGACCATGCGAGGGTCAGGGGGCGGCGGCTCGCGATGGAGAGGCCCAGCGTGCCCAGGCCCACGGCCAGGCACAGGGCACCGAGGCCCGACGCCGCCTGGCCCGGGCTGGCTCCGACGGCCGCCAGGCCGGTGAGCACCACGGCAAAGGAGGCGGTGAAGCCCACCAGGGTCGTGACCAGACCGGCGCCCACTTCGGGCAAGAGCGTGCGTTGCGCTGGCTGCGGGGAAGGCATGCCTCCCAGCCTGGACGAGAACGGCCCGCCGCCCACGTTTGGACGGCGGGCCGCGGCGTGCGTGACGCGCTACTCCCCCGCCGGGAGCTCCTCCCCCGGCGCGGCTGCGTCGTGGAAGGCCGTGACGTAGGAGTAGCCGGTGGCCTGGTCCTTCGTGACGGAGAGGTTCAGGTCCATGTGCGGCTCCAGCGCCGTGACCTTATCCAGCGGGGCACCGACGATCAGCTGGAAGCCCAGCCCCTTCCAAGCGGCCACGGCGCGCCCGGCAAACTCGGCGTCGGACTTCACGAAGCCCTCGTCGAGGAAGACCGGGGCGAAGCGCGGGCGGGTGCGCGTCTCGTCGCCGAGCTGGTAGCGCAGCGCGGAGCCAACGATGAAGGCCACGAGCTCCTGCGACTCGCCGCCGCTCTTGCCGCCGAGCGAGGAGTACGTGGAGAGCTCGCGCCCCGCCGTGTCCACCTTGCTCGCCGTGATCTCGAGGTGTTTGCGCACGTCGAGCAGCTCGTCGCGGCGCACCGCCGCCGCCCCTTCGGTCGCGGAGAGCAGCGTCATGAGCTCCCGCAGTTGGGCGAAGCTCGCCTGCGCCGCCTCGGGCGAACCTCCCTCCTGATCGGCCACCGCCGATAGCTCGCGCAAGGTGGCCCTGAACTCCTCGAGCTCGCGGCGACGCAGGCGACGCACCACGATGCTCAGGCGATCCCGCCCCGGGCCGAAGGGCAGGGACGCGAGGATGTGATTGACGGGTTCGAGGCGCTCGTCGATGTCGTCCATCGCCACGTCGTAGGCGTCGGAGAGCAGGCGCAGGTCCTGGCCGCTCCAGGCCTGGAACTGGCGCTGGAACGCCTCGCGGCGCTGGTGCAGCCCGTGCCGCTCGATGTCGTCGGCGATGGCCTTGAAGTCGGGGTACGCGGCCACATCGGCCCCGCGGTCCGGGTCCGGCCAGCGCTCGTTGTACGCCTCGAAGATCCCGCGGAGGTGTTCGGCCTCGCGCCGGGCCTCGGCCGCGCTGCGGTTGGACTCCTCCGTCAGCACGGAGCGCAGCGAGCGCACCACGGCGGGCAGCCGGGCGGGGGTCACCTCGGCGTCGCGCTCGAAGAGGATCGCGTCAAGTTCCGCCGTGTCCGCCTCGGAGAGGAAGGCCTCGGCGGGGGCCGCGTCCAGCTGGTCGTTGATCCTGTCCTGCGCCTCGGCGAGCTCGCCCCACTCCGTGTCGAGCGCCTTGAGCTTGGCGTCGAGCGCCCAGTACTCGTGCTTGGCGGTCTCCACGGCCGCCTTGAGCTCGGCGTGACGGGCGCGCAGCGGGGCCAGGGCGTCGTTGCGCTGGACCATCTCGGCGATCTCGTGGCGCAGGGCGTCGACGCGCTCGTGGGCGCCGGCCAGGTCGATCTGCTCCCAGGTGTGCGTCGCGACGGCGGCAAACGCCGCCTCGCGCTCGCGCAGCGTCACGAGTTCGGCGTCGAGGCCCGAGCGCTCGGTGTCGAGCGCGACCAGCCGGGCGGTGAGAGACGCGGCCGCCTCCTTGATCGCCTGGACGCGGTCGGCATTGGAGAACCCGAGCACGTCCTCGCGTCCGGCCACCCGGCCGTGGGCGCCGGCGCGGCCGCGCGAGGTCTGCCCGGACATCGTGACCTTGGGCTCGGAACCGCCCAGCTCCTCCGGGGTGCTGACGCACACGTGATCGATCCCGGGACGCTGCACGCGTTCGCGGACCCACGAGGTGAAGGGCGAGTCCTTGAAGACGAGACGGGAGGAGAGCATGCGCGCCTCAGCCTCGGCCGGTGCCGGCTCCCCCAGGGCGACGCCCTCGAAGTGCAGGCGCACGTCGAGCTGCAGCCCGTCGATGGCGGTGCGCAGGCGGGCCTGTTCGCGTTCGTCGACGAGCAGGGTGAGGCCAACACCGCGCAGGGTCAGCTCGGCGGCCGGCCGCCAGGCCTCCTGGCCGGGGGCCACGTCCATGAGCTCTGCGGCGAAGGGCAGCTGCGCCACGGGCAGGCCGCTCGCCTCGGCGATCTGGCGGCGCGCTGCGTCGTGGGCCATGGGCACGCGGCTCGCGCGGCCGCGCAGGGATTCAAACTCGCGTAGCAGCTCGGTGCGGCGCTCCTTGAGCGCCGGTGCCGCCGCCACCTTGGCGTCGCGGCGGGCGCCGATCTCCTCGCGCTCGACGTCCACGCCGTCCGCGAAGCGGCTGCTCTCCTCGACGAGCGCCGTGAACTCGACGGCCGTGGAACACGGCAGGCCCAGCGGGGCGGTTAGCTCGGTGAAGCGGGCGCGGGAGCGGGACACGCTCGCGGCCTGCGCAAGTGCGCCGTCGAGCTTGCTCTCGAGGAGGTTCAACGCGCCGCCTCCGGCCGCGCGCAGCTGCTCCTCGACCTCGTGCAGGTCGATCTCGAGGGAGGCCTTGCCAGCCTCGGCGGTGAGCAGCGACGTCGTGACGCCCTCGCGCTGGGCCCGGTTGCTTCCCTCGGCCTCGAGCAGGAGGCGGCGGTGGGTCAGGAGCGACCAGAGCGAGAAGCCCGTCTGGGTTCCCTCCTGGCGCACGCCGTAGCGGTCGAGCCGCTCCGCCCGCTCGAGCGCGCCGGAATAGGCGGCGTGCGCGGCGTCGATCTGGGCGAGCGCGCGCGCCTTGGCGCCATCCTGTTCCAGATCCCGGTAGGCCCGATCCAGGCTCGAGTACTGCTCAACGGCGCGCTCTGCGGCACGGAAGGTCGCGGGTTCCTCGAGCACCATCTGCTTGTACAGGCTGTCGACGGTGCGCACCTGGTGGCCCGCCTGGATGCGGGCCAGCAGGCGCAGGGCGTTGTCCCCGTTGCCGTTGGCGCCGATCCCGAGGCGCGTCGTCAGGGTCTCGGTGAACTTGAGCGCCGTGTCGTGATAGACGAGCCCGGGCAGGGCTGAACGCAGGGCGCGGGGGTCGAAGCGGCGCTCGGCGAAGGGTTCGAACTCCGCGAGGGAGACGGCCTCGGGGCGCGTGAAGAGCCGCATCTGCACGTCGGAGCTCGTGCGCGCCGAGGCGTCGGCCAGGTAGAGCCGCACCGCCGTGAAGCGCCGCTTCATGTCGTCGAGGAAGGTGAGCGCGATGCCGCCCCACACGGGGACCCCATCGCCGCGTAGCACCTGATCGGTCAGCGACTCCCCTTCGCGGGTGGTGTCGCGCTTGCCGCGCAGGTAGCTGAGCACATTGCGCTGGTCGGCGCCGCGGGCGCGCCCGCTCGTCGCGTCGTTCGACGCACCGTTGAACGGCACCGTGGAGGGCATCATGAGCGCCAGATATGCGTCGAGCAGCGTCGACTTGCCGGTGCCGGAGGCGCCGGAGATGAGGGTGGCCCCGCGGGAGAGCTCCACCTCGTGATGCCCGTGGAAGCCACCCCAGTTCACGAGTTGCAGGCGCTCGGCGCGCCACTGGGCGCTCGCATCGGAAAAGCCGGCAAAGAGCGGAATCTCAGTCATGGTCCTCCTCGGACAGCTCGCTGGAGGCGTGGGAAAGCAGGGTGTCGCCGCCCGTGCCCGGAGCGCCGAGGGCCTCGATGAGCTCCTGCAGGCGGGTGACGGGCAGCACCACCTCGATCACCGAGGTGATGGCAAAGCGATCCTGCGTGGCGGTGCCGGCGAGCACGCCGGCCGCCTGGAGCTCCTTGACGGCGCGCCGGGCGCGGGCCAGGTCGCCGGCCACATCGGTCGCGTGCTCGGGGCGGAAGCGCTCGATCGCCTCGAGGCACTCCTCGAGGTCGATGAAGACGTGCTCCTCCCCCGCCGCGCGGCCCACAAGGCGGGCCTGGCGCAGGTGCACGAGCAGGATCGTCTCCTCGCGCGAGTACGCGGTATCGCGCAGCAGGGCCGGGAAGTGGGCTGAGCCCTCCGCCCTGATCTGCACCTTGTACGCCACGCCGCGCTCGGCGTCCACGACCAGGTCGAGGAAGAGATCGTGCAGGCGCGAGGTGAGGACGGCCCGGTGACGCAGCAACGCCTCGAACTCCTGGGGCCGCCGGGCGGCCGTGAGCACCTGGGAACGCAGCAGCGCCACGAGCGCCTCGCGTTGCTCGAGCTCGAGGCTGCCCTCGTCGCCGTCGAAGAGGGCCAGGCTCGCCGGAGACTGGTCTTCGACCCCGCGCTCCTCGGGATGATGCTGGCTCACGCGGTCTGCTCCTTCGTGCTGGGGCTGGTCGGGGTGTCCGGCGCGTCGAGATCGCTCGGATCGAGAGTGAGCGCGGGCAGGCTGAGCCACCGCTCGCTGCCGTCCGGCCTGACGGTGCGCACCACGCCGGGCGGAGGCACCGCCGCGTGGGAGTCAGGCTCCTCCCCACGCTGACGCGTGAGGGCGGGCGCGGCCAGGTCCATGAGCCCGAAGAGCTCGACGGGGCGGCGCAGCTCCGGCGGCAGGGTATCGAACGCGTCGGCGAGGCTCTTGGCACGCCCCGCCTCGAGGGCCGACTTGATGTGCAGGCGCACCGCGGCGGTCAGGGGGCCGCCGGAGAGCCGGACGGCCTCGAGGTCCGGCCCGGCCGGGGCCTCCGCCGACACGTCCTCGAGCCGCTCCACGGCCGGGGGCGGCGTCGGGTCGAAGAAGCGCGAACGCAGGGTGCCGATGTCGGCGCGCGCCGGGACGCCGGAGAGGCGCACGCCGTCGCGGGGACGGGCCGTGACCATCCACCGCTGCAGCTCGGACTGGGCGCGCTGCAGGAGCCGGGCCACCTGGCGGTCGCCGGCGGCGTCGGTGCTCTGTAGCTGATCGGCCAGGGCCCTGGAGGCCTTGTGCTGCCGGCTCTGCACCTCGTAGAGGCCGCGCCGGAGCAGGCCAGCGGCGTTGACGAAGCCGCGGCGCGCCTCGAGGCTCAGTTCGGCGGCGAAGGGGTGCTCCACGATCGCGTTGAGGTCCTCGCGCAGTCGGCGCAACACGTCCTCATTGCCGAGCAGGGCGATGGCGCTCGCGAAGGCGCGTCCCTCCTCCGTCCGGTCCATGAGGCGCTGCGAGGCCTCGAGGTACTCGTCAAGCACCTCGCCGCGGGGACGGGTCTCGTCGCGGAAATCGGCGAGCATCTGCCGGTGAATGCCGGCGATGGACTCCTCGACCCGACGGAAGTCGCCGGGGAGCTGGGCCAGCAGGTCGGCCAGGTCGGCGTAGCCGTGGCGCAGGCGCTCGCCGTCCGCCTCGCTCTCCTCCGGCGTGGGCGGGGAGTCGAGGCGCTCCAGTTCGGCCTCGAGCTCGGCGATCTTGGAGCGCAGGTGGGCCCGCCGGCCTTCCTGGCCGGGACGCGCGGTGGCTGCCCAGCGGGCGGCGGTGTCCATGATGGTGGTGAGGCGGGATTCGCTGATGAGCGCGCGCTCGCGGCTGGCCTCGTCGAGCATGCGCGCGGCGGCCAAGGCGTGGGAGGTGCGCTCGTACTCCTCGCCGCCGTCGTCGGTCGGGAGGCGAACCAGCCACTGCTCCTGCGTCCAGAACAGGCAGAGCGAGCGGCCAGTGGCCGCGGGTGGCACGGCGAGCCCGGAATCGGCGAGTTCCTCGAGACTGGCCTCGACGATGGAGTGCAGGCGCTCGGCCCGCACGGCACCTCCCTCGTGGCCGAAGGCGCGTTCGAAGACGCCCAGGACCAGGGAGCACCACTTGTGGTGGAGCAAGGTCAGCGAGGGCGCCTCGGTGGCGTGGCTCAGGTGGGCCACACGCGCCGCGAATTCGCTCTGCGGCAGAGCGTGTGTTGATGTCATGTCCCGCTTCTCTTGATCGGCCTTGACGCCCGCAATACTTTACCTTTCAGGATTCCGGGCGGCCTGTCGCCTCGCCCGCAGCGGGTCTCGGGCGGCATTTCCGCCCAGGAAAACTGTGTGAACGGGAGTAAACAAACAGTGTCCGCTATCCGGATGGGGCCTGCGTGCGCCCGCCACCCATCCCCAGGAGGACACGTGCTTTCCCATCCACTCAAACGCTTGGCCACCGTTGGCCTCATCGCGGCCGGTGCAGTCGCCTCCACCGGGGCAAGCGTGCTGCTCCCCCGCCAGGTCGGCACCGCCCCGGCCGAGGCGGCCGTCGCGGGGTGGACCTCCGCGAGTTGGACCGCCGTGGCCAAGCAGACCGTCGCCAAGGCCTATCCCGTCGAGTCCGCGGCGGCGACGGTCGAGGCGAACGTGGCCACGAAGGGGCTCAAGGCCGGCCAGTACACGTGCAACCGGATCATCCTGCGCCAGGCCGGAACCAGCTTCTACAACGCGGAGCTGTGCCATGGAAGCGGCACCACCGCTCGCCTGCAACTGCAGCGCCTGGACGCCGGCGAGATCACCGTCCTCGCCACCAAAGCCCTGACGGTGATGAACCCCACCACCGCCAGGCGCTTCGCGCTGGAACTGCGAAACGTGAACGGCAACCCGGTGTTGAAGGCGGCCCAATGGGCGCCGGGCACCGCGCGACCGGCGTGGCAGCTCACGGCCACGGACGCGAGCGCCGCCAAGTTGATCAAGGGTGTTCAGGGCTCGGTGAGCAGCTGGGTCAGCGGCAGCGGAACGCACGCCGTGACCAGCGCATGGTCGGGATTGAGCGTGGTCAAGGCCGCGGTGCCGGTCGGGTATCTGGAGGGCTGGGGTGAGCCGGTCTTCCGCGATGAATTCACGAGCGACACGCTCGGCACGCGGTGGGCCGTCCGAGACAAGCTCAACCTGAGCTACGACTGGGCGCAGGTCCGCAAGGAAAACGCGGCGGTGGGCGGCGGCGTGGCCACCCTGGAGACCCGCAAGCTGGCGCAGCCAGTGGAGGCCGGTGGCCGCACGCGCGAGTACAGCTCGGCCTACATCGACTCGACCAAGACGCAATCGCAGTCCTACGGGCGCTGGGAGATCCGCGCCAAGCTGCCTCCGGCTGCGGACGGGAACAAGGGGATCTGGCCCGCCTTCTGGCTGCGCCCGGATGATGCCGGGCACGGCGAGATCGACATCTTCGAGTACTACGGCACGCCGGTGGATCGCAGCTTCTCCCCGGGGCACCGCACCGAGGGCACCGTGCACTTCGACTCGATCAACAAGGTCGGCAAGTACAAGGTGAGTGGCTTCACGCCGCTGGATCTGCCGCTGGATGACGGGAAGTTCCACGTCTGGGCGGTCGAGTGGACCCCGCAGGCCATCACCTTCTTCGTGGACGGCCGGAAGTACTACTCAGTGGCCGCGAGCTCGGACACGCGGTACAAGGCGGTCTACGCCTCGGGCCGCAAGTACAACATGCGGCTCAACGTCCAGGTGGGCAGCGAGTACTGGGGCGGGCCGGACGACGCACTGACGGCCGTCAACACCACGTTTGCCGTTGACTACGTGCGGGTCTGGACCTACCGCCCCTGACCGGAACGGGCGCGGGCCGCATCGGACCCGCCGGCGCCGGAAGCGCAACACGTTTGAGGGCCCCGAGGATGCTCCCCTGGGGCCCTCAAACGTGCGTCGCTCAGCCCGCCTGGTAGCTCAGGCAGTCGGCGGCCTCGGCGCCGGCGCCGATCCGCACATCGTGCGCGCCGCACATGAGGTTCTCGTTGTGCACGCACTCGCTGCGCTGGCAGGCGCCCACGGAGGCCAGCACCTTGGGCAGGCCGCCGAGGCTGCCCGTCTCGATGAACGTGCCGCAGCTGGCGTGCTGGGAGGAACCTGCCACCGTGATGGCAAAGGCCCCGCAATCGTGATCGTGGTTGAAGGAGCAGGACTCAACGGTGCATCCCGAGACCTGCGTCATCGTGTCGCTCATCTTCACTCCTCAGCTGTGGGGCCGCGAGCCGCTGCCCTGGTAACCCCAGTATTCGCCTTCATGACCGCCCACGGAATGCCTTTTTTGCGCACTCTTGGCGCCGCTTGCGAGGGAAGGCAAGCCTCTGCCCGTCGGGTGCCGCGCGGCGCGTCCTCTAGTCTTTGACGCATGGCTGGAGGATTGGTTGCGCTGCTTGACGATGTCGCGGCGCTCGTGAAGGCAACGGCGGCATCACTGGACGACGTCGCGGCGGCGGCGGGGCGCGCGAGCGTCAAGTCCATGGGTGTGGTGGTGGATGACGCGGCGGTCACGCCGCGCTACGTGCAGGGGCTCAGCCCCCAGCGCGAGCTGCCCATCATCTGGAAGATCGCCCTGGGCTCGATCAGGAACAAGCTCCTGATCATCCTCCCCGTCATCATCCTGCTCACGCTCTTTGCCCCGAAGTGGGTCCTGCCCGTCATCCTCATGGCCGGCGGCACGTACCTCGCGTTCGAGGGTGCGGAGAAGGTCATGGAGGCGTGGCACTGGATCAAGCACCACGAGACGGCGGACGGCGAGCTGAAGGACGAGAAGTCCATCATCTCCGGCGCCGTCCGCACCGACCTGATCCTGTCCGCCGAGATCATGGTCATTGCCCAGAGCTCGGTCTCGCACGAACCGGTGTGGGAGCAGGCGCTCGTCCTCATCGTCGTGGCCTTCCTCATCACGATCCTCGTCTACGGCGCGGTGGGCCTGATCGTGAAGATGGACGACATCGGCCTGGCCCTCGCCAAGCGCGATTCGAGCCTGGCCAAGCGCTTTGGCTCGGGCCTCGTGAAGGCCATGCCCATCGTGATGACGGTGCTGGCCAATGTCGGCATCGTCGCGATGATGTGGGTCGGTGGCCACATCCTGCTGGTGCAGGCCGACGAGCTCGGCTTCCACGCCCCGTACGGGGCGGTTCACCACCTCGAGGAGTGGGTGCACCACGCCACGGGCCCGCTGGGCGGCTTCCTCGGTTGGCTCACCAACACCGTCCTCTCCGCGATCGCCGGCTTCATCATCGGTGCCATCCTCACCGTCATCGTCCTGGCCGTGCAGGCCTTGCTGCGCCGCGGCAAGGGCGACGCGGTGCATGAGGCCCCTCACGCGTCCGCCGGGGCGGATCCGGAGGGCTCCGAGCAGGAACGGCACGACGACGCCGCGGCAGACTCCGCGGACGGAACCGCCGAGGCGGCGCCCACCCAGGGCGAGGAACGCGCCTGAGTCCACGCCCGCCGTCGGGCATCAACGGCAAGCGCAGCAGCGTGCCCCGCCCCCTTGTGAAGGGGGCGGGGCACGCTGCTGTCTGCGGTGGGGCGAGCGCCTAGCGCTCGTCGCCGCTCAGATCCTCGGCGTCGAGGCCGCCGTTGATGGCGTACTGCTCCTCCGGCGAGAGCACGAGGCGGTGGCGCCCGTAGAGCCCGAAGGCCAGCAGCATCACGACGTACAGGACGGCGATCGCGACGATGGCCGGCAGGTACGCGGGATTGAGCAGGAAGCCGACGAAGATGAAGGCCGAGATCACCGCCGCGGCCACCGCGCCGCCGATCCCCCACGGCGAGCGGTAGGGGCGCTTGGCGTTCGGGAACTTCTTGCGCAGCACGATGAAGGCGACCATCTGCATGAAGTACGCCACGACCGCTCCCCACACGGCGATGTTGAGCACGATCATGCCCGCCACGCCGGTGGAACCGCCGGCGGCCTGCACCACGACCAGGGCGACGAAGCCGATGACGGCGCCGGCCACGAGCGCCACCCAGGGCGTGTGCCGCTTGCCCGTGAGCGAAAGGAAGCGGGGGTAGTAGCCGGCGCGGGAGAGGGAGTACATGTTGCGGCCGTAGGCGAACATGATGCCCTGCAGGCTCGCGAGCAGGCCCACGAGGGCGAAGAGCGCGAGCACTGCGGCGAGGCCGTCGCCCACGATGGCGCGGAAGCCGTCCAGCAGCGGCTCCACCGAGGCGCCCGTCTTCTCGGCGCCCAGGACGCCCGTGTTGAAGAAGAGGACGAGCAGACCGGTGATGATGAGGGTGCCGCGCGCCCAGAGGCCTGCCCGCGGGATGTCCTTGGTGGGGTTGTGTGACTCCTCCGCCGCGAGCGGCAGCTCCTCGATGCCGAGGAAGAGCCACATGGCAAAGGGCAGGGCGAACAGAATGGGCAGCACGCCGTGCGGGAGGAAGGCGCTCTGGCCGGCGTCGGGCGCGATGTCCCAGAGGCTCGCGAGCGAGAACTGGCCGGAGAAGAGCACCATGGCGGCGAACACGACGATGATCGCCACGGAGATCACGGAAACGACGATCGCGAACTTGAAGGAGATCGCCGCTCCTGCCGAGTTCAGCGCGACGAAGGCCACGTAGAGGATGAGCCACCACACCGGCTGCGGGAGCGAGAAGTTCAACAGTTCGGAGGTGATCGCGTCGGCGTAGGACGCCGAGAAGAAGACGATCACCGCCGTGGTGGCGACGTACTCGACGGTTTCGGCGAGTCCCGTGATGAAGCCGGCCCACGGACCCATGGCCGCGCGGCCGAAGGAGTAGGCACCGCCCGTGTGGGGCATCGCGGCGGCCATCTCGCCGATCGAGAAGACGAGGCCGTAGTACATGACCACGAGGATCGCGAACGCGATCATCATGCCGCCGAAGCCGGCCTGCGTGATGCCGGCGTTCCAGCCGGAGAAGTTGCCGGAGATGACGGCGCCGACGGCGAGGCCCCAGAGGCCGATGACGCCGGCGGAGCGCTTCAACTGGCGCTTTTCGAAGTACTGCTCATCAGCGCTGGCGTACGTGACGCCACCGACCTTCAAGGGTTGTTGCTCGCTCATCCCAAACCTCACTGACGCGTGTTCACTCCCCGGGGATTCGGGGCGTGGATCTGGTGCTGCTGATGGGCGCACACGCTACGGCGATTAATGGTTGTGTGTCCATACCTTTGTGTGGTTCAGTGTGTCGCGTGACACAGCGGGCCGGGGAAACGGTCCCCCAGCACAGCCCCATGGCGGAAGGCAGCACGATGCAGAGCAGTTCCGGCAATCTTTCTCTCGAGGAGCTCCGGGCCGGCGTGGCCGACGGGGTCTACGACACCGTGATCGTCGGCTTCACCGACATGCAGGGCCGCCTCGTCGGCAAGCGCGTCTCGGCCCGGCTCTTCAGCGAGGAGGTGGCCTCGCACGGAGCGGAGTGTTGCAACTACCTGCTCGCCGTGGACGTGGACATGAACACCGTCTCCGGCTACGCGATCTCCAGCTGGGAGCGCGGCTACGGCGACATGGTCATGAAGCCGGACCTCGGCACCCTGCGCAAGATTCCGTGGCTGCCGGGTACCGCCCTCGTGACAGCCGACCTCTACTGGCTCGACGACGCCCCCGTGAAGCAATCGCCGCGGCAGATCCTCTCCGCGCAGCTCGCCAAGCTCGCCGAGCGAGGCTGGACACCGTTCGTCGGTACCGAGCTCGAGTTCATCGTCTTCGACACGCCGTACCGGCAGGCCTGGAAGCAGGCCTACCGCGATCTCACCCCGGCCACCGACTACAACGTGGACTACGACCTGCAGGCCTCCACCCGCATGGAACCGCTCATGCGCGACATTCGCGTGTCGATGGACGGCGCCGGCATGTACGGCGAGGGCATCAAGGGCGAGTGCAACCTGGGCCAGCAGGAGATCGCCTTCCGCTACGCCGACGCGCTCAAGACCTGCGATAACCACTCGATCTACAAGAACGGGGCCAAGGAGATCGCCGAGCAGCACGGCAAGTCGATCACCTTCATGGCCAAGTTCAACGAGCGCGAGGGCAACTCCTGCCACGTGCACCTCTCCCTGCGCGATGCCGCAGGCACGCCTGTCTTTGCCGACGACGCCGAGGCCAACGGCATGAGCAAGACCTTCCGCCACTTCCTGGCCGGCCAGCTCGCTGCCCTGCGCGAGTTCACGCTCTTCTTTGCCCCGAACATCAACTCGTACAAGCGCTTCGTCCCCGGGTCTTTCGCCCCCACGGCCGTGGCCTGGGGCCTGGATAACCGCACCTGCGCCCTGCGCATCGTGGGCCACGGGCAGTCGATGCGCTTCGAGAACCGCGTCCCTGGCGGTGATGTGAATCAGTACCTCGCCGTCGCCGCCATGATCGCCGCGGGCCTCTACGGCGTGGAGCACGAGCTCGAGCTGCCCGAGGCGCTGACCGGCAACGCCTACGCCTCCGACGCTGAGCATGTGCCCCACACGCTGGCCGAGGCCGCCGAGCTCTTCGAGCACAGCGACATCGCGCGCGCCGCCTTCGGCGACGACGTGGTGGACCACTACGTCAACAACGCCCGCATCGAGGTGGCGGCCTTCGAGTCGGCCGTGACGGACTGGGAGCGTTTCCGTGGCTTCGAGCGCCTCTGATCCGGCGCCGCTGATCGGCATCACCACCTACCTGGAGCAGGCCCAGACCGGCGTCTGGGACGTGCCCGCCAGCTTCCTTCCCAAGGTGTACCTGGACGCCGTGACGGACGCCGGGGGGATCGCCCTCCTCCTGCCGCCGCAGCCCAGTTCACCCGAGGTGGCCGCCGCTGTGATCGCGCGGCTGGACGGGCTGATCGTCTCCGGCGGGGCCGACGTGGATCCCACCCTCTACGGGCAGGCCTCCCACCCCAAGACGGGAGCCCCGCGGGTGGACCGCGACGCATGGGAGACCGATCTGTTGACGGCGGCCGCCGACGCCGACCTTCCATACCTCGGCATTTGCCGCGGCGCCCAGGTGCTCAACGTCGCGCGGGGTGGCAGCCTCCACCAGCACCTTCCGGATCTGGTCGGCGACGAGCGCTACCAGCCGGGCGCTGCCCAGTTCGGGACCGAGGCCGTGAGCGTCGAGCCCAGCACGGCGCTCGGCTCGCTCGTCGGCGACGGCGTGGACGCCCAGGTGTACCACCACCAGGCGATCGACGCCGTGGGCGAGGGCCTCGTGGTCACCGCCCGCTCCGCCGACGGGATCATCGAGGCGATCGAGGATCCCGCCGCTCGCTTCGGCGTCGCCGTGCAATGGCACCCCGAGGAGGACGCGGAGGACCGCCGCATCTTCGCCGGGCTGATCGACGCCGCCAAGGACTTTGCCCGCCAGAAGCAGGAGCACTAGATGTCGATGCACACCATCCTCAACCCGGCCGACGAGTCGCTTGTCGCGGAGGTCGCAGGCCTCAGCGTCGAGGAAACGAATGAGGCCGTCGCCCGCGCCAAGGCGGCCCAGCGCCGCTGGGCTGCCCTCTCCCCCGCCGACCGCGCCCTGGGCCTGCGGCGCTTCGCCGCCGCCGTGGACGCGGCCATCCCCGAGCTGGCGGCCCTGGAGGTGCGCAACTCCGGCCACCCCATCGGCAACACGACCTGGGAGGCGGGGCACGTCCGCGACGTGCTCACCTACTACTCGGCCTCCCCCGAGCGGCTCATCGGCTCCCAGATCCCCGTGGCGGGCGGCATCGACGTCACCTTCCACGAGCCCATCGGCGTGGTCGGCGTCATCACGCCCTGGAACTTCCCCATGACGATCGCCTCGTGGGGCTTTGCACCGGCGCTCGCCGCCGGCAACGCAGTGGTGCTCAAGCCGGCCGAGTGGACACCGCTCACGAGCCTGCGGCTGGCCGAGCTGGCGCTCGAGTCGGGCCTGCCCGAGGGGCTCTTCCAGGTGCTGCCGGGCAAGGGCTCCGAGGTGGGCGCCCGCCTCGTGGAGCATCCGGACGTGGGCAAGCTCGTCTTCACGGGCTCGACGGCCGTGGGCACGCGGCTCGCGGCCACCGCCGCCGAGCAGGTCAAGCGCGTCACCCTCGAACTGGGCGGCAAGAGCGCCAACATCGTCTTCGCCGACGCCGACATCGAGAAGGCGGCCGCCACGGCGCCATCGAGCGTGTTCGACAACTCCGGGCAGGATTGCTGCGCTCGCTCGCGGCTCCTGGTGCAGGCGAGCGTCTACGACGAGTTCATGGAGCGATTCGAGACCGCGGTCAAGGACTTCAAGGTCGGGGACCCGACCTTGGCCGAGACCCAGATGGGACCGTTGGTCTCGGCGCTGCACCGCGATCGCGTGGCGGAGTACGTGCCCGACGACGCCCCGGTCGCCTTCCGCGGCTTTGCCCCCGAGGGACCCGGCTACTGGTTCGCGCCGACCGTGCTGACGCCGCAGCGGGGGGATCGCGTGGTGCGCGAGGAGATCTTCGGGCCCGTCGTCTCCGTCCTTCGTTTCGAGGACGAGGCCGACGCCATCGCCCTCGCCAACAGCAGCGAGTACGGCCTCTCCGGCTCCATCTTCACCCGGGACCTCGGGCGGGCGCTGCGCGTGAGCCGGGCGGTCGAGGCGGGCAACCTCTCCGTCAATTCCCATTCGTCTGTGCGGTACTCCACGCCCTTCGGCGGCTTCAAGCGCTCCGGCCTGGGCCGCGAGCTCGGGCCCGAGGCGGCCGAGCACTTCACCGAAACCAAGAACGTCTTCTACAGCGCCGACTAGTCGGCCCCTCCAGCTTTCAACGGAAGGATTTCAATGAGCGAGATCACCCCCTTCGATCTGTCCGCCCGCCTGGCCGGCAAGGTCGCCGTCATCACGGGCGGGGCCAGCGGCATCGGCCTTGCGACCGCCAAGCGGCTCGCGGCGGAGGGCGCCCAGATCGTCATCGGCGACATGGCGCCGGAGCCCGGGCGGGCGGCGGCCGACGCCGTCGGCGGCACCTTCATCCAGGTCAACGTGACCGACAAGGCGCAGGTAGATCACCTCTTCGATGAGGCGGCCCGGCTCTACGGCTCGGTCGACATCGCCTTCAACAACGCCGGCATCTCGCCGCCGGACGACGATTCGATCGAGACGACCGAGCTCGACGCGTGGGACAAGGTGCAGCTGGTCAACCTGACGAGCGTGTACCTCTGCTCCCGCGCGGCGCTGCGGCACATGAAGGCCCAGGGCTCCGGCTCCATCATCAACACCGCCTCGTTCGTGGCGGTCATGGGTTCCGCGACCTCGCAGATCTCCTACACGGCCTCCAAGGGTGGCGTGCTGGCCATGAGCCGCGAGCTCGGCGTGCAGTTTGCCCGCGACGGGATCCGCGTGAACGCCCTCTGCCCCGGCCCCGTGAACACGCCGCTGCTGCAGGAGCTCTTTGCCAAGGACCCCGAGCGCGCGCAGCGCCGCCTGGTCCACGTGCCGGTGGGTCGCTTCGCCGAACCCTCCGAGATGGCGGCGGCCGTGGCGTTCCTCGCGAGCGACGACGCCTCCTTCATCACGGCCTCGACCTTCCTCGTGGACGGCGGGCTCAGCGCCGCCTACACGACACCCCTGTAGGCCACGGGCGCGAACTAGGCTGGAGGGGTGAAGAACCTGGACGGCCTCGGCGGCGTGGGGGCAACGCCGGGAACGGGGGACGTGGATCCGCCCCTCGATCCCGGCGTGCTCCTGCGGCCCAGCCACGCGGCCAACGCCTTCGAGGAAACGGTCCACTCGCTCCTGCAGACCATGCGCCTCGGCGTGATCGGCCCCGGGGAGCGGCTGCCGGCCGAGCGCGAACTCGCGGTCATGCTCGGGGTCTCCAGGGACACGTTGCGCGACGCCATGGGCTCGCTCGCCGAGGCCGGCTACGTCATCGCCAAGCGCGGCCGCTACGGCGGCACCTTCGTCTCGGACCCGTTGCCCGGCACCACGCCCGTGGTGGGGGTGGACGGCGAGCTTCGTCAGCGCGAAAGCATCCCGGCCACCGAGGTGAACGACGCGCTGGTCCTGCGGCGTGTGCTCGAGGTGGGGGCGGCCCGCCAGGCGGCGGCCGCTCCCCTCGCGCCCCCGGCGCGGCGCCGCCTCGAGCTGGCCCTGAGCGAGTGCGGCGAGGCCCCGCTGGCGGACTACCGCCGGCTCGACGCGCGCCTGCACCTGCTCGTGGCCGAGATGAGCGGCAGCCTGAGCGTGCTGCGGCTCGTGGCCGAGGTGCGGATGCGCGTCAACGAGCTGCTGGACAGGATTCCGTTGCTTCAGCCGAACATCGAGCACTCGAACGAGCAGCACGCCGAACTCGTGGCGGCCATCGTCGCGGGCGACGCGGACGCGGCAGCCGCCATCATGGAGGAGCACATCGCCGGCTCAGAGGCGCTCCTGCGCGGCTTCCTGACCTAGGCGGATCAGCCGCGCAGGAGGATGCCCAAACCGGCGCAGGCCGCCGCGGCCAGGACCGAAACCAGCGTGCCGAGGATGAAGCGCTCGGAGGTGGCCTGCCCGTGCGCCTGCTTGAGTTCGGGGAAGCGCCCGAGCCCCTTGACCGCCAAGACCACCGCGAGACCCCCCGGCCAGCCGGCCAGGAGCGTCGCTGAGATGGCGATGCGTTCGAACACGCCGATGAGCGCCCCACCCCGCAGCAACGCGGAACCCGGATCGGCCGGCGGTTCGGCGGTGGCCGATCCGCCCGATGCTGGGGCCACGATCGCGGGCTCCACCACGTCCTCACCGACGTCCGGCACCGCCTCGGGCGGGGATGCCTCCGTCGCCCGGCCCACCACGCGCGTGGCGGAGAGGGCGGTGACGGTGAGCGCGGAGCCCAACCCCACGGCGGCGATGACGGCCGCGGGGGCAGCGAGCCAGGCGGGCGCGTGCTCGCCGCTCACGAGGCCGAGCAGGCAGGCGGCCAGGGCAAGCACGGTGCCGAGGGCCGCCAGCAGGCGCACCTGCCACACGCTGAGGGCCTGGGTGTCCCATGCCACGGGCGCGCACACGAGGCCGGAGACGGCCAACAGGATGGCGGCGAGGATGCTCATGCGTGACTCCCGGGGGTCTGCTGGTCGAGGCCAGGCGCCTCCAGCCCGGACAGGCGGGCCAGCGCACCCTCGGCCGCCGTGGTGAGGGCCTGGCATTCCTCGAACCAGGCGGCGCCGAGCCGGGCGGAGACGGCCTGCTGGCTCACGCCCAGTTCCGCGGCGATCCGCGCCTGGCCCCAGCCGCGCTCGCGCAGGCGGCAGGCCTGCCACTGTTCCTCGCTGCGCCGGCGCAGGCTGAGGGCGATGAGGGCCAGCTCGGCCTCGAGCCGCGCTGCTCGTTCGCCGAGGCGGGGCTCCAGTGCCGACTCCCCCGACTCCCCCGACGCCTGGACGAGCCGGGGTGCCGCCGTCAGCGCGATGCGCGCCTGCGTGCGCTTGGAGCGTTCAACGGCGTCGCGCGCGGCCTCGAAGGCCGGCCCGGCCCCCGCGCGGGTCTCTGCGGGCAGCGGCAGGCGCACCGGTCCCACGCCCACGCCCACGTTCCACTGCCCCGTCCCGGCGGCGTCGAGCGCCGCCCCCGTGGCCGCTCGCGCGTCGTCGAACACCGCCTGCACCTCATCCCCTGCCGTGCGCTGGAACGCACGCACCGTGGGGTGCTTGGCCACGAGGTCCAGCAGTTCCGGCACGCGGTCGGCTCCGTGGCGGGATCCGCGCTGGTCGAGGGTGAGGACGATCATGGACAAAGCCTAGGCCTTGTTTTCAGGAAAACAAGGCCTGATCTTTGTGAAGCGTCCCGGGCGCGGCGCCGACCCCGCTCCCCTATAGAATCTGATGCATGCGTCGTTACGGGTGGCTCCTCTGGTTTGTCCTTGATCTTGTGCTCGTCGTGGTCTTTGCCGCCTCGGGTCGGTCCACGCACGAAGAGAGCGTCGACGTCCTGGGCACGCTCGGCACCGCAGCGCCGTTCCTCATCGCCCTCACCGCGGCCACGCTCGCCACGAAGGGCTGGAAGACCATCAACGACGTCTGGCCCTGGGGCTTCGTCGTGTGGGGCGGCACCGTGGTGCTCGGCCTCGGCCTGCGCGTCCTCATGGGCTCCACCGCCGCCTGGCCCTTCATCCTCGTGACCACCGGCACCCTCGCGCTCTTCCTCATCGGCCGCCGCGCAGTGGCCGGCCTCCTCATTCGCAATCGCGTCAAGCTGCGCGGCTGAGCGCCGCCCGGCGGTAACGTAAGCGAGCAGGCGCCCAGCGCCGCCGCAGGCCCCACGCCCCTCGAGCTCCCTTCAGGAGGAGACATGATCACCGCCTTCGTCATGATTCAGGTGGAATCCGCGCTGATTCCCGAGGCGGCCCAGGCGATTTCCGAGTTGCAGGGCGTGGCCGAGGTGTATTCCGTGGCCGGCGGCGAGGCCGACCTCATCGCCGTGGTGCGCGTTGGCGCCCACGAGGAGCTGGCCGACGTCATCCCCAACCGCGTCTCCAAGGTGGCCGGGGTCAAGGAGACCACCACCCACATCGCCTTCCGCGCCTTTTCCAAGCACGACCTCGAGGCGGCCTTCAGCCTCGGCCTCGAGTAGCGGCGCCGCTCGCCGCACCCACAGCACTGCGTCGGGTGGTCACCTTCACGGTGACCACCCGACGTCGTTCTGTGCTGGGGTCCCGCCGGAGGGGCGGGAGGTGGCCGTCTAGGCGGCGTTGCTCGCGGCCACCCAGCGCTCGAGCACGCCGGCCGCCGCACCGCTCTCGACCGAGGCGCGGGCGCGCAGCAGGGCGGCAGACAGTCGCTCCTCGAGGGTTCCCTCGGCCCGCTCGTCGTACGCGACGAGCGCGCCGGCCGCGTTGAACAGCACGGCGTCCAGGGCCGCACCCTCGGTGCCGGCGAGCACATCGCGGACCACCTGGGCGTTGTGGGCGGCCTCTCCCCCGCGCAGATCGTCAAGCGTGACGCGAGCCAGCCCGAAGTCGCGGGCGTCGATGCGGTGCTCGCTCACGGCGCCGGAGCGGACCTCCCAGACGTGGTTCTCGGCCGTGGTGGTGAGCTCGTCCAGCCCATCGTCGCCGCGGAAGACGAGCGCCCGCTTGCCGCGCGAGGCCAACACGCCGGCCATGATCGGGGCCATGCGCGCGTCGGCGCAGCCGATCGCCGAGGCCGTGGGGTTGGCCGGATTGGTCAGGGGCCCCATGAAGTTAAACGCCGTGGGGACGCCGAGCTGCGCGCGGGCCGGCGCCGCGTGCGCCATGGAGGGGTGGAAGATGCGGGCGAAGCAGAAGGTCAGGCCGGCGGACTCGAGCACACCGGGCAGCGCTTCGGGCGGCAGGTCCAGCTTGACGCCCAGGGCCTCGATGACATCGGCCGTGCCGGTGGTGGACGAGGCGGCCCGGTTGCCGTGCTTCACGACACGGGCGCCGGCGCCGGCGGCCACGAAGGCCGCCATGGTCGAGATGTTGACGGTGTTCTGGCGATCGCCGCCCGTGCCGACAATGTCGAGGCTCTCGCCGCGGATAGGCAGCGGACGGGCTGCTGCGCTCATCGCCTCCACGAGGCCCGCGAACTCATCCACGGTCTCGCCCTTGGCGCGCAATGCAACCAAAAAGCCGGCCACCTGCACATCGCTCGCTGCACCCTGCATGATCTGCGACATCGCCCACGTCGACCATCGCTGGGGCAGGTCCTGCCGAGCAATCAGGGCGGAAAGAACCGCGGGCCAGGTGGGGGTCGTGTCATCCAGGACTGAGGCGTTCACAGCCCAAGGCTAACCGCCTTGCGGGGGCCTCCCAGGCCTGCATGGCGGCCCGGGCGCGAACATGACGGGCCACGCGACACGCCCATGTCTACTACCGCTGGTAGAAGACTTGACCCCCGGTATCCGCGTCAATCCGCGAAAAATGCCGCCACATCGGCCAAACGACGGGCAATCGGGCGGCCCGTGCGTTGGGTAAAACGGCCCTCGATGAGGATAATGAGGGGGTGACCACTGCGACTTCATCACTTAGCACCCAGGCGCACTCCTCCCCGAGGCGCCCCAACATGGTTGCCGTCGGGACCATCGTCTGGCTCTCTTCGGAGCTGATGTTCTTCGCGGCACTCTTCGCCATGTACTTCACCCTTCGCGCGGCTGTGCCCGAGGTGTGGGCCCACGACACCGAGGCGCTGAACATGCCCCTCGCGCTCGTGAACTCCCTCATCCTCGTGGCCTCGTCCTTCACCTGCCAGATCGGCGTGGCCAAGGTCGAGTCCCACGGCAAGCCCGCGCAGCCCCGCCGCACCGGCTCGATTTGGGACCTGAAGAACTGGGGAATGGCCGAATGGTTCTTCCTCTCCTTCTTCATGGGCGCCATCTTCATCGCCGTGCAGGCCTTTGAGTACACGGAGCTCGTGCACGAGGGCATCACGCTCGCAAGCTCGGCCTTCGGTTCGGTCTTCTTCCTGACCACCGGCTTCCACGGCCTCCACGTCATCGGCGGCCTGATCGCGTTCCTGCTGATCATCGGCCGCGCGTACATGGCCCGGAACTTTGGCGCCCACGAGGCCACCTCCGCCGTCGTTGTGTCCTACTACTGGCACTTCGTCGACGTGGTCTGGGTCGCCCTGTTCCTGATCATTTACGTCATCAAGTAAGCCCCCCTGGCGCCCACGCACGGGCGTCACCTACGCACCACCCCGAAGTGAGGACTCAGCTCGTGAAGGCTTTCTCGCAACGTCGGCGCTCCCCGCTGGCGGTGTTCGCCCTCCTCGTCATCGGTCTGCTCGTGACCGGCGGCCTGTACGCCGTCGCGTCCGGTTCCGTCTCCAAGGCCCAGGCCGACGAAACCACGCAGGCCGTCCACGGCAACGCCGAGAATGGCGGCAAGCTGTTCCAGGCGAACTGCGCCACCTGCCACGGCAAGGCCGCCGAGGGTTCCGACTCCGGCCCCTCCCTCGTGGGTGTGGGCGCCGCCTCCGTCGACTTCCAGGTCGGCACCGGCCGCATGCCTATGCAGATGCAGGGCCCCCAGGCCCAGTCCAAGCCCGTCCAGTTCGACGAGCAGCAGACCAACGACCTGGCCGCCTACGTCGCCTCGCTCGGCGCCGGCCCGTCCATCCCCAGCGCCGAGGAGCTGGACACCTCCAGCGTCTCCGATGAGGATCTCGCCGCTGGCGGCACGATCTTCCGCGTGAACTGCGCCATGTGCCACAACGCCGCCGCCGCCGGTGGCGCGCTGACGCGCGGCAAGTTCGCCCCCACGCTGGCCGGCGTGACCGAGAAGCACATCTACGAGGCCATGGTCACTGGCCCGCAGAACATGCCCGTCTTCAACGACTCCAACATCACCTCGGAGCAGAAGAAGCAGGTCATCGCCTACCTCAAGCACATCGAGGCTCAGGGCTCCCCGGGCGGCGCCGCCCTCGGCCAGCTCGGTCCGGTGGCCGAAGGCCTGTTCATCTGGACGGCCGGCCTCGGCCTGATGGTCGCCTTCACCATCTGGATCACGTCGCGTCACGCGTGATCCTCGGGGGGACCGTTCCCCCTACCCCACACTTCACACGCACATCTGAGAGAAGGTAGAGAGACACTATGGGCGACGAACGTCACGGTGACCCGAAGCATTCGGGTGCCGTCGATCCGGTCGGTCAGGGAGGGGTGGACACGTTCACCAATCCCGGTCTGCCTCCCCATCCCCCGCGCATCACCGATGTGGATCCCAAGGCCGAGAAGCGCGCCGAGCGCCAGGTCATGGTTCTGTTCATCATTTCGGTGATCGGCACGGTCCTGTTCTTCTTCGGCTACTTCGGCGTCGGTCACACCGGCATCGAGATCGGCACCAAGCTGCGCCTGCAGAACACGCTGATCGGCCTGGGCACGGCCTTTGCCATGCTCGGCATCGGCCTGGGCATCATCCACTGGGCCAAGGCCCTGATGCCCGATCACGAGACTGCTGAGCTCCGCCACGAGATCGCGCCGGAGTCCCAGCGCGCCGAGGCACAGGAGATCATCGAGCAGGTGCTCGAGGAGTCCGGCATGAAGCGCCGCAAGGTGCTGCGCAACACCCTCCTGGGTGCCGCTGCCATCGCGCCGCTGCCGGCGATCTTCATGTTCCGCGACCTGGACCGCTCGCAGCTGGGCGCCCACGACATGGTCGACCGTCTGCGCCACACCATGTGGTCCGAGGGCGTCCGCCTCGTGCGCGACCCCTCCGGTCTGCCGATCAAGGCCGCCGACGTTCAGCTGGGTTCGGCGTTCCACGTCATCCCCGAGGGCCTGAACGAGCTCCACGAGGGCAAGCTGAACGAGAAGGCCAAGGCCGTCGTTCTGCTCATGCGCCTCCCCAAGGACAAGATGAAGGTCTCCCCCGGCCGCGAGACCTGGAACGTCGACGGCATCGTCGCCTACTCCAAGATCTGCACGCACGTGGGTTGCCCCGTCGCACTGTACGAGCAGCAGACGCACCACCTGCTGTGCCCCTGCCACCAGTCCACCTTCGACCTGACGCAGGAGTGCAAGGTGATCTTCGGCCCCGCCGGTCACGCCCTGCCGCAGCTGCCGATCAAGATGGACGATGAGGGATACCTGGTCGCTCAGAGCGACTTCCAGGAGCCCGTTGGCCCGAGCTACTGGGAGCGTGGCTGATCACTATGTCTCAGACGACTGAATACACCCCCACGACTGAGGTTGGCCGCATCGCCAACTTCGTCAATCAGCGCACCGGGGCGGCCGCGGCCGTCAAGGAGTTCGGCCGCAAGATCTTCCCGGATCACTGGTCGTTCATGTTTGGTGAAGTGGCGCTGTACTCCTTCATCATCCTGCTGCTCTCCGGCACCTTCCTGACGTTCTTCTTTGATCCGTCGATGGCCGAGACGCACTACGACGGCTCCTACGTGCCGTTGCGCGGCATCGAGATGTCCGTGGCCTACTCGTCCTCGCTCGACATCTCCTTCGATGTCCGCGGTGGCCTGTTCATGCGCCAGGTCCACCACTGGGCCGCCCTGCTGTTCGTGGCCGGCATGTCCGTCCACATGCTGCGGGTCTTCTTCACCGGCGCCTTCCGTCGCCCGCGTGAGTTGAACTGGGTTGTCGGCGGCGTGCTGCTGATCCTGGGTATGGCCGCTGGCTTCACCGGCTACTCGCTCCCCGATGACCTGCTCTCCGGCAACGGTCTGCGCATCATCGACGGCGTCATCAAGGCCATCCCGGTCGTTGGTACCTACATCTCCTTCTTCCTCTTCGGTGGGGAGTTCCCGGGCACCGCGATCATTGGCCGCCTGTACGTCCTGCACATCCTGCTGGTTCCGGCGATCATCCTGCTGATGGTCGTGCTGCACCTCATGATGGTCGTCATTCACAAGCACACCCAGTACCCCGGCCCGGGTCGCACCGAGGACAACGTCGTCGGCTTCCCCGTTGGCCCGGTGTACGCCGCCAAGGCCGGTGGCTTCTTCTTCGTGGTCTTCGGCGCGATCGCCGCGATCGCCGCTCTCTTCCAGATCAACCCGATCTGGAACTACGGCCCGTACGACCCCTCCCCGGTCTCCGCCGGTACTCAGCCTGACTGGTACATCGGCTGGGTCGATGGCGCCCTGCGCCTCATGCCTGGCGTGCTTGGCGACTTCTCGTTCGAGCGCACCGTCGCCCTGCCGTGGGGCCACAACACCTTCGTGTTCAACGTCCTGCTGCCGGCCCTCGGCCCCGCGCTCTTCCTCCTCGGCCTGCTCTTCGCGTGGCCCTGGATCGAGCGTTGGATCACCAAGGATGACCGCGAGCACCACATCCTGGACCGCCCGCGCAACGCCCCGTTCCGCACGGCCGTTGGTGCCGCCGGTGTCGTGTTCTACTGCACGATGTGGGCCGCCGCCTCGTCCGACCTCATCGCCACGCACTTCCACGTGTCGCTGAACGATGTGACGTACTGGCTGCGCACCATCTTCATCCTCGGCCCCTTCATCGCCTTCTGGATTACGCGTCGCCTCTGCCTGTCGCTGCAGCGCAAGGACCGCGAGACGGTGCTGCACGGCCGCGAGGCCGGTGTCATCGTGATGTCGCCCGAGGGTGGCTACTCCGAGAAGCACGAGCAGCTCAACGAGTACAAGCGCTGGCGCCTGGTGTCCTTCGACACCCCGCAGCACCTTCCGGCTCAGCCCGACGAGAACGGCAAGATCACCAAGAAGGAGAAGCGCCGCGCCAAGTGGAGCAAGTTCTTCCTCGAGGATCGCGTCGCCCCCGTCACGCCGGCCGAGCTGGCCGCCGCGCACGACCACCACGAGGTCGAGGGAGGCGATCACAAGTCGCTGGCTCACTGACCACTCCCCCGCTTCACCCGAGGGCCCCACACGCATTGAGCGTGTGGGGCCCTCGGGCTTTTGCGTGTCTGGGACCTGGAGACGCACGACGGCGGGTGGTTGCCAGGGCGCAGACGGCCCGCTCTCAGGGCCGTTGGGTGCTGGGGCGGCAGGGGGCTGGGCGCTGGGGCGGCGGAGAGCGCGTTGCTCGACTCTCCGTCCGTTGCTCGGTCTCCATCGGCCCCGCAGCCGGGCGGCGCGTGGATCGGCGCCGCGCAGACCGGAGGAGTCCAGCGGTCCGAGCGTCGGGCCCCACGTCGCCCGTTGAACGCCCCGAAGCCCGCGCCCCGACTCGTGTACCGCACGGTCACCAGCGTGAGGCGTCGCGGTGACCGTGCAGCGCGCGAGGCGAGGGGTGGACGGACGCGCTCGGTCGCAGCGACTGCGCTGGGTTGCCTGCGGTGGCGCGGCTAACGCGTGAGCGGCACCGAGAGGCGGTAGCGGTCGGCGCGGTAGAAGCAGGCCGAGTAGTTCATGAGGGTGTCGCCGGCGTAGGCGTGGCGCACGAGCTGCAGGAGCGGTGCCCCCTCCCCCACGCCGAGGAGTCGGGCCTGCACCAGGGAGGCGGGAATCGCCTCGACCTGGTCCTCGCCCCATTCCAGCGTGACGCCGTAGCGCTCGCGCAGAAAGGCGTAGAGGGAGTGCGGGGCGCGCTCGTGCTCGAGGCCCGGCAAGCGTGCCGCCGGGAGGTAGTTCTCGTCGACGGCCATGGGCTCGCCGTCGGCGAGGAGCAACCTCTGCAGGTAGACCACGGGAGCGCCGACCTCGAGCCCCATTTCGCGTGCGAGCCAACCGGTGGCCGTGCTGCCCTCGAAGCGCAGGACGCGGGACGAGGGGTGCAGCCCCCGGCGGCGCATGTCCTCCGAGAAGGAGGTCAGGCTGACCTTGGGGGCGCCCGTGCCTCGCGGAACGAACGTGCCGAGGCCCGGGAGGCGTTCGAGCGCCCCGCGGCTCACGAGCCCGTCCGTGGCGGCCCGCAGGGTGGCACGGGAGACCTGAAGGGCCTCGGCGAGCTCCCGCTCGGACGGGAACGGGTCCCCCGGCTTGCTCTGCTGGTGCAGGACGGCATCGATGACGCGTGCGAGCGCCGCTTGGCGGCTCTCTGGGCCGCGCGAACGCTCGCCACGCTTGGCGGGCACCGCGCCGACCGCATCGGCCGCCCACGCGCGCCGCAGCGGCTCCACGAGCCGGCGTCCCTGAGCGCGTGATCCAAGCATCGTCATGCCTTCATTCTTTCACCGCGGCGTGGTTCACGGACCCCATCCGCGCCCGTGACGGCCGGCCCCACCGAGGGTGGCCCACTGCGCCGGCCGCACCTCGTGGCGTCCCGGAGCGCCGAGCGCTAGAGGTCCCACGCGCCGTCGTGCACCGATGTCCGAAAACGCCGAAGGGGCTCACCGCACAAGCGGTGAGCCCCTTCGGGTTCAGCGGGTGGGACTCAGTGAGCCCAGTCGCCGCGGGAGAGTTCGAACACCCAACCGATGATGGCCACGAGGGCCAGGCCGGCGCCGATGTACAGGACCCAGAATCCAACGGCCAGGCCGAGGAAGGAGATCGCTGCGGCGGCACCGAGCACCAGCGGCCACCAGGACCACGGGGTGAAGGTGCCGAACACGCCGGACTTCTCGGCGATTTCGCCGTCGTTGCGGTCCTCGGGGCGCTCACCGATCACGCGGGAGTGCTTGTAGAGGTACACGCCGACCATCATGGTCATGACGCCGAGCAGCGGGATGGCCAGGAAGCCCACCCACTCGGTCCACTTGGTCATGAATCCGTAGACGATGCCGACCGGGATGAAGATGATGCCGGCAAGGAAGATCTTGGCTTCAGTACGCATGAATGATCACTTGTCGCTCTGGTCGGCGGGGCCAAACACGTGCGCGAGGCCACCCATGGGGGTGTGACGCGACGAGGCAAGCTCCGGGTGGTGCAGATCCAGCGCCGGGCGCTCGGAACGAATGCGCGGCAGGGAGTGGAAGTTGTGACGCGGCAGCGGGCACGGGGTGGCCCACTCGAGCGAGGCACCGAAGCCCCACGGGTCATCAACGGTGACCTTGCGGCCGGAGCGCGCGGTGATGAAGACGTTCAGGAAGAACGGGATCATCGACACGCCCAGGAGCATGGCGCCCACGGTGGAGACCTGGTTCATGGCCTCGAAGCCGTCCGACTTCAGGTAGTCGGCGTAACGACGGGGCATGCCCATGACGCCGAGCCAGTGCTGAACCAGGAAGGTCAGGTGGAAGCCGGTGAACAGGAGCCAGAAGTGGATCTTGCCCAGGCGCTCGTTGAGCATCTTGCCCGTCCACTTGGGCCACCAGAAGTAGAAGCCGGCGAACATCGCGAACACCACGGTGCCGAAGATGACGTAGTGGAAGTGCGCCACCACGAAGTAGGAATCGGAGACGTGGAAGTCCAGCGGGGCGGAGGAGAGCGTGATGCCCGTCAGGCCACCAAAGAGGAAGGTGGTCAGGAAGCCGAGGCTCCAGAGCATGGGCGTCTCAAAGGTGATCGATCCTCGCCAGAGCGTGCCGATCCAGTTGAAGAACTTCACGCCGGTCGGAACCGCGATGAGCATGGTCATGAAGCCGAAGAACGGCAGCATGACGGCGCCGGTCACGTACATGTGGTGGGCCCACACGGCGACGGACAGGGCGGCAATCGCGATGGTCGCGTAGACCAGGCCCTTGTAGCCGAAGATCGGCTTGCGGGAGAAGACGGGGAAGATCTCCGAGACCACGCCGAAGAACGGCAGGGCCAGGATGTAGACCTCGGGGTGACCGAAGAACCAGAACAGGTGCTGCCACAGGATCGGTCCGCCGTTTTCGGCGTCGAAGACGTGCGCACCGAAGCGACGGTCGGCGCCGAGCGCGAACAGCGCGGCGGCCAGCGGCGGGAAGGCCATCAGGATCAGCATCGAGGTGATGAGCGTGTTCCAGGTGAAGATGGACATGCGCCACATCGTCATGCCCGGAGCGCGCAGCGTCAGGATCGTGGTGATGAAGTTGACCGCACCGAAGATGGTGCCGAAGCCGGACAGCGCCAGGCCGAAGACCCAGAGGTCACCGCCCACGCCGGGGCTGAAGGTGGTGCTGGAGAGCGGCGCATAGGCGAACCAACCGAAGGAGGCCGCACCCTGCGGGGTGATGTAGCCGGCCATGGCGATGGTGGATCCGAAGAGGAAGAACCAGAAGGCCAGGGCGTTCAGTCGCGGGAAGGCGACGTCGGGGGCACCGATCTGCACCGGCATGAGGACGTTGGCGAAGCCGGCAAACAGCGGCGTCGCAAACATCAGCAGCATGATGGTGCCGTGCATCGTGAAGAGCTGGTTGTACTGCTCCTTGGTATGCAGGATCTGCATACCGGGCTCCCACAGCTCGGCGCGGATGAGCAGAGCCATCACGCCGGCGATGCAGAAGAAGATGAACGAGACGATCAGGTACAGGTAACCGATCTTCTTGTGGTCGGTCGTCGTCAGCCAGTCGACGATCATCTTGCCCTTGGAACGGGGCACGACGGTCGGGGCGATGGCGCGTGCCTCGTTGGTGGCGTACTCATACGTCGTCACGAGGGATCACTTCCCTTCCTGGGTCGCGGGCAGCGTGGCGTCGATCGTCGGAACCACACCGTTGCGGTTCAGGTCGTCGCCGGCCTCGCCCTCGGGGAGCGCGTTGATCTGCTTGTTGAACTCGTCCTCGGAGACGACCTTCACCTTGAAGAGCATCTCGGAGTGGTACTCGCCGCACAGCTCGGCGCACTTGCCGGCGTACTCGCCCTCAACCTGCGGGGTGAGGTAGATGAAGTTCGTGCGGCCGGGAATCATGTCCAGCTTCTGCAGGAACGCGGGGACCCAGAACGAGTGGATGACGTCGCGGGAGTTCAGCTCGAACTTCACCGGAACGTTCACGGGCAGGTACAGCGTGGGGATGCTGGACTCGTCGGTCACCAGGCCAGGCTGGTGGACCTGAGTCGTCTGCTCGTAGCGCTTGTTGCCCTTGTAGTCGTAGTTGAAGTCCCACGCCCACTGCTTGCCGTACACGTTGACGACGAGCGGGGAGTCCACGGGCTCCTCGATGGCACGCTCGGTACGCTGCGAGAACGTAAAGAACGTGATGATGAGCGCCAGCGGGACGGCCGTGTAAAAGACCTCAAGCGGCAGGGAGTAGCTGAGCTGGCGGGGGTAGCCGGTGTCGCCCTTACGGCGGCGGTACGCCACGATGCACCACAGCGCGAGGCCCCACGTGATCAGACCGATCACGAGGGACGCGATCCACGAGTGGTTCCACAGCTCCATGATGGAACGGGTGTGGTTGGTGGTGTCCGGGTTTTCGAGGGGCAGCCAGCCCTTCTGTGCCTCGGGCGTACAGCCGGCGAGAGCGAGCGCTCCCACGGCGGCCAAGCCGGCGAACCGGATGGCCTTCCGGCGACCGCTGGTCCGGTCTTGCGAACTCACAGACGGCCCTTCCTCTTCGTTGATGCGAATGATGGGTGGAGAGTCCCGCATCTCACGCATGCGGGGGGACGCAGGCGTGAGGGCGTTCTCTACCTCGTGTAGAGAATACCCCGAACCTGCCTATGAGACGGCACTGGCGCGCCGTTCGGAACGGCGCGCCAGTGGGTGGTGCTTAGTGGAAGGAGTCTCCGCAAGCGCAGGAGCCGCCGGCGTTGGGATTGTCGATCGTGAAACCGACCTTCTCGATGGAGTCCTCGAAGTCCACCGTGGCACCCATGAGGTACGGGGCGGACATCTGATCGACGATCACCTCGACGCCGTCGTAATCCTTGACGGCGTCGCCGTCGAGGACGCGCTCGTCGAAGTAGAGCTGGTAGATGAGACCCGAGCAGCCGCCGGGCTGCACGGCCACGCGCAGGCGCAGGTCCTCGCGGCCCTCCTGCACCAGCAGGTTGCGGACCTTCTCGGCCGCGCCGTCGGTCAGGATGACCTCGTGGGCGGGCATCTCCGTGGTGTCACCGGGAACGGTGGTGGTCATGGCGTGCTCCTCATTCAATGGTTCGTGGAGACCGGTCCTGGTCGCGGGCGACCGGAACCGAGATTCCACCTTCAGTCTACGTCTAACGCGCGCGAGCGCGCCGTGATTCCTGCGGCACTGGAAGGCGCTGAGGAATCGGACTCAGGCGCGCGCCTCGGCGGCCAGGCGGGCCAGCAGGAGCGCCTCTGCGAGGACGGCCTTGTCGAAGTCGCCGATGTGCAGCGACTCGTTGGCGCTGTGCGCGCGAGAATCGGGATCCTCCACGCCCGTGATCAGGATCTGGGCCTCGGGGAAGAGCTCCTTCAGGTCGGCGATGAAGGGGATGGAGCCGCCGATGCCCATGGGCACCGCGTGCTCGCCGAACGCCTCGGAAAGCGCCCACAGTTCGGCCTGGGCGGCGGTGCCGTTCAGATCGGTGCTGAAGCTGGAGCCGGCCTCCACCGTGCGGTAGCTGATCTGCGCGCCGAAGAGGTCCTGCTTGGCGAAGTGCTCCTCCATGGCGCAGGCGGCGTCAGCGGCGGACTGGCCCGGGGCCACACGCACCGACACCTTGCCGCGGCAGACCGGCGCGATGGTGTTGGAGGACAGCGCCACCGACGTGACGTCGAGGCCGATGAGGGAGATGGCGGGCTTGTTCCACAGGCGATCGGCAACCGGTCCGGTGCCGGCCAGGCGCACGCCGTCCAGGATGCCGGCGTCGGCGCGCAGCGTGTCCTCGGGGTACTCGAGCTCGCTCACCTCGCGCTGCAGCAGGCCCTCCACCGCCACGTTGCCCTCGGCGTCGTGGAGGGTGGCCACGAGGCGCGCGGCCAACGTGGGGGCGTCAAGAATGGGGCCGCCGTACATGCCGGAGTGCACGGCGTGATCGAGCACGCGCACCTCAAACTCGCCGGCCGTCATGCCGCGCAGCGAGGTGGTCAGGGCGGGAACGCCGATCTTCCAGTTGCCGGAGTCGGCCACGATGATGACGTCGGCGCGCAGCAGCTCCTGATACTTCTCGAGGAAGTTGCGGAACGACGGCGAACCGGCCTCCTCCTCGCCCTCGATGAAGTACGTCAGGCCCAGGCCCTCGGCCGCGGCGACCTCGCTGATGGCGCGCAACGCGCCCACGTGGACCATGATGCCGGCCTTGTCGTCGGCGGCGCCGCGGCCGAAGAGGCGATCGCCCACGCGCGTCGCGACAAACGGCGGGGTGTCCCACAGCGCCTCGTCGCCGATCGGCTGCACGTCGTGGTGCGCGTACATGAGGACGGTGGGCATGCCGGGGGCGGCGGCGCGGCGGGCCACCACGGCGGTGCGGCCCTGGCCGCCCTCCTCCGTGGGGGCGTTGAGCAGCTGGACATCCTCGAGGCCCGCGGTGCGCAGCAGATCGGCCACGGCCTTGGCGCTGTTCTCGACGTGGGCCGGGTCCAGGCCCTCCCAGGCGATGGACGGGATGGCGACGAGCTCGGTCAGCTCGTCGAGGCGGCGCTGGTGGCCGGAAGCCACCGCGCTGCGCAGCTGCTCGATGATGGTCTGGGGCACGGGGGTGCTGGCCCCGGGGGTGGAAGCGGTCATGCCCTCAAGCTTAGGACCTCTCCGCCGCGAAAGGCTGGGTGTCGCCGGGCCGCACGCACGGCGTCGTGCCGGTAGACTGGAAAGGTGTTTGGACTGAAGAAGAGCGAGAAGACCGCGTCCGGGGAGACCCCGGAGCAGACCCAGGAGCGCCTGGACGCCGAGGTGTCCGGGGCGAAGAAGGGCCCCACCCCGAAGCGCAAGGATCAGGTCGCCGCGCGTCGGCGCCCCCTGGTGTCCGCCGATCGCGCGCAGGCGAAGGTCAACGACCGTCAGCGCCGCGCCGCCGAGCAGGAGAAGATCCGCATCGGCATGGCCACGGGCCAGGAGCAGTACCTCCTCCCCCGCGACCGCGGCCCGCAGCGCCGCTTCGCCCGCAACTTTGTTGACCGCCGCACCTGCCTGGCGGAGTGGTTCTTCCCCATCGTGATCGTCTTCTTCATCGTGTCCATCGGCTTCAGTGGCCTGCTGGGCATCCAGGGCCAGGCGGTGGCGACCATCGCCATGTACGTCGTCTTCCTGCTGGTCGCGATCGACATGTTCATCACCTCGCGCATGCTCAAGCGCGCGATCCTCGCCAAGTTTGGCGCCCCCGAGCGCGGCGTCATCTGGTACGGCACCTTCCGTTCAATGCAGATGCGCTTCATGCGCCAGCCCAAGGCGCAGGTCAAGCGCGGCGAGTCGATCGACTGATTCGCCCCACCAGGCACGAATGAAGGGCCCGCCCGGCGTCTCGCCGGGCGGGCCCTTTCGTGTGTTCGGGGCGGGGCGGGGTGGGCCGGTCCTAGGGCACCGCACGACGACGCGGCGGGCCTTGCGCGGGCGGGCGGCGGGCCCGCACGATGAGGGCATGAGCTCTTCCACTCCCCGGCTACGCTCCGTGCTCACCGCCGCCGACGGGACCCCGCCCTGCGCTACGAGCGCGTGCTCGCCTTCCCCGCCGAGCGCGTGTGGGCGGCGTGTTCCACCGACGCCGGGCTGAATCCCTGGATCGGCGCCCTGCGCGGTAGCGCGTCCGCCGGCGACCTGGCCTTCGCCATGACCGCCGAGGGAGCGGAGGCTCCGTGGGTTCCCGTGGAGGTCGAGGCCTGCGCCGAGGCGAGCGGCTGGGACGTGCGACTCGACGCCGGTATGGGTGCCTGGCGCTTTGTCCTGTCGCTTGCAGCGCACCCCGACGGCACGCTCCTGCGCTTCGAACACCGCATGGATTCCCTCGACGAACTGCGCCCCTACGGCACGGGCTGGGACTACTACCTCGATCGGCTCGAGCTCGCCCTGAGCGGAGGCGAGATCGCCTCGGTTGATTTTGTGGCCGTCAACGACGCGCTGGCTCCGGTGTTCGAGGAGCTGTTCGCCGAGGCCGAGGGGCGCGGCTGAGCGCGCGAAAGGGGCACCCACGATCCGTGGATGCCCCTTCCGCGTGGGTGATCAGCGGCGGCGCAGCGCCTTGTTGATGCGGGAGACCCAGAACGGGCCCTCGTACAGGAACGCCGTGTACCCCTGCACCAGATCGGCGCCGGCCTCGAGGCGCTCGATGACGTCCTTGGGCGAGCTCACGCCGCCCACGCCGATGAGCGCGATCTCGCGCGGCAGCTGGGCGCGCAGGCGGCGCAGCACCTCGAGCGAGCGCTCCTTCACGGGCGCGCCGGAGAGGCCGCCGGCGCCGTAGGTCTCCACGACGGCGGGATCGGTGACGAGGCCCTCGCGGGAGATCGTGGTGTTGGTTGCAACGACACCGTCGAGCCCCAGGTCGATCGCGAGGGCTGCGACGGCATCCACGTCCTCGTCGGCGAGGTCGGGCGCGATCTTCACGGCGAGCGGCACGTGGCGGCCGGCGGCGGCGTCGGCCTCCTCTCGCACGGCGGTCAGGAGCGGGCGCAGGGACTCGACGTCCTGCAGGAGGCGCAGCCCGGGCGTGTTGGGCGAGGAGACGTTGACGACGAGGTAGTCGGCGTACGGCGCGAGCGTGCGGGCGCTCAGGCGGTAGTCCTCCACGGCGTCCTCGAGCTCCACGAGCTTGGTCTTGCCGATGTTGATGCCCACGATGGGGCGGGTCGCGCCGCGGTAGCGCTTCTCGAGGCGTTCGCGGGTCTGGGCCAGGCGCGGTGCCACGGCCTCGGCGCCGGGGTTGTTGAAGCCCATGCGATTGATGAGGGCTGCGTCCTCGACGAGGCGGAAGAGGCGCGGCGCGGGGTTGCCCGGCTGGCCCTGCCCCGTGACGGTGCCGACCTCGATGTGTCCAAAGCCGAGCTCGGTGAGCGCCGTGGTGCCGTGCCCCGCCTTGTCGAAGCCCGCCGCCAGACCGAACGGCGAGGGGAAGTCCAAGCCCATGACCTTGACCGCGCCGGCGGGGCGCGTGAGGCGGCGCAGCACCGCGCCGGCACCGCAGGCCTCGGCGAAGCGAATCATCGAGAAGCCGATGTGGTGCGCGCGCTCGGCCTGCATGCCGGAGAAGAAGATCTTGAAGAAGGTCGGGTAGAAGCGCATGGCGTCGGTGCGTCTTTCGTGCTCGGGTGCTGGCTGGACTCAGGCGGGGGGGTGGGCGTCGGCCGAGGCCGAGGGGGCGTCGATGGCTCCGCCGTAGCGTCGGTCGCGGCGCGCGTAGGCGTCGATGGCGCGCCACAGGGTGCGCCGGTCGACGTCGGGCCACAGCTCGTCGAGGAAGACGAACTCGGCGTAGGCGGATTGCCACAGCAGGAAGTTGGAGGTGCGCTGCTCCCCGGAGGTGCGCAGGAAGAGGTCGACGTCCGGCACCTCGGGTTCGTCCAGGCGCGCCGCGATGGTGCGCTCGGTGATCCCGCCGGGCTTGAGGCGCCCGGCCGCAACGTCGGCGGCAATCTGGGACACGGCGTCGACGATCTCGGCGCGGCCGCCGTAGTTGACGCACATGACGAGGTCGATGACCGTGTTGTGCTCCGTGAGGCGCTCGGCCTCCTTGAGCTCGTCGATGACGGAGCGCCACAGGCGCGGCTCGCGCCCTGACCACCGCACGCGCACGCCCCAGGCGTTGAGCTGATCGCGCTGGCGGCGCAGGACGTCGCGGGAGAAGCCCATGAGGAAACGCACCTCGTCGGGCGAACGCTTCCAGTTCTCGGTCGAGAAGGCGTAGACGGAGAGGTAGCGCACGCCGGCCTCGATGGCACCGGCAACGACGTCGAGCAGGGCCGCCTCGCCGGCGCGGTGCCCCTCGGTGCGCGGCAGGCCGCGCTGATTGGCCCAGCGGCCGTTGCCGTCCATGACGACGGCGACGTGGGCGGGGACCAGCTCGGGCTGGAAAGCGGGGACCAGCTCGCCGCTGGGGTGCGGAGCCGGGTGTTCGACGACGCGGGGAGCCGTGTCCGGTGCGGGGCGACGGCGGCCGATGCGGGGGCTCACGCTCTTCAGCTTCTCTCGACGAGGCGAATCGATTTCAGGGCACGCTCGAGGTGCCATTGAACATATTCTCCCACGATCGCGTCGGCCTCCCCGACGCGCGCTGGGTCGATCGATGCCACCGTGTGCCAATCGCCCGTGAGGAGCGCGGCGAGCAACCGCACGGTGTCGGGGTGCGGGCTGCGCGAGCCGGCGGGCCGACACGTGGGGCACACGCTGCCGCCCAGGGGAATGTTGAGCGCCTCGTGCGGGCCCGGCACGCCGCAGCGGGCGCAATCGGTGAAACTCGGGGCCCAGCCCGCCGTGGAGAGGGCCCGCAGCAGATAAGAATCCATGATGGTGGCGGGCGGCCCGGCCGCGCGGGCGATCATGGCCAACGCCCCGTGCAAGAGGCGGAAGTGCGCGGCGGTGGAGTCCACGTCGGTGCTCGTGAGCCGCTCCGCCGTCTCCACCATGGTGGCGGCCGCGGTGTACGCCTCGTAGTTCGCGGCGATCGCGTCGCCGTACGGATGCTGCAACTGCGCCTGCGTCACGGTGTGCAGGTTCTTGCCCTGCAGGAGCTGGACGTCGACGTGCATGAACGGCTCCAGGGTGGCACCGAGCTTCGAGGAGGTGCGGCGCACCCCCTTGGCGACGGCCCTGATCTGGCCGCGCTCGGGGCTGAGCATCACGAGGATGCGATCGGCCTCGCCGAGCTTGTAGTGCCGCAGAACGATCGCCTCGGTGCGATAGGACTTCGCGCTGAAGCCGGTTGAACGTCGTGGCGTGGTCCTCGCCTCCTCGAAAGCGCGTCGGACAAGGGAACGGGTGGGCGCGCCGCGTGCGGCGCGCCCACCCGAAGGGTACTCAGGCCTTGGCGGTGTCGCGAATGGCGCGGTTGACGGCCGAGACCACGGCGTTGAGCGAGGCGAGCGTCGTGTTGGTGTTCACGCCGGCGCCCCACAGGACGCGATCGCCCACGGCCGCCTCGACGAAGGCGGCGGCGCGGGCCTGGCCGCCCTCCTCGAGCGCGTGCTCCGTGTAGTCGAGCACGCGCACGTCCACGCCCTCGCTGCCCAGCAGGTTCACGAGCGCGTCGATGGGGCCGTTGCCGACCGCGCTGCGCTGGTGCTCCTGGCCGGCGATGAAGAGCTGCGCGTCCAGCTCGAGCCCGCCGTCCTCCTGCGAGGTCGTGGACACGCGGCCCAGGCGGTAGTGGCCCCAGCGCTCACCGGAGGCCTCCACGGGAAGGTACTCGTCCTGGAAGATGCTCCAGAGGGCGTCCGAGGTGACCTCGCCGCCGCCGTTGTCGGTGTGGCGCTGGATCACGCCGGAGAACTCGATCTGCGCGCGGCGCGGCAGGTCCAGCCCGTGATCGTGCTTGAGCAGGTACGCGACGCCGCCCTTGCCCGACTGCGAGTTGACGCGAATGACGGCCTCGTAGGAGCGGCCGATGTCGGCGGGGTCGATCGGCAGGTACGGCACGCCCCAGACGAGCTCGCCCACGGTCTTGCCGGCCGCCGCGGCGTCGGCCTCCATGGACTCGAAGCCCTTCTTGATGGCGTCCTGGTGGGAGCCGGAGAAGGCGGTGAAGACGAGGTCGCCGCCCCACGGGGAGCGCTCGGGCACGGGCATCTGGTTGCAGTACTCCACCGTGCGGCGGATGTGGTCCATGTCGGAGAAGTCGATCTGCGGGTCGATGCCCTGGCTGAACAGGTTCATGCCCAGCGTGACGAGGTCGACGTTGCCCGTGCGCTCACCGTTGCCGAAGAGGCAGCCCTCGATGCGATCGGCGCCGGCCAGGTAGCCCAGCTCGGCGGCGGCCACGCCCGTGCCGCGGTCGTTGTGCGGGTGCAGCGAGATGATCATGGAGTCGCGGTTGACCAGGTTGCGGTGCATCCACTCGATGGAGTCGGCGTACACGTTGGGCGTGGCCATCTCCACGGTGGAGGGCAGGTTGATGATGACCTTGCGCTCGGGCGTGGCGCCCAGCTCCTCGGCGACGGCATCGCAGATGCGGCGCGCGAACTCGAGCTCGGTGCCCGTGTAGGACTCCGGAGAGTACTCGTAGTAGATCTCAGTGCCGGTGAGCTGCTCCTCGTACTTCTTGCACAGGCGGGCACCGTGCAGGGCGATGTCGACGATGCCGTCCTCGTCCTGGCGGAAGACCACGCGGCGCTGCAGCACGGAGGTGGAGTTGTACAGGTGGACGATGGCGCGGTGCACGCCCTCGAGGGCCTCGTAGGTGCGCTCGATGAGGTGCTCGCGCGACTGCGTCAGGACCTGGATGGTCACGTCCTCGGGGATGAGGTTCTGCGTGACGAGAGTGCGGACGAAGTCGAAGTCGGTCTGCGAGGCGGACGGGAAGCCGACCTCGATCTCCTTGTAGCCCATCTTCACGAGCAGCTGGAACATCTTCAGCTTGCGGTCGGTGTCCATGGGATCAACGAGGGCCTGGTTGCCGTCGCGGAGGTCAACCGCGCACCAGCGCGGGGCCTGCGTGATGACCTTGTCCGGCCACGTGCGATCGGGCAGCGAGACCTCGATCTGCTCCTGGTAGGGCAGGTACTTGTGGATCGGCATGCCGGAGGGACGCTGACGGTTCTGCATGAGAAATGGTGTCCTTCGAAGATTCAAGGTGTGGGTGGCTTGGCGGCCGGCACGCATGAACTCCGCGGCGAGGGGTCGGCCAAGACCCTAGTAGGTCGCTAGCACCTCGCCGCGGCAACCAAGAAGAAGGAGGCCCTGCAGCATGCCTGTGAGGCTACCACCGCGGGCGCGGACACCCGTCAATGTGACGGTCGCCGTGTCCGGGGCGGCGGGCCCGGTCCTCGCCTCACGCGAGGAGGGGGCACGACGGCGCCCACGCGCCGTCGTGCCCCTCCTTGCCTTGAGTGCCCGATCAGAAGCCCAAGCGGCCCAGCTGCTTGGGATCGCGCTGCCACTCCTTGGCGACCTTGACGCGCAGGTCCAGGTAGACCTTGGTCCCGAGGATCTTCTCGATGGACGCGCGGGCGCGGGACCCCACGTCGCGCAGGCGCGCGCCGCCCTTGCCGATGACGATCGCCTTCTGGCTGGGGCGCTCCACGTAGAGGAAGGCGTGGATGTCGGTGAGCGGATTGTCCTCGGGACGATCCTCGCGCGCGCTCATCTCCTCGACGACCACGGCGAGCGAGTGCGGCAGCTCGTCGCGCACGCCCTCCAGCGCGGCCTCGCGGATGAGCTCGGCGACCAGGACGGTCTCGGGCTCGTCGGTGAGCTCGCCGGCCGGGTAGAGCGGCGGGGAGAGCGGCAGGTAGCGGCTCAGGACCTCGTCGACCGACTCCACCTGGTGCCCGGCCACGGCAGAGACCGGAACGATCTCCTTGAAGCCGCCCTCGCCGAGCAGCTCCTCCCCCAGCTTGGCCACGGAGAGCAAGTGCTCGCCGAGCTTCTCCTTGCCGACCTTGTCGGTCTTGGTCACGAGGGCAATGATCGGCGTGCGGCCCAGGAGGGCCAGCTGCTGCACGATGAAGCGGTCGCCGGGGCCGATGGGCTCGTCGGCGGGCGTGCAGAAGCCCACCACGTCGACCTCGGACAGCGTGGCCTCGACAAGATCGTTGAGGCGCTGGCCCAGGAGCGTGCGGGGGCGGTGCAGGCCGGGCGTGTCCACGAGGACCAGCTGGTGATCTGGGCGGTGCACGATGCCGCGAATGGTGTGACGCGTCGTCTGCGGCTTGGACGAGGTGATGGCGATCTTGGTGCCGACGAGCGCGTTCGTCAGCGTCGACTTGCCCGCATTGGGGCGCCCCACGAAGGACGCGAAGCCGGCGCGGAAGTCCGCCGGCGCGTTCTCCGGGGTGAGGGGCTCGTTCTCGAGTGGATTCATGAGCGCGGCTCCTGCTCTGCTGGGGTGGTGGCTTGATCCTCGCGGGGCGCGAGGCGGGTGACGCGGATGGTGCCGACGCGATTGCGGCGGCCGGAGAGGGACTCTGCGCGCAGCTCGAGGTCGCCGACCACGGCGTGCGAGCCGACGATGGGCACGCGTGAGATGGCCTTGGCGAGCAGGCCGCCCACCGTGTCCACCTCGTCGTCGTGCAGCTCCTCGCCGAAGAGGTCGCCCAGGTCATCGATGTCGAGGCCGGCGGGGACCAGGAAGGCGTTCTCGCCGAGGGGCTGGACCTCGGCCCGCTCGGCGTCGTACTCGTCGTCGATCTCGCCGACGATCTCCTCGAGCAGGTCCTCGAGGGTAACGAGGCCGGCCGTTCCGCCGTATTCGTCGACCACGATGGCCAGGTGGGTCGCCTCGCGTTGCAGCTCCTGCAGCAGCTCGGCCACGAGTTTGGATTCGGGGACGTAGCGCACGGGGCGGGAGCCGACGATGACCGGCTCGTCGGCGCGGTTCTCCTCGAGCGCGAGGCGGACGAGGTCCTTGAGGTACACGACGCCACGGATGTCGTCAGCGTCCTCGCCGATGACGGGCAGGCGGGAGCACCCCGAGCGCAGCGAGAGGCGCAGGGCCTTCTTGACCGAGACGTCGGCGCTCACCGTGATCATGTCGGTGCGCGGCACCATGACGGCCCGGACGAGGGTGTCGCCCAGGTCGAAGACCGAATGAATGATGTCGGCCTCCACGTCCTCCAGGACGTTCGCCTCGTTGGCCCGGTCCACGAGGTCGCGGAAGTGTTCCTCCGTGAAAAAGGTGGCCTCCTCGGTGCTCGCCGAGGCCGGCGTCACGAGACGGACGAGCCAACCGGGAACCGGGCCGAGAACGACGGCGCCCGCGCGCACGAGCGGGGCGGTCGCCGCCGCCACGGCGCCGGCGTGGGCGCGACCGATGCGGCGCGGGGAGGCCCCCACGACCACGAAGCCGAGGGCGGCCATGGTGAGCGTGGCCCACAGGCCGGCCCACCACACCGAATGCAGCCAGCCGACGAAGGCGAGCGCCGTGGCAACACCGGCGGCCGCCTCGAACCAGATCCTCCAGAAACGCACGGCGCGGGTATGGCGCACCGGATCCTTGAGGATGGCGGCGAGCCGCGGGCGGGCGCCGTCCTCGGTGAGGCGCTCCGCCTCCGCCTGGGACAGGGCGAGATAGGCCGCCTCAACGGCGGAGAGGATCGCGGCCGTCGCGACAAAGACGAGCGCGACGGCCACGAGCAACCATCCGGTCACTTAAGCGATCGTCTCCTTGGGAGCGGGGCGGCCAAGGAAGGCCTCGAGCAGCTCGCGCTGCAGCCCGAACATCTCCGCCTTCGTCTCCGGCTCGTCGTGGTCGTAGCCGAGGAGGTGCAGCACGCCGTGGGTCGTCAGCAGGTCGAGCTCGTCCTGCGTGCTGTGGCCGCCGGCCGCCGCCTGCTTGGCGGCGACGGAGGGGCAAAGCACGATGTCGCCGAGCATGCCGGGACCTGACAGGGCGCTCGGAGTGCCCGGGCGCAGCTCATCCAACGGGAAGGACATGACATCGGTGGGACCCGGCAGGTCCATCCACTTCAGGTGCAGCTCCTCCATGGCCTCCTCGTCCATCAGGACGATGGAGAGCTCCGCATCCGGATGCACGTGCAGGGAGTCGAGGAGGTGGCCCGCGAGCGCGGTGAGCTCCTCCAGATCGGCCTCGAGGCCGGACTCGTTGCTCACTTCGACGCTCACTTGGCGTTTCCCTTCGGCTGCTGTGCGCCGCGACGGCGCTGGGTGGGGTGGGGACGGGACTCGTCCCAACGGGAGTAGGCGTCCACGATGTCGCCCACGAGGCGATGGCGGACCACGTCGCCGGCGTCGAGCCGGCAGATCGCGATGTCGTCGATGCCGGCCAGGATCTCGGTGACCACCTTGAGTCCGGAGGCCTTGCCTCCGGGGAGGTCCACCTGCGTGACGTCGCCCGTGACGACCATGCGCGAACCGAAGCCGAGTCGGGTGAGGAACATCTTCATCTGCTCGGCCGTGGTGTTCTGCGCCTCGTCCAGGATGACGAAGGCGTCGTTGAGCGTGCGACCGCGCATGTAGGCGAGCGGCGCCACCTCGATGGTGCCCGCGGCGATGAGCCGCGGGATCGTCTCGGCCTCGACCATGTCGTGGAGCGCGTCGTAGAGCGGGCGCAGGTACGGGTCGATCTTGTCGGCGAGCGTGCCAGGCAGGAAGCCGAGGGACTCCCCCGCCTCGACGGCGGGGCGGGTCAGGATGATCCGCGAGATCTCCTTGGACTGCAGGGCGGCGACGGCGCGCGCCATGGCCAGGTACGTCTTGCCCGTGCCGGCCGGACCCACGCCGAAGGTGATGGTGTGCGTGTCCATCGAGTCGATGTACGCGGCCTGGTTCACCGTCTTGGGGCGGATGTGCCGGCCGCGATGGCGCAGGACATCCACCGTGAGGCTCGGATCAGGCGCCGGGGCCGCGAGCTGCTTCTCGGCGCGGATGAGGCGCTCCACCACCTGGGAGGTGATGGCCGAGCCGGAGGCGGCGGCGGCGCGGGCCTGGGCGATGACCCGGGAGACCGAGCCGACCTCGGCCGCCGGGCCGACGAGGCGCAGGCTCTCCCCCAGCGGTTGAAGCCTGACGTTGCGCCACACGCCAGCCAGGATGCGCAGCAGCGTGTCCTGGGGGCCGAGCGTGGCGATCATGCTCGCCGCGTCGGGGAACGCGATGTCAAGGGTGTCCGGTTGGCTCGTCGAGCTCTCCGTCATGAACGCCTGGGGCCTCTCCTCGTGGGCGATGTCTTGAAGGCCAAGTCTAGTCGGTGGCGGGCGGGCGTGGGGCCGTCGCCGGGGCGCCAAAGGCGCCGTAGGCCTGCAGCAACAGGACGAGCGCCACGGAGCCAGCCGTCGAGGCCCGCAGGACGTGTGTTCCGAGCACCACCGTCCGGGCCCCGGCGGCCTCCAGCGCCGCGAGCTCGGCGTCCGAGATGCCGCCCTCGGGACCCACGACAAAGAGCACCTCGGTTCCGGCGCCCGGGCGCTCGGGGTCGCCCGGGGTGCCGAGCGCCTCGAGCAGCGGCACCGTGGCCGCCTCGTGCAACACGAGCATGAGCCCGCCCGCCGCGGTCACCTCAGCCGCCCGCGCGGCGAGCGACTTGGAGCTCACGAGCGCCTCGACGGGGGGCAGGGTGGAACGGCGCGACTGCTTCACCGCGGCCGCCACCTGGTGCTCCCACTTGGCGTGGGCCTTGGCCGCGCGGTCGTCCTTCCAGCGCACGATGGAGCGATCGGCCTGCCACGGGATGACGGCGTCGATGCCGATCTCCACGCAGCTCTCCACCGCCTGGAGATCGCGATCCTGCTTGGACAGCGCCTGCACGAGCACGAAGCGCGGCCGGGCCGCGGCGTCGTCGAGTTCCTCGGCCAGGACGCGCAGCAGCACTCCCGCCTCGGCCTCGAGCACCTCGCACACGAGGCGGCGGCCGGCGCCGTCGACCACGTCGATCTGTTCGCCCTGACGGACGCGCTTGACCTTGGCGTGGTGCGCCTCGGCGGCGGAGAGCTCGAAGCTCTCCCCCACGGCGACACCCGCCGCCGCGGCGGGATCCAGGAAGGCCTGGCGGGACACGCTCAGCCCCGCAGCTTGTCGCGCAGGCGCGACATCAGGCCGCGCGTCTCGAACTTGCCCTCGGTGAAGGTCTCGCCGCGCAGCGCGGCGAGCTTCTGCAGGAGCTCGCGCTGCTCGTCGTCGAGGTTGCGCGGCGTGGCCACGCGCACCTCGACCACGAGATCGCCGCGCCCGCCGCCGCGCAGGCGCGGCACGCCGAGATCGTCGAGCTTGACGGTGTCGCCGCTCTCCGTGCCGGGGCGGATGGAGACGATCTGCTCACCGTCAAAGGTCTCAAGCGTGAGGTCCGTGCCGAGGGCGGCCGCGGTCAGCGGCACCGTCAGGACGGCCTTCAGGTCGTTGCCCTCGCGCTCGAAGACGGGGTGGCGTTCCACGTCGATCTCGACGTAGAGGTCGCCCTGCGGGCCGCCGCCCGGGCCGGCCTCGCCCTGGCCGGCGAGGTGGATGCGGGTGCCGGTGGCCACGCCGGCGGGGATGCGCAGCTGCTTCTCCAGCTGCGAGGCGATGCGGCCGGCGCCCGCGCACTCGGGGCAGGGCTTGGGAAGCGTGGTGCCGTAGCCCTGGCAGGCGGGGCACTCGGCGACGGTCATCATCTGGCCGAGGATGGAGCGCACGGGGCGCTGGACGTGGCCGGCGCCGTGGCAGATCTCGCAGGTCTGGGGATGCGTGCCAGGCTCGGTGCACTCGCCATCGCACACGGGGCAGACCACGGCGGTGCGCAGCTGCAGCGGGTACACGGTGCCCTTGACGGCGTCCTCCAGGCTGATCTCCACGCGCACGAGGGCGTCGCGCCCCGGCTCGCGGCGGGAACGCGGACCAGCCTGGCCGCCGCCGCCAAAGAAGGACTCGAAGATGTCGCCGAAGCCACCAAAGCCGCCGCCAAAACCGCCCTGGGCGCCATTGCCGTTCTCGTTGCCCGTGGCGTCGTAGTTGGCGCGCTTATCGGCGTCGGAGAGCACCTCGTAGGCGTGGGTGACGGCCTTGAATTCCGCGGCCGCCTCGGGGCCGGGGTTCACGTCGGGGTGCAGCTTGCGCGCCAGCTTGCGGTAGGCCTTCTTGATTTCCTCGCCGCTGGCGTCCTTGGACACGCCGAGGGTTTCGTAGTGCGTCGCCATGATGCTTCGCTCCGCTTCCTTTCAGATGCTGTATTTTCGCCGGAACCGCGGGGGTTGTGCGGTCGGCGCCACGAGGGTTAGGCCGAGAGGATTCGGCTGAGATAACGGGCGATCGCGCGCACGGCGGCGATCGAGCCTGGGTAGTCCATGCGGGTGGGGCCCACCACGCCGATCATCGCGTGGTTGCCCGGCCCGTAGCCGGAGGCGACCACGGAGGCCTGCGTGAGGGTGGCGTGGGGGTTCTCGCTGCCGATGCTCACGGCCACGCCGTGGGCGTCCTGCTCCATCTCCGAGAGGAGCCGCACCATGACCACCTGCTCCTCGAGGGTCTCCAACACGGGCGTGATGTTGCCGCGAAAGTCGTCGGAGACGCGCGCGAGGTTGGCGGTGCCGGCCCAGAGCATGCGATCGGGGCGTTCGGCCTCGGCGAGGTCGATGAGGCCCTCGGCGACGGCGGCGGCCAGCGCCCGCAGCGTCAGCGGCACCCGCTCGGGCAGGAGCGCCAGCGACACGCCGAGGCCGGCGACGGGTTCGCCTCCGACGAGGGCGAGCACCGATTCCTTGAGGACGGCGACCTCGGCGTCGACGAGCTCCTCGTCCACGGCGAGCACGCGCTGGCGCACGGCCCCGGCGCTGGAGATCAGCACGAGCATGAGCTGGCGCTGGCCGAGGGAAACGAGCTCCACGTGGCGCACGCGCGCGGTTTCGAGGCGCGGGACCTGGATCACGGCCACCTGCTGCGTGAGATGCGAGAGCACGCGCGCTGTGCGCGAGAGCACCTCGTCGAGATCATCCGAGCCCTCGAGGAGCGAGCGGATGGCGCGGCGTTCCGCCGCTGAGAGCGGCTTGACCTCCTCGATCCGGTCCACGAAGTAGCGGTAGCCCTTTTCGGTGGGGACGCGCCCGGCCGAGGTGTGCGGGGCGGTGACGAGTCCCTCGTCCTCCAGGGCGGCCATGTCGTTGCGGATCGTGGCGGCCGAGACGCCGAGGCCGTGGCGCTCCACGAGAGCCTTGGACCCGACGGGTTCGCGGGAGTGGACATAGTCCTCCACGACCGCGCGCAACACCTGCAGGCGGCGCGCTTGGGAACGCAACTGATCGCTCACTGTGGGACTGCCCTCCTTCCGCTCGACCGATCTACTCTGGCACTCGTGCCCCCCAAGTGCCAATTCTAGTTCGCGCTTCGCTGAACACCAGTCCGCGCGACCAGCGCGCCGCGGCGCCGGGCCTGGGCGCGCGTCGCTAGCCTGGAGGGGCACGCACAGCACGAGCCACGAGGAGTATGCACACCGTGGATTACGCCTGGGGACCCACCTCCATCACCCCGCAGCCCCGCACCGCCCCCCGCAAGGTCGGGGCCAGGGTCGGCCTGCTGCTCGAGGACGTGGAGTCCGGCTGGGTCGGCGAGGTCGTGCGGACCGAGCGCTCGGGCGGCGTGCGCGTGTTGGTCCTGGAGGACCGCCGCGGCAAGACCCGCACCTTCCCCGCCGGCTTCGGCTTCCTCATCGACGGCGCCCCGGTCGAAATCGTGGAGCCGGCCGCGGCGCCCGCCCCGGGCAAGGCCAAGCAGGCCCCCACCCGCTCCGCCTCCGGCTCCGTGTACGTGGAGGGAGCCAAGGCCCGCACCGCCCGGGCGGCGCGCATCTGGGTCGAGGGCGCCCACGACGCCGAGCTGGTCGAGAAGGTCTGGGGCCACGATCTGCGCATCGAGGGCGTCGCCGTCGAACCCCTGCACGGCGTCGACGATCTTGCCTCGGCGATCAAGGAGTTTCAGCCCGGCCCCCAGCGCCGCCTGGGCATCCTTGTTGACCACCTCGTGACGGGCAGCAAGGAGGAACGCATCGCCCGCGAGGCCATGCGCGTTCCCGGCGCGGCCGGGAACGTGTTGATCCTGGGCCACCCGTACATCGACGTGTGGCAGGCCGTGAAGCCGTCCGCCATCGGCGCCGCTGCCTGGCCCGTCGTGCCGCGCGGGGAGGACTGGAAGACCGGCATCCTCACGCGGCTGGGCTGGCCCCACAGCACCAAGGAGGACGTGGGGCTCGGCTGGAAGCGCATCCTGTCCGGCGTGCGCCACTACGGGGATCTGGAACCGAGCCTGCTCGGACGTGTCGAAGAACTCATCGACTTTGTCACACAGGGCGAGGCGTAGCCCGCGCCGCGCCTCGCGGATCCGTAAACTTGGGCCAGCCTCATGTCCACCCCTGAAGAGGAAGGCCGCGCAGTGTCCCCGCAGTCCACGCCAGGTCCCTCCGTGCCGCCACGTCACGATTCCGAGCTGAGCGGCTCCGCGCCGCAGGCCCTCCCCCTCACGCCGGCGGAGGATCGTCGTTGGGCGACGATCGCCCACTTCTTCTCGCTGGCCGGCTTCGTGCCGAGCCTCATCATCCACCTGGTGTACAAGGACCGCGGCCCGTTCACGGCCCAGGAGTCCAAGGAGGCGTTTAACTTCACGCTTCCGCTCTCCGTCCTCGTGGTCGTGCTCTTCGCGCTCGGCTTCATCCCCGTGGTCGGCTGGGTCTTCCTGCTCCTGGCCGTGGGGGTGTGGATCTTCATGACGATCTCGGGGATCGTCGGCGGCATTCAGGTCAACAAGGGCCGCCCGTACCTCTACCGCCTGAACCTGCGCCTGTTCTGATCCGGCGCGGTGGCGCCGGGTTACCGCAGGTCATCCGTCACCCCGACCCCTCCCATCCCGCCTTTCTCGTTGAGTCCCTCCCCTTTCGTGCGGGATTGAACGACAAAGGCGGGAGGAGACGTTCGGTCTCCAGCACCCACGTGTTGACAGCACGACGGCGCCGTTCCCGCCTTCAGACGGGAACGGCGCCGTCGTTCTCTGCGGCGTTCGGTGTGGCCGCGACTAGAAGCCGAGCAGCGTGCGGACCACGCCGTCGGCGAGCAGGCGGCCGCGCAGCGTCAGCACGAGGCGGCGTTCGCCGTCCTCCCCCGCCTTGAGTGCGGGAAGCGGCTCGACCAGCCCGTCGGCCACGAGACCAGCCACGCGTTCGCGTTCCTCGGGGGCGAGGATCGACAGCGGCAGCCCGTCGCTCAGGCGCACGCGCAGCATGACGTCCTCGAGGTGGCGCGCCTCGGCGTCGGGCACCTCCCGAGCGTGGGCCGGGGAGAGCCCGGCGTCCAGGCGCTGCTGGTACGCGGCCGGGTGCTTGACGTTCCACCAGCGCACGTCGCCCAGGTGGGAGTGCGCGCCGGGGCCGACGCCCCACCAATCCTGGTTGAGCCAATAGGCCACGTTGTGGTGCGCCCGGTGCTCTGTGCCGCGGGAGAAGTTGGAGACCTCGTACCAGGAGTAGCCGGCCGCTCCGAGCAGCTTGTCCGTCAGGACGTACTTGTCGGCGTGATCGTCGTCGTCGACCGGGGGCACCTCGCCGCGACGCATCTGCGCCGCCAGCTTGGTGCCCTGCTCCACAATGAGCGCGTAGGCCGAGACGTGGTCGGGTTCCATCTCAATGACGGCCTCGAGCGAGGTCCGCCAATCCTCGAGCGACTCCCCCGGCGTGCCGTAGATGAGGTCGAGGCTCACGTTCAGTCCGGCCTCGCGGGCCCAGGCCACGGCCTGCGGCACGCGCTCCGGTGTGTGGGTGCGGTCCAGCACCTTGAGGACGTGCGGCACGGCGGACTGCATGCCGAAGCTCACGCGCGTGAACCCGGCCTCGGCCAGCGTGGCGAGGGACTCCGGGGTGACCGAATCCGGATTCGCCTCCGTGGTCACCTCGGCGCCGGGCACCAGCCCGAAGTGACCCACCGCGGTGCGCAGGGTCGAGGCGAGCGCCTCGGCCGGGAGCAGCGTGGGCGTGCCGCCGCCGAAGAACACCGTGGAGAGGGGGCGCGGGTCAAGGCCCGCCTCCCCCATGACGCGGGCAGCGAGCGCCAGCTCGGCGCTCATCGCGTCGGGATAGGACTCGCGCGAGGCGCCGTGACCCAGCTCGGAGGCCGTGTACGTGTTGAAGTCGCAGTAGCCGCAACGCATGGAGCAGAAGGGCACGTGAACATAGAGGCCCAGGGCGCGCCCGGCGGCGGAGGCCATGGCCTCCGCCGGCAGGGAACCGTCCAGGGGCGCCGGATCGCCGTCCGGCAGAACAGAAGGCATGGCTACTTCTTCTTGGAGTCCTTGGACTCATCCGAGGACAGCGCGGCGATGAACGCCTCCTGGGGGACCTCCACGCGGCCCACCATCTTCATGCGCTTCTTGCCTTCCTTCTGCTTCTCCAGCAGCTTGCGCTTACGGGAGATGTCGCCGCCGTAGCACTTGGCCAGAACGTCCTTGCGGATGGCGCGGATGTTCTCGCGGGCGATGATGCGCGAGCCGATGGCGGCCTGGATGGGCACCTCAAACTGCTGGCGGGGAATGAGCTCGCGCAGCTTGGTGGCCATCATGGTGCCGTAGGCGTAGGCCTTGTCCTTGTGCGTGATCGCACTGAACGCGTCGACCTGCTCGCCCTGAAGGAGGATGTCGACCTTGACCAGGTCGGCGACCTGCTCGCCGTCGGCCTGCCAGTTCAGCGAGGCGTAGCCGCGCGTCTTGGACTTGAGCTGATCGAAGTAGTCGTAGACGATCTCGGCGAGCGGGAGGCGGTACCGCATCTCCACGCGCTCCTCCGAGAGGTAGTCCATGCCGCCCATGATGCCGCGGCGCTGCTGGTTCAGCTCCATGATGGCGCCGATGAACTCCGCCGGGGCGATGATCGTGGCGGCCACCATGGGCTCGTGCACCTCGAGGATCTTGCCGGAGGGGAACTCGCTCGGGTTCTTCACATGCAGGTGCGACTTGTCCTCGGTCACCACGTCGTACTCGACGTTCGGGGCCGTGGAGATGAGGTCCAGCTTGAACTCGCGCTCGAGGCGCTCGCGCACGATCTCCAGGTGGAGCAGACCCAGGAAGCCCACGCGGAAGCCGAAGCCGAGGGCCGCGGAGGTCTCGGGCTCGTAGGACAGCGCCGCATCATTGAGCTTGAGCTTGTCGAGGGCGTCGCGCAGCACCGGATAGTCGGAACCGTCGATCGGGTAGAGGCCGGCGAACACCATGGGCTGCGGGTCCGCGTAGCCGCCGAGCGACTCCTGGGCCGGGTTCAGGTTGCCCGTGACGGTGTCGCCCACGCGGGACTGGCGCACGTCCTTCACGCCCGTGATGAGGTAACCCACCTCGCCCACGGAGAGGCCCTTGGTCGGCTGCGGCTCGGGGGCCGACACGCCGATCTCCAGGAGCTCGTGCTGCGCGTGGGTCGACATCATCTGGATCCGCTCGCGCGGCTTGAGCTCGCCGTCCACGACGCGCACATAGGTGACCACGCCGCGGTAGGTGTCATACACCGAGTCGAAGATCATGGCGCGGGCCGGGGCGTCGCGCACGCCCTGGGGCGCGGGCAGCTGCTTGACGATCTCGTCCAGCAGCTCCTCGACGCCCTGACCCGTCTTGCCGGAGACCTTGAGGACGTCCTCGGGCTCCACGCCGATGAGATTCGCGAGCTCCGCCGCGTACTTCTCGGGCTGGGCCGCCGGGAGGTCGATCTTGTTGAGCACCGGGATGATGGTGAGCTCGTTCTCCATGGCCAGGTAGAGGTTGGCCAAGGTCTGCGCCTCGATGCCCTGGGCGGCGTCGACAAGCAGGATGGCGCCCTCGCACGCGGCGAGGGAGCGGGACACCTCGTAGGTGAAGTCGACGTGGCCCGGGGTGTCGATCATGTTCAGGGCGTAGGAGACCCCGTCGACCTCCCACGGCATGCGCACGGCCTGAGACTTGATCGTGATGCCGCGCTCGCGCTCGATGTCCATGCGGTCCAGGTACTGGGCGCGCATATCGCGGGCCTGGACCACGCCTGTGGACTGCAGCATGCGGTCGGCCAGGGTGGACTTGCCGTGATCGATGTGGGCGATGATGCAGAAGTTGCGGATCACGGCCGGATCGGTGGCGGCGGGCACCGGGGCGGTGCGGGCCTGGGGTGACACGGGGTTCAGCCTCGCTTGCGAACTCGGGGGCAGGAGCGGATGGCGTGCCTTGCCTGGGAATCCGTTCCGGATTCCCTCATCAACGGGAGGGCCCGACGACGCGGGCGCGCCTGGGAGGGCGCGCGGGCATGCCTTCCTCGGATTCTCTCACGACTTGGCGCGCCGGGCCGCCCTGCCACGCCCTGAGCCTGGCCGCCAGCGCCGGATGGAGCGCGGCGGTGACGCCCGCTGCCGTGCCGCCACGCGCCGTCGTGCTCCCAGGGCGTGAGCCGCGGGGCGACGGCCACGCGCCGTTAGGATCGGCGCATGGCAAACAACCAGCGCTGGCTCAACCTGGCCAAGTCGATCCTGTCCCCGCTCATCGACTCCCTCTTCAAGGGCACGTCCGGTGGGGGCCAGCAGCCGCGCCAGGGCTCCGGCTCGCGCGGCTCGGGTCAGGCGGCGCCGAAGCCCGGCGGCCCTCTGCCGCAGCGCTCCTCCGGTTCCCAGCGGCCTTCCGCCCCGCGCCCCTCGCAGGGCGGTTCGCGCGACGTGAGCGCGGCCGAGGCGGCCCAGCGCGGCGCAGCGTATGCCGGCGACTACAGCGGCCGACTCAATCCGGTCTACTCCCCCGAACCCGACGGCCAGCCCGATCCGGGCGAGGTCGTGTGGGCCTGGGTGCCCTACGAGGAGGACCACTCGCAGGGCAAGGATCGCCCCGTGCTGATCGTGGGGCGCAACGGCGGCCTGCTCCTCGCGCTCATGCTGACCTCCAAGGACCACACGCGCGAGCACGACCGCGACTACATCGACGTCGGCACCGGTTCGTGGGACCGTCAGGGGCGCCCGAGCGAGGCCAAGCTCGACCGCGTGCTGCAGCTCGACGAGTCCTCGGTGCGCCGCGAGGGTGCGGTGCTCTCCCGCGAGCGCTTCGACGCCGTGGCACACGCGCTCCGCTCGCGCTGAACGGCCGGCGGCTCAGCGTGAGGCAGCTCTCATCGCCACGCCTCCCGGCGGCTCCCCGCCCGCACCGTTTGGCCTGATACACTCTTTCCTAGTGTGTCCGCGCAGGTCTGCGGGCACTCGTGCTCGACGGACGCGGCATCCCCACGCCATCTCAGTTGTGTTGAGCGCGGAACCCTCAGACCATCCATCCATTCGTCAAGAAGGACTACCGTGGCGAACATTAAGTCCCAGAAGAAGCGCATTCTCACCAACGAGAAGGCTCGTCAGCGCAACAACGCTGTGAAGTCCGAGCTGCGCACGGCCATCAACAAGGTCAACGCCGCCGTTGCCGCCGGTGACAAGGAGGCCGCTACCCCGGCCCTCGCCAGCGCCAGCCGCAAGCTGGACAAGGCCGTCAGCAAGGGTGTCATCCACCGCAACAACGCTGCCAACCGCAAGTCGGCCATCTCCAAGAAGGTCAACGCGCTCTGAGCATCGTTGCTGTGAGGTGTCGATGACCTCGGCGCCAAGCTTCACAGGGCCCCGCTTCCGGAAACGGAAGCGGGGCCCTGTGCTGTTTCCAGCATCGATGCTCGACGGCGTGCCATCCGGATCCACGGGTTCCTCGCCCGGGCACACGGGAGTCACGCCGCTGGGCGGGCTGGAGCGCAGATGCCGGGCTTGCGCCGGGCTCGACCCGGGCGGATGGCGCGTGAACGCGTGACGCGTGGACCGGGGCGCGTGCGCGTGACGCGGGGACCTGGGAGCGGTTAGCGCCGTGCGGCGTAGCGCGAGAGCGAGACCACGGCGCGCTCGACCGCGTAGCGCGGGTCGCGGGAGGCGCCCTTGACCATGGCATCCGTCTCGGCGACGAGCCGCACGGCGGCGGCGAGGTCGGCAGGGGCGAAGCGCCTGGCCACCTCCTGGGCCTGCTGGACCTGCCACGGCGCCATCTTGAGGCGCGAGGCCAGCGAATTGGCCGATTCGCGGGCGCCCGCCACGGCGGCGGCCTGGCGCACCTTCATGGCCAGGGCCGCCACGATCGGCACGGGATCCACGCCCGTGGCCATGGCGTGGCGCAGGAGGGAGACGGCCGCGGCGCCGCGGCCGGCCATGGCGGCATCGGCGACGGCAAAGCCAGTGGCCTCGACACGTCCGCCGAAGTAGCTCTTCACCGCCGCCTCGTCCACCGTGCCGTCGGTGTCCTCGATGAGCTGGCGGCAGGCGGAGCCCAGCTCGGCAAGATCGCTGCCCACGGCCGAGACCAGGGCGCGGGCGGCCTCGGTATCGATCCGGCGGCGCGCGGCCTTGAACTCGTCCTGCACAAACTCGAGCTTCTCGGCGTCCTTCTTCAGCGGCGCGCAATCGATGACGAGCCCGACCTTCTTGAAGGCGTCGACGAGGCCCTTGCCGCGGTTGCCACCGCCGTGATGGGCCACCAGGACGACCTCGGGATCCGGTGCCGCGACGTAGCCGAGCAGGTCCCTCTGGGCCGCCTCGTTCATGGCTTCGAGGCCGTGGAACTCGATCAGCGCGCCGCCGCCGAACAGGGAGGGGCTAGCGCTCAGGAGCAGCTCGCCGCCCTCGTAGTGCGCCGCGTCGAAGCGCGTCACCTCGGTCTCGGGATCCGCCGCCCTGGCCGCCTCGCGAATGCTCTGGAAGGCGCGGGCGGCTTGGTAGCCGTCCGAGCCCATGAGCAGCACGAGGGGGCGCGGGGCCGCCTCGCGGAAGCTCAGTCCGCGCGCGTTCTTCCCCGCCGATCGGGCGGGGGTGCGGGGAGGCATAAGGGGCCTTTCGAGAGGGGGCGATGCTCACTGTGAATCCTATCTGCTGGTGCTGACGCGAGGGGCGTCCCCCGCCGCCGCTCCGGGGCGCACGAGGAGCGTTCCGCGCAGGTCGGTGCGCAACACCGGGACGCCGCGGGCAGCGAGACCGTCGAGCGTGGGCGCCGATGGATGGCCGTAGTCGTTGCCCTCCCCCACGCCGATGAGGGCGAGCCGCGGCGCGAAGGCATCGACGAGCCGCATCCCGGCGTCGCGGGACCCATGGTGGGAGACCTTGAGCACGCGCGGGGCGTCGGTACGCGCACTGGCGGCGCCCACCGTGACCGCCAGCGCCGCGCCGTCGTCCTCAAGATCCCCCGCATCCAGGAGCTCGAGGCCGCCTCCCTTGTGGGTGTTGGCGTTCACGACAAGCGAGGCGTTGTTCTCCTCGGCCCCTCGCGGGACCAGGGTGATGGTGACACTCCAGCTCCCGCACGCCATCGCCTCGCCGCTCGCGGCGCGCCGGGCCTCGGGTACCGGAGGCTCGCGGCCGGCCGTGGAGTAGTGGACCGGCGTGCCAGGCCAGGCCTTGAGCACCTTCGGCAGGGCGCCCGCGTGATCCGCGTGAAGATGCGTGAGCAGCACGCCGCACAGCCGCGTGACGCCGGCCGAACGCAGGCAACCCACGGCATCCGATTCCGGCGGCCCCACGTCGATGAGCAACGCCGAGCCGCCGTCCCCGATGAGCGCCAGCGCATCACCCTGCCCCACGTCGCAGAAGAGGAGCTCGCCGTCGCCGGCCCGGCCGATGCCAGCGGGGTGCCCGGCACCGCCCCACCAGGCCCCCAGGCCGCCGGCCGTCAGCGCAAGGCAGCCGACGGCACCCCAGCGGCGGAGCCTGGCCCGGCGGGCGAGGCGGCGGTAGCGGGCCCGCGGGGGCTCCAACCACGCGGAGCCGTTGCGTTGCCGGTCCTGCGTCGGTTCCCGTGCAACGGAGCGCGCTTGCCCCGGCGGCGGCGCTCGGCGGGCGCGGTCCGCCCGGCGCCGTGCGCGTAGGCGCACGGCGGCCGGCAGGCACCAGCACCCCACCACCGCGAGCGCGGGGCCGGCCGGGCCGCTCGGCCACGCGAGGAAGGGTCCGTGGTCGGCGCTCAACTGACCGAGCATCGCGACCCACTGCGCCGGCAGCAGGCACACGAGGCCGAGCGGCCAGCTTGCCGGCGGCAGCAGGGGGGCCGCGAGGGCCAACGCCGGCCCAAGGAGCCCCACCACGGCTGCTGCGGGCGCCGCGAGCACGTTGACGAGCACCGTGAGGGCCGATTGCTCCGGGGCCAGGAGCACCAACAGCGGAGTGCAGGCCACGGTGGCGGCCGCCGAGACCGACACAGCGTCAGCGAGGAGGCGGGGAAGGTGGAGCCGCTCGCGCATCCACGCCGCGAGCGCCGGCGCCAGGAGGGCGATCCCCAGCGTGGCGGCCACCGAGAGCTGAAAGGCGACCCGGCCCGCGTGCCACGGATCCACGCTGAGCAGCACCACCACAGCGAGCAGCGTGAGCCCCAGCGCCGCCCGCGGCCTCCCCGCCACCACCGCGATCGCCCCCAGCGCCCCGGACACGGCGGCCCGCAGGACGCTGGGGTCGGGCCCGACCACGAGCACAAAGCCACTCAGGACCGCCAGCAGCGCGGGCACCACGAGCACGCGCGGGACGCGCACCAGGCGGAGGAACGCCGCGCTCGCACCCAGGAGGAGCGCGACGTTTGCGCCAGAGACGGCCGTGAGGTGGGAGAGGCCTGCCCTCTGCATCGCCGTGGCCAGCGCGGGGCTCTGGCCGGAGCGATCCCCCACGACCATGCCGGGCACGAGCGCGGCGGCCTCCTGGAGCGGCCCTCCCCGCAGCGGGGCGAGCCAGCGACCGAGACCACCACGCAGCGTGGAGGCGAGATCGTCCGGAGCGTCCACCGTCGCGAGCGGCGCGGAGCGCGGCGAGAGGGTCAGGGCGGCCGGCGCGCGCTCGGGCGGTGCCGACGCGGAGACCCACCAGGCGAGCTGGGCCCCCGCCTCGAGGCTGGCCGAGCCGAAGCGCTCCGGTGCCCCGATGACCGTCACGCTGAGCGACCCGGCGGGCAGCCATCGATCCCCGCGCTGTTCCCGGACGCCCAGCAACGTGGCCGCCACGAGCAAGGAACCGTTGCGCAGTTCGTGTGGCGCGTCGCTCAGCTCCACGTTGGCCTGGATGAGTCGGCCGTCGCCCCACTGGCGGACGACCGCGCCCCGCGTCGCCCCGTCCGCCGCTGCCCCGCCGAGCACGCTGGCCGCCCCGGCACAAGCGAGCGCCAGCGCGAGCAGGAGCATCCACCGCCGTCCGGGCGGCCTCCCGCCCGGCATGGCGAGTCGTCCCAGGCGGCGTGCCCCGTACCAGCAGGCCAAGGCCCCGCAGGCCAGGCCCGCGCCTCCTGCGGCGGCGGCTCCGGGTGGGATCCCCGGCCCCGCGTACAGCGCGGCCACCGCCCACGCCGCGGCGGCCGCCGGCCACAGCGGCGCGACGAAGCGGGTGGCGGGTGCGTTGCGCGGCGTCCGGGGCCGCTGGGGCGCCGGGCCCGCGCCGGCTGGGTCAGTCATAGCTCACCACCCCGCGCAGCTTCTCCAGCATGGCCGGGCCGATCCCGGGCACCGCGTCGAGATCCTGTTCCCCCTGGAGGCGCCCGTGGCTGTCCCGGAAGGCGATGATGCGTTGCGCCAGGGCGGGCCCCACGCCCGGCAGGGCCTCGAGCTCGGCCTGGCTGGCGGTGTTGATCCGCACTGGAGCAGACGAAGGAGCGGCGGGGACACGGGCCGCACCCGGGGCGGAGGCGGCGCCGTCTCCCGGCGGCGCCGCCCCCTGCGCGGCGTAGGGCCCCACGGCCGCTTCCCCGCGCCCGGGGACATGCAGCTGCGTCCCATCGGTGAGGGGCGCCGCCAGGTTGAGGGCTGCCAGCGCGGCGCCGGCCTCGGCCCCACCCGCCGCGCGCACCGCGTCATCGACGCGGGCACCGGCCGCGAGGCGATACAGGCCGGGTCGCTTCACGGCGCCCACGACGTGCACGGTCGGCCCGGCAGCGGCCGGGCTCTCGGCCGCGGCCGGGGTGCCGCGCGGCGGAGCGCCGGACGCCTCCGCCGTCGACATCGCCGCCCCGTCGGGCCCGCTCCTCGAGGCAGTCACCGGCCCGGACGCGCGGGCGTCGGCCCCGGGGCCTGCCACCGGCGGGACGGCGAGCGAGCTGACCTGGGCCTGCCCGGAGGCGAGGCGGAAACCGAGCACCGCGGCGGAGGCCAAGACCAGGATCAGGCAACCGCGCAGGCCCCAACGCCGCAGCCGGCCGACCCGCCGCGAGGGGTCACCGGGCTGGTCACCGCCCCACCCGGGCCGGTCCCAGGGAGCCAAGGCGTCGTCCGCCGCCGAGGGGTCTTCCCCTGCGTCGAGCGCTGCGTCGTCGCGCCACCCGTGCCTGCCCATCCATCGAGGCTAGGAGAACGGCTCCCGCTGGGCGGTGGCGGGCGGCCCCAAGGTGGACGCCACGCCGGGCATCACGGGGCTGTGAGGGACGCACCTTCGATCGGAAGCGCCCTCAGGCTCGCTCACGCCGCACGATGAGCGCCACCACTCCGGCGCCGGTGTGCGCGGCGAGCACCGCCGGCACGGGCGTGACGATGACCGGGCGTTCGGTGTACGGGGCCAAGGCCTCGGCCACCGCCTCGGCTTCCTCCTCCGCACCGAAGTGGTGCAGGCCCACGAGCACGGTGGCGGGGTCCTCCCCCGCCGCGTCGATCCCGAGCTCGATGACGTGCGCCAGGGCGCGCTGCAGGCTGCGCGCCTTGTCCGCCGCCACGATCGCGCCGTCACGATTCACGGTGAGGATCGGCTTGACGTTCAGGAGCGTGCCGAGCACCGAGGCCACGGTGCCGATGCGCCCGCCGCGGCGCAGCTGTTCAAGGGAGGGCACCACGAACCAGACCGAGGCGTCGCAGGCGGAGGCCGCCGCGAGATGCACCTCGTCCAGCTCCAGCCCGGCCTCGGCCGCCTCGACCGCGGCCATGACCGCGAAGCCCTCGCCGAGCCCCACCGAGCGGGTGTCGAGCACCCGCACCGGCAGCTCGGCCTGCTCGGCCGCCCAGCGGGCCGCCTCCACCGTCCCGGACAGCGCCGAGGAGATGCACACGATGAGCACCGAGGAGGCGCCGGCCTCCGCAGCCCGCTCCACGGCCCGCAGCAATTGCCCGGGCGCCGGACGCGAGGTGGTGATCTTCGACCCCATGGCCAGCCCCAGGGAGAGCTCGCTCATGACGTCGTCGACGCCCTCGATAAACACCTGCGCGTCCACCGTCACGGGCATCGGCACCACCGACAAGGCACCGGCGTGCTCCGAGGCGTACCCCTCCGGCAGGGCCGAGGCCGTGTCGGTGATGACGTGCACGCGCTGCTCTGGCCGCTGCCCGGGCAGACGCAGGCGGGGGCCCCTGGACAGCCGCGTGCGCAGCTCGTTCCAGAGGCCCCCGCCTGGGGCGCTTTCGCCCTCACGCATGACGCTACTTGACCACCAGGGACACCAGCTTGGGCGCCCGGACGATCACCTTGACGATCTCGGCGTCGCCGACCGAGCGCTTGACCGCCTCGTCGCCGAGGGCGAGCTCGCGCAGCTCCTCCTCGGAGATGTCGGCGGGGACCTCGAGCTTGGCGCGGATCTTGCCGCGGATCTGCACCACGGCGGTGACGGAGTCCTCGACCAGCAGGGTCTCGTCGACGGCGGGCCACGGCACGTTGGCTACGGAGGGCTCGTGGCCCAGGCGGGCCCACATGTCCTCGGCGGTGTAGGGGGCCACGAGGCTCAGCAGCAGCGTGACCGTCTCCACGGCCTCGCGCACGGCCGGATCGGCGCCGCCGATCTCGCCGTCGATCGCCTTGCGGGCGGCGTTGACGAGCTCCATGGTGCGGGCGATGACGACGTTGAACTTGCCGGCGTCCAGCAGCTCCAGCGCGTCGTGCAGCGCCTTGTGGGTCGCCGAACGCACGGCCTTGGCACCGGTGGCCGGGTCGACGCCCGGCTCCGAGGTGACGTCGTTCGCGAGGCGCCACGCGCGGGCCAGGAACTTCTGCATGGCGTGCGGGGCCACGTCCGCCCAGTCGACGTCGTCCTCCGGCGGGGAGGCGAACACCATGGTGGTGCGGATGGCGTCCACGCCAAACTCGTCGAGCTGCTCGCCCAGGTTCACGCCGTTGCCGAGCGACTTGGACATCGCCTTGCCGCCGTTCAAGACCTGGCCCTGGTTCAGCAGCGCCGAGAACGGCTCCGGGAAGTCCAGGTGGCCCAGGTGCTGGAGCACCTTGGTGATGAAGCGCGAGTAGAGCAGGTGCAGGATGGCGTGCTCGACGCCGCCCACGTACTGGCCCACGGGCAGCCAGTTCTTGACGGCCTCGGCGTCGAACGCCGCGGTGGAGGACTGCGGGGAGGCGAAGCGCAGGTAGTACCAGGACGAGTCAACGAAGGTGTCCATGGTGTCGGTGTCGCGCTTGGCGGCGCCGCCACAGCTCGGGCAGGCCACGTTGACCCAGTCCTCGGCCGCGGCCAGGGGGGACTGACCCTTCGGGGACAGCGCCTCGCCGCGCAAGTTGTCGGGCAGGCGCACGGGCAGCTGCTCGTCTGGCACGGCGACCTCGCCGCAGTGCTCGCAGTGGATCACCGGGATCGGGGCGCCCCAGAAGCGCTGGCGGGAGACCAGCCAGTCGCGCAGGCGGTAGGTGGTCGTGGCCTCGCCGAGGCCCTTGGACTCCACGATGCCGATGGCCTGGGCGATCGCCTCGGCCTTGTTCAGGCCGTCCAGCTCGCCCGAGTTGACGAGCTTGCCCTCGCCGACGGTCGCGACGCCGGACTCGGCCGGGTTCTCCTCGCCGGTCTCCAGCACCACGCGGACCGGCAGGTCCATGGCGCGGGCGAAGTCGAGGTCGCGCTGATCGTGCGCGGGCACGGCCATGATGGCGCCCGTGCCGTAGTCGGCCAGGACGTAATCGGAGGCCCACACCGGGATCTCCTCGCCCGAGAGCGGGTTGATCGCCGTGCGGCCCAGGAAGACGCCGGTCTTCTCGCGCTCGGAGGACTGACGCTCGATGTCGGAGAGCACCTTGACCGACTCGCGGTAGGCCTCGAAGGCCTCGCGCTGCCCGGGGGTGACGAGCTCGGCGGCCAGCAGGGCGTCCACGGCCACGACCATGAAGGTCGCGCCGAAGAGCGTGTCGGGGCGCGTCGTGAAGACCGTGACGTCGTGCGCCGGCTGCTCGCCCGCGGCCTGAATGCCGAAGCGGACGTGGGCGCCGTGGCTGCGACCGATCCAGTTGCGCTGCATGGACAGGACGCGGTCGGGCCAGTGGCCCTCCAGTTGATCCATCTCATCCAGCAGGCGGTCGGCGAAGTCGGTGATCTTGAAGTACCACTGGTTCAGGGACTTCTTGGTGACCTCGGTGCCGCAACGCTCGCACTTGCCGTTGACGACCTGCTCGTTGGCGAGCACGGTCTGGTCCTTGGGGCACCAGTTGACCGGCGAGTCCTTGCGGTACGCCAGGCCGTTCTTGAACAGCTCCAGGAAGAGCCACTGGGTCCAGCGGTAGTACTCGGGATCCGAGGTGTGCAGGCGACGGTTCCAATCGGCGCTGATGGCGTAGCGCTTAAAGCTGCCCGCCTGCGTCTCGATGTTCTTGTACGTCCACTCGGCCGGGTGCTGGTTGTTCTTGATGGCAGCGTTCTCGGCGGGCAGGCCGAAGGAGTCCCAGCCGATCGGGTGCATCACGTCGTAGCCGCAGTGGCGCCAGTGGCGCGAGACGACGTCGCCCATGGCAAACGCCTCGGCGTGGCCCATGTGAAGGTCGCCCGAGGGGTACGGGAACATATCAAGCACGTAGCGGCGCTCGCGGCTTCCGTCGTCGAGCGGCACAAAGGTGCCGGCTTCCTCCCAGTAGGAACCCCAGCGCGCCTCGATGGCCTTGACGTCGTAGACGTCCTCGTTCGCCTCAGGGGTGGGTGCGCTCTGCGCCTCGGACACCGTGAAACCTCTCTCATGAGATACAACTACGCGTCCCGCATCCGAGCTCCTCGTGGAGCCGACGCGGGACATGGCTTCAATCCTACGTCAGGCCCGCCGTGGCGCGGTTCACGCGCCCGGGTCGGGTCGCTGATGTGTCCCAGTGCACGACGGCGCGGCGGGGCACCTGAGGTGCCCCGCCGCGCCGTCGTGCCTTCCGGTGGGCTTCGCCCCACCTGCGCCCCCACCACCTGCCCTCACACCTACCCAGTGCTCTCAAATCCCGCACTTTTCATTCCATCCCGTACAGAAGGTGCGGGATGGAACGAAAAGTGCGGGAGGGCACGAGAGGGGGTATGCGACCTTCATCGGCCGTCACCGGCCGCGAGACAAAGGGCAGGGCCCCGCCCGACGCGTGATGCGTCGGGCGGGGCCCTGTCTCGACCTCAAGCGATCAAGCGATCACTTCACGTCCTCGTCGACCCAGTCGTACGACTTGGTGACGGCCTTGTGCCACAGGCGCAGCAGGCGCTCGCGCTCGGCGCCGTCGATCGACGGGCTCCAGCGCTTGTCCTCGGCCCAGTTGGCCTTGAGCTCGCCCAGGCCGGACCAGAAGCCCACGGCCAGGCCGGAGGCGTAGGCCGCACCGAGCGCGGTGGTCTCGGTGACCTGCGGGCGAACCACGTCCACGCCGAGGATGTCGGCCTGGAACTGCATGAGCGCCTCGTTGGCGGTCATGCCGCCGTCGACGCGCAGCTCCGTGAGCGGAACACCGGAATCCTTGTTGACGGCGTCGATGACGTCGGCGGTCTGGAAGGCGGTGGACTCGAGCGCGGCACGGGCGATGTGGCCGCGGTTCACGAAGCGGGTCAGGCCCACGATGGCGCCGCGGGCGTCGGGACGCCAGTACGGAGCAAACAGGCCGGAGAACGCCGGCACGATGTACGCGCCGCCGTTGTCCTCGACCGACGCGGCGAGCTCCTCCACCTCGGGGGCGGAGTCGATCATCTTCAGGTTGTCGCGCAGCCACTGAATCAGCGAGCCGGCCACGGCGATGGAACCCTCCAGCGCGTAGTGGGTCGGCTCGTCGCCGAGCTTGTACCCCACCGTGGTCAGCAGGCCGTTCTTGGACTCAACGACCTCCTCACCCGTGTTGAAGATGAGGAAGCAGCCCGTGCCGTAGGTGTTCTTGGCCTCGCCGGCCTCGAACGCGGCCTGGCCGAACGTCGCCGACTGCTGATCGCCCAGGATGCCGGTAACGGGCACCTCGCGCAGCAGCTGGTCGGTGTGCACGCGGCCGAACTCGCCCGAGGAGGGCTTGATCTCCGGGAGCATGGACAGCGGCACGCCGAACTCTGCGGCGATGTCCTCACGCCACGACAGCGTGCGGATGTCCATGAGCAGCGTGCGGGACGCGTTGGTGACGTCGGTGGCGTGCACGCCGCCATCGACGCCGCCCGTGAGGTTCCACAGGACCCAGGAGTCGGTGGTGCCGAAGAGCAGATCGCCGGCCTCGGCGCGCTCGCGGGCGCCCTCGACGTTGTCGAGGATCCACTTGATCTTGGTGCCGGAGAAGTACGTCGCCAGCGGCAGGCCGACGATCGACTTGAAGCGGTCGACGCCGCCGTTCTTGGCCAGCTCGTCGACGATGTTCTGCGTGCGGGTGTCCTGCCAGACGATGGCGTTGTAGACGGCCTCGCCCGTGTTCTTGTCCCATACGACGGCGGTCTCGCGCTGGTTGGTGATGCCAACCGACACGATGTCGTGACGCGTGATGTTGGCCTTGGACAGCGCCTGGCCGATCGCCTCGCGGGTGTTGTTCCAGATCTCGGCGGGGTTGTGCTCAACCCAACCGGCCTGCGGGAAGATCTGCTCGTGCTCGAGCTGACCCACCGACACGATCTGCCCGTCGTGATCGAAGACGATCGCGCGGGACGAGGTGGTGCCCTGGTCGATGGCGATGACGTACTTGTTCTCGCTCATGCGTTACTCCCTAGCTTGTGCTGGATTGGAATATCAGGCGGCGAAGGCCGGGGCGTAGGCCATGAACGCGAGGCCGGCGAGAATGCCGCCCACGATCGGGCCGAGGACCGGAACCCAGGCGTAGGCCCAGTCCGAGGAACCCTTGCCCTTGATGGGCAGCACGGCGTGAGCGATGCGGGGACCGAGGTCGCGGGCGGGGTTGATGGCGTAGCCGGTGGGGCCACCCAGGGAGGCGCCGATGCCGACAACGAGAAGGGCGACGGCGAGCGGGCCGAGGCCGGAGGGGGTCTTGCCGAAGAGCAAGACGACGAAGACCAGCACGAAGGTGGCGATGATCTCGGTGGTGACGTTCCAGCCGTTGTTACGGATGGCGGGACCAGTGGAGAAGACGCCCAGCTTGTTGGCCGGGTCCTCCTCCGCGTCGAAGTGCTGCTTGTAGGCGAGCCAGCAGGCGACGGCGCCGATGAAGGCACCGATCATCTGAGCGGCGATGTAAACGAGGATGGCGGCGAAGTCCACGGGCACGCCCGGGACGAACTCCTTGGCGCCCGAGGCCCAAATGCCCAGGGTGACGGCGGGGTTCAGGTGAGCGCCGGAGGCGAAAGCGACGTAAACGCCGGAGAAGACCGCGAGGCCCCATCCGAAGTTCACCATCAGGAATCCACCGTTGAAGCCCTTGTTCTTGGTCAGGGCGACGTTCGCGACGACGCCACAACCCAGCAGGACGAGCATGGCCGTGCCGGCCAGCTCAGCGAGGAAGACTGCTCCCAGAGACATCATTGACTCCTTCAAGGTCGGCGGCACGGTGTGCCGCCGGGTGCGGGAAGAGGCCCTCCCGGCCGGGAGGGCCTCTGTACTGCAGGTGCGACTACAGCTTGGCCCCCAGGGAGGCCATGCGATGACGTTCGACCAGAACATCCTGGGCGAACTGGGACTCGGCCGCGGTGCGGCTCTCGTCCCACCCGAGGTGCTTGGAGAGCACCTGGGAAACTTCGTTGATCATCTCGCGCGTCACGAGGCCTCGGAAGGCCAGGTTGGTGCGGCGGATGAAGACGTCCACGGTGTGGCCCAGCTGCTCCTGCGTGGCGAACCACTCGAGTTCGCGGGTGCTGAGTTCGTCCGTGGTGGACAGGGGCACGTCCTCGCCGGCGGCCAGGAAGGCCGCGACGTCGGCGGCGCGGGTGCCGTAGCGCTCCAGAAGCACGGTGGCGTGGCCCAGGCCAAGCCCCGTATCGGTCAGCGACTCGAGGTAGCGCTGCTGCGCGGCCTCGCCCTCAGGGTAGTCCTTGCCACCGCCGATCGGCAGATTCTCGGTGGAGAGCTTGCGCGTGGCACCGAGTTCCTTGAGCGCCTCGTCGGCAAGCGTCTCCGAGAGGGCGCGGAAGGTGGTCCACTTGCCGCCCACGAGGGAGAGCATGGGACGGCCGTGGTTCACGGCGCGATCGATGTGGTAATCGCGGGACACGGCGCCCGGCGTGGAGCCGTCGTGGCGCGGGAGCGGGCGCACGCCGCAGAAGGTGTAGACGATCTCGTCGGTCGTCACCTTGATCTGCGGGAAGACGTGGTGGATCAGGTCGAAGAAGTACTCGACCTCCTCGTCCGTCGCGACCGGCTCGGCGCCGGGCTCGGAGTCCAGGTCGGTGGTGCCCACGAGCACGCGGCCGAGCATGGGGTAGATGAGCACGATGCGCCCATCCTCGTGCTCGAAGAAGATCTCGCGGCCGCGGGTGGCCTCGAGCAGCTCGGGGTGATCAAGGACGATGTGGCTGCCCTTGGTGCCGCCCATGAGGCGAGTGGCCTTGCCGAGTGCCTCGTTGGTCGGATCGACCCAGTTACCCGTGGCATTGATGACCACGTCGGCGGCGAAGGAGAACTCCTCGCCGGAGATCTCGTCGCGCAGCACGACGCCCTCGGCGGAGTGGCCCACCGCGCGGACGTAGTTGGCGCTGCGGCCGTGGCCCGTGGCGTCACCCTCGGTCACGAGGTCCATGATGAGGCGCTCCGGGTTATGCACGGAGGCGTCGTAGTAGGTGCCCAGGTACTTGGTGTCGGGGCGCAGCTGCGGCATCTCCTGGGCGACCTTCTTGCGGCCCCACGTGAAGGAGTGCTTGGGCGCCACACGGCCGGCGCCGGAGAAGATGTCGTACATCGTCAGGCCGAGGTTGATGACAATGGCGCCGCGCTCGGCGGGCTTGCCCTGCTTGTGGAAGAGGAACTTCATGGGCGCGTTGAGCAGGCCGGAGAAGACCTTGCGCATGGGCACCGAGGTGTGGAGGGGGCGCACGTAGTGCGGCGCCAGCTTGAGGAGGCGGTTGCGTTCCACGACGGACTCGTGGACCAGGCGGAACTCGCCGTTCTCGAGGTAGCGGATGCCACCGTGAATCATGTGGCTCGAGGCGCCGGACGCGCCGTTGGCGTAGTCGGCGGCCTCGACGACCGCGACGTCGATGCCCTGCAGGGCCAGGTCGCGGTAGGTGCCGACGCCGTTGACGCCGCCGCCGATGATGAGGACCTGGGCGCGCGGGCGCTCACGCAGGGCCGCCACGCTGGATCGTTCGGCGCCGCCCTGGGGTGCGGGCGCGTTGAGGGAGCCGGGAACTGAGTTCGCCTGTCCTGACATGGTGATCCTCCGTGGAACTGCTCGGTTGCCGCTCGCGCGGCGCGGCCGTGTTGCGGCCGTCACTTCCCGATCCTTGACCCCCGTGCAAGTACGATCAAGCCCAACGCACATACGTGCAAGGAGGCAAGATGAACCGAACCTCGGGCGGAACAAACGAGCAACAGCGCCGCTCCGCGATGCTCCTGGCGATCGCCAAGGGCTACTACGAAGAGCAGCGCACCATGGACTCGCTGGCGCGCGATTGGGGCGTGTCCAGGTCCACCGTCTCGCGCGCCCTGTCCGAGGCCCGCGAGCGCGGCATCGTGGAGATCCGGCTGCACGATCCGACGCACGGCGTCAGGGATCTGGCCCAGCTCCTGGCCGAGCGCCACGGCGTGCGCTTCACCGTGGTCCCGACCATCGTGGGCGACTCCCCCGAGCAGGAACTCGACCGCGTGGCCTCCGTCGCCGCCTCGGTCGTGGCGCACCTCGTCAAGCCCAACTCCGTGGTGGGGCTGGCCTGGGGCACGACGGTCCGGGCGCTCTCGCAGCGCCTCGGCCGCCACCCCACGAGCGGGCTGACCTTCGTCCAGCTCAACGGTGCCGGCTCGCCCACCTCCACGGGCGAGGACTATGCCGCGAGCATCCTGCGCCGCTTCGCCGACGCCTACGACGGCTCGCTGCAGTCCTTCCCCGTCCCAGCGTTTTTCGACGACCCGGCCGCCCGCGAGCTGCTGTGGAAGGAGCGTTCCATCTCGCGCATCGTCCACCTGCAGCGCCGCATGCACCTCATGGTGGCCGGCATCGGCTCCCTGAACGCAACCGTCACGAGCCACCTCTATGACGGCGACTTCCTCGACGAGGAGGACTACCGCCTCATCGAGCAGGAGGGGGTGGTGGGCGACATCGCGACGCGCTTCTTCCGCGCGGATGGCACCCACGACGGCATCGCCCTCAACGCGCGCTCCACCGGCCCCACCTTCGACACCCTGGCCACGGTTCCCCACCGCCTCGGCGTGGTGCACGGGCGGGGCAAGGTGCCAGGCCTCCTCGGCGCGCTGCGCGCCGAGCTCTTCACGCACGTGGTCGTGGACGAGACGGCGGCGCGGGCCCTGGCCGGCGCGGGTGCGGACCCGGCCGCCCCGTAGGCTGGCTTCGTGAGTCAGCAGAGCCCCGCCCCCCTCGATCCCCCGCTGATCGACGATCGCCCGTCGCTGCGCTTCGCGCTGGAGGTGGGTGGCTCCACGCTCGTCGTGCGCAGCTACGAGCCGATCGGCGCTCCGGCCGGAACCATCCTGGCGATCCACGGCTTCCGCGGCGACCACCACGGCCTGCGCCGCATCGTGAACGCCCTGCCCCGCCACCGCTTCGTCATCCCCGATCTGCCTGGCTTCGGCGACTCCGGACCGTTCGCGGGCGAGGGGGCGCCTGCCCACGACGTGACCGGCCACGGGATGGTCATCGAGGCCCTGCGGACCGCCCTCGAGCTCCCAGCAGACACGGTCCTGCTCGGACACTCCTACGGCTCGGTGGTGACCTCCCACTACCTCGCCGCGCACCCGGGGGCCTTCTCCCGGCTGGTGTTGATCAACCCCATCTGCGAGCTGGCGCTCGAGGGCTCGGCGGCCATCACGACCAAGCTGGCCGAGTTCTACTACGCCGCCGGCGCGTTCCTCCCCGGGCGCCTGGGCGAGGCGATCCTGCGCTCCCGCCTCATCGTTGACGCCACGACGGCGGCCATGGTCACCTCGAGCGATCCGGCGACGCGGGCCTACGTCAAGGCGCAGCACCGCGCCTACTTCGCCGGCTTCTCCTCCCCCGCCACGCTCCTGGAGTCCTACCGCGCCTCGGTGGCGCACACGGTCCTCGAGGTGGCCGCCGCGATCGAGGCGCCCACCCTGCTCGTGGCCGGATCGGCCGATCCGCTGGGCTCGGTCCGCGGGCAGGAGATCCTGGCCGGGACCTTCCCGCACGCCGAGCTGGAAATGATCCAGGGCGTGGGCCACCTCATCCACTACGAAACGCCGGGCACGGCCGCCGCCGCGATCGAGCGCTTCCTCGCCTGAGCCGCGAGGGCTCGTTCCCTCGGCTAGAGCGCGCGCGGGTCGTCCACGCGCACGTGCACCACTGGATCCTTGCGCAGCGAACCCAGGGCCTTGCGTCGGCGCAGCAGCGACGTGACGCGCGGGCCGTGCGCGTGATCGAAGAAGAGGATCCAGCGGTGCTCCTCCGGCTCCTCGCCCGGCGTCGGGCCCACGAGCCGCAGTCCTTCCGCCGCCGCGGCGATGTCGGAGGCAAAGCGATCGGCGGCGGCCGCGGGTCCCACGAGCACGGCGGAGCGCACGGCGGGCGGCAGGGCGGCCTGGGAGCGCTCGCCCAGCTCGCGCTGGGCCGCGCCGGCCGGGTCCCAGCGCACCAGGGCCTGGCCTTGCGGCGAGGCGTGTCCCGTGAGCACGACGACGCCTCCGGCCTCCCTGCCCTTGGCCAGTGAGGCGGCGGCGAACCACCGGTGGAGGGCGTCCTCGCCCACGCGCAGCCCCTCGGGGGCCAGCTGGGCGTCGGCGTCGAGGATCAACACTGCACCGTAGCCGCCCTCGGCCACCGGTTCCGCCCCGGGGGTGGAGATCACGAGCGCGGGGGTCGGGCCCACGGAGCGCACGCCGTCGGCGCCCGTGGCCCGGATAATCGCCACGCCGGGGAAGGCCCGCCCGAGCTCCTCGGCCGTCCGGTCGGCACCCACCGTGCCGGCGCGCAGGCGCTTGCCGTGGCAGTGCGGGCACGTGAAGTCGCGGCAATAGGTGCCGCACCAGCGGCACACCGGATCCCCACCGGAGCGGGCGAGCGCCAGGGGACCGCCGCACTTGGGGCAGCGCGCTGCCTCGCGGCAGCGCTCGCAGCGCAGGGCTGGAAGGAAGCCAGTCCGCGCCACCTGCACCAGGACCGGAGCGCTCTCGAGCGCGCACTTGGCCGCCTCCCAGGCGATGCGCGGCACGCGGGCGGCGTGCAGGAGCGGATCGCGCTGCGCAGCGAAGTCGTCGGCGGCGGCCCGCACCCACGGGGCGACGTCGCGCAGCCTGGAGCGGGGGACGCTCAGCTCCCGCGCCCACCCGGTCAGGACGAGGCGCTGCGCCTCGGCGCTGCGGGCCGCCGAGGCAAAGAGCGCGGCGCACCCGGCCTGGGCCGCGCGCAACAGGAGCACCTCGCGGGCGTGGTGATACGGCGCCCGGGGTTCGAGATAGGAGGAATCGTGGTCGTCCCACATGGACACAAGGCCCAGGTTCCTGACGGGGGCGAAGGCGGCGTTGCGTGTTCCGACCACGAGCGCAACGTCGCCGCGTGCGGCCCGCAGGAAGGCCCGATAGCGCGGAGTCGGACCGTCGTCGGCGCTGAGCCGGGCGTAGTTGTGTGCGCCGAGGAGCTCGTCGAGCACCTCGCAGAGCCGCTCGAGGTCGCGCGCGTCCGGCACGAGCAGGAGGGCTCCGCGCCCCGAGGCGAGGGTGGCCTGGGCGGCGAGGGCGAGGCGCGTGGCCCAGCCGGCGCCGCCGTCGGGCGGGCAGGAGGTGACCACGCGCGGGGACTCCCCCGCCGCGAGAGCGTCGAGGAAGGCGGCTCCGCCGTCCTCGAGCAACCACGGGCCCGGCTCGGGCAGACCAGGGGCGAAGGGTTCCCGCGCCTCGCGCTCCTCCTTCTCCACCTTGGCCACGCGCGGGGGCAGGGCTGCTCGGAGGACGTCGGCCACGGTCCCCGCGTAGCGCTCGGCGACATCGCGGGCCAGCGCCAGGACGTCGGGGTCGAGCACCACCTCGGGCGAGACGACGGCGGCGAGCGGCACGGGCCGCACGCCCGGCTCGGGCTCGTCCACACGCTCGAGCAGGTAGCCGTTGAGGCGCCGCCCACCGAAGGGAACGCGCACGCGCACCCCCGGCCGCGCGGCGTCGTCGAGCTCCGCGGGGACGAGGTAGTCGAAGGGACGATCGAGGTGCGGGACCGGCGTCTCCAGGAGCACCCGGGCCACGGGCAACACGGCGGCGGCCTTGACCGCTCCGAGCGCCGGGGCGGCGGGCGGCTCGGGCACGTCGAAGAGGCCGGGGGTCTGGTCCCCCGGCCTCCCCTGAGCGCCGGAGCCGACGCCGCTCACACGGACCGACTCAGGCGTTGAACCAGGAACGCAGCGCGTCCACGCGGTCCAGACGCTCCCAGGTGAAGTCCGGATCGCTACGGCCGAAGTGGCCGTGCGCCGCGGTCTTGCGGTAGATCGGGCGCTTCAGATCCAGGTCCTCGATGATGCCGAGCGGGCGCAGGTCGAAGATCTCGTTGATGGCCACGGCGATGCGCGCGGGATCCACGGTCTCGGTGCCGAAGGTCTCCACGTACAGGCCAACGGGGCGGGCCTTGCCGATCGCGTACGCGACCTGCACCTCGGCGCGCTTGGCCAGGCCGGCCGCGACGACGTTCTTTGCAACCCAGCGCATGGCGTAGGCCGCCGAGCGGTCCACCTTGCTCGGGTCCTTGCCGGAGAAGGCACCGCCGCCGTGGCGGGCGAAGCCGCCGTAGGTGTCGACGATGATCTTGCGACCGGTCAGGCCGGCGTCTCCCACGGGGCCGCCGATGACGAACTCGCCCGAGGGGTTCAGGATGATCTGGGTGTTCGAGGTGTCCAGCTCCGTGGTGGAGAGCACGGGGCGCACCACTGCCTCGAGCAGATCGCGGCGGACGTCCGAGATGTCGTAGTCGATCGCGTGCTGGCTCGAGACCACCACGGTCTCCAGGGACACCGGGGTGTCGCCGTCGTAGCCGATCGTCACCTGGGTCTTGCCGTCGGGGCGCAGCCCCGTCAGCACGCCGTCGCGGCGCGCGCGGGTGAGCTGGTGCGAGAGGCGGTGGGCCAGGTGGATGGGGGTCGGCATGAACGCGTCGTTCTCGTCGCTCGCGTAGCCGAACATGATGCCCTGGTCGCCGGCGCCCTGACGGTCGCGGTCGTCCACCGCGATGCCCTCGCGGACCTCGAGCGAGTTGAAGACGCCGTCCGCGATCTCCTGGCTCTGCTGGCCGATCGAGATGTTCACGCCGCAGCGCGCGCCGTCGAAGCCGTTGGCGCTGGAGTCGTAGCCCAGGTCCAGGATGGTGTTGCGCACCAGCTGCGGGATCTCGACGTAACCGTTGGTCGTGACCTCGCCGGCCACCTGCACGAGACCGGTGGTCGTGAGGGTCTCCACGGCCACGCGAGAGTCGGGGTCTTGGGCCAGGAGCGCGTCGAGGATGGCATCCGAGATCTGGTCACAGATCTTGTCGGGGTGTCCCTCGGTCACAGACTCGGAGGAGAAGAGGCGCAGGGGTGTTGGGGTCTGGGTCACCCGAACACTCTACCGGGCCGGGGCGTCAGAGCGCGTCGGCGATGGCCTGCGTCACGGCCCGAGCGACGTCGTCCTTGCTGCCGGCGGCGCGCACGGGCTCGGCGCCCGAGGCGAAGAGGATGCTGACCTCGTTGACGTCGGCGGCGAAACCCTTGGACTCACCCACCTCGTTGACCACGAGCAGATCGCAACCCTTGCGGGCCAGCTTCTGGCGGGCGTAGTCGAGGACGCTGTGGCTCTCGTCGCCGGTTTCGGCGGCGAATCCGACGATGAGATCGGGCCAGCCGCCGCGTTCGGCGGCCTCCCCCGCGGCCCGCGCGGCGACCGCGCCGGCCAGGATGTCGGGGTTGCGCACGAGCGTGAGCTCGGGCGCCTCGACGTCGTCGGTTTTCTTCATCTTGGACGCAACGTACTGGGCCGGGCGGAAGTCGGCCACGGCCGCGGCCATGATGAGCACGTCGGCGCCGGGCACCTCGCGCTCGACGGCGGTCTGCAGCTCGCGCGCGCTCGTCACGTTGAGGAGCTCGACGCCCGAGGGCGCCGGGACCTCGAGGTGGGCGGCGATCAAGAGGACGCTCGCGCCCAGGTCGCGGGCGGCCGCCGCGAGGGCCACGCCCTGTTTGCCGGAGGAGCGATTGCCAAGGAAGCGCACGGGATCCAGCGCCTCGCGCGTGCCGCCGGCCGTCACGACGACGCGGCGGCCGCTCAGGGCCCCGCTGCCGAGCAGCGGCAGGGCAGCGGCCACGATGTCGGCGGCCTCCGGCAGGCGCCCCGGCCCGGAATCCGGGCCCGTGAGGCGCCCGACGGCGGGGTCGAGCACGTGCACGCCGCGCGAGCGCAGGGTGGCGACATTTGCCACGGTGGCCGCGTGCTGCCACATCTCGGTGTGCATGGCCGGGGCCATGAGCACGGGAGCCTTGGTGGCCAGGAGCGTGGCCGTGAGCAGATCGTCAGCGCGCCCCGCCGCGGCCCGGGCGAGCAGGTCAGCGGTGGCCGGGGCCACGATCACGAGATCGGCCTCCTGGCCGAGCCGCACGTGATTCACGCTGTCCACGGCCTCGAACACGCTCGTGTGCACGGGGCGCCCCGAGAGCGCCTCCCACGTGGCCGCGCCCACGAACTGCAGCGAGTTGGTGGTGGGGACGACGTCGACGCGATGCCCCGCCTCGCGCAAGGCCCGGACGATTCCCGTGGCCTTATACGCAGCGATGCCACCGGCCACGCCGAGGACAATGTTGGCGCCCTCGCGCGCGGAAACCGGTGGCATCACAGCTCCTAGAGAAGGAAAAGGCGGCTCAGAGGGCCAGGCCCTCGGTGGGCTCCTTGTCGGCCGGGGCCTCGACGATGGGGGTAACCTCGAGCAGGCCGTCGTTGAACTCGCGCATGGCGATGGAGAGCGGCTTCTCGTTCATGCGGGTGTCGACCAGCGGGCCGACGTACTCGAAGAGGCCCTCGTGCAGCTGGGCGTAGTAGGCGTTGATCTGGCGAGCGCGCTTGGCGGCGTCGATCACCAGCGCGTACTTCGACTCGGCGCGCGTGAGCAGCTCGTCGATCGGCGGGTTGATGATGCCTTCAAGGTTCTGTGCCACTGGCGATCCTTTGTCTTGTGAACGTGAGTCTTGGTCTAGCAAAAAGCGTTAAGGGGCGCTCAGGCGCGCGGCGCGGTGGGCACGCCCATCTCGCGCACAAGCGCCTCGGCCGCCCGGCGAACGTCGTCGTTGACGATGGTCACGTCAAACTCCGACTCCGCAGCCAACTCAATCCTAGCGGTTTCGAGGCGGCGCTGCTGTTCCTCGGCCGACTCGGTGCCGCGGCCCACGAGGCGGCGCACCAGCTCGTCCCAGCTCGGCGGGGCGAGGAACACGAAGTGGGCGTCCGGCATGGACTCCTTCACCTGGCGCGCACCCTGCAGGTCGATCTCCAGCAGCACGTACTTGCCCTCATCCGCCGCCTTCAGCACGGTCGAGCGCGGCGTGCCGTAGGAGTTGCGTCCGTGCACCACCGCGGATTCAAGCATGTCGCCGGCGGACACCATCTGGGCAAAGCGCTCGGGGCCCACGAAGTGATAGTGCACGCCGTCGACCTCGCCCGGGCGGGGATCGCGCGTCGTCGCCGAGACCGAGAGCTCCACCTCGGGGTAGTGCTCCCGGATGTAGGCGGAGACCGTGCCCTTGCCCACGGCCGTGGGTCCTGCGAGCACGGTGATGCGGGGGCGGGTGGGTGCTGATTCGCTCATGGACGGGTGCTCCTGCGGTGGTGGGTGCGGCTCCTCCCCCACCCTGGCGCGCGCAAGGCGGGGCCGGTGCAGGAAAGGGATTGACCCATCCTACCGGCCCCGCCTCGTGCTGGGGTGGCATGGGCGCGGCTCGCGCGCCCCGCGCCCCTTAAGCCAGGTCCTCGCTCGCGCGCAGAACAGCGTCCCGCATGCCCTCCGGGCCCGCCTCAAGCAGCGAGCGCGAGGCCGGGACCAGCAGCTGATCCCAGACGGGGGCAAAGTCGCGGCGCAGATCGGCGCTCGTGGCGCCCTGCGCCCCGTAGCCCGGGGTGAGCAGCGGCGGCGCGCCGGCGGCCAGATCGAGCCCCAGCGCGGCGATGTCCTCGCCCACCGTGGCACCGACCACGAGGCCGACGCTGCCGAGCGGCGTGGAGCCGTGTTCAAGGTTCCACGCTGCGACGTCCTCGACGACGCGCTTGGCCGCCGAGTCGGCGCCGCCCGCGTGCTGCACGCGCTGCCCCTCGGGGTTGGACGTGATCCCGAGCACGAACACGCCGCACCCGTTCTTCGCTGCCAACTCCAGGGCGGGGGCCAGCGCCCCCACGCCGAGGTACGGGGACACCGTGACGGCATCCGAGGAGAGCGGGGAGCCCTCCCCCAGCCATGCCTCGGCGTAGCCGGCCATGGTGGAACCGATGTCGCCGCGCTTGGCGTCGGAGAGGGTCAGGATCCCCGCCTCGCGGGCGTCGGCCAGGAGCTCCTCGAGGGCCGCAAGGCCCGCGGAACCGTGGCGCTCGTAGAGCGCCACCTGCGGCTTGATCGCCGCCGCGTTGCCGACGGCCGCCTGCAGCGCGACGGACGAGAAGCGCCTGAGGCCCTCCGCGTCGTCGGGCAGACCCCACCCCGCCACGAGGGCGGGGTGGGGATCAATCCCGACACACAGCCGGCCGTGGGCCGCGATGGCCCCGGCCAGCCGGGAACCAAAGGACTCAGGCACTGAACTGCTCCGCGCGGGCCGCGGCCAGGGTGGCCTCGTGCTCCTGCAGGCTCGCCACCGACCAGGGGAAGGAGCGCACGGCCGTGATGGCCTGCACCGCCGCGGTCGTCTCGGCCACCGTGGTGATGACCGGCGTTCCGACGCTCGTCGCGGCGGCACGCAGCTCGTAACCGTCGTGGCGGGCGTCGCCGCCCGAGGGGGTGTTGATGATCATGGCGATCTCCCCCGCCTCGACCATGTCCACGATGTTGGCGCCCTCGGTGCCCTCCTCGTGGACCTTGCGGACCACGGTGGCCTCGATGTCGTTGCGGCGCAGGACGTCGGCGGTGCCGCCCGTGGAGACGATCTCGAAGCCGAGATCCTTCAGCGCGCGCACCGGCAGGATGATGTTGCGCTTGTCGCGGTTCGCGACGGACACGAAGATCTTGCCCTCGGTCGGCAGCGGGTTGTTCGCCGCCGCCTGCGACTTGGCAAACGCCGTGTCGAAGTGGTGATCGATGCCCATGACCTCGCCCGTGGAGCGCATCTCGGGGCCGAGCAGGGAGTCGACGACGCGGCCGGCCGGGGTGCGGAAGCGGGCGAAGGGAAGCACGGCTTCCTTGACCGCCACGGGGGCACCCTTGGGCAGGTTGGCGCCGTCACCCTGCGCCGGCAGCACCGTGCCGCGCAGCGAGGCGATGGTCTCACCGACGCCGATGAGGGCAGCTGCCTTGGCCATCTGCACGCCGGTCGCCTTGGAAACGAACGGCACCGTGCGGGAGGCGCGCGGGTTGGCCTCGATGACGTACAGGACGTCGGAGGCCAGCGCGAACTGGATGTTGATCAGGCCGCGCACGCCCACGCCCTCGGCGATGGCACGCGTGGCCGTGGCGACGCGCTCGAGCGTGTCGCGGGCCAGCGTGATGGGCGGCAGGACGCACGCGGAGTCGCCGGAGTGAATGCCGGCCTCCTCGATGTGCTCCATGATGCCGCCGACGTACACATCGGTGCCGTCGAAGAGCGCATCGACGTCGATCTCCACCGCGTCCTCGAGGAAGCGATCCACGAGCATGGGGTGCTCGGCCGTGATCTCCGTGGCCGTGGAGACGTAGCGGGCCAGGTTGGCCTCGTCGTAGACGATCTCCATGCCGCGGCCGCCGAGCACGTACGAGGGACGCACGAGGACGGGGTAGCCGATCTCGTCGGCGATCTTCTTGGCGTCCTCGAAGGAGACGGCGGTGCCGTTCTTCGGGGAGATCAGGCCGGCCCGATCCAGCACGCGGGAGAACTCGCCGCGGTCCTCGGCCAGATCGATGGCGGCCGGGGAGGTGCCGAGGATCGGCACGCCGGCGTCCTGGAGCTGCTGGGCGAGCTTGAGCGGGGTCTGGCCGCCGAGCTGGACGTACACGCCGAGCACGCCGCCGGAGATCTCCTCGGCGTGAATCACCTCGAGGACGTCCTCGAGCGTGAGCGGCTCGAAGTACAGGCGCGTGGAGACGTCGTAGTCGGTGGAGACGGTCTCGGGGTTGCAGTTGACCATGACGGTCTCGTAGCCGGACTCGCGCAGCGCCATGGTGGCGTGGACGCAGGAGTAATCGAACTCGATGCCCTGGCCGATGCGGTTCGGGCCGGAGCCCAGGATGATGATCGAGGGCTTCTCGTGCGCCGCGACCTCCGTCTCCTGGTCATACGAGGAGTAGTGGTACGGCGTGAAGGCCTCGAACTCGGCGGCGCAGGTGTCGACGGTCTTGAACACCGGGCGGATCCCGAGCGAGTGGCGGATGCCGCGGACGACGTCCTCGCGCTGGTGCGTCAGCTTGGCGATCTGGGCGTCGGAGAAGCCGTGGCGCTTGGCGTCGCGCAGCGTCTCCGGGCGCAGGTCCTTGTCGGCGCGGATGCGCTCGGCGACCTCGTTGATGAGGGCCAGCTGATCCAGGTACCAGGGATCGATGCCGGAGGCCTCGTAGAGGCGCTCGATGCTGGCACCACCCAGGAGGGCCTTCTGCGCGTTGGCGAGGCGCTGGGTGGAACCGAGCACGGTGGACTCGACGAGGGCGTCGATCTCCTCGGCGGCGGGGACGTCGAAGGAGAGCTCCGAGCCCTTCTGCTCGAGGGAGCGCAGGGCCTTCTGCAGGGCCTCGGTGAAGTTGCGGCCGATGGCCATGGCCTCGCCCACCGACTTCATGGTGGTGGTGAGGGTGGCGTCGGCGGCCGGGAACTTCTCGAAGGCGAAGCGCGGGACCTTCACGACGACGTAGTCGAGGGTCGGCTCGAAGGAGGCCGGCGTCTTCTGCGTGATGTCGTTCGGGATCTCGTCCAGCGTGTAGCCGAGCGAGAGCTTCGTGGCGATCTTGGCGATCGGGAAGCCGGTGGCCTTGGAGGCCAGCGCCGAGGAACGGGACACGCGCGGGTTCATCTCGATGACGACGACGCGGCCCGTGTCGGGCTCGATGGCGAACTGGATGTTGCAGCCGCCGGTGTCGACGCCCACGTTGCGGATGACGGCGATCGCGATGTCACGCAGCTTCTGGTACTCGCGGTCGGTCAGGGTCATGGCCGGGGCCACGGTGACCGAGTCGCCCGTGTGGACGCCCACCGGGTCGAAGTTCTCGATGGAGCAGACGACCACGACGTTGTCGTTGCGGTCGCGCATCATCTCGAGCTCGTACTCCTTCCAGCCGAGGATGGACTCCTCCAGGAGCACCTCGGTGGTCGGCGAGTACTGCAGGCCGGCGCCGGCGATGCGGTGCAGGTCTTCCTCGTTGTAGGCCATGCCGGAGCCCAGGCCACCCATGGTGAAGGAGGGGCGGACGACGCAGGGGTAGTTCAGGACCTTGGCGGCGGCGAGGGCCTCCTCCATGGTGTGAACGATGATCGACTTGGCCGACTCGGCGCCGGAGCGCTCGACGACGCCCTTGAACTTCTCGCGGTCCTCACCGAGCTCGATGGCCTCGATGTTGGCGCCGATGAGCTCGACGTTGTACTTCTCCAGCGCGCCGGACTTGTCCAGGGCGATTGCCGTGTTGAGGGCCGTCTGGCCGCCCAGCGTCGGCAGGATCGCGTCGGGACGCTCCTTGGCGATGATCTTCTCGACCACCTCGGGGGTGATCGGCTCCACGTACGTGGCGTCGGCGAGCTCCGGGTCCGTCATGATCGTGGCGGGGTTGGAGTTCACGAGGATGACACGCATGCCCTCCTCCTTGAGCACGCGCAGCGCCTGGGTGCCGGAGTAGTCAAACTCCGCGGCCTGCCCGATGACGATGGGGCCCGATCCGATGACGAGGATGGACTTCAGGTCTTCACGCTTCGGCACTTCTTCAGCCTTCCTGGGTGGTCTGCGCGGCGGCGGTGTTGTTCGCCATGGAGTCGACAAAACGGTCGAAGAGGTATGCGGCATCGTGCGGGCCGGCCGCGGCCTCGGGGTGGTACTGCACCGAGAAGGCGGGCAGGTCGAGGCAGCGCAGGCCCTCCACGACGTTGTCGTTGAGGCACACGTGCGAGACCTCGACGCGGCCGAAGCGCTCCTGCGGCGCGGTCACGGGACCGTCAAGCGGGGCGTCGACGGCAAAGCCGTGGTTCTGGGCCGTGATCTCCACCTTGCCGGTGGTGCGATCGAGCACGGGCTGGTTGATGCCGCGGTGGCCGAAGGGCAGCTTGTAGGTGCCGAAGCCCAGGGCGCGACCCAGGATCTGGTTGCCGAAGCAGATGCCGAAGAACGGCAGCTTGCGGTCGAGCACCTCGCGGGTCAGCTCCACCTGCACATCGGCCGTGGACGGATCGCCCGGGCCGTTGGAGAGGAAGACGCCATCGGGGTTGACGGCCAGGATCTGCTCGAGCGTGGAGTCGGCCGGCATGACGCGCACGCGCACGCCGCGCTCGGCAAAGCGCTGCGGGGTCATGCCCTTGATGCCGAGGTCCAGGGCGGCGACGGTGAAGCGGGGCTCACCCTCCCAGCCGAAGTCGGCGGGCTCGACCCAGTAGCTCTCGGTGGCGGAGACCTCTTCGGCCAGGCGCGCGCCGGCCATGGGCTCCTGGGCGCGAACGGCCTCGACCAGCTCGGCGACCGGGCGGGCGGCCTCGGTGCCGGAGAAGATGCCGGCGCGCATGGCGCCCTTGTCGCGGACGTGGCGCGTGATGGCGCGGGTGTCGACCTCGCTGATGCCCACGATGCCGTCGGCGACGAGGTTCTCGTCCAGCGTGCGCTCGGAGCGCCAGTTCGAGGGTCGGCGGGCGGCGTCGCGGACGACGTAGCCGGAGACCCAAATCCGGCGGGACTCCTCGTCCTCGTGGTTCACGCCCGTGTTGCCGATGTGCGGGGCGGTCTGCACCACGATCTGGCGGGCGAAGGAGGGATCGGTGAGGGTCTCCTGGTAGCCGGTCATGCCGGTCGTGAAGACCAGCTCGCCGAAGGTGGCGCCCTGGGCGCCGTACGGGCGGCCGTTGAAGACCTTGCCGTCCTCGAGGACGAGCATCGCCTCGGGGTTGCTCGTGGTGCTCACTTGGAATCCTTCCCGGTGGTGTCAGTCCCGGCGGGGACGAGGGCACGGAGGGCCGAGAGCAGCTCGGCCTTCTGTTCGTGATAGCGGGGACGGAAGCCGGTGTCGAAGCCGAATCCGTCCTGGGTGTGGCGCAACACGACGATGCCGTCCTTCTCGACGGCCTTGCCGACCATGTTGCTGGTGGTGTCGACGAGCTCAAGGGCTTCGCTCGGCACAAAGAAATTCGGGTTGCCCTCGCGCAGCACGGCCACGCCGTCGCTGCCGACCGAGAGCAGGGCCGGGCCGCGCAGGCCCAGCTGATGCACGGCGATGCGGTCCAGCCGGTCCCCGGCCGAGGTGGTCACCACGTAGGTTCCCTCGACCTCCACCCGCGGCTCGCTCAGGGTCTCGGGGATGGAGGCCGGGGCCGGCACCGAGGCTTGGCGTCGCTGGCGGTTGCGCCAGCCCAGCAGGATCAGCGCGATCACCCCCACCACAACCACGAGGGTGATGATGACGGCGGGGACGTACTCGGGACTCATGCTTCTGCTTTCGCTGCGGTACTGCTGTGCACCAGCTCGCCTCCGCGCACGGTCTGCTTCCCCTGGAAGAAGACATGGCTCACGGCGCCGGGCAGGCTCATCCCACGGTACGGGGAGTTGCGCCCCTTCGTGGCATGCGTGTCGGGGTTGACCACGGTTGTGGCGCTCGGATCGACGAGCGTCACGTTGGCCGGCTCCCCCGCGGCGAGCGGGCGGCCCTGGCCCTCCATGCGGGCGATGGTGGCGGGCGTGGCAGACATGATGCGCGCCACGTCCTCCCACGTGATCAGGCCCGTGTCCACGAGGGCGTGCTGGACCACGGGCAGCGCGGTCTCGAGGCCGGTCATGCCCATGGCCGCCGCGGCCCACTCGCATTCCTTGGCCTCGGTCGGGTGCGGTGCGTGGTCGGTGCCGATGCAATCGATCGTGCCGTCGGCGACGGCGGCGCGCAGGGCCTCGACGTCGGCGGCCGTGCGCAGCGGCGGATTGACCTTGTAGACCGGGTCGTACTCGCGCACGAGCTCGTCGGTCAGGAGCAGGTGGTGCGGGGTGACCTCGGCGGTCACGTTGACGCCGCGGGCCTTGGCCCAGCGCAGGATCTCGACGGAGCCGGCGGTGGAGACGTGGCACACGTGTAGGCGCGAGCCCACGTGCTCGGTCAGGAGCACATCGCGGGCGATGATCGCCTCTTCGGCCACGGCCGGCCAGCCGGGCAGGCCCAGCTCGGCCGAGACGATGCCCTCGTTCATCTGGGCACCCTCGGTGAGGCGCGGCTCCTGCGCGTGCTGGGCCACCACGCCGTCGTACGCCTTGACGTACTCGAGGGCGCGGCGCATGAGCACGGGGTCGGAGACGCAGTGGCCGTCGTCGGAGAACATGCGCACCTGGGCGCGGGACTCGGCCATGGCGCCGAGCTCGGCCAGCGCCTTTCCCTCGAGGCCAACGGTCACGGCGCCGACGGGGTGGACGTCCACCCAGCCGGACTCGCGCCCCAGGCCCCAGACCTGCTCGACGACGCCGGCGGTGTCGGCAACCGGCAGCGAGTTCGCCATGGCGGCGACGGCGGTGTAGCCGCCCTTGGCCGCGGCGCGCGTGCCGGTCTCGACGGTCTCGGCGTCCTCGCGGCCGGGCTCGCGCAGGTGGGTGTGCGGGTCCACGAGACCGGGCAGGGCGACGAGGCCCTCGGCCTCGATGACCTCGGCGTCCCCGGCGGACAGCGTGCCGCCGGCGGCAACGGCCTCGATGAGCCCGTCGCGCAGCAGCAGATCGGTGGCCTCGCCGCCCAGCAGGGAGGCGTTGCGGATGAGGTAGCTGGTCACGTCAGGCTCCTTCGGTCGAGGGTGCCCCGGAGAGCACGAGGTAGAGGACGGCCATGCGCACGGCCACGCCGTTGGCCACCTGGGCCAGGACGCGCGAGCGCGGGGAATCGGCGGCGGCGGCGGAGATCTCCAGGCCGCGGTTCATGGGGCCCGGGTGCATGATGATCGCCTCCGGGGTGAGCAGGCCGAGGCGGTGCTCGTTCAGGCCCCAGCGTCGCGAGTACTCGGCGACGGACGGGAAGAAGGCGCCGTGCATGCGCTCGGCCTGCACGCGCAGCATCATGACCGCGTCCGGGCCGGTGGCCAGCGCCGCATCGAGGTTGTACTCAACGTCGCACGGCCAGGTCTCGACGCCGACGGGCAGCAGGGTCGGCGGGGCGACGAGCGTGACCCGGGCGCCGAGCGTGTGCATGAGCCACACATCGGAGCGGGCCACGCGCGAGTGCAGGACGTCGCCGACGATGACGACGCGCGCGCCGTCGAGCCCGCGCCCCGTGGGATCCACGCCGGCGCGGGCGGCCAGCTCGCGGCGCAGCGTGAGCGCGTCGAGGAGCGCCTGCGTGGGGTGGGCGTGCGTGCCGTCGCCGGCGTTGACGATGGCCGCATCGATCCAGTCGGTGCGGGCGAGCCGCTGGGCCGCACCCGAGGCGGGGTGGCGGATGACGACGGCGTCGGCGCCGATCGCCTGCAGCGTCTGGGCGGTGTCCTTGAGCGATTCACCCTTGGAGACGGAGGAGCCCTTGGCCGAGAAGTTGATGACGTCGGCGGAGAGGCGCTTGGCGGCGGCCTCGAAGGAGATCCGGGTGCGGGTCGAATCCTCGAAGAAGAGGTTGACGACGGTGCGGCCGCGCAGGGCGGGGAGCTTCTTGACCTCGCGGCCCGAGACGTCAGACATGGTCTCGGCGACGTCGAGGATGCGGATGGCGTCCTCGCGGCTCAGGTGAACGGTATCGAGCAGGTGCCTCACAGGGCGCTCCCCTTCGTCTCGGCGCGGTCGGTGATGAGGACGCGGTCGGCGCCGTCTGATTCGGTGAGCTCCACGCGCACGGATTCGTTCTTCGACGTCGGCAGGTTCTTGCCGACGTGATCGGCGCGGATGGGCAGCTCGCGGTGGCCGCGGTCCACGAGGACGGCCAGGCGAACGATCCCGGGGCGTCCCAGGTCGTTGAGGGCGTCGAGGGCGGCGCGGATGGTGCGGCCGGAGTAGAGGACGTCGTCCACGAGGACCACGGTCATGGCGTCGACGCCGGCCGGGGGCACGAGCGTGGGGGCCGGGGTGCGTGTAGCGCTGTGGCGAAGATCGTCGCGGTACAGCGTGACGTCGAGGGAGCCGAGAATCTCTGCGGCGGGCCGGCCCGTGATGGCCTCAAGCTTCTCAGCGAGGCGGGCGGCGAGGTGCACCCCGCGGGAGGGGATGCCAAGCAGAACCAGATCCTGCCCGCCCTTGGTGGTCTCCACGATTTCGTGGGCAATGCGGGTGAGCGCGCGATCGATTTCGGCTGCGGTGAGAACCTCGCGGGCGGCGCTAGGCTGCGCTGCGTCTGCAGGGGTGTTGCTCATCGGCCGACCTCCTTCCCCGCCTCTCTGGACGGAACTTAAAGGGTGTCTGCTTCGCCAGCTAATTTACCACGGGAGCGGGAACCGGACCGCGCCGCGCCGCCTTCACGGGCCTGCGCCGCTCGTCACATCTTGTCCGCCTACGCTTGGGCGCATGGCCGAGAATCGCAGGCTCTTCCCGTACACGCCTTCCTCCTCCCCCAGCCAGCCGCCGCAGGCTCCGGCGCCGGTCGCGCAGGTGCGCCTCGGACCGCCCCGGCGCGGCGGAGGGGCGTGGGCGCGCGTCGCCTGGATCGTCCTCGGGCTCGCCGCCTGGTGGGTGGGGCGCTTCCTCCTGGGGGTGCTCGGCGTGGAGACAACGATCGTCACGGGGCTCGTGGCCCTCGTGCCGCTCGCGCTGTGTTTCCTGGCGCTGCGCTACATCGACCGCTGGGACCCCGAGCCGTGGCGGCTCGTGGCGGTGGCCGTGCTGTGGGGCGCCGCGCCGTCGGTGCTCATCGCCCTCTTCGCGGGCGGCTTGTTCGAGGGGGCCGCCACGACCGCGTGGGGTGAGCTCGCGATCGCGCCCGTCACGGAGGAGATCGCCAAGGGCCTCGGCCTCCTGTTGCTCGCCGTGCTCGCGCGCCGCCACCTGCACGGGGCCGTGGACGGGGTGGTCTACGGCGGGCTGATCGGCGCCGGCTTCGCCTTCACGGAGAACATCCTCTACTTCTCGGCGGCGTTGTCCCAGGGCGGGGACGCCTTCGGCGCCACCGTGTTTGGCCGCGGCGTGCTCTCGCCCTTTGCGCACGTGCTCTTCACGGCGATGACGGGTGCCGCCGTGGGCTGGGCCACCGAACGGGTCAAGGGCTTCGGAGGGCTCTTCGCCGCCTGGCTCGTGGGCCTCGTGCCCGCCATGGCCTGCCACTACGCCTGGAACGCCCTCGCGAGCGGCGTGACGCCGCTGAGCTTCGAGGCCGGCTACCTCTTCACGCAGGTGCCCCTCTTCCTCGGCGCGGTCATCGTGGCCCTCCTCCTCGTGGTCAGGGAGCGCAGGCTCACGGTCAGCGCCCTCAAGGACTACGAGGCGGCCGGCTGGTACACCCCCCAGGAGGTCGCGACCCTCTCGAGCCCCCGCGCGCGCCGGGAGACGAGCCGCTGGGCGGGCAGCCGCGGCGCCAAGGCGCAATGGCGGCACGTGGTCCGCACGGCCGATGCCCTCGCGGTGGTGCGCCAGCGCCAGCGCATGAACCCGGGCCAGGCCAGCTTCGATCAGGATCAGGCGACCCTGCTGCACACGAGCCTCACGGCGCGCGAGGCGCTGCGCTCGGCCGTGGGCCACGGCCCCGGTGGGTGGACCACCACCCAAGGCTAGGGACCGGGAGGGCCCGACGGCGGCCCCAGCCGCTGGTGCCTCGGCGCGCCTTGGCGCGGCGGCGCTCAGGGAACGACAACGGCGGGGCTTCCCACCGTGAAAGGTGGGAAGCCCCGCCGTCGGGCGTTGCGGGCGCCTAGTCCAGCAGCGTGGGCTTGAGGCGCATGAGGCGACCGAGGAGGCCGTTGACGAACTCCGGAGAATCGTCGGTCGAGAGCGCCTTCACGAGCGCCACCGCCTCGGAGACGGCCACGGCGTCGGGAACCTCATCGTTGTAGAGCAGTTCCCAGAGGCCGAGGCGAAGGGCCACGCGGTCAACGCCCGGCATGCGCTCGAGGCTCCAGCCCTGGGCGTAGGTCGAGATGATCTCGTCGAGGCGGTCCTGATGGCTCAGGACGCCGCCGACCAGCTCGCGCGTGTACGGGTTGACCCGGTCTTCGCCCTCCAGGCGGCGGCTGAGCACGCTCGCCGCGTCGACGCCGCGCTGCTCGGCCTCAAAGAGCACCTCGAGGGCGCGCTGACGGGCCTTACTGCGGGTGCTCACTCGGAGACACGCCCCAGGTAGTTGCCATCGCGGGTGTCGACCTTGACCTTGGTGCCCTGCTCAACGAAGAGCGGGACCTGGATCTCGTAGCCGGTCTCCAGCGTGGCGGGCTTGGTGCCGGCCGAGGAGCGGTCGCCCTGCAGGCCCGGCTCGGTGTAGGTGATCTCCAGGACCACGGAGGCCGGCAGCTCGACGTACAGCGGGGCACCCTCGTGCATCGCGATGACGACGTTCTGGTTCTCCAGCATGAAGTTCGCGGCGTCGCCCACGGTCTCCTTGGCGACGGTGATCTGGTCGTAGTCGTCCAGATCCATGAACACGAAGTCGCCACCATCCAGGTACAGGTACTGGTAGTCGCGGCGGTCAACCGTGGCCGTCTCGATCTTGGCGCCGGCGTTGTAGGTCTTGTCGACCACCTTGCCGGAGACGACGTTGCGCATCTTGGTGCGCACGAACGCGCCGCCCTTGCCGGGCTTGACGTGCTGGAACTCGATGATGGACCAGAGCTGGCCATCGATCTTGAGCACGGTGCCGTTCTTGATGTCGTTGCTGGTCGCCACTGCTTCCTCTTTCGTGCGCTCCCCGTGACTCCTGGGCGCGCGTGGGCACAGGACGAGGTGTTGGGTGAGATTCTCCGACAAGGGATTCTACCGTAAGCGGGCCCCTCCCCCGTCGCGGGGGCCCAGGCGGTGCGGCGGACGGGCCGCGCGGCACTAAACGGCCGCGGAGGCCAGCTCGAACGCGAGGCGCGAGCACTCGACCAGGCGGGCATCGTGCCCCGCGGCGCGGCGCCCCTCCCAGGCGGCCTTGAAGCGCGTGGCGGCGGCCTTGACGTCGCCGCTCGTGTAGAAGTCGGCGCCGAGCTGCTGGAGCACATCGGCCTCGGCGTCGGTGCCCGCGAACTCCTCGAGCAGGCGGCGCAGGCGGTTGATGGCTCGCTCGGTGTCGCCGTTCCACCGGGTCACCTCGGTGTCCAGGAGGCGCAGGCGGGCGTTGGCCGGATCCATGAGGCGCGCCTCGGCGACCACCTCCGCGGCATCGGCGAAGCGGCCCTGGGCGATGAGGACGACGACGCGGTCGCCGGCGTCCTGTGCCTCGAGCGTGGCCGCCGCGAGCGGCTCATCGACCACGATGGGGCGCAGCTCGGGGAGGACAAAGCGGACGCCGGGGATGCCGGTGTCCATGAGGGCGCTCTGGGCGATCATTCGGCGACCTCCTGATAGGCGGTGAAGAGCAGGTGATCCTCCGGCGCCTCGAGCACGCCGGGGCGGCCCTGGCCGTCCAGCACGATGAAGCGCAGGTGATCGCCGCGGGACTTCTTGTCGCGGCGCATCGTGGACAGGAGGGTCTTCCAGCGATCGGCGCGGTAGCTCACGGGCAGGCCGAGCAGCTCCAGCACCGAGCGCACGCGATCGGCCGTGGGGTCGTCGGTGCGGCCCACGAGGCGGCCGAGCTCGGCGGCGAAGACGAGTCCGACGGACACGGCGGCGCCGTGGCGCCACTGGTAGCGCTCGGCGTGCTCGATCGCGTGGGCCAGGGTGTGGCCGTAGTTGAGGAACTCGCGGCGGCCCGTCTCCTTGAGGTCCTCCCCCACGACCTCCGCCTTGACGGCGATGGTGCGGCGCAGGATCTCGAGGAAGGCCTCGCTCTTGATGTCGGTGGCGGCCTCGATGTCGGCCTCGAAAAGCTCCAGGATGCGCTCGTCGGCGATGAAGCCGCACTTGACGGCCTCGGCCATGCCGGCCACGAGCTCGTTCCGCGGCAGCGTCTCGAGGGCACCGAGATCGGCGATGACACCGGCCGGCGGGTGGAAGGCGCCCACGAGGTTCTTGCCCTCGGCCGTGTTGATCCCGGTCTTGCCGCCCACGGAGGCGTCCACCATGCCGAGGAAGGTCGTGGGGATCGCGAGCCAGCGCACGCCGCGCAGCCAGGTCGCCGCGACGAAGCCGGCGAGGTCGGTGACGGCGCCGCCACCCACGCCCACCACGGCATCGGAACGCGTGAAGTCGGACTGGCCCATGACCTGCCAGCAGAAGGCGGCGACCTCGACTCGCTTGCCCTCCTCGGCGTCCGGGATCTCCGCCGTCATGGCCTCGAAGCCGTCGGCCACGAGGGCCTCGCGGACGGCCTCGCCCGTGCTGCGCAGGGCGCGGGGGTGGATCACCAGGACCTTGCGCACGCGCTCGCCCAGCAGGGTGCCCATCTGACCGAGGAGGCCGCGGCCGACGAGCACGTCGTAGCCGGGGCCCTCGGGCGTGTTGACGTGCAGGACTTCGCTGGTGCTCATGATGAGTGCTCCTCGGGTTCGGTGCGCATCGCGGTGAGGACGGTGCGCGCCACGGTCTGCGGTCCGTCCGCGTCGGCGGCCACGGTGTGGCTGGCCACCGCTTGGTAGTGGGGGGCCCGTTCCCGCGCGATGCGGGCCCAGGCCTCCTCCGGATGGTCCCCGGCCAGAAGGGGCCGGGTGGCGTCCCCGGCGAGGCGGCGGGCCGCCGTCTCCGGGGAGATGGTGAGTCTGATGACCGTGTGCTCGGCCAGGGCCGCGCGGTTGGCCTCGGCCAGGACGGCGCCCCCTCCGGTGGCCAGCACGACGGCGGGCCCGGCCAAGACGGCGGCCAAGGCCGCCGACTCGAGCTCCCGGAAGGCGGCCTCACCGCGCGCGGCAAAGAGCGCCGGGATCGGGCCGTGCCTGCTCACGAGCTCCTCGTCGAGGTCCACGAACGGCAGGTTCAGCGCGCGCGAGAGCTCGCGCCCCACGCTGGACTTGCCGCTGCCCATGGGCCCGACCAGGACCACGGTCTTCTTCACGCGCCGGTCACTGCCCGGGGGTGAGCTGCGACGGGATGGAGGCCTCGAAGGCAGCGATGGAGGCGCGCACCTGGGCCACGTTGTCGCCGCCGAACTTCTCGAGCACGGCGTCGGCCAGCACGAGCGCCACCATGGCCTCGGCCACGACGCCAGCGGCGGGAACGGCGCAGACGTCCGAGCGCTGGTGGTGCGCGCGGGCCGGCTCGCCGGTCGCGACGTCCACCGTGGCGAGGGCCTGCGGCACGGTGGCGATGGGCTTCATGGCCGCGCGGACGCGGAGGGAGCCGCCGATGCTCATGCCGCCCTCGATGCCGCCGGCGCGGGCGGTCTCGCGCACGAGGCGGCCCTGCTCGTCAGCGTGGATCTCGTCGTGGGCCACGCCGCCGCGGCGGCGGGCGGTCTCGAAGCCGTCGCCGACCTCGACGCCCTTGATGGCCTGGATGCCCATGAGCGCGGCAGCGAGGCGCGCGTCGAGGCGGCGGTCCCAGTGGACGTAGGAGCCGAGGCCGACGGGCAGGCCCGTCGCGATGACCTCGACGACGCCGCCCAGGGTCTGGCCGTTGTCGTGGGCGTCGTCGACCTCGCGGACCATAGCCGCGGAAGTCTCGGCGTCGAAGCAGCGCAGCGGATCGGCGTCGAGCGCCTCGACGTCGGCCGGGCCCGGCAGCGGCGAGCCGGCCGGAACGGCCACCTCGCCGAGGGCCACGGTGTGGGAGACGAGGCCGATGCCCAGCTCGCGCAGGAAGGAGGAGGCCACCTCGCCGAGGGCGACGCGGGCGGCCGTCTCGCGGGCCGAGGCGCGCTCCAGGACGGGGCGGGCCTCGTCGAAGCCGTACTTCTGCATGCCGGCCAGGTCCGCGTGGCCCGGGCGCGGCCGCGTGAGCGCGGCGTTGCGGGCCTTGCCCTCGAGCGCGGCGGGATCCACGGGATCGGCGCTCATGACCTGGCTCCACTTGGGCCACTCGGTGTTGGCGACCTCGATCGCCACCGGGCCGCCCAACGTGGCGCCGTGGCGCACACCGCCGGTGAGCGTGACCTCGTCACGCTCAAACTTCATGCGGGCGCCGCGGCCGTAGCCCAGGCGACGGCGGGCCAACGCGTCTTGGACGGCGGCCGTGGTCAGGGGGACACCGGCGGGCAGACCCTCAAGGATCCCGACAAGAGCGGGTCCGTGGGACTCGCCGGAGGTGAGCCAACGCAACATGTTCACCATCCTGCCACGGGGCTACAGGGGGGCGCCCGCCGGGGTGATGTCCGCTGCGTCACACAACGCGGCGACGACGCTCGCCTGTCGGGCGCGTGGATCTCCCGTGAACAGCTCGATCTGAGCGATCGCTTGGTAGACGAGCATGGCCAGGCCGTGCACCGGTGTGCCACCGGCGCGGCCCCACGCCGCCGCCAGCGGGCTGGGCCAGGGATCGTAGGCCACGTCCAGGAGGGGCACACCCGCTCCAGCGATCGAGGCGACGGCCTCGGCGGAGGCGTCGGCGGCGCCGGGCGGGAGCGCGGAAACCACGGCACCCGGCGCAGACAGCCGCGTCACGGATGTGAGAGAGGTCACGTCGACGGAGAGGCCGAGCGCAGCGCCCAGCTCAACCAGAGGGGCGGCGCGCTCCGGCGTGCGCACGGCAACCGTGACGTGCCTGAAGCCGAGCTGGGCGAGGGCAGCGAGCGCCGAAGCGGCAGTGCCGCCTCCCCCCAGCACGAGGGCCGGCTGCTCCGCGCGCAGCCCGCCGGCGGCTCGCAGCGCCAGGACGACGCCCTCGACGTCGGTGTTGTGGCCGGTCAGTCGCACGCCATCCGCGTCGCGGGAGACCACCACGGTGTTCGTGGCTCCAAGCAGCCGGGCGGTCTCGCTCAGCTCGTCCATCTCGGCCAGGAGCGCCTGCTTGAGCGGCATCGTGGCCGAAAGCCCCGTCCACCCGGCCTCGCTGCGCAGGCGCGCCGCAAGCGCCGGGGCGGCCTCCGCCCCGGCCTCGATCCGGCCGTAATCGATCGGCGCGCCCAAGAGGGCGTACGCCGTCGAGTGCAACAGGGGCGAGCGCGAGTGCGAAATGGGCTGCCCGGCGACGGCGGCGCGCAGCTGCGCTGGGCTCACTTGCAACGACCCTCGTTCGCCTGGCACCACTGGCGGTACTTGTCCACGTTGGCGAGGTGCTCGTTGTGGGTCTTCGCGAAGAGCGTCTCGCCCGTGTCCAGGTTCACCGTGACCCAGTAGTAGTCATCGGAGGCCTGCGGATGCGCCGCGGCCTCGATGGCCGCGTCGTTCGGCGAACCGATCGGGGTGGGCGGCAGTCCCTTGTGGACGTAGGTGTTGAAGGGGTTGGACTTGTCCTGCTGCTCCGCCTTGGTCACGAGCAGCGAGTAGCGATCCAACCCGTAGATGACGGTCGCGTCCGACTGCAGCAGACCGTACGTCTCCTTGTTGTCCGCGGCCAGACGGTTCTCGATAACGCCGGCCACCTTGGCGTAGTCGCCCTTGAGGGCCTCTGCCATGAGGATCGAGGCGATCGTGAGCGTGCGCTGCTGCTGCGCCGGATCCGTGATGCCCTGCTTCTCGAGGGTGGCCTTCGTGGCGTCGACGAGTCCCTGGAGCACCGTCTGCGCATCGGCGTCGCGCGGGAAGCGGTACTCCCCCGGATGCAGCCAGCCCTCCAGGTTCGTGGCGCTCTCGGGCAGCCCGAAGGCGCTCGGCTTGGCGGCGGCCGCCTTGAGCTCGTCGAGGCTCAGCCCCGTGCCCTCGGAGATCGCCGTCAGCGCGGCGTTGAGACGGACGTTGGGATCGAGCGCGAAGTAGGTGACGGCGTCTGCCTTGCCGGTGAGGGCCTCGAGGGCATCGGCTGCCGTCATCTCGCGCTTGAGCTGGAAGTCCCCCGGGTGGAAGGTTGCTGCCGTGTTGGCGGCGACGGCGGCGTCGAACGCCCCGGTGCTCTTGACCACCCCGGCATCCACGAGATGCTTGCCGATCTGCTTGGCGCCCCAGCCGCTCTGGACGGTGAAGGAGACATTGCCGCTGCCCGGGCCGGCGTAATCGGCCGGCGGCGCGGTCAGCTGCTTGAGCAGCCAATAGCCACCGCCGCCCACCGCGAGCAGGAAGACGAGCACGATCGCGGCGAGGGTGATGCCGCGGCGGCGACGGCGCCGCTTGCGGTCGCTGTAGTCCACCTCCTCGTCCGGGTAGAAGTGCTCCGCCGGCAGGTAACCGGCGGGAACCGCCCCGAAACGGGAGAGCCCGTCCTCGAAGCTGCCGCCGTGATGCTCGGCGGCGCCGGCCTCCTCCTCGGCGGCGGCCAACCAGGCGCCGTCGTCCTCGGAAGCCGGCCTGGTCTCGGGGGCCCAGCCGCCGGCCGTCTCGGCGCCTTCCGGCGCGTCGACCGCGTGCCACGAGACCAGCTCGGTGGCGTCGTGGGTATCAAACTCGTCAACGGGAGCTGCCACGGGAACCGGGGTGGGAAGCACCGCCTCCTCGGCCAGCGCTAGAGCCTCCTCGACCGCGGCGGTGTCGCCGGCTCCGTGCCGACCCACGCCCGAAAAGCGGCGCGCGGGGGTGTGGCGACGGCGTCGACGGCGCGGCGCGGGGCTCTGCGGCGGGGTGAGATCCCCGGGTTCCGTGGTGCTCAAGCGATGTCCTTCACGGATCGAGGCGACCCTTGCGGGGCGCCGGGGGGGCAACGATCAGGCGAGCGGCTGTCCGGCGGGACGGCCGAGGGATTTCTGCATGTCGAGCGCCTGTTGCAGGATCGCCACGGCGGCGGCCTGATCAATCACGGAGCGCGAGTTCTTCACGTTCAGCCCATTCTCGTGCAGCTGTCGCTGCGCCGATACGGTGCTGAGGCGTTCGTCGATCATGCGGACCTGGGCCTCGGAGCCAGCGGCCGCGAGCGCCTCGGCGAGGTCGCCGGAGTAGTCGAGGGCGTCCTGCGTGGACGGGGTGTGCCCGCCGCTCAGATTGCGGGGCAGGCCCACGTAGACGGTCACCGCCCCCACCGAGAGGGCGTGCTCCACGAGCAGGCGCTGATCGCTGTTCTTTTTCGGGTCGCGACGCAGGGTGCGCACCGGCGTGGCCAAGAGGCCGTCCGGGTCGGCCTGAGCGAGGCCGACGCGGGCCTTGCCCACGTCGACGCCCAGGCGCACACCGCGGGGCAGGGTCGGCGCGTTGTCCGCGCCGTCCCCGCCCCGCGAAGCGTCAGAAACGGTCTCAGCCACGCTGCGCCACGAGTCGGGCGACCTCGGCGAGGGCCGCCGGGATCTGCGCGGCGTCCTGGCCGCCACCCTGGGCGACGTCGTCCTTGCCGCCGCCGCCACCGCCGAGCACCTTGGCGCCGGCACGCACGAGCGCACCAGCCTTGACACCGGCGTCGCGGGCGGCCTGGTTGGTCGCCACGAGCAGCACGGGCTTGCCCGAGACCACACCCGTCACGGCCACGGTGGAGGCGTCGGCGCCGAGGCGATCGCGGGCCGGCAGGGCCAGCGCGCGCAGATCGTCGGCGCTGGCGACCTCGCCAGCGTCGTGGGTCACGAGGCGCACGCCCGCCACGTCGGTCGCGGCGGCCACGAGGGCGGCGGAGGCGGCCTGCAGCTTCTCGTGGCGCAGGCGCTCCACCTCCTTCTCGGCGGCGCGCAGCTTGGCGACGGTGGAGGTGATGCGCTCGCGCAGCTCGCCCGAGGGCACGCGGAACATCTCGGTCAGGTCGTTGACGAGGGCGCGCTCGGCGGCGTTGTGGCGGAAGGCCTCGAGGCCAACGAGCGCCTCGACGCGGCGGTTGCCGGAGCCGACGGAGGCCTCGCCCAGCAGGGTGAGCGAGCCGATGTTGGCCGTGCGGCCCACGTGGGTGCCGCCGCAGAACTCGCGCGACCACGCGCCGTCGATCTCCACGACGCGCACGGTGTCGCCGTACTTCTCGCCGAAGAGGCTCGTGGCGCCGAGGGCCTTGGCCTCGTCCTTCTTCATGACGCGCGTGAGCACATCGAAGTCGCGGTTGATCGCGTGGTTGACCACGGCCTCGACTTCGGAGCGAGCGGCGGCGCTCATGGCGTCGGCCCACGTGAAGTCGAAGCGCAGGTAGCCGGCCTTGTTGAAGGAGCCGGACTGCAGGGCCTCGGGGCCGAGGACCTGGTGCAGCGCCGCGTGGACGAGGTGGGTCGCGGTGTGCGCCTCCTCGCCGGCGTGACGGCGGGCGGCGTCGACGCTTGCAAGCACCGTGGCGTTGGCGGGCAGCTCGCCCTCGCGCACGATGGCGCGGTGGACGGAGAGGCCGCGCATGGGCGCCTGCACATCGGTCACCTCGACGACGAAGCCGTCGCCCGTGATCAGGCCGGTGTCGGCGGCCTGGCCGCCGGCTTCGGCGTAGAACGGCGTGGCGTCGAGGACGAGCTCGATCTCCTGGCCCTGCTCGGCGACCTGGACGCGGGAGCCGCCCACCAGGAGGCCGCGCACGGCCGACTCGGTGCTGAGCTCGTCGTAACCGGTGAAGTGGGTGTCCCCCGCCTCGTGGAGCTCGCGGTAGACCGTGAGATCGGCGTGGCCGGTCTTCTTGGCCTTCGCGTCCTTCTTGGCGCGCTGGCGCTGCTCCTCCATGAGGGCGGTGAACTGCTCGCGGTCCACGGCCAGGCCGGCCTCGCCCGCGATCTCCAGCGTGAGGTCGATCGGGAAGCCGTAGGTGTCGTGCAGCGAGAACGCGTCGGCGCCGGAGAGCGGTGTGCCGGCGGCTTTGGCGCCCTCGAGGGCCTCCTCGAGGCGCGCGGTGCCGGAGGCGATGGTGCGCAGGAAGGAGCGCTCCTCGGCGTAGGCCACGCGGGCGATGCGCTCGAAGTCGGTCTCGACGACGGGATAGACGCCCTTCATGGCGTCGCGCGAGACGGGCAGCAGCACGGGGAGCACTGGCTCCTCGACGCCCAGGAGGCGCATGGCGCGCACGGCGCGGCGGATGAGGCGGCGCAGCACGTAGCCGCGGCCCTCGTTGGACGGGGTGACCCCGTCGGAGATCAGCATGAGCGAGCTGCGGATGTGGTCGCCCACGACGCGCAGGCGCACATCGTCGGCGTGGTGCGGATCCGCGGGATCCTCCGTGCCGGTGTAGGCCTTGCCGGCCATCTCGGCGGCGCGGTCAAGGACGGGACGGACCTGGTCCGTCTCGTAGATGTTCTCCACGCCCTGCAGGATCATGGCGAGGCGCTCGAGGCCCAGGCCGGTGTCGATGTTGCGCTGGGGCAGCTCGCCGGCGACGTCGAAGTCGGTCTTGGAGCGCACGGCGGAGAGCTGGTACTGCATGAACACGAGGTTCCAGATCTCGATGTAGCGCGTCTCGTCGACGGCCGGGCCGCCCTCGAGGCCGTAGGCGGCGCCGCGGTCGTAGTAGATCTCCGAGCAGGGGCCGCCGGGGCCCGGCTGGCCGGTGTTCCAGTAGTTGTCTGCCTTGCCCGTGCCGACCACGCGCTCCGTGGGGACCCCGATCTTGTCCTCCCAGATGCGGCGAGCCTCCTCGTCCTTCTCGTCGCCGTCCTCGTAGACGGTGACCCAGAGGCGCTCGGGGTCCAGGCCGAAGCCGCCCTGATCCTGCGGGGTGGTCAGCAGCTCCCACGCGAACGTGATGGCGCCTTCCTTGAAGTAGTCGCCGAAGGAGAAGTTGCCGGCCATCTGGAAGAAGGTGCCGTGACGCGCGGTCTGGCCGACCTCCTCGATGTCGGCGGTGCGGATGCACTTCTGCACGCTCGTGGCGCGCGGGTATGGCGCGGGCTCCACGGCGGTCAGGTAGGGGATGAAGGGAACCATGCCCGCAACGGTGAAGAGCAGCGAGGGATCGGATGAGACCAGGGAGGCGCTGGGCACGGCCGTGTGGCCGCGGGCCTCAAAGAAGCTGATCCATCGCTGGGCGATGTCCTGGGATTTCATGCTGCTGTGTGTCTCCTGCTTGAGCGAAGCGGTGGGGAAAGGGATAAGTCTTTAGCGGACGGTGCCGTCGGCGTGACGGCCGCGGGGCGCCTCGTCGATGCCGAGGGCCGCGCGCAGTTCGGCCTCGCGCGTGGCCATGCCGTCCTTGAAGGCGGCGCCGGCGGTCTCGACCCAACCGCTCACGCGGTCGAGCCCAGCGTCGGCGAGGGCCAGGGGCCCGCCGCTGGTGCGGGCCTTGGAGAGCTGGCGGGCGGCCAACACGCCGATGCCCACGCCGAGGGCAACCCAGAACAGTTTCTTCACGTGTTCGCTTCTTTCGTGTGGGTTGGAAGGGGCGCTCGCGCACCGATCAGCGCTCCGCTCGCCCGCAGTGCGCGGGGGCGGAGCCGAGGATCAGCGGGCGCGGCGTCCGGATCCGCGGCGGGTCGTGGACAGGGCGGCGCGCACGCCGGAGCTGAAGGAGGCGATCTTGATGAGCGGCTTGCCCACGATCGCGGCCGTGAGAGACGAGAGGGCCGTGATATTGGCCGTGGCGTCCTGCACGTTGGAGGTGATGGCGTCCACGCGCTCGAGCTGCTGATGGCTCGTGGCGACCGTCGTGGAGACCTCGCCGAGGATCGGCGTGGTGTTGTCGGTGACCTCGCGCACGGCGCGGCGCAGCTCATCGAAGACCCGACCGAGCTTGATGATCGGCACGGCAAGCAGGGCCACGAGGATCAGGAAGACTCCCGCGGCGATCAGGCCGGCGATGTCGGCGCCACTCATGTGCTGTGCTCCTTCATGTGTCACCTAGCGCACGGCCGATGCCGGAGCGCATGTCCACCTTACCGCCCCGTCAACGCGGGAGGGTGAGGCCCGCTGACGGGACAAGCCCGCCACCGCAAAGAAATGCGGTGACGGGCTTGTCCTTGTTCCCCGTGCGCGAGGCGCGGGGAGCGCCTGGATCAGCGGGCGTAGTACTCGACGACCAGGTTCTCTTCGCAGGTCACGGGGACCTCGGAGCGCTTGGGGCGACGGACCAGCTTGGCCTGCAGGGCCTCGATCTTGACGTCCAGGTAGCCCGGGACGGCCGGCAGCACCTGCTGGTGAGCACCGGCGGCGGCCAGCTGGAACGGGACCATGGTCTCGCTACGCTGGTGCACGTGGATCAGCTGACCCTCCTTCACGCGGAAGGACGGGCGGTCAACGCGGATGCCGTCAACGAGGATGTGACGGTGCACGACCAGCTGGCGGGCCTGCTGGATGGTGCGGGCGAAGCCGGCGCGCAGCACGAGGGCGTCAAGACGCATCTCGAGCAGCTCGATCAGGTTCTCACCGGTCAGACCCTTGGTGCGACGAGCCTCTTCGAAGATGATCGTCATCTGGGCCTCGCGGATGCCGTACTGGGCGCGAAGACGCTGCTTCTCGCGCAGACGCACTGCGTAGTCGCTGTCCTGCTTCTTGCGGGCACGGCCGTGCTGGCCGGGACCGTACGGACGGCGCTCCATGTACTTCTCAGCCTTCGGCGTCAGGGCGATGCCAAGGGCACGGGACAGACGCACGGTGTTGCGTGCGCGATTGCTGGCCACGATAGTGTCCTTCTCTGTTCCGCGAGCTCTCAGGCGGTCTGGCCTCCGCAAGTGGAGAGAGGGGGGAGCTCGCTTCCCACCGTTCTGCAGCGCGCACCCGAGGGCGCGGCTTGCCAGCCAAGGATCTACCTTACCAGCGAGGACGCCGCCTCGATGCACGACGACGCCCCGGCACCCGGGGTGCCGTGCGTCACGCCGGGCGCGGGCCCGCGCCCCAGGCGCGCCCTCGCTCCCGCCCTAGCGGCGGCGTCGGCCCCTGATGATGTCCCTCAGCGTCTCGAGACGCTGGCGCAGCCCGCGCTCGGCGCCGTTCTCGGTGGGGCGGTAGTAGTCGACGCCCACGAGGTCGTCCGGCGGGTACTGCTGGGTGGCCACACCGTGCGGGGCATCGTGGGAGTACTGGTAGCCCTTGCCGTGACCCAGCCGCTCGGCCCCCTTGTAGTGGGCGTCGCGCAGGTGCGCCGGGATGCCCTTGCCCTTGCCCCCGCGCACATCGGCGATGGCCTCGTTGATCGCGAGGTAGGCGGCGTTGGACTTGGGGGCGGTGGCCAGGTGCACCACGGCGTGGCCCAGGATGATGCGGGCCTCCGGCATGCCGATGAGCTGCACGGCCTGGGCCGCGGCGACGGCCGTCTGCAGCGCGGTGGGATCGGCCATGCCGATGTCCTCCGAGGCGGAGATGATCAGGCGCCTGGCGAGGAAGCGCGGATCCTCCCCCGCCTCCATCATGGTGGCGGCGTAGTGCAGGGCCGCGTCGACGTCCGAGCCGCGGATGGACTTGATGAGGGCGCTGGCCGTGTCGTAGTGGTTATCGCCCTGGCGGTCGTAGCGGCGCACCGCCACGTCCATGGCGCGTTCGGCGTCCTCCGCCTCGATGGTGGCGGGATCCTCCTCCCCCGCGGCGCGGCGATCCAGCGCCACGGCTGCCGCCGCCTCGAGTCCCGTGAGGGCCTTGCGGGCGTCGCCGCCGGAGAGCTGGATGAGGTGATCGAGCACGCCCTCCCCCGGCACCACGCTGGCGCCGAGCCCGCGTTCGTCGGCGATCGCCCGCTCGAGCAGCTCGCGCAGGTCCTCCTCGGTCAGGGAGCGCAGGGTCAGCATGAGGGAGCGCGAGAGCAGGGGCGCCACGACGGAGAAGCTGGGGTTCTCGGTGGTGGCTGCGACGAGCACGACCCAGCCGTTCTCCACGCCGGGCAGGAGCGCGTCCTGCTGGGCCCTATTGAAGCGATGGATCTCGTCGAGGAAGAGCACGGTGGTGACGCCGCGCAGATCGCGGTCCTCGAGGGCCTGATCCATGACCCGGCGCACGTCCTTGACGCCGGAGGTGATGGCGGAGAGCTCCACGAAGCGGCGCTGCGGCCCGCGCGCGATGACGTGCGCCAGGGTGGTCTTGCCGGTGCCGGGAGGACCCCACAGGATGACCGAGCTGAGCCCCGCCGGACCGCCGGAGCCGGACTCGGCCAGCTGGCGCAGCGGCGAGCCGGGCTTGAGCAGGTGCTTCTGACCGGCAACCTCGTCCAGGCTGCGCGGGCGCATGCGCACCGCGAGCGGCGGGCGGGGGCGCGCGCCCCCGGAGGCCCCGCGCGAGAGCGAGCTCGGCGCGAAGTCCGGCTCGTCGTCGTCGTCCTGATGGAAGAGGTCATTCACGCCCTCAAGGCTATCGCCCAGTGCGGGCACCTCGAGGCCACACGCTAGCGTTGTTCCCGTTGCCGTGCGGAGGGTCCGCGCGGCGCGGAAGGTGGAACGATGCGCGGTGTGGTGCAGGTGGCCGACGGGGCACACGTCGAGGTCGACGGCGAGGTGGTGGGCGGCTTCGACGGTCACGGGCTCGTGGTGCTCCTCGGCGTGACCCACAGCGACGACGAGGCGACGGCCGTGAAGGTCGCCGAGAAGATCGCGCACCTGCGCATCCTCCCCGGCGAGCAGTCGCCGCTGCAGACGGGCGCCCCGATCCTGCTCATCAGCCAGTTCACGCTCTACGGCGACGTGCGCAAGGGCCGTCGGCCCGGGTGGACGCAGGCGGCGCCCGGACCGGTCTCCGAGCCGCTCTATGAGGAGGTCGGCGGCGTGCTGCGCGGCCTGGGGCTCGAGGTCAGCACCGGCGTCTTCGGAGCCCACATGCGCGTGGGTCTCGTGAACGACGGCCCCTTCACGCTGCTCATCGACTCGGCCGACCTCCCCGGCTGACGCCTGCGTCGCCGGCGTCGCCGGAGGCACCGCCCCCCTCCCGCACTTTTCGTCGTATCCCGCACCTTCCGCACGGGATACGACGAAAAGTGCGGGATGAGGCAGGGGAAGAGGCCACGGGCGGGATCAGAGGCCCGGGGCCATCCCCGGACACAGCACGACGGCGCCGTACCCCACCTGAGGTGGGGTACGGCGCCGTCGTGCGTTAAGCGGGAAAGATCAGGCCTTGGCCTGCTCCTCCTTGGCCTCGGCGGCCGCGGCAGCCTTGGGCTCCTTGGGGGCGTCGGGCTTGGCGTCCACGCCCGCCTCCTTGCGCTGCTGCGCCGTGATCGGGGCCGGGGCCGCGGTCAGCGGATCGTAGCCGGCGCCGGTCTTCGGGAAGGCGATGACCTCGCGGATGGAGTCCTCGCCTGCCAGCAGCGAGACCACGCGGTCCCAGCCGAAGGCGATGCCGCCATGCGGCGGGGCGCCGAACTTGAAGCCCTCCAGCAGGAAGCCGAACTGCTCGTCGGCCTGCTCCTGGGTGACACCCATGACCTTGAACACGCGCTCCTGGACGTCGGCGCGGTGGATACGGATGGAACCGCCGCCGATCTCGTTGCCGTTGCACACGATGTCGTAGGCGTAGGCCAGGGCCGAACCCGGATCGGTGTCGAAGGTGTCCTGGAACTCGGGCTTGGGCGAGGTGAACGCGTGGTGCACCGCGGTCCACTTGCCGCCGCCCACTGCCACATCGCCCGAGGCCACGGCGTCGGCCGCGGGCTCGAACATGGGGGCGTCCACGATCCACACGAAGGCCCAGTCGCCGTCCTTGATCAGGCCGGTGCGCTTGGCGATCTCGTTGCGGGCCGCGCCCAGCAGGCCGCGGGTCGGCTTGGTCTCGCCCGCGCCGAAGAAGATGCAGTCGCCCGGGGCCGCGCCGACGGTGGCGACGAGGTTCTCGCGCTCCCACTCGGTGAGGTTCTTGGCCACGGGGCCGGTCAGCTCGCCGTCCTCCTGGACCAGGACGTAGGCCAGGCCCTTGCCGCCGTGCTGCTTGGCCCACTCCTGCCAGCCATCCAGCTGGCGGCGGGGCTGCGAGGCGCCACCCGGCATGACCACGGCGCCGACGTACGGCGACTGGAACACGCGGAAGGTGGTGTCCTTGAAGAAGTCCTTGAGCTCGGTGATCTCCAGGCCGAAGCGCAGATCCGGCTTGTCGGAGCCGTACTTGACCATGGCCTCGGCGTAGGTCATGCGGCGGATCGGGGTGGAGATCTCCACGCCGATGAGGGCCCAGATGCGCTTGACGATCTCCTCGCCGAGCTTGATCACGTCCTCCTGGTCGACGAAGGAGGCCTCGATGTCCAGCTGGGTGAACTCCGGCTGGCGATCGGCGCGGAAGTCCTCGTCGCGGTAGCAACGCGCGATCTGGTAGTACTTCTCGACGCCGCCGACCTGCAGCAGCTGCTTGAAGAGCTGCGGGGACTGCGGCAGCGCATACCACTTGCCCGGGGCAAGGCGGGCCGGGACCACGAAGTCGCGGGCGCCCTCGGGCGTGGAGCGGGTCAGGGTGGGCGTCTCGACCTCGAGGAAGCCCTGCTCGTGCAGCAGCTCGCGGGCGATGCGGTTCGCCTCGGAGCGCAGGCGCAGGTTGGCGGCCGGCTTGGGGCGGCGCAGGTCAACGTAGCGGTACTTGAGGCGAGCCTCCTCGCCGACCTCGACGTGCTCGTCCACCTGGAACGGCAGCGGCGCGGAGGTGTTCAGGACCTCGAGCTTGGTGGCGTGCACCTCGATGGCGCCGGAGGGCAGCTCCGGGTTCTCGTTGCCCTCGGGGCGGGCCTGGACGGTGCCGGTCACGGCCACCACGAACTCGTTGCGCAGCGGGGAGAACACCGCCTCATCGTGCACCACGACCTGCGACACGCCGGAGCGATCGCGCAGGTCAAGGAAGGCGACGCCGCCATGATCGCGGCGGCGGGCAACCCAGCCGGCGAGGGTGACGGTCTGCCCGATGTGCTCGGCGCGGAGGGTTCCCGCGTCATGTGTGCGCAGCACGAAAGGTCCTTTCGAGACAGGTGTGGGGGCGGCCATGCTGGCCGCGGACTCCCGATCGATTCTACGCGCCCGCCGCTGGGGCGGCGGGCGCGGTGGTTTTGGGGGTGGGCTCAGTGCCCGACGGCGGCGTCCCCGGCCTGGGCGGCGGGGGTCACCGTGGGGACAAGATCCTCGAGCGGCGGCACCCAGGTCTCGGCCGCTGCCTCGAGCTGCTCGCCCGTGCGGATGTCCTTCACCGTGTCGCTCGCGCCGTGTTCGCCGAGGAACCAGACGAAGGGGATGCCGCGGCGATCGGCGTGCTTGATCTGCTTGCCAAACTTCTCGGCCGTGGCCATGACCTCGGTGGAGATGCCGCGGCCGCGCAGCTGGCGGGCGACCTCCTGGGCGCGCAGCCATTCGCCGTCGTTCGGCAGGGCGACCAGCACGGCCGTGGGGACCTCGCGGGAGGCCACGAGGGTGCCCTCGGCCAGCAGGCGGGAGACGAGGCGGGAGACGCCGATGGACAGGCCGACGCCGGGGAAGGTCTTCTTGCCGTTGGAGGCGAGGGACTCATACCGGCCGCCGGAGCAGATGGAGCCGAGCTTCTCGTGGCCCACGAGGACCGTCTCGTAGACCGTGCCCGTGTAGTAATCGAGGCCGCGGGCAATGGAGAGGTCGGCGATGACGCGACCGGGAGCGGCCACGGCCGCGGCCTCCACGACCTGGCGCAGCTCGTCCAGGCCCTCCTCCAGCAGCGGGTGCTCCACGCCGAGCTCGCGGACGGCCTCGACGAAGGAACCGTCGGAGGCGCGGATGCTGGCCAGGGCCAGGGCCTTGGCCGCCTGCTCCTCGCTCAGGCCGTCGGCCTGCAGCTCCTCGGAGACCTTGGCGGCGCCGATCTTCTCCAGCTTGTCGATGGCACGCAGCACCGAGGCGGTGTCCTCGATGCCGAGCCCGCGGTAGAAGCCCTCGGAGAGCTTGCGGTTGTTCACGCGCAGGCGGAAGTCGCCGAGCTCGAGGGCGCTCAGGGCCTCGGCGATGACGAGGGCCAGCTCGACGTCGTAACGGAAGGGCAGGGTGCCGTCGCCCACGATGTCGACATCGGCCTGCGTGAACTCGCGGAAGCGGCCGTCCTGCGGGCGTTCACCGCGCCAGACCTTCTGCATTTGGTAGCGACGGAAGGGGAACTGCAGGTAGCCGGCGTTCTCCACGACGTAGCGGGCGAAGGGCACCGTGAGGTCGAAGTGCAGGGCCAGCGCGTTGGCGTCGTCCTTGGCGGCGGCGTCGTCCTGTAGGCGGGAGACCCCGTAGACCTCCTTGTCGATCTCGCCCTTGCGCAGGAGCTGACCCACCGTCTCCACGGCGCGCGTCTCAATGTTGGAGAAGCCGTGGAGCTCAAAGATGCGGCGCAAGGTGTCCAACACATGCTGTTCCACCACTCGCTCGGCGGGGAGCCATTCGGGGAAACCGGTGAGGGAGGGCTTGCGTGCCATGGTGGGGAGATGCTCCTGGATCGAAAGACTGGACGCTGAAGCAGCGTGCCTGGGCGCGGACGCCACGCACGCCCGCGGGGAGCGGGCGGGGCGTCGACCCACCAATTCTAGGTCAACAAAGCGGGGCGATTCTGCGCAACCACGGGTGTGGGCCGGTATGGTGGCACGCGTACGTGTGTGTCCGGCCACCTCTGCCTGCCTTGCGGGCGCGGCCGGACGGTCTTCAACGAAAGAGAAGAATCCGGTGAGCGAGCAGCATCTCCCCGAGCAGAACGAGCAGGAGCAGGCCCAGACTGCGGCCGAGCCGACGAACGAGGCCGTGGCCCCCGAGCAGCCGGCGGCGCCGGTTGCGCAGGAGCAGGCCGAGGTTGTCGCCCCTGCCGAAGGCCAGGAGGCCCCTGCCGAGGAGGCCCCCGCCGAGCCTGAGGTCGCGCCCGAGGCGCCGGCCGGCGAAGCCCCCGCCCAGGCGGCTCCGGCCGCCACCCCCGCCGCCGTCAAGCCGACGGCGCTGAAGCCCGCGGCCCCCAAGCCGGCCGCGGCGGCCGCCCCCCAGGCTCCCAGCACCTCCCTCGAGGAGGCCCGCAAGTTTGGTCGCGTGAGCGAGGACGGCCACGTCTTCGTGACGGTCGACGGCGCCGAGGTGGCCGTGGGTCAGTACCCCGACAAGACCGCCGACGAGGCGCTTGCCTACTTCGTGCGCAAGTACGACGACCTGGTCGCGCAGATCATGCTGCTCGAGCAGCGCGTGGTGGCCAAGGCCCCCTCGGGCGACATGCCCAAGACGCTCGACACGATCGACGCCGCGGTCAAGGAGCGCAAGGTCGTGGGCGACATCGCCGCCCTCGAGGCGCGCACCGAGAACCTGCGCGTGGCCGTGGAGAACCTCCGCGCCGACGAGCGCCGCAACGCCGACAAGCTGCGCGCCGAGGCCCTCGCCAAGCGCGAGGCCATCGTGGCCGAGGCCGAGGAGCTCGCGGGCCGCCCGCCGGCACAGGTGCAGTGGAAGATCTCCAGCACCCGCATGGCGGAGCTGTTCGAGGAGTGGAAGGCCGAGCAGAAGACGGGCCACCGCGTGGGCCGCTCCACCGAGGACGCCCTGTGGAAGCGCTTCCGCGCCGCCCGCACGACCTTCGATCGCCATCGCCGCGCGTTCTTCTCCAAGCTTGACAGCGATAACTCGGAGGCCAAGTCCCAGAAGGAGGCGCTCATCGCCCGCGCCGAGGAGCTGCAGAACAGCACCGACTGGGGCAACACGGCCCGCGAGTACCGCCGCCTCATGGACGAGTGGAAGGCCTCCAAGCGCGCCTCCCGCCGCGACGACGACGCCCTGTGGCAGCGCTTCCGCGCGGCGCAGGACGTGTTCTTCGCCGCCCGCAAGGCCGACAACGACGCGATCGACGCCGAGTTCGGTGCCAACCTGGTGGTCAAGGAGGCGCTCCTCGAGGAGGCCCGCGCCCTGCTGCCCGTCAAGGATCTGGCGACCGCGCAGAAGCAGCTCAACTCCATCCGCGATCGCTGGGAGGAGGCCGGCAAGGTGCCGCGCGGCGATCTGCAGCGCGTCGAGTCGGCCCTCCGCCAGGTCGAGGACGCAGTGAAGTCCGCCGAGGACGAGCAGTGGCGCCGCAGCAACCCGGAGACGAAGGCGCGCTCCAACTCGATGCTGAGCCAGCTCGAGGACGCGATCTCCGAGCTCGAGGCCGATGTTGCCAAGGCCGAGGCCAAGGGTGACGCCCGCGCGCTCACGAAGGCCAAGGAGGCCCTCGAGGCCCGCCAGGCCTGGCTGGAGACGGTGCGCCGCTCCGCCGGCGATCTCGGCTGAGTTCGCCTCTCCCGCACGCCACGGGGCCCGGTTGTCCACAGGACGACCGGGCCCCGTGGCGTTGGTGCGTGCGCGCGGGGACGATGGTCGGATGCAGCGAGTCCACTCCCCCGCCGCCCGGCACGACAGACGCACCGAGGCCGCGCTCTCCGATCCCCCGCGCCACGGCACGCCGGCGCACCTGGGCCTGAGCGCGGGCGAGGCGTCCGCCCTGGTGCTGGGCGGCGCGGCCCGGTCGTTGTGGGGCGAGTGGCTCTGCCCCGGCGACACCCGGGCGGACCTCACGGCCAGGACGGACCTGCTCCGTGCGCTCCTGGCCGAGCGGGCGCCCGCGGACGCCGTGGTCGCCGAGGGGACGGCGGCGTGGGCCTGGCTGGGCGGCACGCCGCCCGCGCAGTGCATCGTGCGGGTGCGGCGCATCCACCGCAGCCTGGGCGCCGGCGATCCCCCGCTGCGGGCCGTCGAGGGCCTTCCGCCCGAGCGGCACATCGTCAGCGTGGGCCGGCTGCGGATCAGTTCACCCCTGCGCGCGGCGGTGGAGCTGCTGGCCGTCCGGTCACCGGAACGGGCGGCCTCCCCGAGCACCGTGCGCGGCCTGTTGGAGGCAGTGGGCGCCTGGACGCGGGACGCGCCGCCGCCCGAGGCCCTGGAGGGCTTCGGACCGGCGGCGCGCTCCAGGATCGCGGAGGGCTGGACGCGGTGCGCTCAGGCCTTCCGCTGACCGGCGACCGTGCGATAGACGTCGTACACACCGTCGATCTTGCGCACGGCCGTGAGCAGGTGGCCCAGGAAGCGCGGGTCGCCCATCTCGAAGGAGAAGCGCGAGAGCGCGGTACGTTCCTTGGTGGTGCTCACCGACGCCGAGAGGATGTTCACGTGGTTCTCCGAGAGCACGCGAGTGACATCGGAGAGCAGCGAAGTGCGATCGAGCGCCTCCACCTGGATCTCCACGAGGAACACGCTCTTCGCGGTGGGGGCCCAGGAGACCTCGACGACGCGAGCCGCCTCCTCGCCCTGCAGGTTCGTGATGTTGGGGCAATCCGCGCGGTGCACCGTCACGCCGGAGCCGCGCGTGACGAAGCCCGAAATCGGGTCGGGCGGGACCGGCGTGCAGCAGCGGGCCAGCTTCGCCATGACGTCCGAGGTGCCCTGGACGATCACGCCGGAATCGGAGTGCAGCGGGATCTTGGAGACGCCCTGCTGGGTGAGGATCGCCGCCTCGGCGTCCTCGTCCTCCACCTCGGCCCCGCCCACGAGCGCCTGGAGGTGCTCCAGGACGTTCTGGCTCGAGACGTGGCCGTCACCGACCGCCGCATACAACCCGGCGATGTCGACGTGGTGCAGCTCCTGCGCCACGGCGGTCAGCGTCTCGTGGGTCATGAGCTTCTGCAGGGGCAGGCCGTTCTTGCGCAACGCGCGCGTGAGCTGGTCCTTGCCCTTCTCGATCGCCTCTTCGCGGCGTTCCTTGGTGAACCACTGGCGGATCTTGTTGCGTGCACGCGGCGACTTGACGAAGCCCTGCCAGTCCTGGCTGGGGCCGGCGCCCTCGGCCTTGGACGTGAAGATCTCCACCCAGTCGCCGTTGCGCAACTCGGTGTTCAGCGGCACGAGCTTGCCGTTGACGCGCGCGCCGATGGTGCGGTGCCCCACCTCGGTGTGCACGGCGTAGGCGAAGTCAACGGGCGTGGAGCCGGCCGGAAGGGACATGACCTCGCCCTTGGGGGTGAAGACGAAGACCTCTGCGGCGGCGATCTCGTAGCGCAGCGAATCCAGGAACTCCCCGGGATCGCGCGTCTCCTTCTGCCAGTCGACGAGCGAACGCAGCCAGTTCATGTCCTGGCCCTCTTCGCCGCCCTCGCCGCGCGCGGCACCCTTGTACATCCAGTGGGCGGCCACGCCGTACTCTGCGCGCTTGTGCATGTCGTGGGTGCGGATCTGCACCTCGACGGGGCGCCCGCCCGGACCGATCACCGAGGTGTGCAGCGATTGGTACATGTTGAACTTGGGCATCGCGATGTAGTCCTTGAACCGCCCGGGCAGGGGGTTCCAGCGCGCGTGGATGACGCCGAGCACGGCGTAGCAATCCTTGACGGAGTCCACGAGGACGCGCACGCCCATGAGGTCGTGGATCTCGTCGAATTCCTTCCCGCGCACCACCATCTTTTGGTAGATCGAGTAGTAGTGCTTGGGGCGGCCAGTGATGGTGGCCTTCACCCGGGCGCCGCGCAGGTCCTCGTCGATGGCCTCGCGGACCTGGCCGAGGTAGCGCTCGCGCTCTGGCGTGCGCTGTCCCACCATGCGCACGATCTCCTCGTACACCTTGGGGTGAAGCACGGCGAAGGAGAGATCCTCGAGCTCCCACTTGACGGTGTTCATGCCGAGGCGGTGCGCTAGGGGCGCGTAGATCTCGAGGGTCTCGCGGGCCTTCTTCGCGGCCGACTCCGGGTTCACGTAGCGCCAGGTGCGGGCGTTGTGCGTGCGGTCAGCGAGCTTGATGACGAGGACGCGAATGTCCTGCGCCATCGCGATGATCATCTTGCGCACGGTCTCGGCCTGCGCCGCCTGCCCGTACTTGACCTTGTCGAGCTTCGTCACGCCGTCCACGAGCATGGCGATCTCGGGGCCGAAGTCCCGCGTCAGCTCCTCGACCGAGTAGTCCGTGTCCTCCACGGTGTCGTGCAGGAGCGCGGCGGCCAGCGTGGAGCCCGTCATGCCCATCTCGGCCAGGATGGTGGCGACGGCGACGGGGTGCGTGATGTACGGATCGCCCGACTTGCGCTTCACGCCGTCGTGCAGGCGCTCGGCGACCGTGTAGGCGCGGGTGATGAGGTCCAGGTCCTCGCGCGGCGAGTTTGCACGCACCGTGCGCAGCAACGGTTCGAGGATGGGAGGGGCCGAGGACTGCGAAGAGCGGCCGGCAAAGCGCACGAGGCGCGAGAACGTGCGGCCCGGGCGGGCTCCGGACGTGGGCGGCTGATCTGCCACGATCGTCCCCTCTCAGGAATCTCCCGCGTCTGGCGCGGGGAACAAGAAACGCCATCCGGCCCGTGAGGGCCGGATGACGTTTTATCCTAGGTCACTCGCGCACGTGCTTTGGTGCGCATGACGGGCGACACGCTCTGGAGCCGGGCCCCTCGCGCGCCGCCCGCCCGCGTGGTGCTTAGGCGGCCACCGTTTCGGAGGCCTCGCGCGCTGCCAGGATGGCGGCGTCGTGCTTCTTGTTGGCCGGCTCGTTGATGCGCAGCTGCGCGTAGAGCGGAGCCTGCAGGAACAGCGTGGACAGCGCCGAGACGATGATGCCGACGAACAGGGCCAGGGAGAGATCCTCCAGGGTGCCGGCACCGAGCAGCATGGAACCGATGAAGAGGATCGCGCCCACGGGCAGGATCGCCACGACCGAGGTGTTGATGGAGCGCACCAGGGTCTGGTTGATCGCGCGGTTCACCTGCTCGCCAAACGTCAGGTTTGCCTGCTGGGTGTGATCGTGCGTGTTTTCCCTGACCTTGTCGAAGACCACGACCGTGTCGTAGAGCGAGTAGCTCAGGATGGTGAGGAAGCCGATGATGGCGGAGGGGGTGACCTCGAAGCCCGTCGCGGCGTAGACGCCGGCGGTGATGATGACGACGGCCAGCAGGCCCACGATCGCCGCGAGCGACATCTTCCACGTGCGGAAGTAGAAGGCCATGAGCAGCGCCACGAGGACGATGAACACGATCAGACCGATGCCGGCCTGGCGCGAAACGTCGGCACCCCAGGTGGGGCCGATCGAGCTGACGGAGACCTTGGCCTCCGTGGTCGAGTAGGCCTCGGCCAGGGCCTTGCGCAGGGCCTCGGACTGCTCGGGCTCGAGGGTCTCTGTCTGGACACGCATCGTCTGGCCGGCCTGATGCGTCACGTGCGGGGTCACGCCGGGGATGGCCTTGGCCGCGGCGTCGACGCCGGGCTGGACCTCGGTGGTCGAAGCCCCTTGCACCTGGAACTCGTTGCCGCCCCGGAAGTCGATGCCGAGGTTGAAGCCGCCCTTGGCGACCGGGATCAGGATCGAGGCGATGACCAGCACGGCCGCGATCGCGAACCAGAGCTTGCGGCGCCCGATGAACTGGTAGGAACGCTTGCCCGTGTAGAGCTCATTGCCCCACGTTGCGAGACTAGCCACGGGTCTCCTCCTCGATCTCGTCCTTCACGGCGGTGGCGGTGCCGCCACTGCGGCGCTCGAGCTCCTCGGCCCGCTTGCGCTCGGCAATGGTCATGCGGCGCTGCGCCTCCTTGGCTGCACCCCGGTCCTTGGCCTTGACCTCGGTGAGGTCCTTGCGCTCGCGGAACGTGCCGGCGCCGCGGTACAGCGGCTGCGCACCCAGCAGGGAGGGATCCAGGCCGGAGAGCTTGTGGCCCTCGCCGAAGAAACGCGTCTTGGCCAGGATCTGCAGCACGGGGTGGGTGAACAGGAAGACCACCACGAGGTCGGCGACGGCGGTGAGGCCGAGCGTGAAGGCGAAGCCCTTCACGTTGCCGACGGAGACGAAGTACAGCACCACGGCGGCCAGAAGGTTCACGGCCTTGGAGGCCATGATGGTGCGCTTGGCGCGCGACCAGCCGTTCTCCACCGCGAGGGTGAGCGAGCGGCCGTCGCGCAGCTCATCGCGGATGCGTTCGAAGTACACGATGAACGAGTCCGCCGTCAGGCCGATGGCCACGATGATGCCCGCCACGCCGGCGAGCGAGAGACGGTAGTCGGCGCTCCAGCCCAGCAGCGCGATCGCCAGGTACGTCAGCAGGCCGGCGATGAGCAGCGAGGCGATGGTGACGAGGCCGAGCAGGCGGTACTGGAAGAAGGAGTAGATGGCCACGAGGATCAGGCCGATGAGGCCCGCGATGAGGCCCATCTTGAGCTGATCGGTGCCGAGGGTCGGCGAGATCTGCTGGTCCGACTGAATCGTGAAGGACATCGGCAGCGCACCGTACTTGAGCTGCTGCGCCAGCTGCGCGGCGCTCTGCTGCGTGAAGTTGCCGGTGATCTGCGAGTTGCCGTCGGTGATTCCGACGTCCGCTCGCGGGGCCGACACCACGGAACCGTCGAGCACGATCGCGAACTGATTGCGCGGTGACTCGAGCCCGGTCAGGCGCTGCGTGACCTTCTTAAAGTCCTCGGTGCCCTCGGAGTTGAAGGAGAGGTTCACGCCCCAGGCACCCGTGTTGTAACCCTGAGAGTTGGTGACCTGACCCGAGCTGGCGCTCGAGATGTCGGCACCCTTCACCTCGACCGGACCCAGCAGGTATTTCACGGCCTGGCCGGCTTCCGGGTCGATCTCACACGCGATGGCCGGGCCGTCCGCTGCAAATTGTGTGCGCGGCGTCTTTGACATCTCGGTGAGGCAGTCCCAGGCCTCGAACTTCTTGACCCACTCGGCCGTGATCCAGTTGGTGTCCGAACCGTTGTTGGGATCGCCCTTGGCGGTCGGCTTGGGAAGATCAGCGTCCTTGGTGCGGCTCTCCTCCGGCACGGCGGTGAAGGTCGAGGACGCCATGAGCACGGCGCGGAACTCCATCTGGGCCGAGGACTTGATCAGGTCGCGCTGCTCAGTGGTGATCTCGCCCGGCATCGCCACGACGATGTTGCGGCCGTTCTGCGTGGAGACCTGGGCCTCGTTCACGCCGGAGCCACTCACGCGCTCGCGGATGATCGCCACGGCCTGCGCCAGCTGATCGGCGTCGATCGTCGCGTTCGGGTCCTCGAGCTGGGGCGCCAAGATCATCTCGGTGCCGCCCTGCAGATCAAGCGCGAGCTTGGGCTCGAAGCTGGCGGCGTTCTCGCCGATGACCTTGGTGTTGCTGAGCACAACGCCGGTCGTGAGCACCGCAAAGAGCACCAGGTGGATGATGCCTAGCCACAGCAACGCCTTGCGTGCGTGGCGGACAGGGGCAGTGGATGCCATGGATGTCCTTCGTTTTTCGGTCAAACACCGCGTGGGCGGCCCCGATCAGGGGCGCCCACGCGGTGTGAGAAAAGGTCAGTCGCGGTTGCGGTCGGTGCCGTTCTCGCCGTCCTGCTCGCGCTGGCGGTCGGCCTCATCGGCCTCCGAGCTCAACGCGGCGGCGGCATCCGCCGGGGAATCGGCAACGATGGCGGCCGGCGAAGAGACGATCTGGGCCACGGCGCGGCCGTCGAACGTGATCGCGTTGCCGGGGGCCACCTCGAGCACGAGGCGGTTGTTCTCCGTGTCGACGGAAAGCACCGTGCCGTAGATGCCCGCCGTGGTCATGATCTCGGCGCCGGGCACCAGCTGGTTCTTGCGCTCCTCCGCGGCGGCCGTGGCCTTCTTGCGGTTGCGGAACATCATGAAGATCATGACGGCGAAGAGAGCCAGCAGGACCAGCATCATCGGGTTAAAGGTCTGCTGCTGCGCTGCGTCTTCAGCAAGCACGTAGGAGAGCGTCACGAGGGGTCATCCGTCCGTTAAGAAGTCTGTACTGCCAGGGTGTACCACGACCGGGGCGGGCACACATGGCCATCAGCATACCGCCGAGGGGGCGTGACGCAGGCGACACACCCCGAAAGCCCGAACCTCACAGGAGGGGTTCGGTCTCCCCCCATGCCCCCGGGGCGCCGTCCGGGGCGGCGAGCCCGAGGTGCCGCCAGGAGGCGGCGGTGGCGACACGCCCGCGCGGGGTGCGTCCGAGCAGGCCCTCACGCACGAGGAAGGGCTCGGCCACCTCCTCCACCGTCTCGGCCTCTTCGCCCACGGCGATGGCGAGGGTTGACAGTCCCACGGGTCCCCCGCCGAACTTCTGGCACAGGGCCGTCAGCACGGCGCGGTCGAGGCGGTCGAGGCCCTTCGCGTCGACCTCGTACATGTCCAGCGCTGCCCCGGCCGCCTTGGCGTCGATGGTGTGCTGACCGTGGACGAGCGCCCAGTCGCGCACGCGCCGAAGGAGCCGGTTGGCGATGCGCGGGGTGCCGCGCGAGCGCGAGGCGATCTGCGCAAAGCCCGCCTGCGTGACGGTCAGATCCAGCATGACGGCGGAGCGGCGCAGGACCAGCTCCAGCTCGTCCTGCGAATAGAACTCGAGGTGCCCGGTGAAGCCGAAGCGGTCGCGCAGCGGCGCGGGCAGCAGGCCGGCGCGCGTCGTGGCTCCCACGAGCGTGAAGGGGGGCAGCTCGAGCGGGATGGCCGTGGCCCCGGCGCCCTTGCCCACCACGATGTCCACGCGGAAGTCCTCCATGGCGAGGTAGAGCATTTCCTCGGCCGGGCGCGAGAGCCGGTGGATCTCATCGAGGAAGAGCACCTCCCCCTCGGTGAGCGAGGAGAGGATGGCGGCGAGGTCGCCGGCGTTCTGGATGGCGGGGCCCGAGGAAATGCGCAGCGGGGCCTGCATCTCGCTCGCGACGATCATGGCCAGCGTCGTCTTGCCGAGGCCTGGCGGACCGGAAAGCAGCACGTGGTCTGCCACGCGCCCGCGCAGCTTGGAGGCCTCCAAGACCAGCGAGAGCTGCTGGCGCACGCGCGGCTGCCCCACGAACTCGTCGAGGTTCTTGGGGCGCATGGCAGCCTCGAGGGCGCGCTCCTCCGGCTCCTGCCCCGCGGAGGTGAGTGACTCGCTCATCAGCGGCCGGCCTTCAGGCCGGAGGCGCGGCCGATGCCGGCGAGGACCGCACGCAGGAGCACGGGCACGGTGGCCTGCTCAAGGAAGGGATCGTCGGCCAGCGCGGCGTCGATGGCCTTGCCGGCGTCCTTCTCGCTCCAGCCGAGACCCACGAGCGCCTCGAGCACCTGGGCCGAACGCGCGTCCTGGGCGCTCCCGGCGGGCGCCGCCGCGACGGGCTGCTCCCCCGTGGGATGCAGCTTGCCCTTGAGTTCGAGCACGATGCGCTGGGCACCCTTGGGGCCGATCCCCGGCACCTGCGTGAAGGCCTTGGTGTCCTCGTTCGCGGCGGCGAGGGCGATGGACTCCGGCGCGTGCACCGCAAGGATCGCGAGGGCGAGCCGCGGGCCGATGCCCTGCACCGAGACGAGGATCTCGAAGGTCTCGCGATCGCGCGGCGTGTCGAAGCCAAAGAGGGTCATGGAGTCCTCGCGGACCACGAGCGCCGTGTAGGCCGTGGCGGCTTCACCCTCTCGCCACCCGGCCAGCGCGCGCGGGGTCGAGTGCACGAGGTAGCCCACGCCGCCCACATCGAGGACGAGCGAATTGAGCTGGGTGGAGGCGACCGTCCCGGTCAATTGAGCGATCATGCTGCCCTTCCCTCTCGCGGGCCCGATGCGCCCGCTCGCGTGCCCGCCCACGGGCGGGATTCGAAAATCTCTTCGATGATCGTAGCCGGTACGGGGCGGCACGCTCCCCAGGCGCGCCCTGCGTCGTCGGGCGCCGTGGCGCAGCGGCGCTAGCGGCCGCGCTTGGCGAGCGCCCGCAGCCGGGCCTCCTCGGCCCGGCGGCCGCCACCGGAGGCCTTGGCCTGGGCCTGGGCCCAGGCCCGCTGGGCGGGGGTGAGCCCGCCGGCGGTGCCCGACGACGCCGCGGCGAGCGAGCCGGGCGCGGCCCCTCGCCACGCGTGGGCCAGGGCGATCGCGATGGCGTCCGCCGCGTCCGCCGGCTTCGGCGGCTCGGCCAGCCTGAGGATCTTGGTCACCATGGCGGTGACGGTGGCCTTGTCCGCCTGGCCGGAGCCCGTGACGGCGGCCTTGACCTCCGTGGGCGTGTGCAGACCTACGGGGATGCCGCGGCGGGCAGCCGCGGCGAGCACCACGCCCATGGCCTGGGCGGTGCCCATGACGTTGGAGACGTTGGTGTAGGTGAACACACGCTCGATCGCGACGGCATCCGGCGCGTGTCGATCGAGCCAGGCCTCGATGCCGTCGGCAATGGCGAGGACCCGCTGGTCCAACGCAACAGTGGACGCCGTGCCCACCACGGTCACGTCAACGAGGGACGCCGACCGCGTGCGCTCGACGTCCACCGCCGAGAGGCCGCAGCGGGTGAGGCCGGGGTCCACCCCGACCACCCGCAGCGGCATCGCTCAGTCCTCTTCGAGCTCGGCGAGGACCTCGGCCGAGATCTCGACGTTGGAGTAGACGTTCTGAACGTCGTCCAGCTCCTCGAGGGCCTCCTCGAGCTTGAAGAACTTGCGGGCGCCCTCGGCGTCCAGCTCGACCTTCATGGACGGGACGAACTCGACCTCGTCGCTCTCGTACTCGATGCCGGCGGCATCCAGGGCCTCGGCCACGGCACGCAGGTCGGTGGGCTCGGAGATGATGGAGAAGGTCTCGCCGTTGTCGACGACCTCCTCGGCGTCGGCGCCGGCCTCAAGGACGACCTCGAGGAGCGAGTCCTCGGTGTTCTCGCCCTTGGGCAGCACCACAACACCCTTGCGGGCGAAGAGGAACTGGACCGAGCCCGGATCGGCGATGGTGCCGCCGTTGCGGGTGATGGCCACGCGCGTCTCGGACGCGGCGCGGTTCTTGTTGTCGGTCAGGCACTCCACGAGGAGGGCGGAACCCTGCGGGCCGCGCGCCTCGTAGATGATCTCGGTGTAGTCCACGACCTCGCCGGTCAGGCCGGCGCCGCGCTTGATGGCGCGATCGATGTTCGCGGCCGGAACCGAGTTCTTCTTGGCCTTGGAGACGGCGAGCTCGAGCCCCGGGTTACCGGCGATGTCGGCGCCGCCGGCGCGGGCGGCCACCTCGATCTTCTTGATGTACTGCGCGAAGGCCTTGGCACGCTTGGCGTCGATCGCCGCCTTCTTGTGCTTGGTAGTGGCCCATTTGGAGTGCCCGGACATGTGGCTCCTTGTGTCTGAAGGTGGCAAGTTCTGCGCGTTGCGCACGAAGCCCTGCTCAAGTGCCGCGGACGCCTCTCGGGCGCGGTCGCTTTTGTCGGAGTGCACAACGGATCACGCCCATTCTAACGTCCGGGCGCGCGTCGACCCGCGCACGGCCCCGGGTTGGCGTGGCACGCTGGTGCCCATGAGCCCCGTCTTCACCCATCCGAGCCCCCTCCCCTACGAGTTGCCGGCGCTGGCCACCATCACGGCGCAGGACCTGATCGACGGCGTCCGCGAGGGCATCGCCGAGCAGCTGGCCAACGTGGAGGCGATCGTGGCCGACCCGGCCCCCGCGAGCTTCGAGAACACCTTCGGCGCGCTCGAGCGCAGCGCCCCGATCCTGCGCCGCGCCATGGGGGCGGCGTGGAACATCATTCCCTCCCACGGCACGGCTCAGATGAAGGACGCGGAGCTCGTGATCTCCGAGCTCGGGAGCGCCCACGAGGACGCCCTGACGCTGCACCCGGGGCTCACGCGGCGCCTCGCGGAGGTGGATGTGAGCGCGCTGGAGGGCGAGGAGGCGCGGCTCGCTCAGCAGACGCTCATCCGCCGCCGCCTGGCCGGCGCGGAGCTGGACGAGGCGGGCCGCGCCCGCCTGAGCGAGCTCAACGATCGCATCTCGGCGCTCAGCACGCGCTTTGGCCAGCGCGTGAGCGAGGACATGAACGACGCCGCGGTGCTGCTCAGCGCCGAAGAGGCGACCGGGCTGTCTGCCTCGGCCCTGGCTTCCTCGGCCGCCGCCGCGCAGCGTGCCGGGCTGGAGGGGAACCTGCTCACGCTCATCCTCCCGAGCGTGCAGCCGGCCCTGGCGGAGCTCACCGGCACCGCGAGCCGCGAGCGCCTGCACACTGCCTCCGTCTCCCGCGGCGACGCCTCGCCGGGCGGGACCCTAGGACTGGCCGTGGAGATCTCGGCCCTGCGCGCCGAGCGCGCGGAGCTGCTTGGCTACCCGCACCACGCGGCGGCGACCCTCGCCACCCGCTCGGAGACGCGCCTCGAGCGGGTCCAGGAGCTGCTCTCGAGGGCCGTGGCCCCCGCCGTCGCGAACGCAGCGGCGGAGGACGCGCGCATCGCCGAGGTAACGGGGAGTCCGGTCAACGCGTGGGACCGCCCGGCTGGACTCGACGCCGTCGCGGCCCGGGACTTCGGCGTGGACGCCGGGGCCCTGAAGGACTACTTCGAGCTGGACCGCGTGCTCAACGAGGGCGTCTTTCGCGCCGCCCGCCTCGTCTACGGGCTGAGCTTCACGCCCCGCCCCGACCTGCCGGTCCACCATCCGGACGCCCGCGTGTGGGAGGTCTTCGATGAGGACGGCACCGGGCTCGGGCTGTTCATCGGCGACTTCTTCGCCCGCCCCACCAAGCGCGGCGGTGCCTGGATGAACTCCCTGCGCGACGGCGCGAGCGCCCTGGGCGAACGCCCCGTGGTGATGAACAACCTCAACATCCCGCAGTCGCCCCCGGGCGAGCCGGCCCTGTGCACGCTGGACGAGGTCAACACGCTCTTCCACGAGTTTGGGCACGCCCTGCACGGGCTGTTCTCCGCCGCGGCCTACCCGTCGCTGGCCGGCACGGCCATCCCCACGGACATCGTGGAGTTCCCGAGCCAGGTCAACGAGATGTGGGCCAAGCATCCGGAGGTGCTCCCCCACTACGCCAAGCACTGGAGCACGGGCGCGGCGCTGCCCGCCGAGACGCTCGAGGCGCTGATCGCCGCCGCGCAATGGGGCGAGGGCTTCAGCACCACGGAGTACCTGGGAGCCGCTCTGCTGGACCTGGCGTGGCACACGCTCCCGGCCGGCGAGCGGGTCGAGGATCCGCTCGCCTTCGAGGACGCGGCCCTGCGCGCCCACGGCTTCGACCCGGAGGCGATCGCGCCGCGCTACCGCAGCGGCTACTTCCAGCACATCTTCGAGTCCGGGTACTCGGCCGGGTACTACTCGTACTTCTGGGCCGAGGTGCTCGACGCCGACACGGTGGCCTGGTTCGAGGAGCAGCCGGACGTACGGGCGGCCGGCCAGCGTTTCCGCGAGGAGTTCCTCTCGCGCGGCAACACGCGCGACACGCTCGAGTCCTTCCGCGCCTACCGCGGGCGCGACGCCGATCCGGCGTTCCTGCTGCGCCGTCGGGGCCTGATCCAGGGCTGAGCCGCCCCAAGCAACATCGGAGTGGGTTCGGCACGTTTTCTCGCGAAAAACCGTACCGAACCCACTCCGCTTCTGGGGTTGGGGCCCTTAGGCCACGCGGCCCGCCGCCCGTTCTCCCGCCGCGGCGGCGAGCCAGGAGTGCAGCGCCGTCTCCCCCGCCGATTCCGGGTGGAACGACGTCGCGACGAGATGCCCCTGCGCCACGGCGACGGGGTGCCCGTCCACGGTGGCCAGGACGCTCACGCCCTCGCCCACCTCCTCGATGCGCGGCGCGCGGATGAACACCGCGCGGACGCTCGAGGGGCCGGGCAGCGATGCGCCCCAGGCCGCCAGTTCGAGGTCCTGCTCGAAGCTGTCAACCTGGCGCCCGAAGGCGTTGCGGCGCACCGTGACGCCCAGCCCGCCGATGCTCTCCTGCTCGCGGCCGCGCACCACCGCCGGGTCGGCGATCGTGTCGGAGAGGAGGATCATGCCGGCGCACGTCCCGAGGACGGGGAGCCCGTCGGCGATCGCCGCGCGCAGCGGCTCCATGAGCTCGAAGACCCGCAGCAGGTGCGCGATCGCCGTGGACTCGCCGCCGGGCAGGATGAGCCCGTCGACCGAGGCCAGCTCGCTCGCCCGGCGCACCGGGACCGGCACGGCACCCACGGCGCGCAGGGCCTCGGCGTGCTCGCGCACATCGCCCTGGAGGGCGAGCACGCCCACCCGCACGCCGTCGCCGGGCGCCTGCGCACCCAACGTCCCGTGCAGACGGGCCGCCTCCGTGGAGAGGGTGCTCACCAGCCGCGCTCGGCGAGGCGGTGCGGCACCGGGATGTCGGTGACGTTGATCCCCACCATGGCCTCGCCCAGGCCGCGGGAGACCTCGGCGACCACGGACGGATCGTCGTGGAAGGTCGTGGCCTTCACGATGGCCGCCGCGCGCTGGGCCGGGTTGCCGGACTTGAAGATGCCGGAGCCAACGAACACGCCCTGGGCGCCGAGCTGCATCATCATGGCCGCGTCGGCCGGGGTCGCGATGCCGCCGGCGGTGAAGAGCACCACGGGCAGCTCGCCCGTGCGGGCCACCTCGGCGACAAGCTCGTAGGGGGCCTGCAGCTCCTTGGCGGCGACGTAGAGCTCGTCGGGGGCCAGGGAGGTCAGGCGCGCGATCTCGGCGCGGATGGTGCGCATGTGGGTCACGGCGTTGGAGACGTCGCCCGTGCCGGCCTCGCCCTTGGAGCGGATCATGCCGGCGCCCTCGGTGATGCGGCGCAGGGCCTCGCCCAGGTTGGTGGCGCCGCAGACGAACGGCACGGTGAACTCGTGCTTGTCGATGTGGTTGGCGTAGTCGGCCGGCGAAAGCACCTCGGACTCGTCGATGTAGTCGACCCCGAGGGACTCGAGGACGCGGGCCTCCATGAAGTGGCCGATGCGGGCCTTGGCCATGACCGGGATGGACACGGCCTCGATGATGCCGTCAATCATGTCCGGGTCGGACATGCGGGAGACGCCGCCCTGGGCACGGATGTCGGCGGGAACGCGCTCGAGCGCCATGACGGCCACGGCGCCGGCGTCCTCGGCGATGCGGGCCTGCTCCGGGGTCACCACGTCCATGATGACGCCGCCCTTGAGCATGCGGGCCATGTCGCGCTTGACGCGCGGGCCGCCCGTGGTCTGCTCGGGCTGGGGGGTGGTGGGCTGCTCGGCCATGATGCTCCTGCTTCGCGGTTCGGTGGGGTTGAACACGAGCAACGTTAGGGACGGCGCCGGGCGGGCACCCAAGGGTGCGCTTCACATATGACGTCCCACCGGGGCCCGAAACTTGACACAGCCCCCCGACCTAACCCCAGACGCCACGACGGCCCCCTCCCGCGTGTTGCGGGAGGGGGCCGTCGAGAGCGACGCAAGGCCCGACGTCGGGCGCTTGGCCTGGGTGTCGAAAGGCTCAGCCTCGCGTCTGGGCGCGGACCAGGGCCACGCGCTGCAGCGCCGTGAAGGCGCTCGCGATCGCGAGCACCCAGAGGACGCCGTAGAGCACCCAGGGGGTCAGGCCCAGGCCGGTGAAGCCCGTGAAGACGAGCAGGAGCACGATGCGCTCGCTGCGCTCGGCCAGGCCGACATTGGCCTCGAGGCCGAGCGACTCGGCCTTGGCACGGGCGTAGGAGACCACGCCGCCCAGGGCGAGATTCGCCAGCGCCAGTGCACCCAGATCGGGGCGCCCGCCTCCGGTCAGGAACCAGAAGGTCACGGCCCCGAAGAGCACGAAGTCGACCACCCGGTCCAGCGTCGAGTCGAGGAACGAACCCCAGGCCTTCTGGCCCTCGGTGCGCACCGGTTCCGAGCCGTCCTCCTCCGGCAGGCGGGACAGGATGCCGTCCAGCATGTCGGAGAAGATGAACACCGTCACCGCGACGGTGCCCCAGAAGAGGTGGCCCATCGGGTAGGCGATGAGCGCCGACAGGATCGCGCCGAAGGAGCCCACGATCGTGACGACGTCCGGCGTGACGCCGGCCCGGCGCAGGGCGCGGGCGAGCGGCGTGAAGAGCGCGGTGAAGAGGCCGCGCGCGTAGCGATCAAGCATGGGCTACTCGACCTCCGCCCAGCCGCGCTGCATGAGCTCGAGCGTCTCGCCCAGCACCACCGGGATCGCCTTGGTCTTGGCGATGATCGGGAAGAAGTTGGCGTCCCCGTTCCAGCGCGGGATGACGTGCTGGTGCAGGTGCGCGGCGATGCCCGCCCCGCCTGCCTGACCTTGGTTCATCCCGAGGTTGAAGCCGGCCGGCTTGGACACGTGGCGCAACACGCGCATCGCCTTCTGGGCCAGCGCGCCCATCTCCGCGGTCTCCTGCACTGTGATGTCCGTGTAGTCGGGCACGTGACGGTACGGCAGCACCATCATGTGGCCCGGGTTGTACGGGTACAGGTTCAGGTTCACGAAGCAGGTCGCGCCGCGGAAGACGATGAGCGCGTCCTCATCGCTGCGGGTCGGGGCCGAGCAGAACGGGCAGCTCGCCTCGTCCTTGACCTGGTCCTGACCGGCGTTGATGTACGCCATGCGGTAGGGCGTCCAGAGGCGGCCGAGCGCGTCCGGGTCGGCGGGCAGCTCGAAGCCGTCCGTGGCCGCCGCGTCCGTCTCCGGATCGGCGCCGGGCACGCGCCCGGCCGCCTGCTGGGGCTCAGGCATGGTCGGTGTTCACCCGGTTCTTCACGTGCGCCACGATGCGGGCCACGGCCTCGTCCACGGGCACCTGATTGTCCTGCTCGCCGTCGCGGTAGCGGAAGGAGACAGCGCCAGCCTCCTGGTCCTCGCCGCCGGCGATGAGCACGAACGGGATCTTCTCCTTGGAGGCGTTGCGGATCTTCTTGGGGAAGCGATCGCTCGAGTCCTCCAGCTCCGCGCGGATGCCCTGGGCCTTGAGCTTGGCGACCACCTCGGCGAGGTAGTCGTTGAAGGCCTCGGCCACGGGGATGGCGCGCACCTGCACGGGGGCGAGCCAGGCCGGGAAGGCGCCGGCGTAGTGCTCCACGAGCACGCCCATGAAGCGCTCGATCGAGCCGAACTTGGCGGCGTGGATCATGACCGGCTCCTGGCGGGTGCCGTCGGCGGCCTGGTACTCGAGGCCGAAGCGCGCGGGCTGGTTGAAGTCGTACTGGACCGTGCCCATCTGCCACGTGCGGCCGATCGCGTCCTTGGCCTGGACCGAGATCTTGGGGCCGTAGAACGCCGCTCCGCCCGGATCCGCGACCAGCTCGACGCCGGACTCGGAGGCCACGCGCTCGAGGACGGCCGTGGCCTCCTCCCACTGCTCGTCCGAGCCGATGAACTTATCGGACTCGGGGTCGCGCGTGGAGAGCTCGAGGTAGAAGTCGTCCATGCCGAAGTCGCGCAGCAGCGAGAGCATGAAGTTCAGCAGGTGCTCCACCTCGGCGGGGGCCTGCTCCTTGGTGACATAGGAGTGCGAGTCGTCCTGGGCAAAGCCGCGCACGCGCGTCAGGCCGTGGACCACGCCGGACTTCTCGTAGCGGTACACGTGACCGAACTCGAAGAGGCGCAGGGGCAGCTCGCGGTAGGAGCGGCCGCGGCCACGGAAGATGAGGTTGTGCATGGGGCAGTTCATCGCCTTGAGGCGGTAGTCCTGGCCCGGCTTGGTGACGTTGCCGTCCTCGTCGTACTCCTCGTCCACGCGCAGGGCGGGGAACATGGTGTCGGCGTAGTACGGCAGGTGGCCCGAGGTGTGGAACAGGCCGTCCTTGGAGATGTGCGGCGTGCCGACGTACTGGAAGCCCTCCTCCACGTGGCGGTCGCGGACGTAGTCCTCCATCTCGCGCTTGATGATGCCGCCCTTGGGGTGGAACACCGGCAGGCCGGAGCCCAGCTCGTCGGGGAAGGAGAAGAGGTCGAGCTCGGAGCCGAGGCGGCGGTGATCGCGGCGCTCGGCCTCGGCCAGGCGCTCCTGGTAGGCCTTGAGGTCCTCCTTGGTGGGCCAGGCCGTGCCGTAGATGCGCTGCAGCTGCTTGTTCTTCTCGCTGCCGAGCCAGTAGGCGGCCGCCGAGCGCGTGAGCGCGAAGGCGTTGGAGATGATCTTGGTGTTCTGCAGGTGCGGGCCGCGGCACAGATCGCACCACACGACGTCGCCCGACTTGCGGTCGACGTTGGAGTAGATCGTCGTCTCGCCGGCGCCGACCTCGACGGAGACGCCCTCGCCTGACTCGTCGGCGGCGTCCGCCTTGTCGAGCAGGATGAGCTTGTAGGGCTCGTCCGCCATGACCTCGCGGGCCTCGGCGGGCGTGACCACGCGGCGCTCGAACTTCTGGTTCTGGTTGACGATCTTGAGCATCATCTTCTCGAGCGTCTTGAGGTCCTCCGGCGTGAAGGGTTCCTCGACGTCGAAGTCGAAGTAGAAGCCGTCCTTGATGTACGGGCCGATGCCGAGCTTGGCGTCGGGGCGCAGCTGCTGCACCGCCTGGGCCATGACGTGGGCCGTCGAGTGGCGCAGGACGTTGAGGCCGTCCTCCGAGTCGATCGTGACGCCCTCCACGGTGGTGCCGGCCACGAGCTCGCGGGAGAGGTCCTGCAGGGCACCGTCGACGCGCATCACCACGATGCTGCGGTCCTCGAAGAAGAGCTCGGCGCCGGTGGTCCCCTGAATCACCTCCCGCTCGTTGCCGTCGATGGTGAGCGTGATGTTCTGCGACACGGGAGGTCCTCTTTCGTGAATGACGGCTTCAGGGCATGTGGCATACGGTGACCACGGCCAGCCGGGGTCAATCGTAGTCCAGCGCGCCGCGGCATCCGAGGATGCCGCCCCGAGGGTGACCCAGGTCACCGCTCGCCGAAGGCGGGCGGTGCACGCGAGGCGAGGCACGACGTCGGGCGCTCGCCTCCGGCGCGCCGCCCACCCCTGGGGTCTCGCCGCCGCGGGCCGGGCAGGGCATGCTTGAATGCATGGCACTTCTCCCCCCGGCGGCGGCCTCCCCCGACCGCACCCCTGCATCCCCTTCCCAGCGCGGCCGGATGACGGCGGTGGCGCGCTTCCTGCGCTCGTACCCGTGGGTCACGGCAACCCTCGCCGTCCTGGTGGTGGTCCTCGTGTGCGCCGCGGCCGGCTGGCCCCTGGCGGCCCGGATCATTGCGACGGCCTACGTGGGCGCCTTCGTGGTCTACACGTGCGTGGGCATGGTCAGGGACATGCTGCGCGGGCACTGGGGCCTGGACATCCTGGCGGTCGTGGCGATGCTCGCCACGCTGTGGGTGGGCGAGTACGTGGCGGCGCTCATCGTCATGCTCATGCTCTCCGGCGGCGAGGCGCTGGAGGACGCCGCCGCGTCCCGCGCCAAGGCTGATCTGGACGCGCTGTTGCATCATGCTCCCCAACGCGCGGTCCGCGTGGCGGCCGATGGCACGCAGGCCGAAGTGGACGCCGCCGAACTGCTGGCCGGGGACACCGTGCTCGTGCGGCCCGGCGAGGTGGTGCCCGTGGACGGGCGCCTGCTGGAGGCGGCGGAGTTCGATCTGTCCTCCCTCACGGGCGAGTCTCTCCCCGTGGGCCTGGGAGCCGGCGACGAGGTGGCCTCCGGCGCCGTCAACGGCAGCACGGTCGTGCGGCTCATCGCCCTGCGCGCGGCGGATCAGAGCCAGTTCCAGCAGATCGTGGCGCTCGTGCGCCGTGCGCAGGAGAACAAGGCGCCGACCGTGCGCCTCGCCGATCGCTTTGCCCTCCCCTTCACCGCCTTCTCCCTGCTCCTGGCGGGCGGTGCCTGGGCGCTCTCCGGGGACCCACTGCGCTTTGCGCAGGTCCTCGTGCTGGCGACCCCGTGCCCGCTGCTCATCGCGGCTCCCGTCGCCTTTCTCGGCGGTCTCTCCCGCGCCTCGCGGGCCGGCGTGGTGGTCAAGGACGGCGGCGTGCTCGAACGCCTGGGTCGGCTGCGTTCGGCCGCGTTCGATAAGACCGGGACCCTGACGGCGGGCCGCCCGGAGCTCGTGGCGGTGCGCCCGGCCGGCGGGGCGGTGGCCGACGAGGTGCTGCGCCTCGCCGCTGCCGCCGAACAGGCCTCCTCTCACGTCCTGGCCGCGGGCATCATCGCCGCCGCCGAGGCGCGCGGCCTGCAGCTTCCCGCCGTGGACGGGGCGAGCGAGGTCGCGACCAATGGCGTCCTGGCCCGGGTGGAGGGCCGCGAGGTGGCGGTGGGCAAGCCGGCCTGGGTCGCCTCCCTGGCGCCGGGCCTCGAGCGCGCGCCGCTCTCGGCGGGGCAGGCCGCGGCCTACGTGGCGGTGGACGGCGTCTTCGCCGGGACGCTCGTGCTGCAGGACGCGCCGCGGCCGGAGGCGGCCGCGGTCACGGCGTGGCTGCGCGAGAACGGCGTGGCGCGCCAGGTGATCCTGACGGGCGACGTCGAGGCCACGGCCGCGCCGGTCGCCGCGAGCGTGGGGATCACGGAGGTGCACGCCGAGCTGCTGCCGGCCGACAAGGTGCGGCTCGCCGCGGAACTCTCCCCGCGCCCAGTGGTCATGGTGGGCGACGGCGTCAACGACGCCCCCGTGCTCGCGGCCGCGGACGTGGGCGTGGCGATGGGCGCCCGCGGTGCCACCGCGGCCGGCGACGCCGCCGATGCGGTGATCCTGCGCGACTCACTGCGCCCGCTCGCCGAGGCGTTGAGCATCGGCCGCCACACGCTGCGCGTGGCGCTCACGTCCATCTGGATCGGCATCGTGCTGAGCGTTGGCCTCATGCTCGTCGCAGCGACCGGCGCGATCCCCGCCGTGGCCGGGGCGCTCACGCAGGAGCTCGTCGATCTCGCGGCGATCCTCTACGCCCTGCGGGCCCTGCGGCCGCCGGTGCTCGCGCTTCCCGCCCATGCGCCCGGGAATGCGGCGCCGTCCGAGTCGGTTGGCCCCTGATATGAGTACCGAGCCGCTGCACTACACCGCCTTCGCCGACGCCCCGCAGGGAGGAAACCCGGCCGGGGTGGTGCCGGATGCCTCCCGCCTCGGCGCCGAGGACATGCAGGCGCTGGCCTCCAAGCTCGGCTACCCAGAGAGCGCCTTTGTCGTCTCCCTGACGCACCCCACCGAACCCGGTGGGGTTGCCCGCGTGGGCATGCGCTATTTCACCCCGGCGGCCGAGATCCCCTTCTGCGGGCACGCGACCGTCGCCACCGCCGTGGAGCTCTTCGACGCCCACGGCTTCGCCGAGATGCTCTTCGAGACGCCGGCTGGCGAGGTGGCGATCTCCGCCTCCCGCGACGCCGGCACCGAGGCGGTCGTCTCCTTCACCTCCGTGGAGCCGGCGGTGCGCGAGCTCGATCCGCTGGCGCTGGAGCGCCTGCTGGAGATCCTGGCGCTGCGCGAGGACGACCTGGCCCCCGGTGTCCCGGCGCTCGAATCCTTCGCCGGGAACTGGCACCCGGTCCTGGTGCTGCGCGAGCGCGAGCTCTTCCACCAGTTCCGCTTCGACCCGCGCGCCCTGGCGCCGCTCATGACGCAGCGCGGCTGGACCGGCACGGTGACCGTCCTCTCGCCGCTCGGCGAGGCGCTCTACGAGGCCCGCAACCTCTTCCCGGTGGGTCGCCTCACCGAGGACCCGGCGACGGGCTCGGCGGCCGCCTCCACCGGCGCGTACCTGCGCCACGTCGGCAGGGCCCCGGCGGACGGCAGGGTCAAGATCCTGCAGGGGGCGCACGTGGGCCGCCCCAGTCGATTGCTCGTGGACATCCCGGCCGAGGGTGGCATCCGGGTCAGCGGCGGCGCCCGGCGCTTCACGCCCGCCGCATCCAGGGGCTAGCGCCCCAGGGTCACGGCCCGACGGCGGCTCGTCGGGTCAGGCGCGGGAGGCCAGGACCGCCTCGAGCTGGCGCAGCGAGGCGGCGAAGCCCTCGCGGTGCCCCTCGATCACGGCGAGCCCGGCAAAGGACGTCACCTGACCGCACAGGCGCAGCCGCGTGGTGGCTCCGTGGTCCTCGAGCTCCCAGCTCAGCAGCGCGGCGCTGAGCGGGCCCTCCGGCGTGCCGAGCAGCTCGCTGTGCACCAGGAGCGAGCCGGGGATGAGCCGTAGGTAGCGCACCTCGCCGTCCAGGCCGAGCCGGCCCGCCGGGCCGCAGCGGTAGTGGTCGCGGCCGCCCTCACTGAAGTCGGTGGCGTCGTAGACGAGCTCCTGTCCGGGCGGCACCGTCCAGGCGAGCCGGAGCTCCGGGTCGGCCAGCTGCTCCCACACCGCTCCCGGGGGCGCCGGCAGCGTGGCGGTGATGACGATGGTCTCGTGCAGGGGATGCATGCTCTCGTCCTTCCGGTGGCGGCGCTGCCCTTACTTGAGCTCGGCGATGGCCCCTGAGACGTCGACCAGGAGCCCGACGGCGTCCGTCACGCTGGTCTCGCCCAGGAGCTGCTGTCCGGCCTGGCCAGCGATGGTGAGGCCCAGCGTCCGCTCGGGAAAGTGCGCGCTGACCCCGCCGACCTCGGCCAGGGTCTCCCCCTCCGCCCCGACGATCACCGCGCCGCCTTGCACCCGGGGATCCGTGCGGTACAAGGGATTGTCGAGGTCCAGCACCGGCGTGTCCTCGCGATCGACCACGCTGAGCCCGAGGACCGGCTCTCCGGCGGAGGCCCACGTGCAGCGCAGCTGGCCCTCGTTCGTCGCGTCGCCCTCGATCAGCAGCGCGTCGTCAGCCACCACGCTCAGCCCCTCCGTGGAGGGAAGCATCGCCTGGCCCGCCTGCCTGCAGAGCTCCAGCGCCCGCGGGTCGCCGGCGGGGTTCGACGCCGCCACGTCGGCGACGGGCGAAGCCTGCACGCAACCGCCCAGCGCCGTTGCCAGGGGAAGGGCCAACGCGAGGGCCAGGGCGTGCGGGCCGCCGAGTGATCGTCGATTCATGCTCTGGAGCGTAGAACCCCCCTCCGCCTGGCGCCAGGCCCGCGCCGGCAGCGAGGCCGGGCCGCGCCCCGAGGCGTGCGCCTGCCTCAGCCCATGCCGCCCGCCTTCTTGACCCGGCTCTCGCCCAGCGCGCCGAGGCCGTCTCCCCCGCCACCCGTGGCGTCCGAGCCATCACCCGGCCGCCACGGAACGGGACGTCCCACCACGGCCCCTGCCACGCGGCGTCGGGCACCGCGGCCCGCGGCCGCACCGGAGCCCGCCCGGGTGGGGGCCAGCGCCCCGGCCGGGGCGAGCTCGGCCGCCGTGGCCCCGTTGGCACCGGCCCGCACGATCCCTCGGTACCAGCCGCCCGCCTCGCCCGGCACGGTGAGCTCGGGGTCGCGGCGCAGGGCGGCGCGCCACTCCCCCTCGGTGCGCTCGAGATAGTCGGCGCCCGGCAGCGCGGCGTTCGGGCCCTGCAGGTCCCAGGCCTTCAGCGCCTGCACCGAGACCGCGCGCGGCCCGGTGCGGCGCGTAACCCCCTCCACGAGCATGAGGTTCGAGGCGAAGAGCAGCGGGCCTGTGGCGTGCTGGGCCTGCGTGAAGAAGGCGATGTCGACGCAGCCGTGGCCATCGTCGAGGGACAGAAACACCACGCGCTCGCCCGAGCGCATGGGTGGCGTCTGGGTCGCGACGCGCACCCCGGCCACGAGCACGCGCGAACCGGAGCGCAGGGTCAGCAGCCGGTCGGAGGGCGTGGCGCCCACCTTGTCGAGGAAGGCGTGGTGCGCGCTCATGAGGTGGCCGGAGAGGTCGGCGGCCGTGAGGTCAAGCTCCTCGCGGATGCGCTGCGTTGGCGTTGGCTCGGGGAAGAGCGGCGTGAGCGCGCTCGTCTCCAGGTCCACGCCGAGCGGCAGCGCCAGCTGCCCGTCCACCTGCCGCCGCACCGCCTTGCGGGAGCCGGAGGCGCCCGCCCCGCGGCGAGCGCCCACGCCGTTCATGAGACCCTCGCGCTGGGCGTCGAGGTGGTGCACCAGATCGGCCCGGCCCCCGGCCCCCTTGACGAGGAAGCGGTCGAGCGCGCCGAGCTGGGCCAGGCGGCGCAGATTGGTGCGCGTGGGCCGGGCGCGGTCGCGGACGTCCGCCACGGAGTCGTAGGGCGCGCCGGCCTCGAGGCGCACGGCCTCCGCCTCGGAGAGCGAGGTGATGAGGCTCAGGGCCAGGCGCACGCCGAGCTTGCCCGAGGCCCGGACGCCGGGGACGGCCTCCACCCCTGGCGCGCCGGGGATCTCCTCCACGGCGAAGCGCCTCCCCGAGTGGTTCACGTCGAGGGGAAGGAGGGGCACGCCGAGGCGCCTTGCCTCGGCGATGAGCAGGCGGCGCGGGTACATGCCGGGGTCGTGTTCGAAGAGCCCGGCGAGGAAGGCCTCGGGGTGATGGGTCTTGAGCCAGGCCGAGTGGTAGGTGGGCACGGCAAAGGCCGCGCCGTGCGCCTTGCAGAAGCCGAAGGACCCGAAGGCGGCGAGCGTGGCCCAGACGCGGTCGATGATGGGCAGCGGATACCCGCGCTTGAGCGTCTCGGCGCGGAAGAAGCGCTCGACCGCCGGCTCCTTGGCCGGGTTGCCGAGGCGCCGGCGCAGCACGTCGGCCTGGGCCAGGCCGCAGCCGGTCATGACGTCGAGCATGCGCAGCACCTGCTCGTGGAAGACCACCACGCCGTGCGTCTCGGCAAGGATCGGCGCGAGGTCCGGGTGCGGGTAAGCCTCCTCGGCGAAGCCGTGGCGCTGCTCGAGGAAGGGCCTGACCATGTCTGATTGCATGGGGCCGGGCCGGAAGAGGGAGATGTCGATGATGAGGTCGTTGAACTCCGTTGGCGCGAGCTTGCCGATGAGTTCGCGCTGGCCCGGCGACTCGATCTGAAAGACGCCGAGCGTGTTGGTGGTGCGGATCATCTCGTAGGTCGCCTCGTCATCCAGCGGGACGAGGGACAGGTCGATGACCCCGTCCTGTCCCAGCCAGGGCGGCAGGGAGGTGCCCGACGGCGTTGGGGCGGCGCCTGGCAGGGTCAACCCGTCCGGCGCCCCGGCGCCGTCTGGAACGCGGCGGACCACCCCGCTGTATTCCTTGCGCCCCTCGTACCAGGCGCCCATGCTCACGCGCTCGTGCTGCCCGGCGGCGTGCACCGCCGCTCCGTCGCCGTGGATGCGGGCGATCTCCTCGAGCGTGTAGGCGATGGTGGATTGCATCCTCACCCCGAGCACGTCGAGCTTGAGCAGGCCCATGGGGTCCATGTCGTGCTTGTCGAACTGGCTCATGGGCAGGCCGAGCCCGGAGGCCTGCACTGGCGTGCGGGTGAGCAGGCGCGCGTCGGAGAGGATCACGCCGCACGGGTGCATGGAGATGTGCCGGGGCAGGCGATCGAGCCGCTCGGTGAGGTCCACGAGCAGGTCCACCTGGTGCCCACCCTTGGCGCGGTCGGCCTCGAGGCGCTGGGCCAAGGGGCGCAGCTCGGGCATGGCGTCGATGGCCTCGCGGAAACTGCCGGCGGAGAAGCGCCACAGGCTCTTGGCGATCGCGTCGGTCTCCTCCCCCTCCAGTCCAAGCGCCATCCCCGCGTCGCGGACGGCGCCGCGCGCGCGGTAGGCGTTTTGCATGCTCATGAGCGTGGTGCGCTCGGAGCCGAAGCGGCGGAAGAGCTCACGGTAGACCTCGTGGCGCCTGGCGGATTCGACGTCCACGTCGATGTCTGGCAGCGAGGTGCGGTCCCTGGAGAGGAAGCGCTCGAAGATGAGGTCGTGGGCCAGGGGGTTCACGTGGGAGATCCCCGTCAGGTACGCCACGAGCGAGGAGGCGCCGGAGCCGCGGGCGGCGCTGCGCACGCCGAGGGAGCGGATGAGGTCGGTGGCCGTGGCGACGGTGAGGAAGTAGCCCGCAAAGCCGAGGTCGGCGATGATGCCGAGCTCGTGCTCGAGGCGTTCGCGCGCGCCGGGCCGGCCCGCCTTGCCGAAGGCCGAGCCGGGGGCGCCTGGACCGAAGTGGCGCTCGAGGCCCTCCTCGCAGCGGGCGCGCAGGATCTCCTGCGGGTCGCCGCTCAGCCCGAGCACGGAGGCCTCCGGGACGGAGGGCACGCCCCAGCCGAGGTCGGCGAGCGGGTCGAGGGCGCTCGCGGCGGCCAGGTCCTCGGTGTCGCGCAGCAACTCGATGGCCGCTTCGTTCCCCGCCCCGAGTTCGTAGGCCAGCTCGGCGGCGAGCGCGTGCATGTCCCTGGCGGGCTTGAGCCAGCCCTGCCCGTTGGCCTGCAGCGCCTCGCCGGGATGGGGCGGGGTGAGGCCGAGGCTCAGGGGACTCAGGAGCCGCACGGCATCGAGGACGTCCGCCGTGGCGGCGCCGTCCGGGTGCAGGTAGCGCACGGCGTTGCTCAGAACGGCGGGGACGCCGAGCTCGCGGGCGATCCGCAGCATGCGCACAGCGTGGGCCATGCTGTAGGGCGCGCCGGGCTCGGCGTAGTGGCTGACGACCTCCACGGCGAGCGCCCCCGGGCCGAGGGCCTCCTTCCACGCGCGCAGGGCCACGCGGGCGCCGCGGTAATCCCGGGCCGCCGCCGCGCGCCCCACGTCCGAGTCGGGGCCGAGCAGCACGGTGAGGGCCGGCGCCCCGCCGGGGGCGCGCACGAGCGAGGCCAGCTGGGTCGGCGTCACGCCGACGCTGACCTGGGGATCGGGCGAGGGCCCGACGGCGCCCGGCCGGGGACGGCGCGTGTGCCTCGCCTCGGGCGAGAGGTCGCGCACGGGTGCCAACCCGCCGTCATGCGGGGAGGCCCCGGCGTGGGCGAGGCTCACGAGGGAGCAGAGGGCGGCGTAGCCGGCCCCCGCCGGCGCGGGCCGGGGCGTCCCGGCCCGCCCGGCGGGGAGGAAGCGCGTGCCGAGGCCGGATTGGGCGCCGGCGCCGCGCGCGAGGATCACCACGCGGCCGCTCGGCTTGCTCCGTCCGCCCGGGGCGTGGGTGGCCGAGGCTGTGCGTGCCCCGCGGCTTGCCTCCTCCCGCGCCGGCGGTGCCCCACGCCGGTGCCCGCGCTCGGGCAGGAGGGCGAGGTCCACCCCGGCGATGGGCGCGAGCCCGGCCCCGAGGCAGGCTCCCACGTGCTTGACCAGCCCGTAGAGGCCGTCACGGTCGGTGGCGGCCAGCGCCCAGGCCCCCTCCGCCTTGGCCTCCGCGGCGAGCGCGTCCGGCCAGTCCACGCCGTAGTGGGCGCTGAAGGCGCTCGCGACGTGCAGGTGCGTGAAGCTCATGCGCTGCGCCGTTCCCCCTGCGGCACCCCCGCCGTCGCCTCCGGCAGGTTGATGAGGCGCCAGCGCCCCGTCTGCGGCTGGTGGCTCACGTGCACGGTCCGCGGGGCGTCCCGCTCGCCGAGGCGCAGCTGCAGGCGCCAGATCTCCTCGTCAACGAGGCCGGCCCCGAGGCCGCGCTGGGCGCGGGCGCTCTCCTCCCACCACGCCGTACGCCGGTACCAGCGCACGGGGCGGGCGCACACGCGCCAGGCGTGCCCGCCCCAGGTCACGCGCAACGGCTGCCCTGCCGCGCTCAGCGTCACCTCAACCGATTGGGTGAACAACCCCATCCGGATCCTCCAAAAGCGCCGGGCGTGAGAAGCACCGGCGCGGGCCACAGTGCGGCCGGACACCCCTGGGAAGCTAGGAGGGGCCGACCCCGATAGATTCGAACAGATGTTCGAACAGCTCTATCCTCAGGGTACCCCCTGACGCTTCGGGCGCGCCAAGGATTCTTTGAGCTCACCTACACTCGGCACCAGCCCCCTCCCGCCAGCACCGCCAGCCGCACCGGACGCGGCGAACCGCGAAGGACGCCATGAAACTCAACCGCTCTCCCCTGATCTGGGTGGCCCTCGTCGCGCTGCTGGTCGTGGCCGGCCTGCGCTTCTTCCGCGACATCGAGAAGGGAAAGGGAAGCACCGTCTTCTGGGGCGTGGGCATCGCCCTCGTCATCGTCGGCGCGCTGTGGTGGTGGCAGAGCGCCTCCCGCAAGGGGGCGGTACAGGCGCTGACCTCCACCCGACCTGGCGACTTCGCGGCGGGAGTGAGGTCCACGACCGTGAACACGAACCTCACCAAGCAGGTGGCCAAAGAGCTGGGAACCAAGGCCAAGGGAACCCTCAACATCAACGCCGTGAGCGCCAACGCCCGGGAGCTCACGCTCTGGCACGGGGCGAACAAGGCAACGCTCACCGTTCAGGCCTCCCGCATCACCTCGCTGCACACGGGCGAGGTGAGCGAGGGGATCCACCGCTACCCCAATCTCATCGTGGCGATCGACGAGCGGCTCCCCCTGGCCTTCTCCCCGCGCCTCGAGGACGGCGACACGCTGGAAGGCATGGCCCACCGGCTCGCCACGGCGCTCGGCCTGCCCTCCGAGCGGATCGACCCGCCGTTGTCAGGGGACCAGGGATGAGCGAGGAGATCGCGGCACTCTACGACACCGAGGGGAAGCAGATCGGCAGCGCTCCCCGCTCCGAGGTGCGCGCCAAGAACCTGCACCACGCGGCCACCGCCGTGGTGGTCTTCAACCGCGCCGGGCGGGTCTTTGTGCACCAGCGCACCGAGAGCAAGGACGTCTACTCCGGGCTCTTCGACTTCGCCGCCGGAGGCGTGCTCCAGGACGGCGAGGATCCCTGGGAGGCCGCCGGGCGCGAACTCGCCGAGGAGCTGGGCCTCAGCGATCCGCTCAACCGCATCGGCGAGGGCGAGTACGCCGATGCCCACACGAGCTATCACGGCTTCCTCGCCTGGGCGCTCACCGACGACGAGCCGACACTCCAAGCCGAGGAGGTCCAGGGCGGTTCCTGGTGGCCCCGCGAGGAACTGCTGCGCGCCCTTGAGGAGACCCCGGAGCGCTTCATGCCGGACACGGTGGCACTACTGGGCGGCTGGCTCGCGGCGGAAGGCTCCAACCCGCGGGTGCGTCGCGCCACGCGCGGAGACCTCACCGCCGTGCGGTCCCTGAGCCTCGCCTACCAAGGCGGCACCGCCAGCATCGACGATGACGCCTTCGCCCGCCGCTTCACCACCCTCCACACGAGCGCGCACCACCTCCTCTTGATCGCGGAGCTCGACGGCATCCCCGTCGGCTACGCCCTGGCCCAGGACCACGGCCCCGGCCTGCGGGAGGGCTTCAGCGTCGGGCGCTTCCACGATCTCTACGTCGCCCCCGCCGCCCGTCGCGCCGGCGTGGGTCGACGCCTCGTGTGCGCCGTGGCGGCGTGGGCCGAAACCCGGGGAGAGTTCATCCTCGATTGGCAGGGCAGCCCGGGCGCCGTCGCGTTCTACGAGCGCCTGGGTTACGAGGCCGACCGGCGCGGCGACTTCGCCGACTACCCGGGCTTCTGCATCGACCCCCGCACCGGGCAGTGAGTGCGGCCGCTCCGGTCAGGCACCCGAGCCTGAGTGCGCGAGAATGGACAGCATGAGCTCGTCCCCCAGCACCACCCAGCCAGACTCCCCAGCCGTCGCCTCCCCCTGGGAGGACGTGAACGCGGAGGGGCTCCGCGAGGCAGCCGCCGAGGCCGGGCACACCCTGGATGCAGAGCAGCTGGCGGCCATCGAGGCGATCGCCGCCAAGCACCCCCGCGGCGTGTACCTCCACGGCGCCGTGGGTCGCGGCAAGTCCTGGCTCGCCGACCGAGTGCTGGCCCAGATCACCGGGCCCACCAAGCGCCTGCACGTGCACGGCTTCCTCAAGGAACTTCAGCACCACATGGCGGTGGAGCAGCTCCCGCTCCCCGAGGCCGTGGCAGCCCTCATCGGCGACGCCCGCTTCCTGCTGCTCGACGAATTCCACGTGCACGACATCGCCGACGCGATCATGCTGCGCCGCACCCTCGTGACCCTGCTGGAGGGCGACACGGCGCTGCTCATGACCTCCAACTACCCGCCGGAGCGCCTCCTGCCCAACCCCTCCTTCCACGACGCCGTCCTCCCGGCCATCGAGGCCATCCAGGAGAACCTGGAGACGGTGCACCTGGGCGGCGAGCACGACTACCGCGTGCAGAGCGAGCACACGGGAGGCTTTGCCTCCGGCCGCTGGAACGTGGGCGAGGCACCCAGCCAAGGGCACGACGTCGTGCAGGTGCCGTTGAGCCCCACGCGCGCCTTGAGCGCGCTCGCCGCCGGCGACGGCACGCTGCGCGTGCACTGGGACGAGCTCTGCTACGGCAACGTGTCGGTGGGCGACTACCTGACGCTGGCCAGCGACTTCGAGCGCTTCGAGCTCCTCGGGGTGCCCAACCCGCAGTTCATGGATCCCGAACCGTTCCAGCGCCTGGCCTACCTGCTGGACGTGCTCGTGGACGCGGACCGCCCGCTCATCGTCTGGGCCGCGACCGAGCGCGCCGCCTTCGCCACGGCCATGCGCCGCCCGCGCGACGTGGAGCGCCTGACCTCGCGCCTGCAGCTCCTGCAGGAGGGCTGAGCCCAGCGCGGCGTTGGCCCCGAGGGCTACGCTCGGGCGCATGAACCAGCCAGCCGCATCCCACTTCGTCACCGCCCTCACCCTGGGGGTGCGCGACGTCGAGGCCTCCCTGGCCTTCTACCGGGAGGCCCTCGGCCTGCCGCTGGTCTACCACGTGCCAGGCGAGATCGCCTTCGTTCAAGCGGCGCCGGGCCAGCTCCTGGCGCTGTGGAACATCGCTTCGATGCCGGGCGAATACGGCAACGTGGGCTTCTCCCCCGACTCCGCCCCGCCCGTCTCGCTCGGCCACAACGTCGCCACCGCCGCCGAGGTGGTGCCGCTGGTCGACCGCGCGCTCGCCGCCGGCGCCACGCTCGTGAGCGCGCCGGAGACGAGGTCCTGGGGCGGGACGAGCGGCTGCGTCGCCGATCCCGACGGCTACCGCATCGACGTGGTGCACAATCCGGCGTTCTCCATCGGCGAAGACGGATCCCTGACGGTGTGACACCCCTCGGTGGCAGGATGCTTCTATGACGCGCACCACAGTGACCGAGCTGCTCAACGCCACCCGCCTCGACGCCCTCCTCACCTCGCCCGGCGGCCGGATCGTCGCCAAGGCCACCTCACCCGACGCGAAGGGGACGAGCTACCGCAGCCGCCTCGTGGAGCTGGACGGCGGCGCGCCGCTCGGGCTCACGCGTGGCAACGCCTCCGTGGGGTCGGCGGCGCTGAGCGACGACGGCTCCACCTACTTCACCGCCAAGCGCGTGGGCGAGGACGGCAACGAGGCCGACGACGCCACGCTGTGGGGCCTGCCGGCCCGCGGCGAGGCGGCGCAGCTCGCGAGCCGCCCCGGGGGCTTCGGGCGCATCGAGGTGCGCGGCGGCTTGCTCCTCGCCGAGCTGGACGCGCACTCGCAGGCCACGGACGAGAAGAGCCACGCCGAGCTTTCCAAGGCCCGCCAGGACGCCAAGACGAGCGCGGTCCTGCACGAGGGCTTCCCGCTGCGGTACTGGAACGCCGACCTGGGCCCCGGCCGCACCGTGCTGGCCGTGGCCGAGCTCCCCGAGGACCTCGGCTCCTTGGCGCCGCTGGCCGGGCCTGCCGCCGGCGGAGAGGACGACGACGCGCCGGAGGCGCAGGTGCTTTCCTTCCGGTGGGCGCGGATGCCCGAGGGGCGCGTGGAGGGCTGGGAGCCCTCACCCGACGGCACGCGCGCGGTGGTGGGCGTCTCCGTGTCGATCCCGGGCCAGCTCGGCGCCACACAGCTCTGGCTCGTGGACCTCGTGGGCGGCGGCGAACCTCGCCTGCTACTGGACGCCGAGGTCAGCTACTCGCACTGGAGCGGGCCCATCAGTCCCGACGGCACGCGCGCGCTCATCGGCCGCGAGGCCCACTGGACGCCCAGCAGCGATCTGGACTCCGAGACGCTCGTCCTTGACCTGAAGAGCGGCGCCACCACCCGCCTGTGGCCCGAGCACGACTTCTGGCTGGATCCCGCGTGGCTCGACGACGCCACCGTGGTGGCCGCGAGCGACGATCACGGGCGAGGCTCGCTGTGGATCGGCGGGATCGCGGAACCCGCGCCGCGGCGGCTGGCCGGCGGCCCCGAGGACAAGCTCGCGTTTGGCTCCCCGCAGGTGGCCGGCTCGCGCGTCGTCACGACGGCCTCCGCGATCGATGTGGCGCCCTTCCCCGTGGCCGTGGATCCGGCCTCGGGGCACCTCACCGAGCTCCCCACCCCCGCCCAGCAGACGGCGCAGACGGGCTCGCTGACCGAGGTGTTTGCCACGGCCGAGGACGGCACTGAGCTGCGCGCGTGGCTGCGCCTGCCCGCCGGCGAGGGGCCGCACCCGCTCGTGGTCTTCGCTCACGGCGGCCCGTGGGGCTCCTGGAACGCGTGGACCTACCGCTGGAACCCGAACCCCTTCGTTGACGCCGGCTTCGCCGTGCTCCTGCCGGATCCGGCGATCTCCACGGGCTACGGGACGGCGATGATCGCGCGCGGGCAGCAGCAGCTCGGCGGCGTGCCCTTCACCGACATCATGGCGCTGACCGACGCGACGATCGCGCGGGCCGACGTGGACGAGACGCGAACGGCCTTCGCTGGAGGCTCCTACGGCGGCTACATGGCCAACTGGGTGGCCGGGCACACGGGAGACCGCTTCCGCTGCATCGTCACGCACGCCTCGCTCTGGGACACCGAGTCCATGGGCCGCACCACCGACAACGCCGAGTGGGCGCCGGCCATGGCGCAGCAATACGCCACGTACTCGCCGCATCACTACGCCGAGGCGATCGAGGTGCCGCTGCTCGTGATCCACGGCGACAAGGATTACCGCGTTCCGATCGGCCAGGGTCAGACCCTCTGGTACGACCTGCTCACGCGCTCGGCCACGCCGCTGGACGCCGAGGGCAAGACCCGGCACCGCTTCCTCTACTTCCCGGACGAGGGGCACTGGATCGCCCGCCGCGGCAACGCCGAGCTCTGGTACGAGACCTTCATCGCGTTCCTGGCCGAGCACACGCTCGGCGAGGACTGGGAGCGGCCGACCACGCTGGGCTAGCTGAGACTAGGTGCCTCCAGATCGAAGGCTCCTCATGCCGCATCCACGGGCCCCGCTCCTGGATGCGGCATGAGGATTCCGCGGTTCAGCCTGCTTGGCCCGGGCGCTCACTCGAGAGCACCTCTCGGACTCGCTCACGTTCTACGGGTCGGAATGACCCATCCGCCTGGTACCCGCCGAGAAACAATTGTTCGAGCCCAAGCCTCGCACGCGCGTCCAGCACATGGTCTCCAGCCGCGAGAGCCACATTGAGCCGGTCTGTGGCCTGCTGCGACGTCAAGTGCGGCAAGAGCGTCAAGAATTCCTGAACAGCTTGGCTTTGAATCTCAGCATCGGCCAGAGCCCTATATTGCTGCGCCGCGAATGCCGCCGCAGCCATCAACATGGCGAGGCGATGCGCGGCTTCCTCTTCGCTCATGGAACGGTGCTGAGGGGCGATGACGAGCTCGGCAGCCGTGATGACCGGCGCCAATTCGTAGACCTCGACTTCGTCGTGCGCACTGTTGCTGTCTGGGGCCGAGCGACGACGAAAGACGCTGCGAACACGTTTGGCCAGGGGCACGCGCCAACGTTTCCAGAGATGTTGGACGCCGACAGCAGCGCCGACCACGAGCCCCGCGGCCACCAACAGCATGGCCGCTGCCGCTTGAAAATCAGCTTCTTGCAGTTCCCTCACCTCCTCCGCTTCGGGGGGCGTCGACCACGACGGATCGGAATAGCTGTCTTCCGATTCGACGTCGTCCGGAACAAAACTTGCATGCGCGCGCAAGTTCCCCGAAGAGTCGAAGACTAAATGGCTGAGGGACCCGTCATCGCGCATGCCCGGGGTCAATCCTGCGTCGAAGATGAACGTCCCGCGGATCTCAGGCACTCGTTGCCCTTTCCACTCAGTAACTCATTGGCTTGGGAGAGTTTCGCATTGATCTGGCAGTCAGCCCACCGTGACGGTGAGCGGCAGGCCCACGACCTCGGCCGCCGTCAGGACGTTCCTTTCGAGTCCCATGTCGTCGCGATCCAGGCACACGATGCGCGTGGAGGCGGGGCCCTCACCCGGCGTCAGCGGGCGCTCGAAGGCTCCAAGCAGGTGGAAGTGCCCGTGCACCAGGAGGCTCGGGCGCACCCGCTCCACGCCGCGCGCCAGCACCATCCGATTGCGCAGGCAGTAGTCCACCACCGAGTCGTCGAGCCGGTGGAAGTGGATCTCCACGAGCGGATCCACCGGCAGCTTCACGCCAAACGGGGAGTCATGCGAGATCACCACGTCCGCGGCGCCCTCGAGCGAGTCCACGAGCCTCGGGTCGAGGCGCTCGTCCGCCCACCAGGTTTCGTCGGCGGTGCGGTGGATGCGATCAATGGACCCGGCGCCGCCGAGGCCGAGCAGGCTCACGCCGTTGATCTCCCAGCGGTGCCCGTCGGGGATCATCAGCACGCGGGGCCTGGCCTCGAGGAAGCCCTCGGCGTTCTTGGGCAGGTACCCGATCTCCTCCGTGGAGTCGTGGTTGCCGCGCACGGCCAGCACCGTCACGCCCCAGCGCTCGCACGCCTCCTGCAGCCCGTCCAGGAACTCCCGCTCAAACCTGAACGCGAAGTCCCCCGTGTGGATCAGGGTGGCGATGCCCTGCGCGGCCGCGTACTCCACGGCGCGCACGGCCCAGGGGGTGTTGGCATGCCAGTCCCCGGCGAAGCCCACGCCCTCCAGGGCGACGGCCAGCTCCTCGAGCGTCCGTGCCTCGGCGCCGTCCGCCGCGCTCAAAACAGCGATCCGACGGGCTCGATCAGCTCCGGGCCGTTGTTGCGCACATTGCCCACGGCGGAGCCGACCTCGCGCAAAGCCCAGCCCTGAGTGGCCTCGACGGCCCGGGCCCGGACGGCCTCCACGAGGGAGGCTGCATCCTTGTTGCTCGGATCCAGCCATGCCGAGATGGCGTCCTCGTCCGCCAAGGCGATGGGCAGGCGGTCGTGCAGGGCACCCAAGGCGCCCTGCACGCCGTCGTCCTCCGGCGAGGGAGACTCAGTGGTCAAGATGGTGCAGGAGAGCACCCACTGACCCTCCTCGCCGTCGGCGACGGCGGGGTCCTTCCACCACTCGTAGAGCCCGGCAAACACGATGGGCTTGCCGTCCTCGCGGTGGACGAAGAAGGGCGTCTTGGTGCCCTTGCCGCCGGCCGGGGTGCGCCACTCGTAGTAGCCGTCCACGGGCACCACGCAGCGCTTGGACTTCACGGCACCGCGGAAGGAGGGCTTCTCCAGGACGGTCTCGCTGCGGGCATTGAAGGCGCGCGAGGAGAAGGAGGCGTCCTTGGCCCAGATCGGCAACAGGCCCCAGCGGGCCACGTGCAGCTCGCGGCGCACGAGGCCGCCGGGCGTCTGCACGGCACCCGGCGCCCCAGCCTCCACGAGCCGCTCGAGCACGATCGGCACGTCCGTGGTCGGTGCCACGTTGTAGTTGGGCCGCAGGAGGATCTCTTCCTCCGGCTCCCACGCATCCAGCTCGTCAACCAGGTCCCCGGCCGCCCGGGCAATCACATAACGTCCGCACATGCTCACAGCGTGACACACGGTGCCGACGATCGGGACGCGAAAGCGCAAACGTGATCGGATGAGGGTGACGGGTTGCGCCCGTCACAGCGGAACACGGCCGTGCCTGCCCCTGGGCGGCCGGGACTCGAACGAACGGAGACGTCATGTCGCAGACCGTCAAGGGCGCCGTGGTGCGCGCCAAGAACGCCCCAGTGGAGATCGTTGACATCGTGATCCCCGACCCAGGCCCGGGCGAGGCCGTCGTGGACGTCCTGACCTGCGGCGTCTGCCACACGGATCTTCACTACGTGCACGGCGGCGTGGGTGACGACTTCCCCTACCTGCTCGGCCACGAGTCCACCGGCGTGGTCTCCGCGATCGGCGAGGGCGTCACGAACGTGAAGGTCGGCGAGCGGGTCATCCTCAACTGGCGCGCCGTGTGTGGTGAATGCCGCGCGTGCCTCAAGGGCCAGCCGCAGTACTGCTTCAACACCCACAACGCCACGCAGAAGATGACCCTGACGGACGGCACGGAGCTCTCCCCCGCGCTCGGCATCGGTTCCTTCGCGGAGAAGACGCTCGTCGCCGCCGGCCAGTGCACGCCCGTGCGCGACGACGTGGACGCGGCGGCCGTTGGCCTGCTCGGCTGCGGCGTCATGGCCGGTGTGGGCGCCGCCATCAACACGGGCCAGGTGCAGCGCGGCGAGTCCGTGGCCGTCATCGGTTGCGGCGGCGTGGGCGTCGCCGCGATCCAGGGCGCGCGCCTCGCCGGCGCCACCACGATCATCGCCGTGGACATCGACCAGGCCAAGATCGACCAGGCGCTGCGCCTCGGCGCCACGCACGGCGTGAACTCGCGCGAGCAGGATCCCGTCGAGGCCATTCGCGCGCTGACGGGCGGCTTCGGCGCCGACGTGGTGATCGAGGCGATCGGTCGCCCCGAGACCTACGAGCAGGCGTTCTACGCCCGCGACCTGGCCGGCCGCGTGGTGCTCGTGGGCGTGCCGACCCCCGGCATGCGCCTCGATCTCCCGCTGGATGACGTGTTCGGCCGCGGCGGCTCCCTCAAGTCCTCCTGGTACGGCGATTGCCTGCCCAGCCGCGACTTCCCCATGCTCGTGGAGCAGTACCGCCTGGGCCGCCTCGACCTTGACGCCTTCGTCTCCGAGCGCATCGGCCTCGGCGAGATCAACGAGGCCTTCGAGAAGATGTCGAAGGGCCTCGTGCTGCGTTCCGTCGTGGAGGTTGCCAAATGACCGCGCTCATCGAAAACGTCGTCACGAGCGGCACCTTCAGCCTGGACGGCGGCACCTGGGAGGTGGACAACAACGTCTGGATCGTCGGCGACGATCACGAGGTGATCGTCATCGACCCAGCGCACGACGTCGCGCGGGTCACCGAGGCGGTGGCCGGGCGCCGGGTGAACGCCGTCCTGCTGACGCACGGCCACGACGACCACGTGCGCGCGGCGCGCGAGGCGGCGGGGGCGCTCGGCGCGCCCGTGCTGCTCCCCGCTGCCGATCGCATGCTGTGGGACATGGTTCACGCCGACGCGCCGGACGGTCCCGTGGAACCCGGACAGGTCTTCACCGTCGCCGGAACCGAGCTGCGCGCCCTCGCGACGCCTGGGCACACGCCGGGGTCGACCTGCTATTACGCACCGGAGCTGGGGGTCCTCTTCAGCGGGGACACACTGTTCAACGGCGGGCCGGGCGCGACGGGGCGCTCCTACTCGGACTTCGACACGATCATCGACTCCATCACCACGCAGCTGTTCCTCCTGCCGCGCGACACCCGCGTCCTGACGGGTCACGGCGACGAGACGAGCATCGGTGCCGAGGCTCCCCACCTTGACGAATGGATCGCCCGCGGTCACTGACGCCGGGCAAGAGCAAGGAGGGGCGCGGCCACGGGCCGCGCCCCTCCTTCGTTCGCCCTCACTCCCCGATGGTGTAGCCAGCCTCGGCCCACGTCGCGAGGATCGCCTCGAGCGCAGAGGTCGGCGTCGGGACGGGCGCGCCCGGCGCCACGAGCCCCGCGGCGTCACCCACCGTGGCGGGGTCGAGCGCCAGCCCCAGCTCCTCGTAGACGCGCGTCGTCACCTCGCGCAGCGGCACCGCCCCCGAGACCACCACCACGGAGCTAAACAACCAGGCCCCGGCGACCACGCGCTGAGCCGTGCCGACGAGCTTGACCCGCGCCGCGCCGTCGTGCCGGGTGCCGTGCACCGAAAACTCACCGGGGCAGTACTCCCCCGGGATCTCCCCGACCGCGGCGTCCACACCGAGCGAGGCAAGCGCGGAGGCGTAGAGCTCCCCGAAGCGGGCGAAGCGCGCCTGGTGGCCCTTCATCGCCTCGGCCTCCGGCTGGATCTGATCGATGATGAGGCAGCCCTCGTGGTAGGCCGCGGCCCGCCCGCCCGCCGAACGCACCACGGGGGCAAAGCCGAGCACAGCCGCCGCGGCGGCCGCGGCCTCGAATCCCGGCAGCCGTGCATCGCGCTGACCGAAGGCGAGGGTCGGAGCCGGCGTGTAGACCCGCAGGAGCGGCCCGCGGTGCCCCGCTGCGACCTCGCGCAGGAGGCCGAGGGAACGGTCAAGGTCGGCGGCGGCGTCTCCCGTGGCGTGATCGCGCAGCAGGCTCAGGCGGGTCGAATCGGTCACGTTCGCGAGCCTACGGCAGGAGAACGGCCAGGGTGGACGCCGTGAATGTGGGATGATGCTGGGCGTGTCAGATCCAGCCGCAGCGCCCACCGTCCCCCTCATCCTCCTGGGAGGCGCCTCCGGCTCCGGCAAGAGCTATCTGGCCCAACACTACGGCACGCCGCCCCTGCAGCTGGACAACTTCTACCGCAACATCGCGGAGGATCAGACGCACCCCATGCCGCGCACGGCCTACGGCGAGATCGACTGGGACCACCCGGGGACCTGGAACTGCGAGGCCGCCGTCGCCGCCGTCCAGCAGCTCCTGAGCACGGGCGAGACCTCGGTGCCCAAGTACTCCATCGAGCAGAGCACCTCCTTCGGCCGCCTCCGTGTGCGCCTGCAGCCCGGCGGACGCGTGGTCGCCGAGGGTGTCTTCGCCCGCACCGCCCTGGGCGCGCTGCGCGAGGCCGGCGTGCCCGTCACGGCCTACTACGTCGACTCCCCGCGCCTGATCACCTCGCTGTTGCGCTTCGCGCGCGATGTGCGCGAGCACCGCAAGCCCATCCCGTTCCTGCTCAAGCGCGGCTTGGCCCTGTTCCGCGCCGATCCGGCCTTCCGCCGCGCGCACCTCGAGGCCGGCTTCGTGCCCGTGCCCAAGCGCGAGCTCAAGAAGATCCTCGCCGGGGAGCTCCCCGCGCGCTGAGGAGACGCCCAAGCATGCTGAAGCGGGGCCCGGAGCACTGCGCCGGGCCCCGCTTCGGCTGTGTTGCCGCCGCGCTAGCTCGCGGGGGTGCTCGGAACGCTCGGCGCCGGGGAAGGCGCCGGGGTGGGCGTGACCGGTGCCGGCGGCGTCGCGCGCTTAGCCACCGACGAGGTGGTGGAGACGCCGGCCCGCCCGAAGACGCTCACGGCGCTCACGCGGATCCGCGCGCTCTCCCCCTCGGCCAGCGCGAGGGAGAAGGACGCCGCGCCGCCCCTGACCGGGGCCGAATAGGCGCCCGTCAGGGCCGCGCCGGCCTTGGCACGCTGCACCTGCACGAGGTAGTAAGCAGCGTCGCTGCGCCCCTTCCACGTGAAGCCCGCCGTGGCGGAGGCCGACGAGCCCGGGCTGCTCAGGCCGGTCACCTGACCGGCTCCGGGGGCCACGTAGGGGGTGGCCGCCGGGGCCAACGTCGAGCGGCTCAGGCCGATGGAGTAGTCGTTCACGGTGGCCTTCTTGGCGAGCTTGCTCACCTTGAGCTGCACGTCGGACTTGCCGCGCCGGGGCAGCGAAACGCTGATGGTCTTGATGCTCTTGCTCGCCGAGAGCTTCGCGGTCTTGAGCAGCGTGGAGCCCTGTCGCAGTTGCACGGTGGCACCCTTGGTGGCCTGCACGCGCCCCGTCACGCGGTTGGCCCCGACCACGGAGCGCGCCGCGGCGGTGGCTCCCTGCTTCTTGGCCGTGACCACGCGGCCGTTGGCCGCGCTGGAGCTCTTGGCACCGAGCGCCGCGTCCTTCACCTTGAGGTCGGCGGCCGACCACGAGACCGGGCGGGTCAGCTGCGTCAGGCGCGTGACCGGGCCGGGCCGGCCCTGGGCGTCGATGGCGTGCACCCCGAGCACGCGGGTCTCGCCGGGCTTGAGGGTGATGGCCTTGCGCAGGGCCGTGGTGGTGCTTCTCGCGCTCCAGAACCCGTTGCGGGAGAAGGCGTCCTTCTGTCCCACGGCGCGCGTCATGATCTGGTACTTGGCGGCGTAGGGGACCTTCTTCCAGCGTAAGGTGACCTTGCCGCTGAGCACGAGACCCTGGTTGCCCGCATACTTCGCGGCGGGCACGGGGGCCTTGAGGGGTGAGCCGGCCGCGCCGTGCTGCGCTACGGCGGCGTCGATCAGCTTCTTGACGTCCGTGCGCAGGGCGGGGAGCTGGTTGAAGAGGTACTGCCTGGGGCAGCCGGTGTAGTTGGTGGTGCGATGGCCCAGGAGCGTCGGCACGGTGACCCGCGCGCCGTCCTGGTAGCAGGACGTCGAGGCGCCCTCCACCTTGGCGGTGAGGGTGGTCTTGCCCGTCACGTCGATGCCGTAGGCGTAGCCCTTCCAGGCGAGCACCTTGCGCAGCGACTCGAGCATGGCGGCGGAGGGCTTCGCCCTGTCGTAGTTGCCGATCATCGAGACGCCGATGCTGCCGGTGTTGAAGCCACCAGCCTGGGCGCCCACCACGAGGTCGTTGAGGGAGCCACGGCGTCCCTCGTAGATGGTCCCGTACTTGTCGATGAGGAACTGGTAGCCGATGTCGTCCCGGCCGCGGGACTGCGTGTGGAAGAGGAAGAAGGAGCGCACCGCCTGGGCCGCCTGGGCCGGGGTGTAGCTGTTCGAGCTCGCGGTGTGGTGGATGTACATCGCCTGCAGCTTCACGGAGCGCGAGGGCGTCGTGTCCGCCTTCTTCTCGTCCGCGCCCCACTTGGCACGGCTCACGATGCCGGAGGGACGCAGGACGTCGCCGGACACGGAACCGGGACGGTACGCGGGGCTCTGCGCGGTTGCGCTCGCTTCGACGCGCGGGGACGGAGCCGTTCCGCCGTTCACGAGATCGATCTTGAGATCATCCGGCGCCGACCCGCTGGCCGTCAGCACGCGGGCCTGAACGGCGTCGGCGCCGTTGCTCAACAGCGGGGACGTGCCGTCGCGGCCCGTGGCCCCCGACTCCTCCCCCACCTCGGGGATCTCGAGGGCGGTCCAGGGCGTCCATTCGCCGTTCTCGCGCACGCGCACGGACGCCTCGGTGACCTTGACCCCGGCTGTCGCCTTCCACGTCAGGCCGACGGCCGTGAAGGTGGGCGCAGTGCGCACGGGCGTGAGCAGGGCCAGGTGCCGATCCGCCTCGGTCTCGCCGAGCTGCTGCTGGGCCTGCGGGGCGATCTGCTCGGTCTCCTCCGCCGGAACGGCCTCCTTGAGCGCCGCCGGGGACTCCTGCGCGGCCTCCGACACACCCTCGACGGGCAGGGCCTGGACGGACTCGCCCTTGACCTCGGGGGTTTCGAGCACGACGTCGGCCTGGTCGCCGGTGGCGGTCAGCTCGGCTTCCTGAGGCGTCACCTCGAGCGGCGCCTCGACGGCGTATTCGGCGGCCGCGCCACCGGCCGGCGCGGCCGGCGGCGCGGTGGAAGCGAAGATCAGCGCGGCGATGCTGGCGACGAGCACGGCCGGGGCAGCGAAGGGCAGGGACATCAAGAAACCTCCGGCGTGACAGGGACCGGGTGCGCATCGCGCGCTACCAAGTCACGGGCCGCGCCGGGAGCACACTACGCCGGATTCACCTGGAGGTTGCGGCCTGTTCCCGCACGGTGAGGATCTGTTCGGCGCGCCCAAAGGGTCCCTGTTCGTCGTGCAGCACCGAGCTCGTCAGGCCCACGCCGTCCTCGCCCACGCTCTGGAGCACCCGGAGACCCAGGCGGCGGCCAATCGGTGCGCGGAAGAGGTGGATCTGCAGATCAACATTCGGGAACGCCCAGGCGCGGGGATCCAGGCGCGGCGCCACGCCGTTGGCCGTGTCCACCATGCCGAGCAGGCGCACGAGCGGCGTGGTCTCCTCGCCGTCCACCATCTCGAGGTCATTGCTGAGCCAGGCCGTCCCCTGCCCGCCGCCGCTGGCCGGATCGCCGAGCCCGGTCAGCGAGGCGATGTAGCCACCCGGCCAGCGTGCCGACAGCTCGCGCTCCACGCACTTTCTCGGCCCCGGGATCGAGGGCTCCTGCACATGCGCCACGGCGGAGGTGTCGCCCGTGGCGAGGCGCCAGGCCCTGGCCACGATGGACGTGCGCCCGTGCGCCTCCAGGGTCGCCTCGATGAGCTCGATCGTGCGCCCGGGCCGCACCATGCGGGTGGTGACCGTGAAGCCGCCGCCCGGGATGAGACCCAGGATGTCGAGGGACACCCTGACGATCCGCAGCCCCTCGCGCGCCTTGAAGCGCTCGAGCTCGTGGACCAGGACGCCCGTGGCGGGGGCCATGTGCTGCTCCCCGGGGTTCCAGGCACCCTGCGCGTGCACGGTGGAGCGGTAGCGCGCCGTGTCGCCGTCCCTCGCGTCGAGAACGTAGTAGGCCTCGGCCTCGGCGAGGTCCTCGGGCAGCCGGTCCGGCGCAAAGCTCATGGGTGACTCCTCATGCAGGGAACTGACGCGACCCCTCGATCGCGTGATCCACGTTACCCGCGCGTAGCCGCGGACCGGGACCCCACAAACCTTGGCCTGCGGCATCCGGCCATGCCTACGATGGCGCCAAAGGAATATTTCTAGACGGAGGAACGCATGGAGGTCGCTCGTTTTGTCCTCGAACTGATCGTCGTCCTCGCCTGCATCGCCATGGGAACCCGGGCGAGCGGCGTCTCCCTCGGCTTCTGGGGCGGCGTGGGCGTGGCCATTCTGGTCTTTGGCTTCAGGGAACCCGCCGGCTCACCGCCCGTCGATGCCCTACTCATCGTCCTGGCCGTGGTGGTGACCTCCTCGGCCATGCAGGCCGCAGGAGGCATCGACTGGATGGTGACGGTCGCCGCCAAGGTCATCGCCAAACGGCCCAAGCAGATCACCCTCGTGGCACCCCTCGTCGCCTTCCTCTTCTCGGTCGGCGCCGGCACCTCGAACATCCTGTACCCGCTGCTGCCGGTCATCACTGACCTCTCCTACCGCAACGGCATTCGCCCGTCGCGCCCGCTCTCGCTCTCCGTGGTCTCCACGGGCGTGGCGCTGGCCTGCTCCCCCGTCTCCGCCGCCATGGCCGTGATGCTCGTGCTCACGGAGAAGCCGCCGTACAACTTCGACCTCGTCGACATCCTCAAGATCACGATCCCCGCGGCCATCATCGGCATCGTCGCGGCGTCCTTCGTGGTGGCGCGACTCGGCAAGAACATGCAGGACGATCCGGAGATCCAGGCCAAGCTCGCCGCAGGCGGCATCCCCGAGGCCTCCGACACCCCGCAGGCCACGGCCGCCGGGCGCAACGCCGCCATCATCTTCCTGCTCGGCGTGGTCGCCATCGTGGTGTTCGGCCTCTTCAAGGTCCTGCGCCCCGCGGATGCCGCCGGCGCCCCCATGGGCATGACCCAGATCATCTCCATCATCATGCTGGTCGTCGGCGCCCTCGTGGTGCTCGTGGCCAAGCCGAAGGTCTCCGAGATCCCGGCCAGCTCGGTCTTCAAGGCCGGCATGACCTCGGCGATCGCCCTCTTCGGCCTCGCCTGGCTCACGAGCACCTTCCTCGGCGCGCACGACAAGGCCATCGCCAACTCCGTCGGTGGTCTGGTGCAGGCCGCCCCGTGGATCTTTGCCCTCGGCGTCTTCCTCGTGTGTGTGCTGACTACGAGCCAGTCCACGGCGACCCAGACCATCGTCCCGATCGGCCTCGCGGCCGGCCTCGCCCCCGGGCTCGTCGCCGGCATGTGGTCCGGCGCCTTCGCCGGTATCTACGTGCTCCCGACGAACGGCTCGCAGATCGCCGCCGCCAACTTCGACTACACGGGCTCCACGAAGCTGGGCTCCAAGCTCATCGACCACTCCTTCTTCATCCCGGCGGTGGTGCTTGCGCTCTTCACCTGTCTTGCCGGCGCGCTGCTGGGGGTGGTGCTGGGATGATGCCGCTGACCGCCTGGGCCGAGGGCGAGACCTCGCCAGCCCTGATTCCTGCCGGCACCGCCTTCGCGCCGGAGGACCTGATCTTCTACGCGAACCCGGAGTCCCGCAGCCTCGAGCAGGCTCTGGCCGAGGCCGACCTCGTCGTGAGCTGCCCTCATTCCGGCTCCGCCGCGCCCGAGGAGGTGGCCCGCCACCTCGTCCCCGAGTACACGCGCCGCCTGCAATTCGACTACACGGATCTCTCCACGGCACCGATCGTGCGCCGCTGGGCGCAGATCGATCCCCGCGTCATCTACGTCGAGAACCCGCACCCGCGGCTCGTGCGCGATCCCAACCGGGCCAAGCCCGAGGACGTGAAGGCCACCCTCCGGGAGGCGTTCGAGCGCGTCCGGGCCGCCGGGCCGCTCCAGCGAGTCGACCTCTCCGGCGTCGACGCGATCCGCCCCGTCACCTTCTCCTTCTACCCCTTGCTGAGGGAACCCACCACGCAGGCGGAGTGGGAGGCGCTGCTTGGCGACTTCGAGGCGGCGGGCGCGCTCGGCGTGGACGTCTACGAGAAGACGCGGCGCACGCTGCTGCGCCGCTGGTTCCAGACCCATCAAGGCCTCGGCACCCGCACCCCGCTGACCACGCTCTCCTTCCACGACACGATGAACACCACCACGCGGCCCGACGGCGCAGTGGTCGTGGAGCGGGCGGAGAAGGACCGCCTGCCCAACGTCGTCTCGCTGTCGAATCGCGGCGACGCCGAGGGCAATCCCCGCCCCGACGCCGCGCCGTTCGATGGCGTGACGATGCAGCCGGAGCGGCTGCGAAACCTGGCGGGGGCCTTCAGGGAAGCGTTCGGCGCCGGCTTCGGGGCCGCGCCGAACGACATCAGTCTGAACCAGCCCTACCTCGGCAGCCAGGAGATCATCGAGGCGCGCGACACGGTGGGCATCGGCCGCCGCACGCGCGAGGCCGGGCCGCTCATCGACGCGGTGCAGGCGGAGTTCCTGCGCGAGTTCCTGATGGGCGAGGCTGCCGTCGAGGCGCTGCACTCCCCCGGCGCCACGTGGCCCTCCACCGACGAGGACCGCGTCGACGCCATCGCGCGCTCCTGTCAGGCGGCCTGGGACGGCTACCGCGCCACCCTGGCCGGTTAGGCGGCGGGGCACACAGCACAGCACGACGGCGCGTGGTGACCACGCGCCGTCGTGCTGTGCTGTTGTGCTGGGTGCCTCGGGCGCCCCGCGCCGCGGGAGCGGCGGGCCTGATCAGCCGCGCTCGAGCCCCAGGCCGAGGCGGTGATTGATCTGGCGCAGGTAACCCACGGCCATGGTGAGCAGGCCGAAGAGCGTCAGGACGGCGCCGATGAGGGTCCAGGTGCGGGCGATGACCACGGCGGGGTCCAGCGCGCCGCTCTCGGCGTCAAGGGGAGCCGAGTTGGCGTCGGCGACCACACCCCCGAGCAGCGAGACGAGCACCATGACGAGCCCGACGATGATCACGAGAATGCCCGTGGAGATCACCATGTTGCCGGGCTCGCGCTTGTTGGCGCCGGTGGCGGGGATGGCGGTTGGGGACTGCGCGCTCACGAGAACCTCCTGAAAGATGCTTATTGGCGCAGTCTATGCGACACGGAACAGGGGCGCGGAACCAGCACTGCTGGTCCGCACCCCTGTCGGTGGCTTCCCGGGGTGGATCGAGACTAGAAGTCCCAGTCCTCGTCCTCGGTGTTCACGGCCTTGCCGATCACGTAGGAGGAGCCCGAGCCCGAGAAGAAGTCGTGGTTCTCGTCGGCGTTCGGCGAGAGCGCCGAGAGGATCGCCGGGTTCACGTTCGTCACGGTGGACGGGAACATGGCCTCGTAGCCGAGGTTCATGAGCGCCTTGTTGGCGTTGTAGTGCAGGAACTTCTTGACATCCTCGGCCAGGCCCACCCCGTCGTAGAGCGAGTGCGTGTACTGCACCTCGTTCTCGTAGAGCTCGTAGAGCAGGTCGTAGGTGTAGTCCTTGAGCTCGGCCTGGCGGTCCGCCGGCACGGTCTCGAGGCCGCGCTGGTACTTGTAGCCGATGTAGTAGCCGTGCACTGCCTCGTCGCGGATGATGAGGCGGATCATGTCGGCGGTGTTGGTCAGCTTGGCGTGGCTGGACCAGTACATGGGCAGGTAGAAGCCCGAGTAGAACAGGAACGACTCCAGCAGCGTGGAGGCGACCTTTTTCTTGAGCGGATCGTCGCCGTGGTAGTAGCTCATGACGATCTGAGCCTTCTTCTGCAGGTACTCGTTTTCGACGGACCAGCGGAAGGCGTCGTCGATCTCCTTGGTGGACGCGAGCGTCGAGAAGATCGAGGAGTAGCTCTTGGCGTGCACCGACTCCATGAAGGCGATGTTGGTGTACACGGCCTCCTCGTGCGGGGTGATCGCGTCGGGGATCAGCGCCACGGCGCCGACCGTGCCCTGGATGGTGTCCAGGAGCGTCAGGCCCGTGAACACGCGCATGGTGAGGAGCTTCTCCTCCTCGGTGAGCGTGCCCCACGACTGCACGTCGTTGGACACCGGCACCTTCTCCGGGAGCCAGAAGTTGTTGGTCAGGCGATTCCAGACCTCAACGTCCTTGTCGTCCTGGATGCGGTTCCAGTTGATGGCCTCGACTTTGCCGAGCAGCTTCACGCCGTCAGTCATGTCCTCGTGATTCCTCTCCCCCGCCGCCCCTTTGAGGGCCGGCGGTGCGGGTGACGCCAATGCTCGACGTCGGGTGGTTGCCTTGGGTGCGGGCGGGCCCGCGGATGCGGTGGTGGCCGCCGGTGTTGATGCCGGCGGCCACCACCGCTCAAGCGGTCACAGCATGCAGGAAACGCAGCCCTCGACCTCGGTGCCCTCCAGCGCCAGCTGACGCAGGCGGATGTAGTAGATCGTCTTGATCCCCTTGCGCCACGCGTAGATCTGCGCCTTGTTGATGTCGCGCGTGGTGGCGGTGTCCTTGAAGAAGAGCGTCAGGGACAGGCCCTGGTCCACGTGCTGCGTGGCAGCGGCGTAGGTGTCGATGATCTTCTCGTAGCCGATCTCGTACGCGTCCTGGTAGTACTCCAGGTTGTCGTTCGTCAGGTAAGGGGCCGGGTAGTAGACGCGACCGATCTTGCCTTCCTTGCGAATCTCGATCTTCGAGGCCACGGGGTGGATCGAGGAGGTCGAGTTGTTGATGTAGGAGATGGAACCCGTGGGCGGGACGGCCTGCAGGTTCTGGTTGTAGATACCGTGCTCCATGACGGAGGCCTTCAGCGCGCGCCAGTCATCCTGCGTGGGGATGTGGGTGTTGGCGAAGAGCTCGCGGACCTTCTCCGTCTTCGGGGCCCACTCCTGCTCGGTGTACTTGTCGAAGAACTCGCCGGAGGCGTACTTCGAGTCGGCGAAGCCGTCGAACGGGCTGGAGGTCTCGATGGCCATCTGGTTCGAGACGCGCAGCGCGTGGTAGAGCACCGTGTAGAAGTAGATGTTCGTGAAGTCCAGGCCCTCTTCGGAGCCGTAGTGCACGCGCTCGCGGGCCAGGTAGCCGTGGAGGTTCATCTGGCCGAGGCCGATGGCGCGGGACTTCAGGTTGCCCTCGGCCACGGAGGGCACGGAGGCGATGTAGCTCATATCCGCCACGGCGGAGAGCGCGCGGATGGCGCCCTCGATGGAGACGCCGAAGTCCGGCGAATCCATCGTCTTGGCGATGTTCATGGAGCCGAGGTTGCAGGAGATGTCCTTGCCGACGAACTCGTAGGACAGATCGTCCTTGAAGGTCGAGGGCGTGGAGACCTGCAGGATCTCGGAGCACAGATTAGACATGGTGATCTTGCCCTTGATCGGGTTGGCCCGGTTCACCGTGTCCTCGAACACGATGTAGGGGTAGCCCGACTCGAACTGAATCTCGGCGAGGGTCTGGAAGAACTCGCGGGCGTTGATCTTGGTCTTCTTGATGCGCTTGTCATCGACCATCTCGTAGTACTTCTCGGTGACGTTGATCTCCGAGAAGGGCTGCCCGTAGACGCGCTCGACGTCGTACGGCGAGAAGAGGTACATGTCCTCGTTGTTCTTGGCCAGCTGGAACGTGATGTCCGGGATCACGACGCCAAGCGAGAGGGTCTTGATGCGGATCTTCTCGTCGGCGTTCTCGCGCTTCGTGTCGAGGAAGCGGTAGATGTCCGGGTGATGCGCGTGCAGGTACACGGCGCCGGCACCCTGGCGGGCACCGAGCTGGTTCGCGTAGGAGAAGGAATCCTCGAGGAGCTTCATCACGGGGATGACGCCGGAGGACTGGTTCTCGATGTGCTTGATCGGGGCGCCGTGCTCGCGGATGTTGGTCAGCGAGAGGGCCACGCCGCCGCCGCGCTTGGAGAGCTGCAGCGCGGAGTTGATGCCGCGGGCGATGGACTCCATGTTGTCCTCGACGCGCAGCAGGAAGCAGGAGACGAGCTCGCCGCGCTGGGCCTTGCCGGCGTTCAGGAACGTGGGCGTGGCCGGCTGGAAGCGGCCGGAGATGATCTCGTCCACGAGCAGCTTGGCGACCTTCTGGTCACCGCGGGCCAGGTGGAGGGCCACCATGCAGACGCGGTCCTCGAAGCGCTCCAGGTAACGCTTACCGTCGAAGGTCTTGAGCGTGTACGAGGTGTAGAACTTGAACGCGCCAAGGAAGGTCTCGAAGCGGAACTTCTTCTTGTAGGCGAAGTCGAAGAGCTCGCGCACGAACTCGCGCGGGTACTGCTCAAGCGTCTCTGGTTCGTAGTACTTCTTCTCCACGAGGTACTCGAGCTTCTCGTCGAGGTCGTGGAAGAACACGGTGTTGTTGTTCACGTGCTCAAGGAAGTACTGGCGAGCCGCGTAGCGGTCGGCGTCGAACTGAATCTTGCCGTCCGCGCCATACAGATTGAGCATGGCGTTGAGCTCGTGGTAGCCGAGACCCTGGTAGGCCTCGGGCAGTTCCTTGCCGCCGCGGCTCACGGCCGACTCTGCGAGCGAAGTGTCCAAAACTCTTCCAATCCTTGGTTGACACGGGCCACATCCTCGGGCGTGCCCATGAGTTCAAACAGATAGAGCACCGGAACCCCGAGCTTCTTGGCGATCTTGTGCGCCGCGAGGTTGTAGTTGGTGCCGAAGTTGGTGTTGCCCGCCCCGATCACGCCCACGAGGTGCTCCCGGTTCTCCGGGGCCTTCAGGAAGCGCAGGACCTGCGGCGGGATGGCGTGTTCACCCTTCTCGCCACCGTAAGTGGGCACGACCAGGACATAGTCACTGGCGCACACAAGCTCGGGTTCGGAACGGTGCAGCGGGATCCGCTGCGCCGGCTGGGCCAGCTTGTCGATGAAGCGCTTGGTGTTCTCCGAAACGGAGGAGAAGTAGACCAGGCGTGCGTGACTCACGAGCCGTTCGCCCTCGGGGGCGAGCGCGGCGGAGGAAGTGTCGACGCTCACGAGCGCCTCCCTTCCCCCGCCGAGCGGGTGATGTTCATGGGTTCAGGCCACGGAAGCGGCTTGGGCGCCCAGCTCCTCGATCTTGTCCGGGCGGAAGCCGGACCAGGAATCGGACTCGGTGATGACCACCGGGGCCTGCATGAAGCCGAGCTCGCGGATGCGCTCCAGGGCCGCAGGATCCTGGGAGATGTCCACCTTCTTGTACTCGATGCCCTTCTTGTCGAGGGCACGGTAGGTGGCGTTGCACTGAACGCACGCCGGCTTGGTGTACACCGTCACGGTCATGTCGATATCCCTTCGATCAGCGGCTCTGACAAGGCCGCTCCTAGTGCTGGTGAAGTTCTGCTGTTGAGGTCCTCGCGCTTGTGTCCCCCGCGAGGTTTTGCTAGGCCGATCCCCGCGGGGTCCGTGCTGCGCTCAACTGCCTCTAGTCTACCTCCGACCACTACATCTTGTGCCACCTTGCCTCCTTGACCCCAACATCATGTCTTACACGCGTGTGGTTCATCCACCAGAAATCCACACCCTTCTCCACCCCCAGAGCCGCAGGAAACCGCGGAAGCCGACCCGTCATCCACAGGCTGTGCGGATCCCGAGTGAGGTGTTGTGCACAGCGTGTCCATCGGAGCGTCGTCGGCGTGTCTCACCCTGCGTCGGGCGTGTCGCCCAGCATGGGCCACGGGGCCGACACCTCGTGCCCCTGAGGCACCGGGCCCCTGTCCCGGCCTCCGCCTCCCGAGGCGCCGCGCCACGCCGTCGGGCCTTGCCAATCCGTCCCCGCCGGGGAAGGCTGGGCCGGGGGCCTGCGGCCCACCGCCGCCAGGCCGCGCCAGCGGCCGCCACGACAGGGAGGTTGCCATGGGAAACGTGGCACAACAGATCATCGACTCGCTCGCGGCCTCGGGGGTTCAGCGCATCTATGGCGTCCCCGGGGATTCGCTCAACGGGATCACCGACGCGATCCGCACCAACGACTCCATCACCTGGAGCCACGTGCGCCACGAGGAGGCGGCCGCGTTTGCCGCGGCGGCCGAGGCAGAGCTGAGCGGGCGCTTGGCCGTCTGTGCGGGCTCGTGCGGGCCGGGCAATATGCACCTCATCAACGGACTCTACGACGCGGCGAGGACCCGGGTGCCCGTCTTGGCCATCGCCGCCCAGATCCCCTCGGACGAGATCGGCTCCGGCTACTTCCAGGAAACGCACCCGCAGGAACTCTTCCGCGAATGCTCCGTGTACGCGGAACTCGTGAGCGATCCGGCGCAGATGCCGCGCATGCTGCGCACCGCCATGCAGGCCGCCATCGCCCGCCGCGGCGTGGCGGTGCTCGTCATCCCTGGCGACGTTGCCCTCAAGGACGCCGACTCCTCCACCCTCGCGGCGGCCTTCGCCCCCGCTCCGCGCGTGCTCCCCTCCGAGAGCGAGCTGCGGGAGCTCGCCGGGGAGCTCAACGCGGCCGGGCGCGTCACGATCCTCGCGGGGGCCGGGGCCGCCGGCGCCCACGACGAGGTCATCGCCCTCGCCGACCGGCTCGCCGCGCCCATCGTCCACGCGCTGCGCGGCAAGGAGCATCTCGAGTGGGAGAACCCCTTCGATGTGGGCATGACCGGCCTCTTGGGCTTCGCCTCGGGCTACCGCGCCATGGAGGCCGCCCAGACGCTGCTCGTGCTCGGCAGCGACTTCCCGTACCGCCAGTTCTACCCGGAGCACGCGCGCGTGCTCCAGGTGGACCTGCGCGGCGAACAGTTGGGTCGGCGGGCCCAGCTCAACCTCGGCGTGGTGGGCGACGTCAAGGAGACCGCCTCCGCCCTGCTCCCCCTGCTGCGGGAGGGCCGAGACCGGGGACATCTCGAGGACGCGACCCGCCACTACGCCAAGACCCGCCGCAAGCTCGACGAGCTCGCCCGCCCGGCCAAGGACGGCAAGCCGCTGCACCCCCAGCACGTCGCGGCGCGGATCGACGCTCACGCCGCGGAGGACGCGGTGTTCATCCCGGACGTCGGCTCGCCCGTCGTCTATGCGGCCCGCTACCTCACGATGAACGGCAGGCGCAGCCTGCTCGGCTCCTTCATCCACGGGAGCATGGCCAACGCCCTCCCCCACGCCATCGGCGCCGCGAGCCTGAACCCGGGCCGCCAGGTGGTCACGCTCTCCGGCGACGGCGGCCTGACGATGTTGCTCGGCGAGCTCTTCACCCTGGTGCAGTCCAAGCTGCCCGTGAAGGTCGTGGTCTTCAACAACTCCTCGCTGAACTTCGTGGAGCTGGAGATGAAGGCCGCCGGCTTCGTCACCTTCGGCACTGGCCTGGAGAACCCCGACCTCGCCGCCGTGGCCAGGGCCGCGGGCCTAGCTGTATTGCCCCGGCAGGTTAGGTACGTCTTCGGCGGGGCGGCGTGACATGAGGAAGACCTCCGGGTGAGGTGTGGAGCTATCTAGGATCCAGCTCTCACCACGGAGGTCTTCATGCCCC
>NZ_QQXK01000059.1 GCF_003575975.1 Galactobacter valiniphilus | reverse complement strand
AGGACACGAGGACCTCCGTGGATCGAGTGAGTGTGGTAACCCACATCGATACCGGAGGTCCTCACCTCATCCCGTCACGCCACGCTGACCACAACCACCGTGGGAAGAACACCTAGGCCTTCAGAGGCAGGCCGCGCTGGACTCGCCGCACGAAGAGGAGATGCTCGACGGCGCGGACTTGAGCCGCGTCGTCGGGCATCGGGCGTGTGGGCGGGGCCTCCGTTCCCACCTTCGATGGATGACGCCTCGGCCCACGGAGGCGCACCATAATCACGTGAGCTCATCCATTCCCGAAACGAACACCACCCCGGCAGACCTCAAGGGCCTCCCCGCCCTCCTGCGCCGCGTGGATCGCCTGGCCGCCGGCCGACGACAGCGCGATCTTCGCGCGCCCGCAGCGCTCATGACGCACAAGGTGCTCCAGGGCTTCCGCGCGATCCGCTGGATCCTCACCGCCGAGATCCTCGTTGGCCTCGGCGCGCTCGCCATCGCGTTCGTGAACCTGGCCCAAGGCCACCCCGACAATCTCGCGGTCTGGATGCGCGGCGTCGTCGTGCTGGGCCTCACGCTGGGGCTCGGCTACTTCGCCCTGCGGGCGGGGGAGGGGTGGTTCTGGGGCTATCAGCGGCTGCGCCTGTTTAGCCGCATCTTCCCCGTGGTGACGCTCGTGATCGCCGCGATCCCCGGGCTGTACCCGTTCTGGATGATCCTGGAGCAGATCGTGTTTTCGCTGCTCATGATCGGCATCGGCGACATCGCCACGAGCGACGCCATGCGCACCGCTTTCGCCAAGAGCACCCTGGTCCGCGACGAGCCGCGCTGCGCGTGAGTGTGGGCAGTCCGCGTATCGGCGTGCAGCTCGCGCCCTCCTCGCCGCAACCCGACTGCGGAGTGGCGCGGCCGCGGCGCTCGCCGTGCTGCTGATTTTCGCGGCCCTGCAGGGCGCAATGCCCGCTTACGTCGCCGTCGCCACCGATTTGCCGGTAGCGCTCTCCGTCCCCCAGGAGGTGCAGGGGTCCACCGCTCAACGCTACGTGTAGGCCGTGCGCAACGTCGGCGGGCCTTTCGCTGTGGGCAGGGCCGAACTGGCGGTGACTTCGACGGGACTGGCATCCATCGCGCCGGTGGAAGCTGTGGAGCCATGACCGGACGGTGCGACCGACAGCAACCCGACATCGAATACGGCCGCCGTGGGTCTCGCGGATTCGCTCTACGGTGCCGGGGGTGAGTGTGCCATGCAGTGGATCTTGGCAGTCGGGAGCGAACGCCCCCCGGCGGCCGCGAGCTCCCTGCGCATCGACGATGCCGACGGGGTCGCTCGGGTGTCCGGTTGGATCGCGACCGAACGCAACGTGGAGTGTCCCTTCATCTGGCATCCGTCCTGAGCGCCCCTTCGGACAGCAGCCCCACGCTTTCGCCGGCTGACGTGAGGCCTGCACCGCCGGATGCCGACTCGCCGAGCACTTGCCGTATCGCTCCATGTCGCTACGGAGTGACGCACCCGTGGGGACCGCCTCGAACGACATCCTTCGCAGTGCTACGGGGTTCCGCCGCATCACCACACCAAAGATCACACCTCTAGAAAATTTGCCTCAGGCGCTTGCGCGTCGGGTCGAAATAGACAGACTATCTATCTGTCAGGCAAGCTAAGCTGAAAGGGGGGGCGATGACGGTACTGGTCGGAGCGCCGGCGGTGGCGGAGCGTGGACTGGCCGATCGGGGGTCTAGCTCGATGGGTTTCGGCGGCGAGGCGGTGGATGGCCGCCTCCTGGGGGCAGACGAACTGCTCACCGGTCTCGCGCTGTGTCGGGATTGGGCCGCCAAGAAGCGCTTGATCTGCAGCTTCGCGGAGCAGGAAATGATGATCCTCGACGGGGTTAAATCCGTAGAGTTCGCGATTTTTGAGCGCCGGGCGGCATCAGTCATCCAAGGCATCGTGACCGTGGACGAGGGACACGTGCCGGGGCTCATTCAGTCGAATTTTCTCCAGCACGTGCTTCCGAGGGTGGAAGGATACCTGGGGGTGAAGGGCCTTAACCCCTGATCTTGGACACTCGGATTCCAGCACGATGCTGGGGAAGCGAGAATCTAGGACATGGCGAGGA
>NZ_QQXK01000058.1 GCF_003575975.1 Galactobacter valiniphilus | reverse complement strand
TCGACTTCGGTGACCAGCAGCGGGTCCGCTACCGCGGCCGCAACGTCGTCGAGCGGTGCTTCAACAAGCTCAAGCAATGGCGCGGGATCGCGATGCGCTCAGACAAGACCGCCCGCAACTACCACGCCGGCCTCTGCCTCGCCGCGACACTCCACTGGCTCACCAGCACCTTTAGCAACACGGCCTAGGTCCACCCGAGATGGATAAGACATCGCTCAGGCTCTCACGGCGTCGCGCTACCTTGGGGACTTAGGCCCAGTCCTTGTGCGGCGACGTGCCGCCGATACCGGCGTTGAACGTATTCGTCGGATCGAGCTCCTTGAAGTGCTCTTCCATGGACTCCGGCAGCTTGTAGATGCGACCGTAGTTGTGCTCGGCGGGCAGCTTCGCGCCGCGCTCCTCCAGCAGGTGCTGGATGCGGTCGTGCAGCGCCTCGGGATCCACGCCCTGCTTGGCGACATAGTCCTGGTGCATCACATGGCAGAAGAAGTGCCCGTAATACGCCTTGACCTCAAGCTGGTCGTCGATCTCCTCCGGCAGCACCTCGAGCCAGTTCCAATCGTCGCGACGCAGGGCCACATCGATGGGGATGAGCCCTGCGATGTGCCGGCGCTTCAACGCGGCGTAGCGAGTGGCGGCACTGGCCGCGCCGAACCGGTTGAGCGACGCGCTCTTTTCTTCATCAGACGTGCAGATGAAGAACTCACCAGTGTGCTCGGGCTCTGCGAAGAACTCCTTGAGCATCTTCTCGCTCGCGGCCTTCTGCGACTCGCTGACGGTGAGCAGCAGGTGATGCTCGAAACGGTTGCGGTACTCCATCATGCGCTTGGGCAGCTGGTTGGGCAGCACGCTGAACATGGCTTGCGATACCGTGTCGGCGAAGGTCGGACCAATGCCGGGAATCTTCGAGAACAAGCCGTTGGCCCACGTCTTGAACGAGAACATGCGCGTCTGCAGCGCTGGACTCATGAACTTCAGGAAGACGAAGGTGTCTTTGCCGTACTTCTCGGCCAAGTCGAAGGCACTGCGGCCCATGTACTCACCAGAGATAGGCAGCGGCATGTCGGCTTCGAGGAACAACCGACGGATCTCTTCGAGCTCGTGCGTGTTGTTCGTGCCGATGTAAAACACGGTCGGGTGCACTTCGCGAGGGAAGGTGCGGGTGCGCACCGCGAACACCATCAGCTTGCCGGCCGAGCCGGATGCCTCGAACAGGTACTCGGGTTTCGCATTGTAGCGAGCAGGCGAAGGCACGATCTTGCGCAAGTGCTCGGCGTACTCGGTCTCGTTCGAGTCTTCGGGAGCTGGGGTGACATCCTCGGGAGACCACTCGCCGCGCTGTAGACGGTCGAGTGCGACCTCAGGGTCGTCTCCGAGCGAGATGCCCAGGTGATTGACCAGCTCGACCTTGCCGTCGTCGTTGACGCGGGCGAAGATCGCTTCGCGCGTGAATGCCGGACCCTTGCGAATCTGGCTGCCGCCCGAGTTGTTCGCGATGCCGCCGATGACCGAGGCGCCGATTGATGTCGACCCGATCACCGAGTGCGGCTCGCGCTGGTGCTTGGCGAGCGCGTCGGTCAGGTGTGTCAGCGGGGTGCCCGCGAGCGAGATCGCCTCGCGCGCGTCGTTGATGAGGTGCACCTCATCGATGCGGTGAGTCGAGATGATCACAATGGGGCGATCGTAGTCTTGGAAGCCGGGGCCGGATCCACCAGTCAGGCCCGTGTTCGATGCCTGCGGGATGACGATGAGGTTGTTGTCGACGGATACCTGCAGCGCCCGCCACATCTCGACCAGCGTGCCGGGGCGCACCACGGCGAAGACTGGTCCTCCGCCGAATCGATAGCCTTTGCTGAATGGCATCGTGGCACGCTCAGAGGTCAGTACATGTTCGTCGCCGACGATTCTCTTGAACGCATCGATCGCTTCGTGCGAAGTCGTGGTGGTCTGTCCTGGTTGCGTCATCTCTAAGCTTCCTATATTCAGTTGCATCACAAGCGCGTCATGATGCTGAGGGGATGTCGCCTTGATCCGAGCTAGTCCGCGGTCGTTCATTTTTTGATGGGCGGGGAAACGAGCCAGGGGGACGACGTCTGCGACCGTCTGCCCGGAAGCTCGCTACGTCGTCCAAGGAGTGTGCGTATGCATGTGCATACGCGCATCCTCATTGTAGGGACTGCTGCACGGATTGAGACAGTTGGGGTTAGGCCGCTTGGGCGGCTGGTGGGTTCATGATGAGTTCGAATTCC
>NZ_QQXK01000057.1 GCF_003575975.1 Galactobacter valiniphilus | reverse complement strand
TGATGGCGCTCATCGAAATTCCCCAGAGTTGCTCATCGGAATTCCTCAGGTCGCGTGGTCAGGTTAGCGCAGGTTCGTGCCGGTCGTGACGCGGCGGAGTTCGTCTGCGGCGGTGGCGTGGTGGCGGAGCCGGTAAGAGGCTCCATCGAGGGTGATCACGACGGATCGGTGCAAGAGCCGGTCGAGCATGGCTGCGGCGACGGTGGTGTCGCCGAGGATCTCGCCCCAGGCTCCGACCGGCCGGTTCGTGGTGATCACGATGGAGGTCTTCAGGTAGCGCTGGTTGATGACCTGGAACAAGGCTGAGGCGGCCTCGCCGGGTAGTGGCAGGTAGCCAAGCTCGTCGATGATGAGCAGGGTCGGCCCGGCGAAGAAACGCATCATCGTCGACCACTTGCCTTCGATCGCGGCGCGGTGGCAGCGGGCGGCGAGGTCGGCGGCGGAGGTGAAGTAGACGCGGTAGCCGGCGGTGACGGCGGCGTGGCCGAGGCCGGTGGCGATGTGGGTCTTCCCGACGCCGGGCGGGCCGATCAGGAGCACGTTGGTGGCGGTGTCGATGAACCGGCAGGTGCCGAGCTCGGCCAGCAGCGACCGGTCGATGCCGGATGCGGCGTCGTGATCGAAGTCGTCCAGGGTCTGCCCGGTGGGGAGGTTCGCGAAACGGAACCGGCCAGCCAAGCGGCGGGCGTCGGTGGCGGTGACCTCGACTCGCAGTAGGTGCTCGAGGGCCTGCGTCAGGGTCCATCCTTCGGCTTGCGCCTGGTCGAGGACGGCGGGGAGGGCGTGCGCGGCGTCGGCGAGTTTCAGGTCGGTGAGGTGGCCGCGCAGCTGTTGATAGACGCTCGCTGCCGTCGTGGTGGCTGTGGTTGTGGTCATCGGAGGGTGTTCCTGTTCTTCGCGGCCTGCTCGTAAGCGGCCAGGCTGATCACGGTCGAAGGCTGCGCTGCAGCGCTGGTGAGGGCTGCGGCAGCGCGCAGCGCGGCGCTGCCGGGTGGGATGCGTTCTTTGCGGCGGTGCGGGCGTCCTGGTGTCGCTGACGCCATCGCGATGGCCTCCAGTGCGGTGACATGGCCGCTGTCGCGGATCGTGACGCCGAGGCCGGGTTCGGCGACCTGGTGGCGGGCGACGACCGTCCCCGATGCGGTGGCGATGTCGATGATGTCCGCGCCGAGCCGCTGCCGGACCTCGACTTTCGCGGCGGCGAGTTCGGGCGGGACGGAGTAGCGATTCCCACGCCAGTCGATCAGCGCTTGCCTGGTCGCGGTGCGCTCCTCTGTGATGATCACAGGGAACACAACCGCAGGTAGCGGTCTGAGCGGCTCGTTCACGAACAGGGCGGACGCTGTCGTCGTCCCGAGCTCGCCCTCACGCCGCCGCTCGTCCTGCCCTGCGGCGAACGTGTTCAGGCTGGCCTGCGCTTGCTCGAGGGTGAGGTCGTCGGGCAAGGTCCGCCACCAGCGTTGCGCGGCGGTGTGATTGTTCTTCTCGACCACGCCCTTCCTGTTCCCCGACCTCGGCCGGCAGACCACCGCGGTGACGCCGTGGTGCTTCGCGAACGCGGCGAACTGCGGGACCAGGTCGCCGGTGCGGTGGTCCAGGACCGTCCGCATCCGGTCGAACCGCCAGGTCTTCGTGAGCCCGCCCAGCAGGGCGAGCAGGGTCGTCATCGCGGCGAGCAGGTGCGGGGTGTCCATCGACGGGGAGATCACGCCCCGCCAGACACCCGAGTGCGCGAGCGACCCGACCAGGACATACGCGGTCTTGCGTCCGAACCCCCAATGCGCGGGCGGGTCGGGCATCTCGACCCAGTCGAACTGGGTCTCCTCCCCGGGCGGGTGCTCGATGACCGCGTTTGCGCGTTTGGTGACGTGCGCGCACGCGGTGCACGCCGGACGCAGCCCGCGGGCACGAATCTGCCGCGTCAGCGTCGGATACGACCCCTCGTAACCGAGCGGTCGCAGCTCGTCGAGCAGCGTCACCGCCCACAGGTGCGGGTCCTCGGTCAGTCTCGCGGTGGCGTAGTCGACGAACGCGTCGAACGAGTCCGGGATGGTGCGCTCACGCATCCCGGGCTGGCGTTCACCGTTCAGATACGCGCGGATGGTCTTGCGGTCATGGTTAGTGCGGCGGGCGATCTCGCTGATCGTCATCCCCTGCCGTTTCAGAGCGTGGATGTCCACGCTGCTCCTCTCTGAGAGCATGAGAACAGGGCCTTCCTCCGGCTGGTGTGTGGTCAGAGACCACCAGCATCGAGGAAGGCCCGCCTCATGCGGCGGAGCGACCCAGAGTGGGGAATTTCGATGAGCAGAACCGAGGAATTTCAGTGAGCGCCGTCA
>NZ_QQXK01000056.1 GCF_003575975.1 Galactobacter valiniphilus | reverse complement strand
GCTGGGATACCAGGACTCGAACCTAGAATGACGGTACCAGAAACCGTAGTGTTGCCAATTACACCATATCCCAATGGCTTTCCTCCGGGCCGAAGGGCCGGTGGACAAGCCACTACTTTACCGGATCTCCCCGGCGCTACCAAATCGGGCCGATCTAGCCCACCTGCGCCCGCGCCCAGGCGAGGGCGGCACCCAGTCCCGGCGCGCCGTCGTGCTCCGGATGCCGGCCCCAACGGTCCACCAACAGCGCGGGAAGTCCCGCCGCCCTGGCACCCTCCACATCGTGGCCGGGGTTGTCCCCCACCATCAAGGTCGTGGCCGGGTCCGTGCCGAGCGCCGCGACGCCGGCCAGGTACGAACGCGGATCGGGCTTGGGCGCGCCGGCCGTGTCCGAGCCGATGACCACTCCGATCCGCCCCAGGCCGCTCTTGGCGAGCTTGGCGCGCTGATAGGCCTCGACGTTGTTCGTCACCACGCCGTACGGCACGCCGAGCTCATCCAAGGCATCCAGCACGGGGAGCACGTCGTCGAAGGCTCGCCACCCGCGCACCACGGCCTCCTCGAAGGCGCTCGAGAAGCTGGCGACGTCCTGTGCCGGCTCGCGGCCGAACACGGCTAGGGCCTCCCCCAGCCGCAGGTGGCGCTGCGTGTCGAAGTCCAGTTCGCCGCGCACGTAGGCGTCGTAGTACCCGGCCGCGTCCACCGAGAAGTGTTCGGCAAAGGCGGCCAGCTCGCCGTCTTCCAGGCCCCGCAGCTCGGGCGCCGCGGCGCTCAACAGGGCCTCGCGCATGGCCGTGCGCAGGTCGACGAGCGTGTCGTCCAGGTCAAACAGGACGCCAACGGCGCCGGTGGTGACCGGCGCCGTCGGGGAGATGCTCTGCTCAGGCATGGTTGGCGCGGAAGGCGCGCAGTCGCGTGAGGGAGGATTCCTTGCCGAGGATCTCCAGCGACTCGAAGAGCGGCGGGGAGATGCGGTTGCCGGTCACGGCCGAACGAACCGGGCCGAAGGCCAGGCGCGGCTTGAGGCCCAGGCCGTCGATCAGAGCGGCGCGCAGGGCGGCCTCGATGTGCTCGGTGGTGAACTCCTCGGTGGCCTCCAGCGCGGAGATCGCGGCGTCGACGACCTCACCCAGGTTCTCGGGGAGCTTCTTCAGGGCGTCCTCGGAGACCGTCAGATCCGCGTCCTCGGTGAAGAGGAAGCGCAGCAGCTCGGGCACCTCGCCCAGCAGCTGGACGCGCTCCTGCACGAGAGGAGCGGCGGCGGTGAGCACCTCGGCCTGGCGCTCGGTCAGCTCCTCCTCCACGAGCCCGGCGGCGCGCAGATAGGACACGGTGCGCTCGCGGAAGACCTCGGGGGCCAGGCGGCGGATGTGGGTGCCGTTGATGGCCTCGGCCTTCTTCAGGTCGAACTTAGCGGGGTTGCCGAGCACGTCCTTGATGTCGAAGTGCTCCACCATCTCCTCGAGGGTGAAGATGTCCTCGTCGGCGGAGAGCGACCAGCCGAGCAGGGCCAGGTAGTTGTCCAGGCCCTCCTTGATGAAGCCCATGTCGCGCAGGTTGAACAGGCTCGACTCGGGATCGCGCTTGGAGAGCTTCTTGTTGCCTTCGCCCATCACGTAGGGAAGGTGGCCGAAGAGCGGCAGGAACTCGGCCACGCCGATCTCGATGAGCGCCTTGTACAGGGCCACCTGACGCGGGGTCGAGGAGAGCAGGTCCTCGCCGCGCAGCACGTGGGTGATGCCCATGAGGGCGTCATCCACCGGGTTCACGAGCGTGTAGAGCGGCTTACCGTTGCCGCGCACCACCACGTAGTCCGGAACCGAACCGACGGGGAAGGTGATCTCGCCGCGCACGAGGTCGTTGAAGGTGATGTCCTCGTCCGGCATGCGCAGGCGCAGCACGGGGACGCGACCCTCGGCACGGAAGGCGGCCTTCTGCTCCTCGGTGAGGTTGCGGTCGAAGTTGTCGTAGCCGAGCTTCGGGTCCTCGCCCTTGGCGCGGTGGCGGGCCTCGACCTCGTCCGGCGTGGAGAAGTCCTCGTAGACGTGGCCGCCGGCCACGAGCTTCTCGATGACCTCGGCGTAAATCTCGCCGCGCTCGCTCTGACGATACGGCGCGTGGGGGCCACCCACGCGCACGCCCTCGTCCCAGTCGATGCCCAGCCACTGCAGGGCGTCGATCACCTGGTTGAACGACTCCTCCGAATCGCGCGCGGCGTCCGTGTCCTCGATGCGGAACACCAGCTTGCCACCGGTGTGGCGGGCGTAGGCCCAGTTGAACAGGGCCGTGCGGACCATGCCAACGTGAGGGGTGCCGGTGGGCGAAGGGCAGAAGCGCACGCGCACCGGCGTGGAGTCAGAAACGGTGGGGAGAGAGGCGGTGAAGCTCATGGTTCACCATTCTACGCGGGAGACTGGCTCCCCATGCAGCCCGCGTGTGGAGTATGCATGCTGCGTGCACGGGACACTGACACGGGCCTTAACCCCTGATCTTGGACACTCGGATTCCAGCACGATGCTGGGGAAGCGAGAATCTAGGACATGGCGAGGA
>NZ_QQXK01000055.1 GCF_003575975.1 Galactobacter valiniphilus | reverse complement strand
GAGGTGTTCGTCGCGTGGCAGTGCGCCCAGCAACTGCGTTCCGCCTACCACCAGAAGGACCTCGCCGAGGGGCGGCGAATCGCCGAGAAGGTCGTCGACACATTCCACACCTGCCCGATCCCCGAGATCGCCCGCCTTGGCCGCACCCTCCGCCGCTGCCGGGCTGCGTTCCTGGCCTACTTCACGACCGGACGATCATCGAACGGCGGAACTGAGGCCGTGAACGGGATCATCGAGCTTCACCGCCGCCTCGCCCGCGGCTTCCGCAACCAGCACAACTACCGGCTCCGCATGCTCCTCGCCGCCGGCGGACTCACCCCATGACCCCCCACCGAATGTCCGAAGAGCCGCTTACCCAAAGAACACCGTGTCCAAGATCAGGGGTCAAGGCCCCGGTCACGCGGCTCTCGGGACGGGCTGGGCGCGTACCTGCCGCTCTCAGCGCCCGCGACAGGGAGTTCCGCGAGTGGGCGACGGAGGTCGGGGGCCGGACATCCCGTTGTCGGCAGGTACGGTAGGGTCATACCGTCGAGCTCACCGCCCGAGGGGCATGACGAGGAGGTCAGCATGGCTCTGCGCGAACTCGAGTTCACGTCGCACAACGGCACCGACACCATCCAGGCCTGGGTGTACGAACCGGCGGTCACGCCGGTGGCGGTGGTCCAGCTCATCCACGGTCTCGGCGAGCACTCCCGCCGGTACCTGCACATGACGGCCGCGCTGGTGGATGCGGGGTTCGTCGTGGTCGCGGACGATCACGCGGGTCACGGTCGGACGGCGATGCAGTCGGGGACGTGGGGTGACGCCGGTGACGAGTCGGCGACGGTCATCGTGCAGGACGAGGTGACGCTGTACCGGAAGGCCAAGGAGCTGTTCCCCGACCTGCCGTACGTGGTGTTCGGCCACAGCCTGGGGTCGATGATCGCGCGGGCGCTGGTGCTGCAACCGGGTGTCGAGGTCGACGGGCTCGCGCTGGGCGGTATCGCCGTGGGCATGCGCGGTGTCGAGTCGACGCTGGATCGCGAGGCTCTGAAGGCTGCCGCGGCGGCCGACGGTTCCGCCCCCGCTGCGGATGCGTTGGTGGGCCAGCTGTTCGACGGCTTCTACGACCGCCTCGGCCCGGACTTCGGCCCGACGGACTGGGTGGCGCGCAACGCGGACGTCGTCCGTGATCACGGCCGCGACCCCTTCAACAACTTCGGCGCCCCCTTGAGCAACCGGTTCCTGCAGGGCTTCGTCGACGTGTACGACCAGGCCAACGGCGACGACTTCTTCGACCGCCTTCCGCAGGTTCCCGTCGCGATCTTCGCGGGCGCGGAGGACCCGGTTACCAACTACGGCGAGGGTGCGCGCGAGGTCGCCCGGCGCCTAGAGGAGAAGGGCCACGACGTCGAACTCCACATCTACCCCGACGTCCGCCACGAGGTTCACAACGAGCCCGAGACCCGCGCCGAGATGGAGAACTCCCTCATCGAGTTCGTCCACCGCGCCGCCGGGCGGGACGACGCCTGACCCCCGAGGCGCCCCCGGCCGCTCGCGCCCAAGCACCGTGACGGGGCCCTGCCGTGAGGATCGTCTCTCGGCAGGGCCCCGTCGGTGATGTGAGGTCTCAGGCCACGACGGGACGCACGCGTCGCCCAGCGAGGGGCTCGACCATGGTGACCTCGCGAAGCGGAGGATGTCGCCGGTGGCGCAGCGAGGGCGAGAGGCCTGGCCACGGGTGACCTCGCCGAAGTGAAGGCGAGGATGCCGAGAGCAGGCTCCGCGACGAGTGCCTGAACATCAACAGCTTCTACTCGCTGCTCCACGCCCAGGTCGTGATCGGCGACTGGAAGACCGAATACAACCACGACCGCCGGCATTCATCGCTCGGCTACCTCGCACCCGTCGACTACGCTCGGCAGTGCACCCATCAATCGGAAACCGACGACTCGCACAGCGACCGGACCGAATGAAGGGGGCGGCCCACCCTGACGCGCCACGTACTTCAGAAGTCCTCCGCTTCGTCGTCCCACACCTGGGCGAGGATGTGTTGGCCGTCGGCGTCGAGGCTACGTGACCCAGCCGCCGAACGTATTGCTGGACTCGAAGTGGCCGAGCGGTTCGGGACTGGTGCAGGAGTTGGTGACAGCCACAGCGCCTCTCACCCCACCCCCACGGCGGCCGCGATTTCACCCCCGCTCACTTCACTCTCGAGGCTTTCCTCCTCTTGGCCGGTACCAACATGGGTGTCACAGCCCACCTCACTCTCGCCCTCCCTCCCCAGCGCAACGTCCTCATCGAGAACTTCCAACACCAAGAAGGCTTAGCCGAAGTGACAGGAAGGAATCCCCGATGACCCAACACCTTGGAGTGCCGCGGCGCCTCTCGCTCACCGGCCGGACCACCCTCAGTAGCTGCACCTACACCTGGGACACCCACCCCTTCACTGGCGCGCTGAGCGTCCACTCGGTCACCAACCCCTCAGGCACAACACACTTAGTTGAGTCCCGCATAGTGGTGTAGCGCGCGGTGGTCCGGCTCGTCGTTGCTGACGTAGACGCGGTCACCGTGTGAT
>NZ_QQXK01000054.1 GCF_003575975.1 Galactobacter valiniphilus | reverse complement strand
CCGCTCGATCAGGTCGGGGAAGCGGCGTCCGGACTGGTCCGGGATCGTGGTCCTCACCCGTCGACGCAGCCGGATCCCCGCGAGCTGGTGTTCCCGCATCACCCGGGCGACCCGCTTGTGATTCACCCGCCCGGCCGCCGCGACGCCGTCGTTGAGGTCGGCGGTGATCCGCGGCGCCCCATAGGCGCGATCGCCACCCTGCGCGGGGTCCTGCAGCACACGGATTCGCGCCGCCAGCGCGGCGTCTGCGGCGGCCCTCGCGGCCCGTCCCGGGGCCGCCGCCAGCCAGGCGTAGAACGACGACCTCGCGATCTGAATGACCTCACACAACCGCTTCACGCCGTAGGCGTCCTTGTGATCCTCAACGAACTGGAAGCGGTTCACCAGTTCGTCTCCCCGGCGAAATACTTCGCCGCCTGACGAAGGATGTCCCGCTCCGTCTGAAGCTTCAGCTTCTCCGCTTCCAGCCTCGCGTTCTCGGCCTCCAGCCGGAGGACCTTCGCCGCCTGTGACTCCGCCCGCGCCGGCGCGGGCGTCGACGCTGTGCCGGTGGTCGTGATCCCCGAGCCGTGCTTCTCGACCCACTCCCGTAGCGCACCGCGGGAGATCCCCAGATCCGCCGCGATGCCCTTCAACGTCGCACCCGGCGTGGACGCGAACAAGTCCACCGCCCGCTGCCGGAACTCGTCCGTGTAGTTCTTCCTTGCCATCCCTTGGATTCTCGCTTCCCCAGCAACGTGCTGGAATCAGCGTGTCCGAGATCAGGGGTCAAGCGCCCACGTACAGCGCTGGCTGGATGCTCTCGTCTTCCAGCTTGGTGTCACCCAGTCCGAAACGTTTGCGGCGTTCGTGGTTCCGAGCGAGGAACAGGCCGGCCGTGGTCTTGCCCCAGGTTGGTGGGCCGCTGACAGCGAGCATGCCCGCTGAATGGCTCGACGGCGTCAAGGCGAGACTTTCGAGGACGGCTAGGTGCTTCATGAGAAGCGAAAGGTCGGGGGTCTCCACCACGAAATCGCCGGCAAGTGAAGCGATTCGTTCCTCTGAAGTTGCGGCGCGCAGACCCGTGGGCCTCTCGTGGGGGAGGGGGTCCAAGGAGCGGCGGACGAAAGCACGCCATGCAGTGAGATCGGTTGGAACGGCCATTCCCACTCACTCCAAGACGCGCAGTCGACGGGCCGAAGCCTGTGCAGCTCTGTGCTCAGCTTGATCTGTCTCCAGTGGCTCTTCTCGAGGGAGGAGACGAAGCGGCACAACGGAGCTCTCGAATGGTTCTGACTTGTCGTTGACGCACTGCGGCTTCGCCGCGATTCGAGTGCTTTGCACTTCGTGGATCGCCCGTACGAGATCGAAGGCGCGCGTTGGGACTGCCGGAACAGCGGTCTCAGCGACACCTAGGACAGGGCGGGCCGCCAGTGGTGTGACGCGACTGAGCTCAAGCCACTCGCAGCTCCGGTGGTCGCGGAACCAGACGCGGTCAGGACAGGTCACGTCTACTCGGATCTCCCAGCGGCCATTCGCTTCGCCTGAGAGGCCGGATCTTTGGCCGCGATAGGGGTGGACGCGTTCGGAGTCGTAGGTGAACCCGTGGACGTTGACACCGTAGGGCTGCACCGTTCGCCACACGATCGGGAGCAGCCCAAGGTACTGCTCGAATTCGAGCCCACCGGTTTGCGCGACCGGTTCGCTTCCCCCGAGAGCGGCAAACATCTGGTTCGGCGTCAAGAGCTGCTGGGGTGCACTGCTCATCCGAAGCCCTGATTGCGGAGTGTTTTGCCATTCAGAGAGCACCCAGAATTCAAGCAACGCGCGGAGCTCGGCGAGGGTCCAGACCGCCGAGCTTTCCAGGTTCACCCCACGCTTATTCAGGCTTCCCCCCGTGTAGCCGGCAAGGAATTGGACAAAGCCCAGTCGGATGCTCCGGAAGCCGGATTCCACGTGAGGCTTGTCGGTTGGGGTCCGAGGGTTGGCGAAAACCTGAGAGATTTCCATCGCCCTGCAAGCGGCGGCAAAGGCCACACTGGTGAAGTTTTTGCCCCGATCGACCGTGATGGACTCCGGCACGATCCGCGGCAAGGCTACCGCCGCCGCTTCGAGCTGATCGCGCCATTCACCTGTAGTTCCGAAGATGTCCTCGAGCGAGGCCGTGACGTTTTTCCACCCCGGACGGTCCTGCGGGCGGAGCAAGCTCAATCCCAGCACCGTGGCCCCCAAGTCGGTTCCCCTGGAGGTCTTGGGCATCACAAGTGTCCCCAAGATGGACCAGGTGGCGACGTCGACCGCATAAGTCAGCTCCGGCCGACGGATTGATCCGTCAGGCATCCGCACCATGACGTCCAGTACGGTCGAATCCATCTCCACGACCTCGCCGGGGCGCGTGACGGTCAACCGACGAAACGATCGATCCGGCCGGTTCGCCTCCGTCTTGCGCGTCACCGTCGAGCCAAAATCGGAGCTGCGCAGAGCTAAGTCAGCGAGCGCGCGATACAGGGTTGATCGCGAGGGGAGAGCGAGACCTGCATCAGCTGCACGCCAACTCACCCGCTTGAGGATCCTGCTTCGAGTGCCAATCGATTCCAGTCGCTGTCGCCCGAGTTCCTCCGCCAGCATCGTCAAAACGGCGTCCGAAACAGCGCGCCTGCTGCCCTGTTCCAGTAGCCAACGACCATCTATGAGCCCAGCAATGCCGCCTTCTGAGTATCGCCGTAGATACCTGTAGCACTGCCGCTCCGATACCTCGATTCCCTGCCCATGTAGCTGCTGCCGCAGGGCAGGACCCCGGCGACCGCTCGTGACGGATTCACGGATTCGTTCGATGCACGTCGCGATCGTTTCTGCTCGATCCCGTACTACGTGTGGGACCCTCGCCAGCAACGCAAGCGTCTCCGGCGAGAGCCCAACGGACCCCTGCGGCCGGAGCTCCTCGATGGGTACCCAGACGGCATCGACGTCGTCATGGCCGAAGGTGATCAAGCGCCTTGCGCCTCGTACCCCGATGACGCGGGCGAGCTTGCCGCGGTGCGTGCAGTGATCGCCGAGACTAAGCCGAGGCACGGGACACCAGCGTTTCGCGGCCCACGACGGCCGGTTGCCCGCACACGACCAGGGACTTCCACCAATGCATATGCAGCAAGTGGCCGAAATATCGTCCCTGAGGACCTCCGAAGCATGCCTGCAGTTGGGCTACGACCTCGCCCAGGGGAGTGGGCGCGCCGAGGTGGTGGCGAATCCATTCGCGAACGTTGGGGACTGCTGCACGGATTGAGACAGTTGGGGTTAGGCCGCTTGGGCGGCTGGTGGGTTCATGATGAGTTCGAATTCGATGGGCGTCAACCGGCCGAGGCATTGTTGGCGTCGGCGGCGGTGGTAGCGGGTTTCGATCCAGGCCACGATCGCGGTCCGCAGCTGCACACGAGTGGCCCAGACTCGACGGTTGAGAACGTTCT
>NZ_QQXK01000053.1 GCF_003575975.1 Galactobacter valiniphilus | reverse complement strand
TCGTGTCTGGCTCAATGTCAGGGTCCTTGCCCACACGGTTGGGGTTGCCGTGATGGCGTGAATGCTTGGAGTGCCACCACGAGTAGCTCAGACCGACGGCCGCCGCGAGGACACGGGCAAGCCGATCGTTGCCCGGCCCGAAGCTCAGAATCTGGCGGTGCGCGGCTTCATGGGCCAGGAAGGCTGTCTGCGTGAAAACGAGACCGAGGGCCGCCGCAATGAGCAGTTGAAACCAGGAATCGCCTAGCAGAAGGAAACCCGTCAGACAGCCGCCGAAGGCCGCGACGAGACTCGCCGACACGCCCCAATAGAACCACGGCGTTCGCTGGAGCAAGCCGCGTTCTCGGGCTTGGGAAGCAACGTCGAGGTATCCAGAGGTGTGCTGACTGAAGGAGGTCTCGTCCGCGTAGACGACGCGGCCAGTCGTGTCGGCTGGGGCCGTTGCGGGGGCATCAATCGTGATGGCGTTGTCCTTTGAGTGGGTGAATCGAGCGTGAGTGAAGCAAAGGGCGGGTCCGGAACAAAAATGTTCGGACCCGCCCTCTAGCAAATGTCAGGTTCAGGCGGCCTGGATGTTGGAGGCCTGCAGGCCCTTGGGACCGTTGACGACGTCGAACTGGACGCGCTGGCCCTCTTCGAGGTTGCGGTGTCCGGAGCCGGCGATGGCGGAGAAGTGGGCGAAGAGGTCGGCGGTGCCGTCCTCGGGGGCGATGAAGCCGAAGCCCTTGTCGGAGTTGAACCACTTCACGGTGCCGAGAGTCATGTCTAGTCCTTTGATACTGGTGTGTGCACGAGGTACGCGCGGTCCGTGCCGACGAATTCGGTACGGAAAGAAGAGGGGGCCGCGTCGCGGCGTCCAGGCGGGATCCTGGAGAGAAGGAGATCGTGGCGTCTTGGACGCGACGTTCCCCGCTGCTGAGAGCGGAGGAAGGCATCGCCAGCCATGAAGTGGGCTAGCGGCATATCCCCGACGCAGGGTCAGGGGATGAAGAAGATGATATGAGAATCCGATTCGCTGCGCGCAGTGCCTGGTGCGGACGTGCGCTTGACCTCGGTGAAGGGCGTCATAGCTACCTTCGCCATGACCCGGACGAAGTCCAGATCATCCCGTGCTCACTGCTCAGAGCGGCGACGCGGTTCTCATTACCGTACACCATCAGCGGCACATCGCCCCGGGCGAGGTGATCAGGGCGTACCCGCCGGTGACCGCAAGCGAGGTCGAGACCGTCAGTCAAGATGGTCATAGATGTGTCTCAAAAATGAACAGGTTTATGGGACACGCGTGGAGCGCAATGGGTGTCAATTGTGTACACATTTGATAGAATCGCTTCTATGGACACTATTTCGCATGAGGTCAGTACCCGGGAGCTTCGTGGTCAGCTCTCGGAGGTGCTCGGGCGTGCCATGTACGGTCACGAGCGCATCGGTGTGACTCGCAATGGGAAGCTCGCGGCTGTTGTCGTTGGCATTGATGACCTGGAGCTCCTCGAGGAGTTGGAAATGGCGCAGGACATCGTCGCCTACCGTGCTGCGAAGGAGCAGGACGATGGCACTCGTGTTTCCTTGAGCGAGCTGCGCGGATCCACTGAGTCGTGAGCTATCAAGTTGAGTTCACCTCGGCTGCTGCGAAGCAGATTCGCAAGCTGCAGCGGCCGGTGCGTGAGCGCCTACTCGACGCTATCGAGGATTTGCAGGATGACCCTCGCCCACATGGTGCTCGAAAGCTCGTTGGTGAAGCGATCGCCTGGAGGATCCGCGTGGGTGACTATCGAGTCATCTACGAGGTGGTCGACGAGAGCTTGGTGGTCACCGTGATCCGTGCAGCCCATCGGCGCGAGGTCTATAGGTAGAGCCTCGTGTGAAGGGAGTGCTATGTCCGCGGACGATGCCCGCTGGTTTGTGAGGGATCACAAGCCGTACGCGGTGCCCGTGAGTCTTGATGCTTTGGCGGGTCCAGCATTTGGGTCGGTGGTGTTGCCTCTGTCCGTGTATTGGGCGGACGAACACACTGTCGTGGATGTGGGGGACTTCGGTTGGAGCCTTCAAGGCGTATGTGGCGCTGCTCTGGGAAGGCAGCCTCGGGGATGTGGAGTCGTTGGTCAACGCTGTACGTCTGAAGCAGGTGTGGAATCAGCTGTTGTTGCCGGCGCGGTGCGCTGCACAGTGGGAGCACCAGTTCCCCGAGCTGAAGAGATCACGCCTCTGTGGAGGGGCAGGTGTTTCAAGCGATGGAACTCACTGACAAGTGGTGGAACCTACTGACGCGGGAGGAAGACTGATGCAGGCGCAGCGAGAGGCCGAGCTGAACGCTCTGGCCGATGCCGCCGAGCGCGGCGAGCTCACCGTGAAGCCGGGCACGGTGAAGCGGGGGAGCGCATCGCGCCAAGAGATGCAAGCGTTGCTCATGGAAGCGACCGGAACGGCGAGTGTGGAGGAGATGGCGCGTCTGGCACTGGGGCGCCCTCGCGCGGGTTCGGCGGCTGGCGAATCACCAGTCATCCGCGCGCGCGTTCCGCAGGAGATCAAGAATGCCTTCGCTGTCCTGGCGCAGCGCGAGGAACGCAACGAAGCAGACCTGGTGCGCGAGGCCCTGGCCGAGTACCTCGTCTCCCGCCGCGCCGGCTAGGAACGCTCGTGGCCACGAACCCAGCACCGGGCACCGCCGAAGGTGAAGGCCGCTTCTGGTCCAAGGTTCACCGCGGCCCCGCGGGCGCGTGCTGGATCTGGCTGGGCGCGATCGCCGATGACGGCTACGGGCGCTACTACCTTCACGCCGGCGCCGGCGGGATGGTGCGCCCACACCGCTACGCCTACGCCCTCGCGCACGAGATCGAGCTCGAGGAATTGGGCGAGCTGATGCACGTGTGCGACGTGCCCGTGTGCGTGAACCCCGCCCACCTGCAGCCGGGCGATCACACGGAGAACATGCGTGACCGCATGCGAAAGGGCCGCGCCGACAATGGCGCGGCCCTTCGCTTTCGCGGACTCCCTCGGGCGGCGATGGCGGCCCGCTCGCGCGCGCTGCGCGACGAGGTTCAGACCAACGGTTGGACGCCCGAGCGCGTGGCCGCGATCATCGCTGGCCAAGACGCCGATGCCCCGACCCTGTTTTAGAACGGTAGCTGAGTAGCTGTCTCTTCGAATCCGTCGACAGGGCCCATGTAGGCCGGGTATTCGTCCTCATCAGTTGCCCACGTATTCCCGTTGAGGTCGGAGAAATGCAGCGTCACGCCGAGTGAATCTCCGATATCCGGGAGCTCTTCCCGGCCGTAGCGCAACGTGACTGCGACTGACAGGACTTGGCCGGCATGCATGGTGCCAATGATCCAGTACGGAGAACCAGCGCGTTCGAACGACGACGGGAGCATGCGCAACCAGTAGCCCCACTGGTCTTTCTCATCAGAGTTGCTCACTGACGAAACCGAGCCTTGGAACTGGACTCTGACGTGTCGCAGTGGAGCGCCAGTGGGGTTGCTGACTTGGACCCTTCCCTCGACCTCATCACCGCGGATGTCAGTGGTGCGTGAGGCGGCTATGACCGCATTGGCTTGAGCTTGACGGCGCTCACTGAAATTCCTCGGTTCTGCTCATCGAAATTCCCCACTCTGGGTCGCTCCGCCGCATGAGGCGGG
>NZ_QQXK01000052.1 GCF_003575975.1 Galactobacter valiniphilus | reverse complement strand
ACGAGACCGCCTACGCGAAGACCACGTCCGCTACCCTCGCGGAAGCGGCATAACCGAACCGACACCGTGTCCACGATTGAGGGTCAAGGCCCGTGCAGTCCGAGACTGATCTCCTGGACAGTTTCGTCGCCGCTCGGTTCGGCGGTGAAGAAGCCGACGAGGTCACCGCCGTGGTGGACCTGCCAGAAGTGTGAGGGCCACTGGTCGGGGCTGATGAACTCCTCGTAGTCGTCACGATCGGCGGTGGTGTCGTAGAAGTCGTAGGGGGCTGGGTACTTCCAGGTGTCTGCGATGACGTGTGCCGACTCCACGGTCATCGGTGTGAAAGTCAGTTGCTGTGCCCACTCGTCGGGATCTGTGCCGGAAGCCATGCATGCCAGTCTCCCGTCCGTTGGGGTGATCCGGCAACGAATTTGGATCCTCCGCAACGCGCGCCATTCGGCAGATGATCGATGTCACGCGCCTGTGGTGGGGGTGTGGTGGCGGGCTCGGGTGTGGGCGAGGCGGTAGGAGTTGGTGCCGGTTTCGATGATGGTGGCGTTGTAGGTGAGTCGGTCGACGATCGCTGCGCACAGGCGGGGGTCGGTGAAGGTGTCGGTCCAGGCGGAGAAGGACTGGTTGGACGCGATCGCGATGGCGTTCTTCTCCTCGCGTTCGGTGAGGACCTGGAACAGCAGCTCGGCTTCGCGCCGGTCGAGTTCCATGTAGCCGAGTTCATCAATCACGAGGAGGTCGACGCGGCCGTAGCGGTTGATGGTCTTGGTGAGTCGCTTCTCGTCGGCGGCTTCGACTAGCTCGTTCACGAGCCGGGTGGCGAGGGTGTAGCGGACGCGGTAGCCCTGTTCTGCGGCGGCGGATGACGGAGACCTCGCCGAAGTCGACCTCGGCCTCGGCGCCGGGGGGCGTGGTCCTGCGGCACCATCGCTTCCACCCGGCGCATCACCGGTCAGGCCAATGGCTCCAGGGTGCCGAGCACCTCGTTGAAGGCCTCGGTGCTGGACGGGTGGGTCCAGATCCCGTCGCGCAGGTCGGAGACCTTGGCGCCCAGCCGGATGGCCAGGGCGACCATGTTGACCAGCTCCTGGGAGTCGATGGAGAAGATCGTCGCGCCGAGGATCTCTTGGCTGTCGGCGTCGACGAACAGCTTGAACAGGCCGTGGGTCTCGCCGACGATCTTCGGCCGGGGCATGGCGGCGATCTTCGCCACCTCCTTCTTCGCCATCAGGACGTTGCGGCCGGACTTGCGGGCCTGGGTCTCGTCCATGCCCACCATCGACAGCGGCGGGGTGATGAAGGTGGTGTTCGGCACCGCCACGCGGTCGCTGCGGCGGCGCGTGCCCTGGCCCATCACCGCGTCCCACACGATGCGGTTGTCGTCCAGCGAGATGTAGGTGAACTGCGGGCCGCCGTTGACGTCGCCCACCGCGTACACACCGGGGACGCTGGTCTGCAGCTGGTCGTCCACGACGACGAAGCCCCGCTCGTCCACCTCGATGCCGGCGGCCTCCAGGCCCAGCTCGCCGGTGACCGGCACGCGTCCGGCGGCCACCAGCACGGCCTCGGCCACGAAATCGCCCTTGGTGGTGTGCACCACGGCGTGTGTGCCGTCGTCCAGCGACGTGGGCCGGACGCCCAGCTCGATGGTGACGCCCATGTCGAGCAGGGTCTGCCTCACGGCCTCGGCCACGTCCCGGTCGACGCGGGGAAGGAACTCCTCGCCGCGGTCGAGGATGGTGACCGTGGAGCCGAAGTGGGTGAACATGCTAGCGAACTCGAGCCCAATGAAGCCGCCGCCCACGATCACCAGCCGTTCGGGCAGCGGGTCGATGTGCTGGATGGTGGTCGAGTCGAACACCCGCGGTGAGTCGAAGCCGGGCAGGTCGACGCGGCGCGAGGTCGCACCGGTGCCGATCACCACGGTCTCGCCGGTGAGCTCCACCTGGCCCTCGGCGGTGTCGACGACGACCGTCCGCGGGCCGGTGAACCGGGCGGTGCCGTCCACCAGGGTGACGCCCGGCTTCTCCAGCATCTGGTGGTTCGCGGCGTTGAGCGTGCCGATCAGCGCGTCGCGGCCGGCGACGGCGGTGCGGAAGAACTCCTGCGGGTCGTCGGAGTCGCGACGCTCCTCCGCCGAGACGACGAGGTCCTTGGTCGGCACGCAGCCGATGTTGATGCAGGTGCCGCCGTACATCTCGGGCGAGCGCTCCACCAGCGCCACGGTCTTGCCGGCGGCCGCGAAGCGCCCCGCCAGGGTCTTGCCTGCCTTGCCCCAGCCGATCACCAGCAGGTCAACGTCCATCACAATTCTCCTTCGCGTAGGCACGCTCTCGCTCGCAACGCTCGCAATCCACGAGGTGCGGGATTTGCCGGTGGGCATCCTTCCAGCGGCACCGCTGAGATGGAAAGCCAACTGCTGACATCGCTCTGCTGGTCGGAGCCACGGCAGGTTCAACCGGTCGTCGCAACACCGGCTTCTTCCAAGGATTGTAGTTGCTCTTCGAAGACCTCGGCCGGTGTTCTCCAGCCGAGGGTCTTGCGGGGGCGGCTGTTTATGGTGTGGGCCACGGCTTCCAGATCTTCTGCTGTCCAGCGGGACAGGTCGGTGCCCTTGGGGAAGTACTGACGCAGCAGCCCGTTGGTATTCTCGTTGCTGGGCCGCTGCCATGGGCTGTGGGGGTCAGCGAAGTAGACCTTCGTGCCGGTCTCCAGGGCGAAGGTGGCGTGAGCGGATAGTTCCTTGCCGCGGTCCCAGGTGATGGTCTTGCGCAGCTGCTGCGGCAGAGCGGTGATCGACGCGGCGAGCGCGCTGTTCATCGCGACCGCACCGTAGCCGCCCAGCGAGGGGCCGTTCTTGACCGGCGGCGTCTGGCCCCAGCACTCCAAGCGAGGCAGATGGACCAGGATCGCGGCGTGGCTGTGGCGTTCGACCAAGGTGCCGATCGCGGAGCGGCCGGTGCCGATGATCAGGTCGCCTTCCCAGTGTCCGGGAACAGCCCGATCCGCGGCCTCCGCGGGCCGTTCGCTGATCACGACATCGGCGGTGACATGGCCATGGGGCTTGTTCCGCGAACGCTCACGCGGCGAGCGCAGAGCCCTGCCGGTGCGCAGGCAGGTCACCAGGTCCCGCTTCAGCGCCCCGCGGCCCTCGATGAACAGTGACTGGTAGATCGCCTCGTGACTGATCCGCATGGACTCATCATCACCGAACTCGATGCGCAGGCGGTGGCTGATCTGCTCCGGGCTCCAGGCCTTCGACCAGCGACGGTCGGCCCGGTGGGGCTTGTTCAACCCTTTCCAGACTGGCGTGTCTGGGCCGTTGACGGTGCGGCCGTCAGGGTGGGTGACCTTGCCGGCGAGCCGGTCCTGGACGTAGTCACGCAGCCGCGGGTTGGTCACCATCTTCGCTTCTTTGGGCCTCTTGGCGGCCTCGTGGGCTTTCCACTGGGCGACCATGGCTCGGTATTCGAGTTTCCCGCCTCGGGTAGCGGCGTTGCGGCGCAGCTCACGACTGATCGTGCCTGGATCACGGCCCAGAGCCCGGGCGATGGTGCGAACCCCCTTGCCCTGGGCCTTCAGGATGGCGATCTCCTCACGCTCGGCGAAGCTGAGATATCGGGCTCATCGCAATTCGGGGTGTAGGTGGGGTCTGAATCCTCCGGCTTCGAGGAGTGCGCGGGCGATGTAGTTGGTGAGGTTGCGGAAGCCGAGGGCCAGGCCACGCAGGTGCTCGAG
>NZ_QQXK01000051.1 GCF_003575975.1 Galactobacter valiniphilus | reverse complement strand
TGAAGCACGTCGAGGTCCTCGTGATAGATCAGGGAGTTAGCGCTTCTGATCCTCGGGGACCTCGACCCCTACCCGCCGAACCTCACCCGGCGCGCCCTACCCCCACCGGATGTCCGAAGAGCCGGTTTGCGCCTGGGGGTGGAGGTCCAAGCTGTGCTCGGGGTCTCTGCCGGTGATTCTCCCCCGGGAGATATATTGACATCCCACGATGATCTTGCAACAACGTGCATCGAATCTCTTGACCGTATTTGTGAAACAGGGCAAAGTTACCGCTCGTTAGCACTCCCTGGTCGAAGGAGATCGGCATGCAGAACCAGAACAAGCGGGCCTCACGTCTCGCCGCCGCCACCTTGGCTGCCGGCGCGCTCGCCCTCATGGGCGCGGTCACCCCCGCCGTCGCCACCCCGGCAGCCCCCCAGGGCAACGGGCCCACCCATCTGAGCCACGCGGCGTCGGGCGCCGTGGAGAGCGTGAGCCTTCCGGCCCAGGCGAGCACCACCGCCGCGAGCGCCCTGAGCAACGACGTGTCCAGCGCCTTCAAGGCGGACGGGGCCTCGACGTTCTCGAACGTGCGCACCGAGCAGCTGGGCAAGGGGCAGCTGCAGCGCTACCAGCAGCAGATTGCTGGCCGCCTGGTCGCCGGCTCCTCGATCACCACCACCACGGATGCCTCGGGCAAGACCCAGGCTCTCGGCAACGTGGCGACCTCTACGAAGGGTGCCTTCCCGGTCGCCCGTGCCGCAGTCAGCGCTAACCAGGCCCAGGCACAAGCCACTGCATTGGGCGCCGTGGCCAAGGGCAATCGCCAGGCCAACGTCTCCCTCAAGCGTGAGGTGTGGTTCGCTCCGGCCGTCTCCGGAACGGCGACCAGCGGCGCTGAGGCCACGGTGGCCGTTCCCGCCTACCAGGTCAGCGTGAGCTCGCCGCAGGGCGGCTGGCTGGTCACGGTGGACGCGAACCAGCCCACCAAGGTCCTGGCGAGCACGCCCACGCAGTACGAGATCAACCGCGTGGTCTGCGACGCGAACCGCTACAAGGCCGTCTACACCTCGGACCTGCAGTGCGGCACGGGCCTGAAGAACAAGCCCAGCCGTGTGGAGGGCGGGGCGGCCAGCTCGGTCGCGGACGTCAACAGCGTCTACACCTTCTTTGGCGACACGAGCAGCTTCTACGCGTCCAAGACCACGGCCTCGGACCTGACCAACCTCGTCGGCACGAACTACAACGACGGCCTCGGCAAGGCCATCCGCGGCTCGGTGCGCCAGTGCATCTCCGGCGAGGCCTGCCCGTTCCTGAACGCCTTCTGGAGCGACGACATCGGTGCCATGGTCTACGGCGAGGGTGTCACGACTGACGACATCACGGGCCACGAGCTCACGCACGGCGTGACCTCCAAGACCAACGGGCTCGTGTACCAGAACGAGGCCGGCGCCATCAACGAGTCGATGTCGGACATCTTCGGCGAGCTCATGGATCAGGGCAACGGCTCGGCGGACGACACCGCGGCGAACAAGTGGAAGATGGGCGAGGGCAGCTCCCTCGGCGCCATTCGCGACATGAAGACGCCCACGAGCCACAGCCAGCCAGACACCTACAAGGGCACGTACTGGAAGGCCACCACGAACAACCCGACGCAGGCGAATGACTACGGGGGAGTGCACACCAACTCGGGCGTGGGCAACAAGCTCGCCCAGCTTCTGACTGACGGAGGCACGCACAACTCCGTGGTCGTGACCGGGATTGGCGCCGCCAAGACGGCCCAGATCCACTGGACCGCGCAGACGCTGCTGACCTCCAACGCCACGTACTCCACGCTGGCCACGGCCCTGAAGCAGTCCTGCACCACCAACGCCGCCTCCGGCGTCAAGGGCATCACCACGGCCGACTGCACGCAGGTCGCCAACGCCATCAAGGCCGTGAAGATCCCGTAACCCACCCAAGCCCCGGACCGCCACAAAGGGCGGCGGCCCGGGTTTCCCCCAAGAAAAGATGCCCGACGGCGCGGACTTGAGTCGCGTCGTCGGGCATCTGGCGTGTGCGGACAGGCAAGCGAAACCTGGGCCAGTCGACTCCAAAGCTGTCCCACGGTCGAAGTACTGTGCAGACATGCGCGGTCAAGTCACTGAGGTCTACAAGATTTACGACGGCTCCAGCAACCAGCTGCGGGTGCCGGTGTACCAACGTAATTACGACTGGAAGCACAAGCAGTGTCTCCAGTTGATGGTTGACCTCGAAGACCTGGTTGCGTCGGATCGCCCAAAGCACTTCTTTGGTGCCGTTGTCGGCAAGCCGGAGACCGCATGGAGCTGGGTGGTGATCGACGGGCAGCAACGACTGACGACGGTGAGCCTGTTGATGCTCGCGCTGACCGATGCCATCGCGGCCGAACAGATTGCGGTCAAGGATCCGCGCCTGGCGGACCGGATTCGCAGTAGCTATCTCGTGACCGAGGACGAGAACACACCCCGGTTCCGCCTGAAGCCGGTCAAGGATGATGCCGAGGCCTACAAGCGCCTTTTCGGCCCGGAATCGGAGCGAATCCAAGCTTCGAACGTGACCTCCAACTACGACTTCTTCCGCGAGCACCTGAGGAACACCGGGGTTACGGCCGACGATCTGTGGGATGCCATCTGCAAGCTCGAGGTCATGCACCTGGACCTCGAGCCGCACGATGACCCGCAGCGCATTTTCGAGAGCCTCAACTCGACTGGGCTCGCGCTTTCCGAAGCAGACAAGGTTCGCAACCTCGTGCTGATGGGCCTCAAGGCCGCCGAGCAGGAACGGGTGTATGAGGACTACTGGAACCGCATCGAGAAGAACGTCGACTTCAAGACGACCGCCTTCCTGCGTTCCTACCTCATCACGAAGTCGGCGAAGACGCCGCGTATCGACCAGGTCTTCGATTCCTTCAAAGCGTTTTCCGCGCACGAGGGCACCAATGGAGCCGAGCTGCTGGGTGAGGTCCGCTCGTACTCAGATGCGCATCGACGCCTCGCTCAGGCGAAGACGGGTCTGCCTGCAGCCGATCGCCACCTGCGGAGCCTGAATCTGATGGGTCTGGAAGTGCAGCTGCCGTTCCTGATGCCGGTGCTGTTGGACGTGGACGCGGGGCGGATCTCCGAGTCCGACTTCGTTCAAACGCTGAGGATCCTCGAGTCTTATCTGTTCCGGCGCATCGCTTGTTCCATACCCACGAGCGGCCTTAACAAGGTTTTCGCGACCCTGTACAAGGAGGTGCGGCGCCTTCGGCCAGCCGAGGAATCATTCTCGGATGTGCTGACGTATTCCTTGTCGCGCAAGTCCGGCAGCGGCCGTTTCCCAGATGACGCGGAATTCCGCAGCGACCTCATGACCGGCGAGGTCTACAAGTACTATCCGGATCGCCGGAGGTACCTGTTCGACTCATTGGAAAACCTGGAATCGAATGACGTGCGCGACGTGGCCGCTGGGCTGGAGAGCGGGGGGCTCAGCGTTGAGCACATCATGCCCCAGACGCTGACCGCGGCCTGGCGGGAGGAGCTTGGCGAAGGTGCTGAGGAGATCCACCACGAGTGGTTGCACCGTCTCGGCAACCTGACGGTCACGGGATACAACTCTCGGTACTCCAACTCGGACTTCACCGCGAAGAAGACGGTCGAAGGCGGCTTCGATGCCTCGCCCTATCGCTTGAATGAGCGAATCAAGAAAGCCTCGCGATGGACTCGCGAGAAGATGCAGGCACGTTCCGAGCAACTGGCCGATCAGGCACTCGCTTATTGGATCAAGCCGACTACGGCGTTCGCGCCGCCGCAGCCTCAGCTACCCGTCGAGGTGCTGGGTGACGACACTGACTTCACCAACCGTGCCGTGGTTGCCTTCGAATTCGGCGACGCCAAGACGTCTGTTCGAAACTGGCGCGAGCTGCTGGTCAGTGTGGTGCAGGAACTCACGGCGCGTGATCGAGAGGGTGTCTTCACCTTCGCTCGGACGAGCGATTGGTTCACCGTGGTCGGTGAAACGCACAACAACGGCAAGGGGAAGAAGGAGATTGTGCCCGGTCTGGTGCTCGGGACGTCGTCCAGCACCTCCGCGAAGGTGAGTTTGCTGCGCCGAATGTTTGCCGCGCTGTCGGTCGACACTGAGGAACTTGTCATGACCTTCAGGCGCGAGGAAGCTTCCGAAGAGGCCGTGGAAGCAACCGAACCTCGTCGATTCGGCGAGGTGCTGGCGCTGGTGGAGCAGCTTCAGGAATTCGTGGGCGGACAAGCCGAGCCGGACGACACTGAGTCGGTCTTGCGGGATCTTCTCGTCGCGACCCGTGGCTACGAACCTGCGGATCCGAAGGCCGTCCTGGGCATGCTGCCGGCGGCCTTCGTGAAAGACCCGGAGCGTGTCCGGACTATGACGGCCGAGCAAGTGTTTGCCCTCGTCGCCGCCCGCCGCTCCGCCGCTGAGCAGCTCGACCCGGACAGCGTGCACGACTCCCTCGTGTCCGGTGACCTGGTGAAGTGGCTGGAGCGGCTGGCAGAGGTGGCCTAGGTGTTCTTCCCACTGACGTTGTGGACGCGATCGATGGGTGAGAGGCCTCCGATGCCGGTGTGGGGTCGGTGATGATTG
>NZ_QQXK01000050.1 GCF_003575975.1 Galactobacter valiniphilus | reverse complement strand
TTTTTATTTGAAATGGTGTTGCTTGCCGTCCTCACCCCGTGAGGGCGATGTGAGCGATAGCCATGGAACAAATTGATGCAGCTTGACTGTGTAGCGTTTTCCCGTTACTGGTTGGTTGTTTCGCAACATTTTTTTGCGGAGAGTTTGATCCTGGCTCAGGATGAACGCTGGCGGCGTGCTTAACACATGCAAGTCGAACGATGACCCCGTGCTTGCACGGGTGATGAGTGGCGAACGGGTGAGTAACACGTGAGTAACCTGCCCCTGACTCTGGGATAAGCCCGGGAAACTGGGTCTAATACCGGATATGACTGCTGGCCGCATGGCCTGGTGGTGGAAAGAATTTCGGTTGGGGATGGACTCGCGGCCTATCAGCTTGTTGGTGAGGTAGTGGCTCACCAAGGCGACGACGGGTAGCCGGCCTGAGAGGGTGACCGGCCACACTGGGACTGAGACACGGCCCAGACTCCTACGGGAGGCAGCAGTGGGGAATATTGCACAATGGGCGCAAGCCTGATGCAGCGACGCCGCGTGAGGGATGACGGCCTTCGGGTTGTAAACCTCTTTCAGTAGGGAAGAAGCGAAAGTGACGGTACCTGCAGAAGAAGCGCCGGCTAACTACGTGCCAGCAGCCGCGGTAATACGTAGGGCGCAAGCGTTATCCGGATTTATTGGGCGTAAAGAGCTCGTAGGCGGTTTGTCGCGTCTGCCGTGAAAGTCCGGGGCTTAACCCCGGATCTGCGGTGGGTACGGGCAGACTAGAGTGATGTAGGGGAGACTGGAATTCCTGGTGTAGCGGTGAAATGCGCAGATATCAGGAGGAACACCGATGGCGAAGGCAGGTCTCTGGGCATTAACTGACGCTGAGGAGCGAAAGCATGGGGAGCGAACAGGATTAGATACCCTGGTAGTCCATGCCGTAAACGTTGGGCACTAGGTGTGGGGAACATTCCACGTTTTCCGCGCCGTAGCTAACGCATTAAGTGCCCCGCCTGGGGAGTACGGCCGCAAGGCTAAAACTCAAAGGAATTGACGGGGGCCCGCACAAGCGGCGGAGCATGCGGATTAATTCGATGCAACGCGAAGAACCTTACCAAGGCTTGACATGGACTGGATCGCCGCAGAGATGTGGTTTCCCTTCGGGGCTGGTTCACAGGTGGTGCATGGTTGTCGTCAGCTCGTGTCGTGAGATGTTGGGTTAAGTCCCGCAACGAGCGCAACCCTCGTTCCATGTTGCCAGCGGGTTATGCCGGGGACTCATGGGAGACTGCCGGGGTCAACTCGGAGGAAGGTGAGGACGACGTCAAATCATCATGCCCCTTATGTCTTGGGCTTCACGCATGCTACAATGGCCGGTACAAAGGGTTGCGATACTGTGAGGTGGAGCTAATCCCAAAAAGCCGGTCTCAGTTCGGATTGGGGTCTGCAACTCGACCCCATGAAGTCGGAGTCGCTAGTAATCGCAGATCAGCAACGCTGCGGTGAATACGTTCCCGGGCCTTGTACACACCGCCCGTCAAGTCATGAAAGTTGGTAACACCCGAAGCCGGTGGCCTAACCCCTTGTGGGAGGGAGCCGTCGAAGGTGGGACTGGCGATTAGGACTAAGTCGTAACAAGGTAGCCGTACCGGAAGGTGCGGCTGGATCACCTCCTTTCTAAGGAGCAGCTAACACAAACTTGAGTCTGGCCCATATGGTCAGGCTCTTTGTGTCAGTGTTTGATGTTGCCGCCACTGGTGTTGGCGGGCATTGAGCTCATGGGTGGAATGTCAACGAATAAACTTGTTTTGCCTCGTGCTGTTGGGTGCGGGTGCTTGCAGCTAGTACGCCGGTCAGGTCCTTTGGGTCTGGTGCAGGTTGGAACGTGTGGGTGCCTGTGGTTGATGGTGGGGGTTTGGCACACTGTTGGGTCCTGAATCAACGGGCCCGCGACGCTTGAGCTGCCCTGTGAAGGGGTTGCTTGAGGGTTGTGGTTTGTTGGTTTTGGTTGTCCTGCCAGCGACTACACGATCGAACCGGTTGGTTTGGTTGGTGGGTGTTGGTTGGGGTTGTTGTTTGGGAACTGCATAGTGGACGCGAGCATCTTGCGGGGCAAACATGTTTATGTTTGTTCTGCATGTATAGCAATTTTGATAGACCCGCATCATGAGCTTTTGGTTTGTGGTGCTGGTTTTCTCGAAAACATAATGCTCATGTAGAGCTTACTTTTGATATGCGTAGCCGGCTGGTCTGCCTTTTGGTGGGTTGGTTGGTTGTGTGTTTGTAAGTTTCTAAGGGCACATGGTGGATGCCTTGGCATCGGGAGCCGAAGAAGGACGTGGGAATCTGCGATAAGCCTGGTCGAGTCGATAACCGGACGTTGACGCCAGGATCTCCGAATGGGGAAACCCAGCACGCGTTATGGCGTGTTACCCGTCACTGAATTCATAGGTGGCGTGGAGGGAACGCGGGGAAGTGAAACATCTCAGTACCCGCAGGAAGAGAAAACAACAGTGATTCCGTGAGTAGTGGCGAGCGAAAGCGGATGGGGCTAAACCCGTATCGTGTGATACCCGGCAGGGGTTGCGGTGCGGGGGTTGTGGGGTCGCCCGTCTAGGAACTGCCGTTTCTAGGGGATGAGGTGCAGACGTATAGACGAAGCGGTTTGAAAGCCGTACCGGAGAGGGTGTTAGTCCCGTAGTCGACATGCGTGCTGCCGTCCTGTGGCGTGTCCCCAAGTAGCACGGGGCTCGAGGAATCCCGTGTGAATCTGCCAGGACCACCTGGTAAGCCTAAATACTACCCGATGACCGATAGCGGACAAGTACCGTGAGGGAAAGGTGAAAAGTACCCCGGGAGGGGAGTGAAATAGTACCTGAAACCATGTGCTTACAAACCGTCGGAGCCTTGAGGGGTGACGGCGTGCCTTTTGAAGAATGAGCCTGCGAGTTAGTGCTGTGTCGCAAGGTTAACCCGTGTGGGGAAGCCGTAGCGAAAGCGAGTCTGAATAGGGCGTTTGAGTGGCACGGTCTAGACCCGAAGCGGAGTGATCTACCCATGGCCAGGTTGAAGCGCGTGTAAGAGCGCGTGGAGGACCGAACCCACTTCAGTTGAAAATGGAGGGGATGAGCTGTGGGTAGGGGTGAAAGGCCAATCAAACTCCGTGATAGCTGGTTCTCCCCGAAATGCATTTAGGTGCAGCGTTGCGTGTTTCTTACCGGAGGTAGAGCTACTGGATGGCTAATGGGCCCTACAAGGTTACTGACGTCAGCCAAACTCCGAATGCCGGTAAGTGAGAGCGCAGCAGTGAGACTGTGGGGGATAAGCTTCATAGTCGAGAGGGAAACAGCCCAGAACACCGACTAAGGTCCCTAAGCGTGTGCTAAGTGGAAAAGGATGTGGAGTTGCTTAGACAACCAGGAGGTTGGCTTAGAAGCAGCCACCCTTGAAAGAGTGCGTAATAGCTCACTGGTCAAGTGATTCCGCGCCGACAATGTAGCGGGGCTCAAGCACACCACCGAAGTCGTGTCATTCAGTTAGATACCCAAGCCTTCGTGGTTCAGGGGACTGGATGGGTAGGGGAGCGTCGTGCCGGCAGTGAAGCCGCGGTGTAAACCAGTGGTGGAGCCGGCACGAGTGAGAATGCAGGCATGAGTAGCGAATGACGGGTGAGAAACCCGTCCGCCGAATGATCAAGGGTTCCAGGGTCAAGCTAATCTGCCCTGGGTCAGTCGGGACCTAAGGCGAGGCCGACAGGCGTAGTCGATGGACAACGGGTTGATATTCCCGTACCGGCGAAGAACCGCCCATACTGATCTTGCGATGCTAACCACCCCAAACACACCACCATGCTCCTTCGGGAGTGTATCGGTGTGGGCGGCGTGGGACCCGAGCTTGGGAGGTAAGCGTATTAACAGGTGTGACGCAGGAAGGTAGCCGGGCCAGGCAATGGAATTGACCTGGTCTAAGGGTGTAGGGCGTTGCGTAGGCAAATCCGCGCAACATACAAGCCTGAGACCTGATGGGCGCCCACTTAAGTGGGTGATCCGGTGATCCTATGCTGCCAAGAAAAGCATCGACGCGAGGTTCTAGCCGCCCGTACCCCAAACCGACACAGGTGATCTGGTAGAGAATACCGAGGCGATCGAGAGAACCATGGTTAAGGAACTCGGCAAAATGCCCCCGTAACTTCGGGAGAAGGGGGGCCCCAACCGTGAAACCCACTTGCTGGGTGGAGGCGGATCGGGGCCGCAGAGACCAGGGGGAAGCGACTGTTTACTAAAAACACAGGTCCGTGCGAAGTCGCAAGACGATGTATACGGACTGACTCCTGCCCGGTGCTGGAAGGTTAAGAGGACCTGTTAGCTCTTTGGAGCGAAGCGGAGAATTTAAGCCCCAGTAAACGGCGGTGGTAACTATAACCATCCTAAGGTAGCGAAATTCCTTGTCGGGTAAGTTCCGACCTGCACGAATGGAGTAACGACTTCCCTACTGTCTCAACCATGGACTCGGCGAAATTGCAGTACGAGTAAAGATGCTCGTTACGCGCAGAAGGACGGAAAGACCCCGTGACCTTTACTATAGTTTGGTATTGGTGTTCGGTGCAGCTTGTGTAGGATAGGTGGGAGACTTTGAAGCGGACACGCCAGTGTTCGTGGAGTCATCGTTGAAATACCACTCTGGCTGTATCGGACTCCTAACCTCGGCCCGTGATCCGGGTCAGGGACAGTGCCTGATGGGTAGTTTAACTGGGGCGGTTGCCTCCCAAAAAGTAACGGAGGCGCCCAAAGGTTCCCTCAGCCTGGTTGGCAATCAGGTGGCGAGTGTAAGTGCACAAGGGAGCTTGACTGCGAGAGTGACAGCTCGAGCAGGGACGAAAGTCGGGACTAGTGATCCGGCGGCACGTTGTGGAACGGCCGTCGCTCAACGGATAAAAGGTACCTCGGGGATAACAGGCTGATCTTGCCCAAGAGTCCATATCGACGGCATGGTTTGGCACCTCGATGTCGGCTCGTCGCATCCTGGGGCTGGAGTTGGTCCCAAGGGTTGGGCTGTTCGCCCATTAAAGCGGCACGCGAGCTGGGTTTAGAACGTCGTGAGACAGTTCGGTCCCTATCCTCTGCGCGCGTAGGAAATTTGAGAAGGGCTGTCCTTAGTACGAGAGGACCGGGACGGACGAACCTCTGGTGTGTCAGTTGTACTGCCAAGTGCACCGCTGATTAGCTACGTTCGGATGGGATAACCGCTGAAAGCATCTAAGCGGGAAGCTCGCTTCAAGATAAGATTTCCATGAACATTTATGTTCGAGAGGCCCCCAGCTAGACCACTGGGTTGATAGGCAGGATGTGGAAGCGAGAACTAAAGACTCGTGAAGCTGACCTGTACTAATAGGCCGACAACTTACAACACACAACATGCCCTTTTGCCCCACGCACCGCGCTTCAATAGCGGTGCAGCAAGAACATGCTCGCGTCCACTAGGCGGTTACGAAACAACAAACCCACACACCCAACATTTGAGGGTGTAGGATTGACCGTGTTCATAACTAAATACACCCACGAACAACAATCGTGACACCAGACCACCACCACACCCCAAAAGGGTTGTGGCGGAGTGAAAGAGTTACGGCGGTCATAGCGTAGGGGAAACGCCCGGTCCCATCCCGAACCCGGAAGCTAAGCCCTACAGCGCCGATGGTACTGCAACCGGGAGGTTGTGGGAGAGTAGGACGCCGCCGGACACAACCACACGAAGAAGGCCCCGCAGCCCCCACCAACACACGGTGGAGAGGCGCGGG
>NZ_QQXK01000004.1 GCF_003575975.1 Galactobacter valiniphilus | reverse complement strand
AGAGTAGGACGCCGCCGGACACAACCACACGAAGAAGGCCCCGCAGCCCCCACCAACACACGGTGGAGAGGCGCGGGGCCTTCCTCACGTTAACAACCCAACACCCACCCAGGCCCAGCCCGGCGCCGCCCCAGTCGACAGTTCGCACTCCGATCGGGGGGGAGGGCGAAGCACGGGGGCGGGGAGCTGTTCGCTCATCGCGTCACCACAGCCAGAGCAAGGGCGTTCCGGGTAGCCTCCTGAACAGGATGGAGGGTCTCGTGTCCGGTGCAGCAGCGCCCGGCCAGCCCTTCGACGTTTGGCAGCGGTCGGCCCCACAGGCGCCGCGCCTCGAGAATCTCGACAAGGAGCAGCGCGTGAGCCAGAGCCCCCGCCCCCAAGACGATCTCTACCGTTCCGTGAATCACAGTTGGTTGAGCGAGGCCAGCATCCCGGGTGACCGCGGCAGCTATGGTGCCTTCGAGATCCTGCGGGATCAGGCCGAGGCGGACGTGCACTCGCTCATCGAGGAGGCGGCCGCCTCCGGCGCCGCTGACGGCCCGGCCGGCCGCATCGCCGCCCTGTGGTCTTCGTTCATGGACGAGGCCGCCATCGAGGCCAAGGGCGCACAGCCCCTGCAGGCCACGCTGGCGCAGATCCGCGGCGTGGAGCATCTCGAGGACTTCGTCTCGCTCTCGGGAGAGCTCGCCCGCCGCGGCGTCTCGTCGTTCGTGGAGGTGGGCGCCAGCAGCGACGCGGGAAACCCCGACGTCAACCTTCTCTCCTTCCTCCAGAGCGGCCTCGGCCTGCCCGACGAGTCCTACTACCGGGAGGACTCCTTCGCCGAGATTCGCCAGGCTTACCAGGAGCACCTCACCCGCCTCTTCACGCTGGTGGGGGAGGGGGCCCCGGATGCCCAAGCGGACGCCGTCGTGCGCGTGGAATCGGCCCTGGCCTCCCATCACTGGGACGCCGTGAAGTGCCGCGACGCCGTAGCGCGATACAACCGCATGAGCGGCGACGAGCTCCTGAAGCTCGCCCCGTCCCTGGACGCCTGGCTCGCCGGTGCCGGCGTGGAGCGCCGCTACTGGGATGTCGTGGACGTGTGGCAGCCCTCCTTCCTGCAGGGCTTGCAGGAGGAGCTGACGGCCCAGGACCTCGAGGCCTGGAAGGCCTGGCTCACGGTGCAGTACGTGCGCTCGCGCGCCCCGTATCTCTCAAGCGACTTCGTGACCGAGAGCTGGAGCTTCTACTCCAAGACGCTCGGCGGCGCCACGGAGCAGCGCCCGCGGTGGAAGCGCGGCGTGGGCTTCGTGGAGGGCGGCGTGGGCGAGGACGTGGGCCAGCTGTTCGTGGCCCGCCACTTCCCGCCGGCCTCCAAGGAGCGCATGGATCAGCTCGTGGAGCAGCTGCTGGAGGCGTACCGGGTGTCCATCGAGCAGCTCGAGTGGATGTCCCCCGAGACCCGGGAACGCGCCCTCGACAAGCTCGGCAAGTTCCGCCCCAAGATTGGCTACCCGGTCAAGTGGATCGACTACTCCTCTCTCGTCCTGCACGCCGACGACGTGGTGGGCAACGCAGAGGCCGTGGCCGAGTTCGAGTTCCGCCGCGAGCTGCAGAAGATCGAGGACGGCGTGGACAAGGACCTGTGGTTCATGTACCCCCAGACCGTAAACGCTTACTACCACCCGCTGCTCAACGAGATCGCCTTCCCGGCGGCCATCCTGCGCCCGCCGTTCTTTGGTGCAGACCGCGACGACGCCGCCAACTTCGGTGCCATCGGCGCCGTCATCGGCCACGAGATCGGCCACGGCTTCGACGACCAGGGCTCGCAGTTCGACGGCGACGGCGCGCTGAACAACTGGTGGAGCGACGCAGACCGCGCGGCCTTCGAGGAACGCACGAACAAGCTCGTGGCCCAGTACGAGGCGCTGGTCCCGCCTGAGGCCCCCGAGCATCATGTCAACGGCAAGCTCACGCTCGGCGAGAACATCGGCGACCTGGGCGGCCTGGGCATCGCGTACAAGGCCTACAAGGCGGCGGTCGCCGCCCGCGGCGGGGACGCCGAGGACATCGTGGACGGCGTGAGCGGCGACGTCCGTTTCTTCGAGTCATGGGGTTCTGTGTGGGCCGTTCTCACCCGCCCGGAGACCATGGTCACGCGGGTGACCACGGATCCGCACTCGCCCGGCGAGTTCCGCGCCAACCAGGTCCCGAAGAACCTGGATGCCTTCCATGCCGCGTACGGCACCTCCGAGGGGGACGGCATGTGGCTTGCCCCCGAGGAGCGCGTCACCATCTGGTGACCCCCAGGACATAGCGCGACGCCGCCGTCCCCGTGTTGCGGGGGCGGCGGCGTCGCGCTGTTGTGACTGGTGCCCGGGGACCTCAGCGGCGGGCCACCTGAGCGTCCGAGGGCGGGGGATCGCCGCGGAAGAACGCGGCGAGCCCCGTGACGACGTCGTGCCGAACGGCCGGGATGGAGCCGTGCACGCCCTTGGGGGCGATCTCCAGCAGGGATCCGGGCACGGCCGCCGCGAGCGCCCGGGTGGTCGCCTGGAAGTACTCGGCGCTGCGCTCGCCCGTCATGAAGAGGGTGTCGGTGGGCAGATCGGCGAAGTCGGAGGCCGCCGCGCGCTCGCCGAGGGCCGCCTTGAGTTCGGCGGCCCCAGCCGGGAACACCGAGCGGGCCACGCGGGCCAGGGGCGTGCGCAGGCTGAGCGCAAGCACACCGGCCACCATCCAGGAGGGAGCCTTGGAGAGCGTGGGCGTGGCGCCAAACTCGCGGTCGGCCAGGGCCAGGGCGCGGCCGAGCTTGCCCTCGTCCACGAGGCGGGAGAAGTCCTCCACCCAGCGGGTGTCGAGCGAGCCCTCCACGTTGATGGCCGGGTCGTAGACCGCCGTGCGCGCCGGGACCAGGGCCGGGTCGTCGAAGTGGCGGTCGCCGCGGTCCTGGCCCGCGAAGGCCTGCACGGCGTTGAGCGTCACCGAGCCGCCGAGCGAGTGGCCAAGCAGGTGCCGCGCGCCGGTGGACGTGAGGACGGCGGCGACATCGGCGATCTCCGTGTCCATGGAGTAGCCCTCCGGCAGCGGGGAGGAGGCACCCTTGCCGCGGCGGTCGTAGACGTGCACGGCCCAGCCGCCCGGAAGGTTCTTCAGGAGGCCGGCCGCGAACGGCGCGTAGATCGCGGCGGGCAGGAAGGCCCCGCAGACCACCACGATGGAGTGTTCCGGGCGCGCGCCCGCGTGCCCGTGCGTGACGAGCCGCAGGGTTCCGCCGTCGGCGCTCGTGACGGTGCGACTGGGGTTCGGGCTCACTGCTCGGGCTCCTGCTCTGCGGGCCTCGGCCCGGCGTGGGTGGGGGTGGGGAAGGTCAGTCCGGCGGGGTGGCGCAGCAGGCCGCGCACCACGAGCCGGGCCAGCGAGGTCAGCGGCAGCATGACCCCGTTGTGCAGCAGGCCGGGCAGGCTCAGGTGGTCGATGCCTGGACGGGAGAGCGTCACGGCGGCGCTGGCGTCGTGGAAGTAATCGGGGGAGAGGCCGCCGTTGAGCATGAGCCCGCGGCGGGGCAGAGGGAAGGGGGCGGTCTGCTGCAGGATCGACTCCATCTCCCGCAGTGAGCCGGGCAGGGCGGCATACATGCGCCGGCCCACGGGCGTGGCGGAGCTGAGGGCGTGGCCAGCCACGCGCAGCAGCGGCAGGGGCAGGCGCGAGACGGCGCCGGCCGTGCCGAGGCCCTGCACCAGCAGCGCCCAGCCCTCATCCAGGGCGCCGGCGTCGACGAACTCGCGGAACTCGGGTTTCCACTTCTCCTGCAGCACGCCGCCCGGGTTCAGCGCGGCGTCGTAGGTGACCCACGGCCACGCATCGGGCGCCTGGCCGGCGGCGTACAGCGTCACCGTTCCGCCGTAGGAGTGGCCGAGCACCCCGCCGGCGCCGACGGCGGAGACCACGTGCACCAGATCGGCGGCCTCGGAGGCGAGCGAGTGTTCGGGCAGCTGCGGGAGCACATCGCTGCGCCCACGCCGGTCGTAGACGATCACCTCGCCGCCCCAGGCCCGCGCCAACAGCGGAGCGAAGGCGCGGTAGTCGCGCCGCGAGACGAGCGTCCCGTGCACCAGAACCAGCGGCGCTCGCCCCAGCGAGCGCCGCGGTGAGTGAACATCGGCACGCAACGCCACGCCGTCGGGCATCTGAATTCTGCGCCCGGTCCGCACCCCCATGAGCAGCACCATGTGCCCTACCCTACGACCCGCCCCGGGGCGGGCCCCGCGCCGGTAGAATGGTGAACCGTGAGCGCAGAGCAGACGATCGATACCCAGGCCGTGGACAACAACGACCAGCGTGCGGTGCGCATGGCCAAGCGTGCGGAGATCATCGCCGCAGGTGGCCAGGCCTACCCCGTTGGCGTGCCGCGCACCCATTCCCTCCTCCAGGTCCGCGAGCTGTGGGAGCACCTCGCCCCCGGCGAGGAGACCGAGGACGTTGTGGGCGTCGTGGCCCGTGTGGTGTTCCAGCGCAACACCGGCAAGCTCTGCTTCGCGACCCTCCAGGAGGGCGGCCCCGAGGGCGCCGGCACGCGCCTGCAGGTCATGCTCTCCCTCGCCGAGGTGGGCCAGGAGTCCCTGGACGCCTTCAAGCACCTCGTTGACCTGGGCGACCACGTCTTCATCAAGGGCCGCGTCATCTCCTCGCGCCGCGGCGAGCTCTCCATCATGGCCACCGAGTGGACCATGGCGAGCAAGGCGCTGCGCCCGCTGCCGGTGCTGCACGCCGACCTCAACGAGGAGACCCGCGTGCGCCAGCGCTACGCCGATCTCATCGTGCGTGACGAGGCCCGCGAGATGATCTACAAGCGCTCCAAGATCACCAAGGCCATCCGCTCCGTGCTGGACTCCCACGACTACGTCGAGGTCGAGACCCCCATGCTGCAGCTGGTGCACGGCGGCGCATCGGCCCGCCCGTTCACGACGCACATGAATGCCTTTGACCAGGACATGACGCTGCGCATCGCCACCGAGCTGTACCTCAAGCGCACCGTGGTGGGCGGCATCGACCGCGTCTACGAGATCGGCCGCATCTTCCGCAACGAGGGCGTGGACTCCACTCACTCCCCGGAGTTCACCACCCTCGAGTGCTACGAGGCCTACGGCGATCAGTTTGTCCTCGCCGCGCGCATGAAGGAAATGGTCCTGGCCGCCGCCGACGCGATCGGCGCGGGTCGTCAGATCGAGACGCCGGCCGGCACCATCGACCTGGACGGCGAGTGGAAGTGGCTCTCCGTGTACCCGGCGCTCTCCGAGGCCGTGGAGCAGGAGATCACCCCGGGGACCTCCGAGGAGGTGCTGCGCGGCATCGCCGAGCAGCACGAGGTCAAGCTCGATCCCAAGTGGGGCGCAGAGAAGATCGTCATCGAGCTCTTCGGCGAGATCGTGGAGCCCACGCTCCTGAACCCCACCTTCGTCTACGACTACCCGCCGGCCGCGCAGCCGCTGGCCCGCCCGCACCGCTCCAAGCCCGGCGTGATCGAGGCCTGGGACCTCATCATCGGCGGCATGGAGCGCGGCACGGCGTTCTCCGAGCTGATCGACCCGGTCATCCAGCGCGAGCGCCTCACGGAGCAGTCCCTCCTGGCCGCCGGCGGCGACGATGAGGCCATGAGCCTGGACGAGGACTTCCTGCGCGCGCTCGAGTACGGCGCACCGCCGATGGGCGGCCTGGGCCTGGGCATCGATCGCCTCGTCATGCTCTTCACCAACGTGGGCATCCGCGAGACCATCCTCTTCCCGCTCCTGAAGCCCGAGGCCTGACATGGCAGCCTTCTGGGACGCCGTCATGCCGTACGTGCAGGTGCTCCTGCCGACGATCGTGCTGGCCCTGCTCTTCTGGTTCGTCATGCGCGGCATCTTCAACGCCGATCGCCGCGAGCGCGAGGCGGAGGCCCGCGCCGACGCGCAGTACGCGGAGCTCCTGGCCGCCGCCAAGGCGCGGCGCCAGGGCTCGGAGGGGGCGGGCGGCGCGGCCGGTCCCGCCGGTCCCTCCGGTCCCGCCGGTCCCTCCGGTTCCTCCGAAGGGAACGACGGCGCCCAGGCCTCCTAGGCGCGTGGCGCGCCACGGCGCGTCCCGGCCGGCCCCGGCCGCGCGCCGTCGGGCGGTGGACGGACGGGTGCGCGTCCGACGCAAGCGAACGAGGGCGGGTGCCCTCCCTGTGAGGGAGGGCACCCGCCCTCGCCGTGCGCCCGGCCCGCGGCGCCCCGCGGGCGTAGAAGAATCTTTTCGACACAATTCTCATTCGACATTCTTTATTCCGCCGTACGGAGAAGTAAAAAACCGCATCAGCTCGCGGAAAACGAGTTTCCGACGCTGTCTTCATCTTTCGAGGGAAAGAAGCGGACAAGAATGCCCTTCCGGCAACGCGATGACACCGTGTTGATTAGTGGATAAGGTGCCGTTTGTCCACATGTTTTGTTGACAGTCTTCCTTCCTGTTCCTGTCATCGGAAGGCTGTTCCGCAAGAAGGAGAACGACATGGCGCGCAAGGTAGAGGTCTCGTTGATCGACGACATGGACGGCTCCGTCGCGGCCGACACCGTGAAGTTCGGCATCGACGGGCTGCACTACGAGGTTGACCTCTCGGACAAGCACGCGGATGAACTACGCGAGCTCCTCGCCCCCTACATCAAGGCCGGTCGCCGGGCCACGCCCTTCTCGGCCGAGGACGCCTCGGAGATCCGTTCCTGGGCGCAGAAGAAGGGCTTCTCGGTTTCCGATCGCGGCCGCCTGAATCAGGACATCATCAGCGCTTACCGCAAGGCCCACGGCTCGCGCTGACGTTCGTCGCGAACGGCCGCAGCGCCGACCGTTCGCCCCGTGGCGAACAGGCACCCACGCTGGGGCGCGACTGCGTAGCATCGAGAGCAAGTCAGTCGTAAGGAGTATGCGCATGTTCGAGAGATTTACCGACCGTGCTCGTCGCGTTGTTGTGCTCGCCCAAGAAGAGGCGCGCATGCTCAACCACAACTACATCGGGACCGAGCACATCCTGCTCGGCCTGATCCACGAGGGCGAGGGCGTCGCAGCCAAGGCCCTCGAGGCCCTCAACATCTCGCTCGGCGCCGTGCGCGAGCAGGTGCAGGAGATCATCGGCCAGGGCCAGCAGGCCCCCACCGGTCACATCCCCTTCACCCCCCGCGCGAAGAAGGTGCTGGAGCTCTCGCTGCGCGAGGCCCTGCAGCTCGGCCACAACTACATCGGCACCGAGCACATCCTGCTCGGCCTGATCCGCGAGGGTGAGGGCGTGGCCGCCCAGGTGCTGGCCAAGCTCGGCGCCGACTCGCAGGCCGTGCGCCAGCAGGTCATCCAGCTCATCTCCGGCTACCAGGGTGGCCAGGAGAAGGCCGGCGCAGGCGTGTCCTCCGGCGGCCAGTCCGAGGGCACCCCGGCCGGCTCCGTGGTCCTGGACCAGTTCGGCCGCAACCTCACCGCCGCCGCGCGCGAGGGCAAGCTGGACCCGGTCATCGGCCGCTCCCACGAGATGGAGCGCGTCATGCAGGTCCTCTCGCGCCGCACCAAGAACAACCCCGTGCTGATCGGTGAGCCCGGCGTCGGCAAGACCGCCGTCGTCGAGGGCCTCGCCCAGGCGATCGTGCGCGGCGACGTGCCGGAGACCATCAAGGACAAGCAGCTCTACACGCTTGACCTCGGCTCCCTCGTGGCCGGCTCCCGCTACCGCGGTGACTTCGAGGAGCGCCTGAAGAAGGTGCTCAAGGAGATCCGCACGCGCGGCGACATCATCCTCTTCATCGACGAGATCCACACCCTCGTGGGTGCCGGTGCCGCCGAGGGTGCCATCGACGCGGCCTCGATCCTGAAGCCCATGCTGGCCCGCGGCGAGCTGCAGACCATCGGCGCCACCACGCTGGATGAATACCGCAAGCACATCGAGAAGGACGCCGCGCTGGAGCGCCGCTTCCAGCCGATCCAGGTCGCCGAGCCCTCCGTGGAGCTCACCGTGGAGATCCTGCGCGGCCTGCGCGATCGCTACGAGGCGCACCACCGCGTCTCCATCACGGACGACGCACTGCAGTCGGCCGCCTCGCTGGCGCACCGCTACATTTCGGATCGCTTCCTCCCGGATAAGGCCGTCGATCTCATCGACGAGGCCGGAGCCCGCCTGCGCATCCAGCGCATGACCGCCCCGCCGGCCCTCAAGGAGATGGACGAGTCCATCGCCGAGGTGCGCCGCGAGAAGGAAGCCGCGATCGACGCGCAGGACTTCGAGGGTGCCGCCGAGCTGCGCGACAAGGAGCAGAAGCTCACCGCGGAGCGCGCCGACAAGGAGCGCGCTTGGAAGAACGGCGACCTGGACGATGTCGCCGAGGTCAACGCCGAGATGATCGCCGAGGTCCTCGCGTCCTCGACCGGCATCCCGGTGGTCCAGCTGACCGAGGAGGAGTCCTCGCGCCTGCTGAACATGGAGGACGAGCTGCACAAGCGCGTCATCGGCCAGGACGAGGCGATCAAGTCGATCGCCCGCTCCATCCGCCGCACGCGCGCCGGCCTCAAGGACCCCAACCGCCCCGGCGGCTCGTTCATCTTTGCCGGCCCCACGGGCGTCGGTAAGACCGAGCTGGCCAAGGCCCTCGCCGAGTTCCTCTTCGGTGACGAGGACGCCCTCATCACCCTGGACATGTCCGAGTACTCGGAGAAGCACACGGTCTCGCGCCTCTTCGGCGCCCCTCCCGGCTACGTCGGCTACGAGGAGGGCGGCCAGCTCACCGAGAAGGTCCGCCGTTGCCCGTTCTCCGTGGTCCTGTTCGACGAGGTGGAGAAGGCGCACGCCGACCTCTTCAACTCGCTCCTGCAGATCCTCGAGGACGGTCGCCTGACCGACTCGCAGGGCCGCGTGGTGGACTTCAAGAACACCATCATCATCATGACCACGAACCTCGGCACCCGGGACATCTCCAAGGGCGTCATGACCGGCTTCCAGTCGGCCACGGACGCCCGCACCGGGTACGAGCGCATGCAGGCCAAGGTGCAGGAGGAGCTGCGTCAGCACTTCCGCCCCGAGTTCCTGAACCGCGTGGACGACGTGGTGGTCTTCCCGCAGCTCACCCACGAGGAGATCGTGCAGATCGTGGACCTGTTCACGGGCCGCCTGCAGAAGCGCCTCGACGAGCGTTCCATGCAGCTCGAGGTCTCGCAGGCCGCGCGCGATCTGCTCGCGGACAAGGGCTACGACCCGTCCATGGGCGCCCGCCCGCTGCGCCGCACCATCCAGCGCGAGATCGAGGACGTTCTCTCCGAGAAGATCCTCTTCGGCGAGGTGCTGCCGGGCCAGACCGTTCACGTGGACGTCGAGGGCGAGGGCGACGATCGCCGCTTCACCTTCACCGCCACGGGCGGCCAGGGCCAGCTTGAGGGCGAGCTCTCGCAGGCCGCCATCCTGGCCGGTGCCCCGGCCGAGTCGGCCGATGGCCACGCCCCGGAGGCTGGCGCGGGGGAGTGATCCCCCTCGGTTTCTAGAGCACGACGACGGGCGCTCACCTCTTCGAGGTGGACGCCCGTTGCGTTGCGCCCGGGGAGGCGGGGGCGGCCGAGATGGTCCGAAAAACCGGCGTTGCGGGTGTTGCGGGCGGACCTACTGGTCAGTACGCGGACAAAAGGTGAGTGTCACACAGCGCCGCGCTGGGGGCTACGCGGGGGGCGTGCCGGGCGGGCGGTCCTAGCATGGGGGCATGGACAATACAGCAGGGATCACCATTCGCAAGGCGCGCTCGCAGGACGTCAACGCCATCCGATCCCTCGTGTCCCCCTATGCCGCCGAGCGCATCCTCCTGGAAAAGGAGGCCGTGGCCTACTACGAGGCCATCCAGGAGTTCCGGGTGGCCGAGGACGCCGAGGGCAACGTGATCGGCTGCGGCGCCCTGCACTGCATGTGGGAGGACATCGCCGAGGTGCGCACGCTGGCCGTGGCGCCCTCCACCCGCGGCACCGGGACGGGGCATCGCATCCTGCAGGCGCTGCTGCAGGACGCGCGCGAGCTGGGCATCCACCGCGTCTTCTGCCTGACCTTCGAGGTGCCCTTCTTCGAGCGCAACGGCTTCGAGGTCATGGCGGAACAGTCGGCCGTGGACCCGGAGGTCTTTGCCGAGCTGCTGCGCTCGCCCGACGACGGCGTGGCCGAGTTCCTGGACCTCGCGCGCGTCAAGCAGAACACCCTCGGCAACACGCGCATGATCACGACCCTGAGCTGAAAGCCCTTTCGCGCGGCGCCGGAAGGGACCGGGCAAAGCAAGACGTCGGGGGCTGCAAATACAATCAAGGGATTGGTTGTTTGTGTCGTTGAAAGCTTGAGTAGTGCCCTTCCCCCGCTCCCCCCGCCGTGCCCTCCTGCCCCTTCTTCTCGTTTCAGCCCTCGGTCTGAGCGCCTGCTCGGCCCTCGGTACCCTCCCGATCGGCGCCGACGGCGCCACGGGCTCCGCGACGGCGGGTGCCGCCACGGCGACCACCGCGCCGGGCGGCACGCCCGGCACCCAACCCAGCCCCGCGCCGTCGAGCACCCAGGCCAAGCCCGCGCCGTCGAGCACCGCGGCAGCGCCGAGCGTGAGCGCCCCGGCCAGCGTTGACGGGCGGCCCACCGTGGCCGCCGCGCTGAAGCAGATCCCGACCAAGGGCCGCGCCCCCAAGACGGGCTACGTCCGCACCGAGGTCTTCGGGGTCGCGTGGAAGGACGTGGACCGCAACGGATGCGACACCCGCAACGACATCCTGGCCCGCGACCTCACGGCCGTGAAGTACAAGCCGGGCACGCGCGAGTGCGTGGTGCTCTCCGGCGCCCTGGCCGAGCCATACACGGGCACGACCATCCACTTCGTGCGCGGCCAGGGCACGAGCCAGGCCGTGCAGATCGATCACGTCGTGGCGCTCTCCGACGCGTGGCAGAAGGGTGCCCAGGAGCTCACCCAGGCCCAGCGCGAGCAGCTCGCCAACGACCCGCTGAACCTGCTGGCCGTGGACGGGCCGAGCAATGCGCGCAAGTCGGACGGCGACGCCGCCACGTGGCTGCCGCCCAAGAAGAGCTACCGCTGCTCGTACGTGGCGCGGCAGGCGGCCGTGAAGCTCAAGTACGGGCTGTGGATGACGCAGGGCGAGAAGGACGCCATCACGCGCGTGATCTCCTCCTGCCCCACCCAGACGCTGCCGGCGGCCTAAGCGACCTTAGGGGCGCAGGGCGGCCAGGAACTCCTCCGGGGTCGTGACGGGCAGCGGCGGCTCGAGCTCGCCCGCGGCCTGCATGAGTCGGGCCGAGGCCGTCACGAGGGCGTCCGCCTGCAGGCGCGCCACGGCGAGGATCTCGGCGTCGGTGGGGTCGTGCCAGCCGAGGGTCTCGGCGATGGACCACGAGGTGGAGCGCGAGACGTCGGAGCGCAGCGCCGCCGTGCCCACGAGCTGATGCCCCTCCGGCGCGCTCAGGCCCTCCTCCAGCAGCAGGAGGGCGGTGGGCGCGTCCACGGCGAAGCGGGTCATGCCCGGCAGTCTTCCCCTTGAGCGGTGGTGCGGCAAGGGCGCCGCTCAGGCGGGCAGCGCCACGCCCTCGCCGTCGGCGACGGCCAGGCCGTCGGCGAGCAGCCCCGCGAGGCAGCGCTCGCGTTGCTCGGCCCCGGCGGCGAGGCGACGCAGCGCGCGCAGGGTCGGCACGGCGTCGGGCTCAAGACCCGCGTCCTGCGGAGCCGAGCCGGCCTCGGCCGGGTCCCCGGGCGTGCGCAGCGCGGCGGCGGGGACCGCTCCGTCGGCGGCGCGCAGCACGGCCATCATGGCGCCGCGCACCTGGCGATCCGTTCCCTCCCAGGCCTGGCCCTTGGGCGTGTAGTGCGGGGCCGGGCGCCCGGCGGCGATCCACGCGCAGCTGGCCTGCACGGGGCACTCGTCGCAGCGCGGGGAGCGGGCCGTGCAGATCAGCGCGCCGAGCTCCATGGAGGCGGCGTTCCAGGCGTTCGCCTCGGCGATGCCCTCCGGGGTGGAGGTGTCCGGCATGAGCTCGTGGGCCAGCCGGGCCTCGGCGCGCGTGTAGGACGGCTCGGGGAGGGCGTTGCCCGTCCAGGCCCGCGCCTCGACGCGGCGAACGTTGGTGTCCACCACGGCGGCGGGGACCCCGAAGGCAAAGCTCGCCACGGCGGCCGCCGTGTACTCTCCGACGCCGGGCAGGGCCAGGAGCTCCTCGAGATCGGCGGGCACCTCGCCGCCGTGCACCTCCACGAGCTCGCGCGCGCACGCGTGCAGGCGCAGGGCGCGGCGCGGATAGCCGAGCTTTTCCCACGCGCGGACGGCCTCGCCGGCCGGCTCGGCGGCCAGATCCTCCGGCGTGGGCCAGCGTTCCATCCAGCTCTCCCACACGGGCAACACGCGCACCACGGGGGTCTGCTGCAGCATGACCTCGGAGACGAGTACGCCCCACGGGCTGCACTCCGGCCGCCGCCACGGCAGGTCCCGGCCGTTCTCCTGGAACCAAGAGATGATGCTGCGGCGCAGGGCGCTGGCCTGAGGTGACACGGTGCTCCAACGGGTCGACGAGGGGATGCCTCGATCCTAGGCGGCTCGCGTGGCCGCGAGCGCCCGAATTCCCCGGCGCGCCGGGCCGGGGGCCGCTCCGAACCACCTATCATGGGCCACATGACCTCCGCCCCCGGTCCGCAGCGCCCGTCCGCTGCCGTGTACCGCCGCCGCCGCATCGTGGTGGGCGTGGCCGCGCTCGTGATTCTTGGTCTCATCGTCTGGGGCGCCGTGGCCGGCATCGGCGCGCTCGCTTCCGCGATCGGTGGTAATCCCGAGGCCAGCCAGAGCCAGAGCACCCAGGCCCCGCAGGGCTCTGCCACCCCCTCGGACGAGGCCAGCTCGCCCAGCGGCACGCCGGCCGGCGCGAACCCGGATGGTTCCTGCCCCGCGGCGGCCGTGCAGATCAAGGCCTCCACGGACAAGGCGAGCTACACGGCCAAGGAGAAGCCGGTCCTGCAGCTGGAGCTGGTCAATACCCTGAAGGTCGCGTGCAAGGCCAACGTGGGTCCCTCCGTGCAGGAGTTCATCGTGACCTCCGGCTCGGACCGCATCTTCTCCACGAAGGACTGCCAGAAGGACGCGCAGGACTACGAGATCCAGCTGGAGCCCGGCAAGACCGAGCAGGCCAACTTCACGTGGCAGCGCAACCGCACCCAGCCCGGCTGCACGCCCGTCGCAGCCGAGCCGCGGCCCGGCACCTACACGCTGCAGGTCAAGCTGGGGAAGACCACCTCAGAGAAGGTGCAGTTCCGGCTCAACTGAGCCGTTCGAGGTCGGAGCGGGTCATCCGGCGTCCCGCAGCCTTTCGCGGGCGTTGGCTCTCCCGTAGTCTCGGAGTAACCCGCACGCCCGTGCGGGGAACCGAGGCGGCACGGCCGCGACAAGGACCCCTCCCATGCAGTCTTCGTCCCGGTCCTGGATCGTCATCGGCGTCGCCGTCCTGCTCGGGGCCGGGTTGGCGTGGGCCGGAAGCACCGGTTCGGCCGCGCTCGGCCCGTTGTCCCTCTTCGCGATGGCCGTGGCCGCCGCCTATCTCCTCCAGTGGCTGGCCTTTGTGCCGTCGTGGTTGGCCAAGACCGAGCGCTTCTACGACCTCACGGGCGGCATCAGCTATCTGGCGATCACGGTCTTCCTGCTGCTCGCGAACCCCGGCCGCGGCGCCGCCGCGTGGATCGTCGGCGCCATGGTCGTCCTGTGGTCGGCCCGGTTGGCGCTCTTCCTCTTCACCCGTGTGCTGCGCTCCGGCGGCGACGGCCGCTTCGACGAGATCAAGCAGCAGCCGGTGCGGCTCCTGCAGACCTGGACACTGCAGGGCCTGTGGATCACCGCCACGGCCGGCACGGCGTGGGCCGTGCTCAGCGATCCCTCGGGCCGCGGGATCGACGCGTGGCTCGTGATCGGCGCCCTGATCTGGGTGGTTGGTCTCGGAGTCGAGGCCGCGGCCGACGCCCAAAAGCGGGCCTTCGCGGCGCGCAAGGAGAACCGAGGCCGCTTCATCACCACGGGGCTGTGGGCGAGCTCGCGCCACCCCAACTACCTCGGTGAGATCGTGCTGTGGATCGGCGTGGCCGTGGCCGCCGTGCCGAGCCTGCACGGCGCCGCCTGGGTCCTGCTCGTGTCTCCGCTCTTCGTGACGCTGCTGATCACCAAGGTCAGCGGCGTGCCGCTCCTGGAGAAGCGCGCCGAAGCCCGGTGGGGCGGCGACCCCGCCTACCGCGCGTACGTCCAGTCCACCCCGATCCTGCTCCCGTGGGTGGGGCGCAAGGGCCCCTGGGCGGCAAGCAAGGAGGCCACGGCGTGAGCGAGCAGACCGAGCTGAGCAGCCCACCCGCCGCCCTCGACGAGGCGCTGCGCACCACGGCGCGCATGTTCGAGGCCCGCCGGGTGGCGGCCCCGGATCACGTGGCCTTCCGCGTCATCGAGGAGGGGCCCGACGGCGCTCCCTCCTCCCTGCGCGATGTCACCACCGAGGAGTTTGCAGCCCAGGCGGAGAACGCCGCCTGCCTGCTCGCCGAACGCGGCGTGCAGCCCGGGGACCGCGTCCTCATCATGGGCCGTACGAGCTTCGCCTGGGCCGTGGCCGACTTCGCATGCTGGTACGCCGGCGCCGTGGTGGTGCCGCTGTATCCAGGCTCCCCCGCCACCCGGCTGCGCGAGGCCATCGAGGTCGTGGGCGCGGCCGCCGTGCTCACCGAGGCCGGCGACCCGGCGTTGACGGACGGCGTTCCCGCCGGGATGCCGCGAGTCGATCTCGCCGAACTCGCAGCGGCGCCCGCCGCGACCGAGCGGCAGCGTTCGGCGCTGCGCGAGCGCTGGGAGGCCGTCTCCCCGGCCGACGCCGCCACGGTGGTCATGACCTCCGGCACCACGGGCGAACCCCGCCCCGTGCTCATCACCCACGCCAACCTGACGGGCGTTGCCCAGAGCATAGGCCAGGAGTACGCGCGCTTCCTTCACGAGGGGGCAAGCACCGTCATCCTGCTGCCGCTCGCGCACATCCTGGCCCGCGGGCTGCAGCTCGTGTGCGTGCACGCAGGCATGGCCATCACGCACCTCGACGACCCCTCCCGCGTGCTCCCGGTGCTCAAGCTGGCCAAGCCGACGTTCCTCGTGGTGGTCCCGCGCGTCCTGGACAAGGTGCGGGAACGGATGCGAACGCTCGCCGCGCGCGCCAAGCTCGGCGCCGTCATGCGCTCGGCCGAGCGCCTGGCGGTCTCCCGCGCCCGGCGGGAGCAGGCGGCGAGCGGGGCTGGAAGCCGCCCCGCGTCGTCGGGCAGCGTCCTCGCCACAGCGGGAACGGCGCTCGCCGACCGGACCATCTACGCCCTCATGCGCCGGCTCTTCGGCGGGCGCGTGCAGGTGCTGCTGTCCGGGGCGGCCGCCCTGCCGGCGGAGCTGGGGCTGTTCTTCCAGGGCGCGGGCCTTCCCGTCATCCAGGGCTACGGGCTCACCGAGACCACGGCGCCCGCCGCCGGGCAGCGCTGGGGTGCGCTGCGCGCCGGCGCGGTGGGGCCGCCCGTCCCCGGCACCACCATCCGGATCGCCGCAGACGGCGAGGTCCTCGTCAAGGGACCTGGCGTGTGCGCCGGCTACGGAGTGGACCCGAAGCACGCGGAGAGCGCCACCGATGCTGAGGGCTTCTTCGCGACGGGGGACCTGGGCCGCCTCGAGGACGGCCAGCTCGTGATCACGGGGCGCAAGAAGGACCTCATCACCACGGCCTACGGAAAGACCGTCTCGCCCGCGCGGTGGCAGGACGGGATGGAGCGGGCCCCGGAGGTGGAGCACGCCATGGCCGTGGGGGAGGGGCGCCCGTTCCTGCTCGGAGTGGTGCTGCTCGGGTCCGCCGGCACGGGTGTCGGCGCACCGCTGGAGCCGCTGGGCGCCGCCCCGACGGATCTGCGCGAGCTCAGCGAAAGGCTGGGCTCCGAGGTTGCCCAGCCAGAGCGCGTGCGCTCGCTCCTCGTGTTGCGCGGCGGCATCGACGAGGACCCGGAGCTGGTGACGCGCACGGGCAAGCTACGGGCCGGGGCGCTGCGAGAGCGCCTGGCGGAGCTGATCGACGCCGAGTACGCGCGGCTGGGCGCCGAGCGCTGAGCCGGCCGCCGACTCAGGGTCAGCGGTAACGCTCCAGCAGGGAGTCCTCGGCGAAGCGACCGAGCCCCTCGCGCACGCTCTTGGCGCGCAGATCGCCGATGCCCTCCACGGCGCGCAGGTCCTCGATGCTCGCCGCCATGAGCTGCTGCAGCCCGCCGAACTGGTCGACGACGCGCTCGGCCACGGCGCGCGGCAGCGAAGAGAGACGGGTCAGGAGCCGGTAGCCGCGCGGCTGCACGTGCTTCTCCAGCGCGTCCGGGCCGCCCGTGAAGCCGAGCAGGCTCGCCACCGTGCCGAGGTCGACGATCTCGGTGCCGGAGAGCAACGGCAGCCCGGCCGCGGCGGCCTCCACGTCGATGGGGCCGTCCGCGAGGCCGGCTTCCTGGGCCGCGGCCGAGTAGTCGCGCAGGACCACTTCGGCGCCCGGGCCAGCGGAGGCCGCGAGCTCCTCGAGCTGCAGGGCGATGAGCCGGCCGTCGGTGCCGAGCTCCAGGACGTACTGCGAGATCTCCTCGCTGATGCGCCGGACCATCTCGAGGCGCTGCAGCACCAGCGCGACGTCGCGCACCGTGGTGGTGTCCTCGATCTCTTGCGTGGAGAGCGCCGCCGTGACCTGGTCCAGACGGGAGCGGTAGCGCTCCAGCGTGGCGAGGGCCTGCATGGCGCGAGCCAGGATGGACTCCGAGCCCTCGAGCTGGTGGCGGATGCCGCCCACGTAGATCGCGATGATCTGCATGGATGCGGAGACGGTGATGACGGGGTGACCGGTCTGCACCGCGACGCGCTCGGCGGTGCGGTGGCGCGTGCCGGATTCCGAGGTGGGGATGGAGGCATCGGGGACGAGCTGCACGCCCGCCTTGTGGATGACGCTCACGTCCTTGTCCAGCGTGATGGCACCGTCCATCTTGGCCAGCTCACGCAGGCGCGTGGGGGAGAACTCGATGCCGATGTCGAAGCCGCCCGTGCACAGGGACTCGACGAGGCGGTCCTGGCCCAGGACGATGAGCGCGCCGGTGCGGCCGCGCAGGATGCGCTCGAGGCCGTCACGCAGGTCCGTGCCGGGGGCCACCCTGGCGAGCGTTTGGCGCAGCGTCTCCTCAGGAGTGCGTGCCATGGTCTGCCTTCTTCCCCCGGGCTGTCCCCGCATCGGTGGTATCCCGCCCAATCCTACGTGCGGGAGCGGGCGCGCCAGCTAGTCGTTGCGCGGGGTGCGGAAGGGCAGCGGCTCGGGGGAGCCTTTCTCGCGCCACGGTGCGCCGCCCGGGGCGCGCTCGCCCGCGCCGGCCGGGTGCTGCTGGGGGCGGGGCGCGCCGTAGCGGCGCCCTCCGTCAGGCGCGTCCGGCGGGAACACCGCCTCGAGGGCCTCCAGGAGCGTGGAGACCTCCTTGACGCGGAAGCCGTTCGGCACCTTGCCGGGGCCCTGCGGGGAGGCGGGGACCACGGCGCCGCGGAAGCCGAGGCGCTCGGCCTCCGTGATGCGCCGGTTGATGTCGTGGACGCGGCGCACCTCGCCGGCCAGCCCCACCTCGCCGAACGCGACGATGCCGGTGGAGATGGGGCGGTTCAGCTGAGCGCTCGCGATGGCCAGCGCCGCCGCGAGGTCAACGGCGGGCTCGCTCAGCTTCACGCCGCCCACGGTGGCGACGTAGGTGTCCTGGCGCGAGAGGTTCAGGCCCGCGCGCGAGGAGAGGACGGCGAGCACCATGGCGGTGCGCGAGGCGTCCAGGCCCGAGGTGGCGCGGCGGGGCTGCCCGCCCGCCGCCTCGTCCAGGAGCGCCTGCACCTCGGCGACGAGGGGGCGGCGGCCCTCCACCGTCACCGTGACGCACGTGCCGGGGACGGGGTCCTTGGTGCGCGTGACAAACAGCCCGGAGGGGTCGGCGAGGCCCTCGATCCCGTCCTCCGTGAGGTCGAAGCAGCCCACCTCGTCCGTGGGCCCGTAGCGGTTCTTGATGGCGCGCAGCAGGCGCAGGCGCGAGTGGCGGTCGCCGTCGAACTGGCAGACCACGTCGACGAGGTGCTCGAGGAGCCGAGGCCCGGCCACGGAACCGTCCTTGGTCACGTGCCCCACGAGCAGCGTGGCGATGTTGCGCGCCTTGGCGGTGTTGATGAGGGTCGCGGCGACCTCGCGGACCTGCGATACGCCGCCCGCCGTGCCGTCCACCTCGGCGGAGGAGAGGGTCTGCACGGAGTCGACGATGAGCAGGTCGGGCTGGGTCGCGTCCACCTGACCCAGGGCCATGGAGAGGTCGTTTTCGGCGGCGAGGAAAAGCGTGGGTGCGAGCGCGCCGATGCGCTCGGCGCGCAGCTTGACCTGCGCCGCCGATTCCTCGCCCGTGACGTAAAGGACGCGCATCCCCTCGCGTGCCGCGCGGGCCGCGACGTCGAGGAGCAGGGTCGACTTGCCGACGCCCGGCTCGCCGGCCAGCAGCACCACGGCGCCGGGCACGAGGCCGCCGCCGAGCACGCGGTCCAGCTCGCCCACACCCGTGGAGCGGTACGCCGCCTGGGTCGCGTCCACCTCGGTGATGGGCAGGGCGGGGGAGGCCACGGTGGCCGCGGCGGTGGTCCGGGCGGAGGCGACGACGCCCGTCTCCTCGAGCGTGCCCCAGGCCTGGCACTCGCCGCAGCGGCCCACCCATTTGGCCGCGGTCCAGCCGCATTCCGAACAACGGAAGCTGGGTCCCTTGGGCGCGCGCGAGGTCTTGCTAGCCATAGGCCACACAGTACCGGCGGGCCCCGACGACGCGGCGGGCGCCCACGCGCCGTCGTGCAGTGAAAACTGCACGACGGCGCCCGCTCTCCTAGAGCGGGTGGCCCACCGCCCAACGAGTCAGGGCGGCGTACGCCGCCCCGCGCACGGGGGCCGGCGAGAGGAAGACGTCGTGGAGGGCGCCGTCGAGCCGCTCGATCGTGACGGAGCGGCCCAGCCGCGTGGCCCGCTCGGCGATCTCGTCCACCACCAGCACGGAATCGGAGCTGGCCATCTCCGGCGCCCAGCGCGTGGAGAAGGTGGAGCGGGATGAGAGCAGCGTGAGGATCGGCGCGTCGATGCTCAGCCGCGCGGCCACGGTGGCGTGGCCGGCGAGGATCGCGCGCAGCCAGCCCGGGCGCACGGGGAAGCCGCGCTCGGGGCGCCAGGCCTCGTTGTAGTCCCACTCGCCGTCGAAGCGCGAGGACACGGCGCGGGAGTAGAAACCGAAGTCGACATTGGGCAGCGTGGCGCGCGGGTCCACCCTGGCACCGGCCTCCACGAGGGGCGCGAGCGCGTGGCGCCCGGCGCCGGAGGCCTGGAACTCGAGCCACGGGGCGTTCAGGACCAGCGCGTCGGCGCGCCCGGGGTGGCGGTGCGCCCACAGGCTCAGCGTGAGCCCGCCGGTCGAATGTCCCAGGAGGACGAGCCGGCGCCCCGAGTGCGCCGTGCGCATGGCGCGCAGGGCGGCACCGATCTCGTCGTCGTAGCCGGAGAGGTCCTCGATGTAGCCGGGGGTCTGGCCCTCGCGCAGGCTGCGGCCGTACTTGCGCAGGTCCAGGGCAAAGAAGCGCGCGCCGAGCCCGGCGATCCGGCGGGCGAGCTCCGTCTGGAAGAAGTAGTCGGTCCACCCATGCACATAGAGCACGTCGGCGCCCTCCCACGGCGCGTCCGGGCCGGAGGCGCGCTCGCCGAGGTAGCGCACCAGGGTGGCGCTCAACTCGCCCTCCGCGTCCTGGCCGAGGGGAAGTGACAGCGCGGCGAAGTCCGGGCCGAGGAAGTCCTGGGCCCACCCAGCTGGAAGCCGATCGTTCATGCGCTCATTGTGCACCGCGGAGCGGCGCCGCCGCCCCGGGGCAACCTCGCTCGGTGCGCGGAGGGCGGCCGCGTCAGTCCCCGACCGAGCGCAGCGAGGGCAGGTAGGCCACGGCCTCCTCGTGACGCACGCCGGCGGCCTCCAAGAGGTCGACGGCGAGCGGGCGCAGCTGCATGAGCAGGCCCGTGAGCTGGGGGTCGTCCCCACCCAGGCGATCCGGGTCCAGCGCGGCGGCGGAGTTGACGAGCGTGTCCCGCGCCTTGGCGCGGAGCCGGTCCCTGGCGCCCGGCGAGGTCTCGGCGACCGACGCGCCCAGGAGGGCCACGCCGTCGGCCAGCGAATCCAGGAGCTCGGAGAGCGACGCGCGCGCGGCGGGGTCCAGGGCCCCGTAACTCATGAGCGAGGCCGTGCGGCGGCACGTCATGCGGACGTTGCGCACGGCGAGGTCCGCCTGCCGGCTCAGGTCGCGCAGCCCCGCGACCTCGCCGCGGTGGCGGCGGGCCGTGGGGAGCAGACGCGCGAGCTCCTCGGCCTCCGTGAGCTCGCGCGCCGAGAGGTCAACGAGGCCTTGCGTCCCGCGTGCCTCGACGAGCGTGTGCCAGGCGCGCTGAGCATCGTCGGCGGCCACGGAGGTGCCGAGGTCCCGCAAGATCCCGGCCACCGTGCGCAACAGGCGCGAGAGATCCTTGGCAGGGGCCCGGCGTGGATCCCGCGGCCACAGGGCGATGAGGATGAGCGCTACGACGCCGCCAACCACGGCGTCCAGCGAGCGGGTGAACGGGCCGCCCGGCGGCGCCGGGAGCAGCACGACGAGCAGGGCCTGGAGCCCGAACTGCATGGAGAAGACCACGCCGGAATCCAGGAAGCGCGAGATGACGAGCGAGGCAAACACGACCACGGCCGCCTGCCAGAGCCCGTGGCCCAGGCCCATGAGCATGAGGTCGCCCACCGCGATGCCGAGCGTGCATCCAAGCGCCACCTCCAGCGTGCGGCGCACATGGGAGGTGGAGGCGAAGTTCAGCGAGATGAGCGCGCTCGTCGCGGCAAAGAGCGGGCCGGGGTGGCCCAGCACCTCCTCGGCGAACCAATAGGAGAACACCGAGCCCACCGTGGCCAGGACGATCTTCGGGAGCGAGACGCGGACTCGCCGCAGGCCCGCCCTCCAGCGTGAACTGAGCCGGTGTCCGGTGCGAGTCAAGGCCGGGTGCTTCATGGCCTCATCCTCGCACCGGGGCGTTAATCCGCTGTTTCTTGACGGTATCCCGGGGCGACGTGGCGGGTCTCACAGGCGTGTCGGTCGCACAGTTCACCTGGTGTTCACCTTGGGCGGGGACTCGATTCACCCTGCCTGCTTAGCGTCACTGGTGCGGGTCGGGAACGGCGCGCCAGCCCGGGCACTCGAACGTGCGCGGTAGTGACCCGGGGACACTCCCCCCTTGATCGGCTCTGAAAGAGGAACCAGCTCGTGAAGCTCACCCGTATCGGCCAGGCGGCCGCCGTTCTCTCCATCGCTGCCCTTGGCCTGACAGCCTGCGGTGGCTCGAACAACCCCGGCACCTCCAGCTCCGGTGCGGGCACCTCCGGCTCCGGCTCCGGCTCCGCCTCGGGCTCCGCCAGCGCCTCGGATGCCCCCCAGGTCACCGGCACGCTGACCGGCTCCGGCGCCTCCTCGCAGCAGTCCGCCATGGCCGCCTGGGCCGAGGGTGCCGACGGAATCAAGTCCGTGCAGTCCGGCCTCAAGGTCCAGTACTCCCCGGACGGCTCCGGCGCCGGCGTGAAGAAGCTCATCGCCGGCCAGGTGCAGTTCGCCGGCTCCGACGCCGCGCTGGATGCCGACGAGCAGAAGCAGGTCCAGACCTTCTGTGGCCCCGAGGGCGCCATGAACATCCCGGTGTACATCGCCCCGATCGCCGTCAGCTTCAAGCTCTCCGGCGTGGACAAGCTGAACCTGGATGCCTCCACCGTCGCCAAGATCTTCTCCAACAAGATCACCAAGTGGAACGACCCGGCCATCGCCGCCCTCAACGAGGGCGTGACCCTGCCGGACGCCAAGATCACCCCGATCCACCGCGCCGACGAGTCGGGCACCACCGACAACTTCACCGAGTACCTGCACTCCGCTGCGGCCTCCGATTGGTCCTGGGACCCGGCCAAGGCCTGGCCGTCCGACCTCGCCGGCGAGTCCGCCGCGAAGACCTCCGGTGTGGTCGGCCTCGCCGCCCAGACCGAGGGCTCCATCACCTACGCCGACCTGGCCGCCGCCACCAACCTGAGCCACGCCTCCATCAAGGTGGGCGAGGAGTACGTGGTCCCCACCGAGGAGGCCGCCGCCAAGATCGTCGAGGCGTCCAAGCGCGTCGAGTCGACGAACAAGAACGACATGGCCGTCGAGATCGACTACTCGAACGCGCCGGCCGGCAGCTACCCCGTCACGATGGTCAGCTACCAGATCTTCTGCCAGACCTACAAGGACCAGAACACGGTCGACATGGTTAAGGCCTGGGGCACCTTCGTGTCCTCGCAGGCCGGCCAGACCGCCGCGCAGGACGAGGTCGGCTCGGCGCCGCTCGCCGCGTCCATCTCCGACGAGGCCGCCAAGGCCATCGCGACCATCACGGTCGCCAAGTGATCCGAGCCTGAGCACCGGGGAGGGTGCGGCGAGCGCCGCCCGTCCCCGGTCTCGGGCCGGACGCGTTGGATCCCCCTCACCGATCCGTCCCCCCCACTAAGCCTCAGGAGTCCGCGTGACCACCGTTACCGCACCCTCGCCGCTGACCGCGGGCGAGAAGGGTCGTGCCGGAGACAAGTTCTTCTCCGGTCTGACGTTCGCGGCAGGCGCCCTCATCCTGGTTGTCCTGCTGTTCGTGACGCTCTTCCTGGTCGTCAACGCCTACCCGGCCCTCGTGGCCAGCCCGGCCGAACTGACAGGCGAGTCCTTCTTCAGCTACGTCTGGCCGCTCGTGCTCGGCACGCTGCTGGCCGCCGGCCTCGCGCTGCTCTTCGCCACGCCGGTTGCCATCGGCGTCGCCCTCTTCATCTCCCACGTGGCTCCGCGCAAGCTGGCCAAGCCCGTGGGTTACGTGATCGATCTGCTCGCCGCCATCCCCTCCGTCGTCTACGGCGCGTGGGGCATGCTCTTCCTGGCGCCGCTGCTCGTCCCGATCTACGACTGGCTGCACACCTACCTCGGGTGGATCCCGCTCTTCGGTGATCCCTCGGCCACGGGTCGCACCATCCTCACCGCCTCGATCGTGCTGGCCGTCATGGTCCTACCGATCATCACGGCGCTCTCCCGCGAGATCTTCGTCCAGACGCCCAAGCTGCACGAGGAGGCCGCCCTGGCCCTCGGCGCCACGCGCTGGGAAATGATCAAGATGGCGGTGCTTCCCTTCGCCCGCCCCGGCGTGATCTCCGCGATCATGCTCGGCCTGGGCCGCGCACTCGGCGAGACGATGGCCGTGGCCCTCGTCCTCTCCTCCGGTGCCCTGGGCTGGAACCTGCTCTCCGAGGGCAACAACACCATCCCCGCCGAGATCGCGGCGAACTTCCCCGAGGCCTCCGGCCTGCGCTACAACGAACTCATCGCCGCCGGCCTGGCCCTGTTTGTCATCACGCTCGTCGTGAACCTGGCCGCCCGCTGGATCGTGAACCGCCACAAGGAATTCTCGGGGGCCAACTGATGACCACGCAGAAGACACCCCTGGAGGATTCCGTGTCCCAGCCGATCGCCGCCACCGCCTCCGGGGACGCCCCGGCCGGTCCCGAGCGCAGGCACGGACGCTCCCGCCTGACCGCGGGCCAGCTGCCCAAGTGGACGCCGTACGCCGTCGGTGCGGGAGCCCTCGTGCTCTCCGCCGCGATCATGGCGCTCATCGGCTTCAACGTGGCCGGCTGGGTCATCATCGGTGCCATCGCCTACGTGGTGGGCATGTACGTGGTGACCCTCGTCAAGGAGAACCGCCGCAAGGCCACCGACGGCCTGTGGCGCAACCTCATCATCGGCGCCTTCCTCATCGCGCTGGTGCCGCTCATCTCGGTGATGTGGACCGTCATCGCCAACGGCTGGCAGGGCATCACGCAGCCCGGCTTCTTCGCCTCCGACATGCAGGGCATCACGGGCAAGTACGACCGCGCCGCCGAGGCTGGCACCGGCCCGATCCTGGGCGGCATCGCCCACGCGCTCGTGGGAACGCTGCTCATCACGGCGGCCGCCACGATCATCTCGGTCCCGATCGGCCTGCTCGCCTCGATCTACCTCGTCGAATACAGCAACGACAACGTGTTCTCGAAGGTCATCCGCTTCTTCGTCGACGTCATGACGGGCATCCCGTCCATCGTGGCCGGCCTCTTCGCGGCTGGCTTCATGCTCGCGGTGTTCAAGCTCTTCGGGGCGCAGCCCGGCGCGCAGACCATCGGCCTCTCCGCGGCCATCGCGCTCTCGGTGATCATGATCCCGATCGTGGTCCGCTCCACGGAGGAGATGCTCCGCGTGGTCCCGAACGAGCTGCGCGAGGCCTCCGCGGCCCTGGGCGTGCGCAAGTGGCGCACCACCCTCAAGGTGGTCCTGCCCACGGCCATCTCCGGCATCGCCTCGGGCGTCACCCTCGCCATCGCCCGCGTGGTCGGCGAGACCGCCCCGATCCTCGTGACCGCCGGCTTCACGGTGGCCACCAACTGGAACCTGGTCAAGGATTGGATGATGGCCCTCCCGGTCTACATCTACTACCAGCTGACCACGCCCACCGCGCCACAGGCGCCGGAGCCCTCCATGATCCGCGCGTGGGGCGGTGCCCTGGTCCTGATCATCCTGGTGATGCTCCTGAACCTGCTGGCCCGCGCCGTCGCGAAGTGGCTCGCTCCCAAGACCGCCGGTCGCTGATCCCCCTCACTTTTCACGAAAGAAGACACCTCATGGCCAAGCGCATCGACGCCAATGACCTCAACGTTTACTACGGCAAGTTCCTCGCCGTGGAGGGCGTGAACATCAACATCGAGCCCCGCTCTGTGACGGCCTTCATTGGCCCGTCCGGCTGCGGTAAGACGACCTTCCTGCGCACGCTCAACCGCATGCACGAGGTCCTCCCCGGCGCCCACGTGAAGGGCAAGGTCCTCCTGGATGGCGACGACATCTACGGCCCCGGCGTGGACCCGGTGACGGTCCGCAGCCAGGTCGGGATGGTGTTCCAGCGCCCTAACCCGTTCCCCACGATGTCCATCAAGGAGAACGTCCTCGCCGGCTTCAAGCTCAACGGCAAGCGCCTCTCCAAGTCGGATGCGGACTCCATCGTGGAGAAGTCCCTGCGCGGCGCCAACCTCTGGAACGAGGTCAAGGACCGCCTGGACAAGCCCGGTTCCGGCCTCTCCGGCGGCCAGCAGCAGCGCCTGTGCATCGCCCGCACCATCGCGGTGGAGCCCTCCGTGATCCTCATGGACGAGCCTTGCTCCGCGCTCGACCCGATCTCCACGCTGGCCGTGGAGGACCTGATCAACGAGCTCAAGAACGAGTACACGGTCGTCATCGTCACGCACAACATGCAGCAGGCCGCGCGTGTGTCCGACAAGACCGCGTTCTTCAACATCGCCGGCACCGGCAAGCCCGGCAAGCTCATCGAGTACGCCGAGACCTCCACCATCTTCAACAACCCGGTGGAACAGGCGACCGAGGACTACGTCTCCGGCCGCTTCGGGTGATCGGCTGACACACACTTCCCTGTGGCGCGTCCGTGCGGCGCGAGCAGGGCGGGGCCCCGGAGAGCGAGCCGGGGGATTCTGAGGGGGATCAACGGCGGCGAGGCACTAGCCTCGCCGCCGTTTCCGTGCGCTCAGGAGGGCGCCGTGCGCTTCTCGGCGCCCGACGGCGCCCGACGGCGCGTGGCCGGGCTGGGTGACACCTCCCGCGTGCTCTCGTGTCCGCGTACTGACCAGTAGGTCCGCGAACGGCACCCCGGGAAGCACGAAATCGGACCAAGCGCCGAGCAAATGCTCGGGCCCCCCTTGCCTCGCGACACGGTCCGAAAACCCGTGGCAGGCAGTACCGTGACCGGACCGACTGGTCAGTACGCGGACGGGGGAGAGATCAGCGCAGGAGCGGCGAGGCGGCCAGCATGAGCGTGCCCGCGAGGAGCGCGCACGCGAGCGGTGTCGCGAGCCAGAAACCCAGGATCCGCCGGGCCGTGGCCCAGTTGACGGTGCTGTGCCGCTGGTTGATGCCGGCGCCGACGAGGGCGGCCGTCACGGCCTGTGTCGAGGAGATCGGCAGCTTGAGTGCAAAGGCGCCAACGAAGAGCAGCGTCGCGGACACGGCGTTGGCCGCGCCGGCGCGCAGGGGGTCGAGCGTCACGAGCCGCGTGGAGAGCGTGTGGGTGATGCGCCAGCCGCCGCCGAGCACGCCGCCGCCCAGGAGCAGGGCCGCGCACACCTCGAGCCAGATCATCGAGCCGTCTGGCACGGCCAGCCCGGCCGCGGAGACCGTCACCACCGTCATGGCTACGGCGCGCTGGCCGTCCTGCACGCCGTGGGCGAGCGCCACGGCCGCGGCGCCGATGGCCTGCGCTGAGCGCCCGGCCTCGTTGATCTTGCGCGGGGGAGTGTGCCGCAGGCACCAGACGATCGGGATCACCAGCGCGTACGCGAGCACTGGTGCCAGAAGCGAGGTGACGACAAGCGGCAGGAGGACCTGGCGCAAGAGGAGGGCGGCGGCGTCGGCCGGGTGTTCCAAGCCCACCGCCGCGGCGGCGAGCCCGGCGCCGGCGAGGCCGGCGAGCATGGCGTGCGTGGAAGATGACGGCTGCCCCTTCCACCACGTGAACAGGCCCCAGGTGCCCGCGGCGAGCAGGCCGCACAGGACCGTGACGAGCCCGGCCGGGCCGTGCGGGACGGAGGACTGGAAACGATCGGCTAGGGTGGAGCCGAGGCTCGTTGCCAGGAAGGTGCCCGTCGCCGTGAAGAGCGAGACGATGATGATCGCGAGTCGGGGCGTGAGGGCCCGCGTGCGCACGGCGGAGGAGACCGCGTTGGAGGCGTCGAGGAAGCCGTTGAGGAAGGTCACGCCGGCCAGCACGGCCAGCGTGATCACGAGCAGGAGGGATTCCACCGGCTCAGGATTCCTTCACGAGCACGTGCCCCAGGTGGTCGGTGAAGCCGAGGAGGGCGTCCGAGGCGCCCTGGAGGTCGCGCGCGAGCACCTGCTGCGTCACGACCGTGGAGACCTTGGTCTCGCCGGCCTGATCCAGCTGCCAGGCGCGCTGCGTGCGGCGGGCGCGGGAGGAGAGGCGCAGGAGGTCGAGCCAGAGGTCCTCGAGCTCCTCGAGCCGGCCCAGGCCAGCGAGGGCCTTGCGGCTGAGGTCGGCCTGGCGGCCCAGGATCTCCAGGAGCTCGGTGACCCGGTCCCTGCGGCGGTCGGCGGCGTGCGGCAGGCTGGAACCGGCGGAGGCGACGAAGCCGATGGCGCGGGCCAGGTGCTTGGAGAAGGTGTAGAGATCCTCGCGCGGCAGCGGGTTCACAAACGAGGTGCGCAGGTGGGTCAGGAGCGCGTAGTGCAGATCCGTTGACTTCAGTTCGAGGGCCTCGAGCCGCTCGCGCAGGGCGCCGGCGCCGGCCTCCTCGGCGGAGAAGAGCTCGGACGCGGTCGCGAGGGCCTCACGCAACACATCGGCCAGGGAGGTCAGGAGGCTCAGGCTCCGGGTCTCACTGGGGAAAAAACGCAGGCTCACGACGACCTTTCCGACATGCGCGGTGGGGATGCGTGGCCAGTGTACCGATACCGGGTGAACCGGGATTTTGGCGCGTCTTTTCGGGGCTTGAGGAAGCCCGCGGGAGGGAAGTTGAAGCGACGCCGGACCAGGAGCGCCTCTCGGCGGAAGGCCGCTCTAGGCGGCGAAATGTGGAGCCCGGGGCTGCCGCAGCCCGACGTCGCCCCACCAGTGTGCTGCTCGCCGAGCGGGCGCGTCAATCTGGTGCGCTGTCCGCGTAGTCGCCCCCCGGGGCGCCCGCGTTTGAGCGGACCTAGCTGAGGTCGCCGTCGCGCCAGAGCGCGGCCGCGGCGTCCAGATCGTCGGCCGTGCCGCCCAGGCGGTGGGCGGCGCGCGTGAGCGCGGAGCCGCGCTGCGGGTCGGCCAGATCGGCGGCGTCGGCGTGCGCGGTCTCCCCGAGCGCCACGACGCGGCAGAACGCGGCTGCCCGGTGCAACGCGACGTCATAGTCGCCCGTGAAGGCGCCGGCCAGGATCGCGGTGGTCATGTCGACGAGCTCCTGGGGCCCTGGCGGTTCAGCGACGCCGGCGATCGCCTGGTGCACGGGAGCTTGGGCGCGGCCGTCGCGGAAGTACGCGGCGAGCCGCTCGGGGTCCTGCAGCACGGTCCGGCGCAGCGCGTACAGCCGCCACAGGGTGCCGGGCAGGGTCTGCGCGGGCGAGGCCGACCACAGCTCGGCGACCTCCTCGAGCCCCTCGGCGTCGGCGAGGCGGATGAGCTTCTCCAGCACCACCGGATCCTCGTTGGCGCGGCCGCGGTTCACGAGCGCCCCGGCCGTCACGTGCGCCGCCTCCGAGAGGCGCGCGGGATCGGCTCCGCCCTCGTAGCGATCGATCATGTCGGAGGTGAAGAGGGTGGGGCGGTGGTACTGGCGCCGGGTTCCTGAAGACATCGCCACCGAGGGTACCGCCCGCGCCTGGGTGCGGCCCCGGGCGAGCAGGTATTTCTCCAAGGGCACACCGGTGTGGTCCGAAAACCCGGGGATTCGGGTGCCGCTCGCGGACCGACTGGTCAGTACGCGGACAAAGGGGGGAAGCGGGGGAGGGCAAGGCAAAGGCGAAGGCGAAGGAAAGAGCACGACGGCGCGGCGGGGCCACCGTTCGACGACGCGGCCGTGAGCGCCACGGCACGACGGCGGGGCGTCGCCTCAGGGCGGAAGGGCACCCTTGGGTGCCGTCCCGCTTAGGCGCCGGACGCGCCGTCGGGCGCTGGAAGGAGCGGCGACCCGGCCGCCCACCATGTGGCCAGGCTTGCTGTCACGGACTGGCCCAGGAAGATGCCGACGAGCACCACGAGTTGGAAGGCCGCGGCCTCGAGGGGCGAGGCGCCGCCGAAGAGCGCGCCGACAAACGCGCCCGGCAGGGTCACGAGGCCCGTCGACCTGGTCTGGTCGAGGTTGGGGATGAGGGACTCGCGGATGGCCTCGCGGCGCAGCTCGGCCGTGGATTGCGTGGGCGTGGCGCCGAGGGCGAGCCAGGCCTCGACCTCGCCGTGGCGGTCGCGCAGCAGCGAGGCGAGCCGGCGCAGGGAGAGCGTCGAGGCGGTCATGGCGTTGCCGATGAGGATGCCCGCGATCGCCACGAGCTCCTGCGAGCTGCGTTCAACGAGCCCCAGGCCAACGATCGCGCCGACCGAGATCACCGCCCCGGCGCTGATGCCGAGCAGGGCAGCGGCCCGGCCGCGCGGGAGCCCGGAGGCGCGGCCAGCGCCCGTGAAGCCGGCCGTGACCAGCATGAGGAGCAGGAAGGCCGCGAGGGCCCACCACCACTCGAGCACGCCGCGCATGAGTAGGGCCACGACCGCGAGCTGCACGGCGGCGCGTAGCACCGCGATCCACGGCAGGGCGCCGAGGCCCACGCGCTGCGAGCGCAGGATGAGGACGCCGGCCGCCACGAGCGCCGCGAGGCCCGCGGTGAAGAGGAGCCAGTGGGTGAGCCCCGGCATCGGTTACGCCGCCGTGGCGAGCGTGGCGCCGAGCTTCTCGGCGGCGCTCTTCACCGTGTCCGCGTCCTTGGCCGAGCCGATCGTGGCCCAGTTGTTGCCGTAGATGGTGGTGGTCGCGGTGACGTCCTTGCCGTCGCGCGCCGCCGCCTGGTTCACGAGCTGGGCCAGCGCGGCAGGGTCGTGGAAGACCACGATGTTCAGCGACGTGAAGTCGGGGTTCTGGCAGGTGCTCATGCTGACCTTGTCCGTCTGCTGCACGAGCTTCACGTCGTTGCACGCCATCCCCGCCTTGTCCATCGCCGCCGCGAGCTCGGCCGAGGTGGCGAAGGTGGTGCTGCCCACCATGATCTTGGGGTTGCCGGTGCAGGCGGTCAGGGCAAGCGCGAGGCTCGCTGCGCAGGCGAGCGGGGCGAGGACGCGGGTGGCGGGGGCCGGCATGGCGGTGGGTGCTCCTTGGGGACGGCGGGTCTGTCTCCATTGAATCAAGCCCGGCTGGGAGCGACGGGTTGCTGGGCTGGCCGGCGGGCGGCAGGCCGCGGCGCCTCGGGGCCGCGCGGTATGGAAGAATCGACGCGGTAGTTGGCGTCCGCGCCGGCTACGGGCCTATAGCTCAGCTGGTAGAGCATCGGACTTTTAATCCGCTGGTCGCGGGTTCGACCCCCGCTGGGCCCACTGCTTGACGAAGGTCTTCGCCGCATCCGCGGCGGGGGCCTTTGTCGCATCCGGGGCGGCACTCGCCGACTTCGGTGGCTCTCGAGGGTGGTGATGATGACGTTTCCGGCGGCGTTTCCGGACGGCATGAGCGCGGATCATCCGTATGGGCCCTGGCAGGCGCTCGCCGACGGATGCCTCGCGGTCGGTGCCGTGGCGTTGCTTGGCCTCTTGGTGTTGGGCGTGATGGCGCTGGCCGGCGCGCTTCGCCCGCCGGTTCCCGGCGCTGGTGGACGCCGGGAGATTCCCTTGGCCGAGCGGCGGCGTCGTCGGATCGTGAAGATGGCGGGCTTCTTCGCCCTGGTGTGCGCATTCCCGGCGGCGTATGCCGGATGGGCTGCGGTGAGGCTTGCCCCTTCGGACGCGGTGACGGGCCGAACGTGGGCCTACGAGGGTGAAGCGGCGGTACTCAAGGTCTCAAGCGGGAAACAGTCGTGGGTGCGCTTGCGGTTGGCGGGCGGTGAAGAGGTCGTGCTTCACGGCATCTCCGATTTTGAACTGAACGAGGAACTGGGTGAGCTCCCGTTCGGTGCATCGAGACCGGTTTCTGTGCGCTGCCAGGCCTGGCATCGCTGGTTCCCCGGCGAGGGGGACTACGTCTCCGCGTGGTGCGAAAACCCTTCCTACTGGGTAGAGGACTGACCCGCCCAGCGGGCACCCAGGCTCGGCTAATACCCTCAGGGGGTATGACGACTTCGCGCCGCCCGTACCTGCTCATCTCCGCTCCCGCGCTCGCCGCCCTCCTGGCGCTGAGCTCCTGCACGGCCCCCGGAGAGGCCGGGGATGGTTCTTCCGCCCAGAGCGCGACGGCGGGTGGGGTCCGGGTGCCCGGCGGCGCCGAGGCCCAGGCGGGCTCGGGAAACGCCGTCACAATCCTTACTGCGGCTGGCCTGGGCGAGCTGGGTTCCGCGCCCGCCGAGACGGTGGTGGAGGCCCTCGAGGCGATCCCGGTGAACGAGCGCCCGGACGGCCTCTCCGCCTCGGTCACGGCTGGTGCCGTGCGGCTCTCCGGCGCGGACGGCGCGGAGGCGAGCCTGCCGCTCGATCGTTTCTACCTTTCGGTCGCGCCGTTCATCACCACCACCCACGAGTGCACCTTCCACGCCCCGGTGGGATGCAAGGGCGAACTCGCAAGCACCGAGGCGCGCTTCACGATCACCGACACCTCGTCGGGGGAGGTGCTGGCCAGTGGGATGCGCCGCACCGCCTCGAATGGCTTTGCCGGGTTCTGGCTGCCCACGGACCGCGCCGTGACCGTCTCCGTCGAGGCGGCGGGCAAGAGCGGCTCCGTGACGACGGGAACGGGTCCCAACGATCCGACCTGCCTCACGACCCTGCGGCTCGGTTGAGCCGCGCCGTGCCGTGCCGTGCCGCGCCCCTCGGGTCACCCACGCCGCGCCCGGGTGAACGAAGCACTCACCCGGCCGCGCACCGTCGTTCTCTGGAAGATACATGGGCGAAGGCTGTGACCCTGCGCCGATTCCGGTCTCCGATGCGACCGTGCGGCCGCAGAAGCGGCACAGTATCCCCGTGTCCTCTTCGCAGGAAGCCGGCCCGGCGCCCGCTTCGCCACCTTCGCCGCCCGTGCGCGCGCGGCCCCGGCACGATGCCCGCCTGGGCGCCGTCGCCGCCAGGGCGCTCCGGCTCGCGGCCTCGGCGCCCTTTTCACTGCTTTTTGCGGCGGCGATCGTTGTGGCTGCGATCCTCACGGGCCTGGAGCCGGAGAACGGGTGGGCCGCGAGCGCCGATGCAACGCTGAGCCGCATGCAGTGGTGGACGCCCTTGTCCTCGCTCGTGGGATCGGCCTCGCTCCTGGGGGTCGTGGTCGCCGTCCTCCTGAGCCTGAGCGCGCTGGTCTGGGCCGAACGCGCGCTCGGCACGCTGCGCACGGTCGGCGCGGTGCTCATCGGCGGCGCCCTCGCGGTCACGACTGGTGTTTTCGCGGAGGCAGGAATCGCCCGCTGGCCCGGCTTGAGTCCGGCAGAGGGCGAGTGGATCGCCTCGCCTACGGTCGGCATGGTCGTAGCCGTGACGGCCGCGAGCGGCGGCCTCGGAACGCTCTGGCGGCGGCGCGTCGTGGTCCTCATCGCCGTCATGGTCGCGCTGTTTGCGCTGTACTCCTCCGATCCGGCCTCGTGGGTGCGGCTCGTCTCCTTCGGCCTGGGCCTGGCCCTCAGTTGGCGCTGGTACGGCGTCGCGAAGCCGCTCGTGCGGGTGAACTCCTCCCTCGAGGAACACCGCCGTCTCGTCTCTGGATTTGTCGCGCTCGTGGGGCTCGGCCCGCTGGCCGGCCTGCTCAGCGGCGGCGGTCGCGGGCCTATCGCCCATGCGGCCGAGCTCTTTGCCGACGTCGACCGCCGGCTCGTGGCGCGTTGCGCCGTCCAGGATCTCAGGATCTGCGACAACGAGACCGTCGCTGTCATCACGCACGGCGCAGGGCCCGCGTTGCTGGCTGCCGTTCCGCTCGCGCTGCTCGTCGTTGCCGCCGTCGGCCTGCGATCCGGCCGCCGGGCCGGATGGTTCATGGGGCTGGGAACCTCCGCGCTCCTGGCGGCCGCGGCCATCGTCGCGGCGTCCACCGGCTCCGTCGTGGTGGGCGGCGCTGGCGTTGACCATGTGCTGGAGGCCGTGCTCTGGGGAGCCTCGGCCATCGGGCTCCCCATCGCCGTCGTGCTGGTGTTGCTCTCCGGGCGCCGATCCTTTGCCGTTCGCGCCCCGCGGCGCGAAGCCGTGCGCCTGGCCGTGGACCTCGCGGTGGTCCTCGTGGTGCTCGCTGGCGGGTACCTGCTGGCCGAGTTCCTGCTGCGCGCCGACTGGAACGAGCGGATGAGCGGCTCGGAGGTGCTCGACGAGGCGCTGGGTCGCTTCCTTCCCCAGAGCCTGCTGTATGACACGGGCGCGCCCGCCTTCCCGCACCGCGGCGCCGCCTTGGTGCCGTGGGGCTGGGTGGACGTCATCTTCTGGATCGTCGTGATCTGCGGCGTGCTGTGGCTCTACCGGCGGGTGGCCGTGGCCGGCGCCCACGACCGCGGCGCCTACGTGAAACTCCTGCGTGACCGCGATGCCGGGAGCCTGGGGTGGATCGGCACATGGGAGGGCGTGTCCTATTGGTTTGCCCCGGGCGGCGCGGCCGCCGTGGCCTATCGGCTCGTCTCCGGCGTGGCCCTGGCCATCTCTGACCCGGCGTGCTCCGCCGAGGATCGCCAGTCCACCCTGAGCGGCTTCATCCACTACGCCAACGAGCACGGCATGACCCCGGTCTTCTACAGCGTCCACGAGGACACCGCTGCGGCGCTTCGCGAGCTCGGCTTTTCCGACATGACCGTCGCCGAGGAGGCGGTGCTCGACCTGGAGACGTGGAGCATGGCCGGCAAGGCGGGCGAAAAGGTGCGCCAGCCGTACACGCGCGCCCAGCGCGAGGGCCTGCGCATGAAGTGGTGCACCTTCTCCGAACTGACCCCGCGCGAAAACCTCGCGCTGCGCGCGCTGAGCGAGGAGTGGGTGGCGGCCAAGGCCCTGCCGGAGATGGGCTTCACGCTCGGCGGCCTGAAGGAAATGCAGGACGACGACGTGCGGCTGGCTTTGGCGCTCGACGCCCAGGACCGCATTGTTGGCGTGACGAGCTGGCTGCCCACTTACCGGGAGGGCGAGCTGCGCGGCTACACCCTCGACGTCATGCGCCGCGTGCCGGACGGGCCGAACGGGGTCATGGAGTTTCTCATCGCCTCCGTCGCCCTGCGGGTGCGCGAGGACGGTGGGACGGAGCTCAGCCTGTCGGGCGCCCCGCTGGCCACCTCCGAACCGCAGGAGCAGGGAAGCGTCATGAACGCCGTGCTGGGACGGGTGTCGGGAGCCCTCGAGCCGCTCTACGGCTTCCACTCGTTGCTGAGGTTCAAGAAGAAGTTCCGGCCCGTCCACCGTCGCATGGCGATGTCGTACGCCGATCCTTTGCAGCTGCCCTCCATCGGGCTGGCTGTCGCCAGGGCTTACCTCCCCCAGGCCACGCGCCGCGAGGCCCTGGCCATGGCCCGGCGGCTCGTCGAGCGCGCCGAGTAAGCCAAGAAGGGGGAGGCGGGGCGCCGCCCTCCGGCCCGCGTCGCTGCTTACCGCCGCACGCCGGGCGCGAGGCCCTTCCCGTAGCCCACGTGCTCCTTCGGGTGCCCGCCCACGAGGGTGGAGAGCGTCACGAGGTGGAAGCCGCGCTTCTGCAGCTTCTTGATGATGGCAGGCACGGCGTCGACGGTGGAGGAGTGGATGTCGTGCATGAGCACGATGTCGCCCGGCCGGGCCGCCCCGGCCGAGGCCACGGTGGCGCGCGTGCTGCGGGTCTTCCAGTCCTCGGTGTCCACGTCCCAAAATGCGAGCGGCATGCCCAGGCTCTTGCGCTGCTTCTTGCTGACGTCGCCGTAGGGCGGGCGCAGGTACAGCGGCGTCACGCCGGAGGCCTTCTCGACCGCCCGCTGGGTGCGTCCGATCTGCTCGTTCACGTCGGCGGCGCGCGTGCGCGAGAGCTGCGGGTGATCCCACGTGTGATTGCCGATCTCCATGCCGGCTTCGGCGGTGGCCTTGACGATCTCGGGGTGCGCCTTGGCCTGCTTGCCCACCACGAAGAAGGTGGCCTTGGCGCCGGCCTTCTCCAGCGCCTCGAGGATCCGCGGCGTGCCGGGGCCCGGGCCGTCGTCGAACGTCAGAGCCACGCACTTCTCCTTGGCGCAGTCGATGCCCTTCTGCACCAGGGGCCCGCTCGTGTGGGCGGGCTTCTTCTTCGCCTCGGCGCGGCGCCGCGCCGGCGTCCTGGTGCCGGGCAGTCGCGGGTGACCGAGGAAGTGACCCGTGGTCGGCAGAGCGGAGGGGGAGGGAACGGTGCCGTTCTTCACCGAGGCGCGCTCGCCGATTGACGGGGCCACGGAGGCCGCAGTGGCTGTGCCGTCGGCAGCGCCGACAGCGGCGTTCTCCGCCGCGCGGGCCACGCTCACGGACGCGAAGCCGTGGCCCACCAGCAGGCCAAGGACAGACAGGGTGGCCAGGATCGCGGGCGCGGGGGAGCGACGCGAGAGAAGGGGCATGTCTTCCACCATCACAAACCCCGACCCCGAAAGTCCACCTGGCACGCCGCCTGGCGGCCCCTTGCAACCGCTTCGTGATCCGGGGCCGCCGCCCCGTCCCGCCCGGCCCCCCGGATCCCGCACTTTTCGTTGAATCCCGGTCAATCCGTGCGGGATTGAACGAAAAGTGCGGGAGGGGAGGCCGGACTTGCCCGACGGCGCGTGGCTCGCTCAAGCGGGCCACGCGCCGTCGGGCGGGTATGGGGGCGTGTGAGGGGGCTGGCGTGGGGCGGGGCGGCGCGGCGTCAGGAGGTGGTGCCGGAGATGCTGCGCGGGCGCAGCGGATCCAGCACGGACTTGGGGTCGAAGAAGTGCGAGAGCACCTTGCGGCCCTCGAGCGCCGCCTTGAGGGAGATGCCGTCCACGTTGATGCGGGCCTCGCGCAGGTAGCCCTTGCCCCATTGCCCCCACTGCGGGGTGGAGCCGTCCACGTTGAAGTAGAAGTTGTAGCCGGCGCCCTTGAGGAAGTCGTACTTGGGGCCCGCGTACTTGGGCAGCCCGGAGATGTCCGCGCCGAAGGGGTAGATCAGCAGATCCGTGGGCCCCGTGATGGGCTCGACGTCCTTCTTCCAGCGCGCGGTGTCTGTCTTGATGCGGCCCAGCGAGGACTTCGTGAAGTTGATGTGCCCCCAGGAGTGGGATGCGAACTCCCAGCCGGAGGCCTTCAACGCGTTAGCGACCTTGGTGGCCTCGGCGATGTCCGTCTGCAGGTTCGGGTTCTTGTGATCGGCGTCCCCGCCGGGCCCGTACATGCTGGGCGAGGAGCGGTAGCCAAGCACGCCGTTGTAGCCCGTGAGCGCGATGACACCCTTGTGTCCAAACGGCGCGAAGTCGGGGTGCTCCTTCACGAAGGCGTCGACGAGCGGCATGACGTCGTAGGCGCCGATCTTCTTCTCGGTGCTGCCGGGGGCCACGTACTCGTTCTGCACGCTGCCGTCCGGCGCCACGACGAGCTTGGTGGGGAAGCCCTCACCCTCCATGTACTCGTAGTAGGAGACGTCGTCGATCGAGAAGACGAGCGGTTTCTTGCCCTTGGGTACCTTCAGCGGCGTGGGGTGCATGACGCCCTTGGCGTCCACCTTGCCGAGCTGGTGCGGCGAGACGAGCACGTAGCCGTTGTCGTAGACCTGCTGCAGGACCTTGTTGAACTCGTCCACCGTGACCATGTAGTCGAGGTAGCCGGCGGCCTTGCCGCGGTTCTTGAGCCCGAACGCGGTCTTGGGGTCCACCACAAGAGAGTGGAAAAAGAGGTGCGGGACCATCGAATTGTCGGGCCACACGGTGGTGGCCCCCGCCGGGACGGTGGGCTTGAAGTCGGTGGCCGGGGCGGGCGTGGCGCTCGCCGAGGGGCTCGAGCCCGGCTCCGAGCTGGAGCTCGCGTCGCCGCTCGGGGAGGCGCTGACGCCGCCCGAGGCGGAGGGGCTCGCCCCGGCGCTTAACGACGGCACGGGGCCGGACGAGGCCGCGCCGGTGGACGGACCCGAGTCCGTGCACCCGGCCAGCGCGCCGAGCGCGAGCGCGGCCGCGAGGCTCAACGAGGTCAACATGGTGCGGGGCTGACGTGGACGCATGACTGCGCGGCTCCTTGGCATCGACTGGGCTTCTGCGCCCCTGACCCTGGCCACCGTAGTCCCGGGCGGCGTCGCTTTGAACCGTTGCCGCGGGGACGTTGTCACATCGTGATGAGTGGAGTCGAAGGGAGGCACACAACGGCCCGACGCCGCCCGCTCACGGTGAGCGGGCGGCGTCGGGTGGGTGGGTGGGTGGTTCCGGCCGTTAGGCCGGCACCTTGCGGATGAGCGCCCAGGAGACGAGGATGCCGAGCGCGGCGATCAGCGCGGTGATGATGGCGACGTTGCCGGGGAAGCGGTCCAGGGGGAACCAGGCCTGCAGGGTGGGCCACCAATCGCCTTGAATGCTCAGGTACAGCAGGGCGATGAGGGCGCCGACGGTGCCGGTGATCGCGAGGGTCAGGCCGGCGGGGCCGAAGCGCTTGTAGACGGTGCCGAAGGCAAAGCCGACGGAGAGCGCCATCATGGCCATCAGCGCGTAGAGCAGGAGGTACCAGGGGCTACCGGCCTCGGGGATGTTCACTCCGCCCTCCAACTTGAGGGGAAACGCGAACATCCTGCCGTTCATCCACCAGCCGCCCGTCGCGCGCTCGACCAGGCCGAGCAGCCACAGCAGCGTGCCGAACAGGAGCGAAAAGACGCTGAAGTTCAGCATGGCGCCGAGCCAGAAGTCGCGGCGGGACAGCGAGAGGGCCTGGGTGAAGGGGAAGGTCAGTGCCACGGTTTGCGCGCCGACCACGAGGAGGTACCAGAAGGGCGCCTGGACCGAGCCGGAAAACAGCTGGGCCTCAGCACTCGCGGTCTTCACGACCCACCAGATGGCGAGGGTGAGGGCCGTGGAGCCGCCGAGCACGAGGAGCGGGACCCACACGAAGGTGTTGCGGTTGGTGGCCTGCACGCGGGCCGAGACGAGGATGGGTGAGGATGTCATGACAGCCTCCTGTCAGAGTTCGGCGCGCTCGCCGGCGCGGGTCAGGAAAACGATGGTCTGCTGCAAGGTGGCGGGCTCGATGCCGATGCCCTGAGCCTCGGCGGCCGCCAGGGCGGCACCCTCGAAGCGCCCGCGCACGGTCAGCTGGGTGACGGGGCCCAGGTCCTTGCGGGCCAGGACGGGGAGGGCGCCCGCCGCCTCGAGGACGGCCGCCGTGGAGCCGTGCAGCGTGGTGACGCCGCCGCGGACCTCGTCGGCCGGGGCGTCGAGCACCAGCTCGCCGTCCTCCAGAAGCAGCACGTGTTCGAGCACGTCGGCGACCTCGTCGATGAGGTGGCTCGAGAGCACGATGGTGCGAGGGTGTTCCGCGAAGTCCTCCAGGAGGCGGTCGTAGAAGACCTGCCGCGCCACGGCGTCGAGTCCCAGGTACGGCTCGTCGAAGAAGGTCAGCTCGGCGCGCGAGGCGAGGCCGATGATGATGCCGACGGCCGAGAGCTGGCCGCGCGAGAGCTTCTTGATGCGCCGGTCGGTGGGCAGGCGCAGTTCTTGGGTGAGGCTCCGCGCGAAGTCCTCGTCCCAGTGGGGGAACGCGAGCGAGGCCGAGTGCAGCGCGTGGCGCACCTCGAAGTCGTCCGGGTACTTCTGGGACTCCTTGACGAAGCAGATCTTCGCCAGCGTGGGGCGGTGTTCGTAGGCCGCGTGGCCGAACACGAGCGCCTCACCGGAGGTGGGGAAGGCCTGCGCGGTGGCGAGCGCCATGAGGGTCGACTTGCCGGCACCGTTGCGACCGAGCAGGCCGTAGATGCGCTCGGGTTCGAGCGTGGTGCTGACGTTCTCCAGGGCGGCCACCGCGCCGCCGCGCTTGCGGTAGTGCTTGCTCAGGGAGCGCAGTTCGAGGGCCGGGGCGGTGGTGCTCATGCTTCCTCCTGGGTGCTCAGGAGCATCTGCGCGAGCTGCTCGCGCGTGATGCCCAGGCGTGCGGCCTCGGCCAGCACGGGGGTCAAGTAGGTGGCCGCGAAGTCCTCGCGACGGCGGTGGCGCAGCTGCTCCTGCGCTCCGGCGGAGACGAACATGCCGATTCCTCGCTGCTTGTGCAGGATGCCGGCGTCCACCAGGAGGTTCAGTCCCTTGGCGGCGGTGGCCGGGTTGATCCGGTGGAATGACGCGAGCTCGTTGCTGGAGGGGGCGCGGGCGCCCTCGGGCAGCGTGCCGTCCAGCACCTGCTCCTCCACTTGTTCGGCGATCTGGAAGAAGATCGGCCGCGACTCGTCGAACATGCCCGGTCCTAGCTTCGGTGGTTCATTACTCGACTAATGAACCACCGAAGCGTGGGGACTGTCAAGGGGTGGCGAGGTGCCCGCCCCAGGCGGCGCGCGCCGTCGTGCGTTCCGGGATCAAAGAATCGACGGGAGATCGCCTCAGAGGCGATCTCCCGTCGATTTCTTGATCTCCGCCGGCGCAGTGCCCGCCGGCGCGTGCCCGACAGCGCGTGCCCGACGGCGCGTGGCCGGGGCCGCGGGGTGGGGCTCAGGCGCGGCCGGGCGCCTGGCCCAGCACGCGATCCAGGTACGCGTTGGCGAAGACCCCACCCGGATCCACCGCGTCCCGCACCGCGAGGAAGTCGTCGAAGCGCGGGTAGACGGTCCGCAGCTCCTCGGCCGTGCGCGTGTGCAGCTTGCCCCAATGCGGGCGCCCGGCGGCGGCCTTCAGGATGGGCTCTACGGCGGCGAAGTACGGAACGTGGTCCTCCTTCACGAAGCGGTGCAGCGCGATGTAGGCGCTCTCGCGGCCCGAGGCGGTGCCGAGCCAGGTGTCGTCGGCGGCGGCAGCGCGCACCTCGAGCGGGAAGGTGATCCCGGCGCCGAAGCCGTTCACCGCCGCCATGACCTCGGTGAAGACCGCCTCGAAGTCCTCGAGCGGCACGGCGTACTCCATCTCGCGGAAGCGGGTGCGCCGCGGCGACACGAAGATGCGATCCGAGCGGTCCGTGTAGACGCGGGAGGCGAGCGCCTTGGTGGCGAAGCGGTTGAGCGCCGGAACCGTGCCGGGGACGAGCCGCCCCAGCTCGCACAGCGCGCGGTGGCCGCCGTTGCTGAGCAGCTCGTCGTCCAGCAGGATCTGTCGGCGCGTGAGCGGGGCGCGCTCGGCGTCCGCGGGCAGGCGGGTGTTGACCTTGGCGGCCACCTGCGTGGCGTGCTGGAACCAGTAGAACTCCACGTGGTCCTCGTGGCGGCACAGGTCCACGAAGGACGGCAGCATCTCGGCGAGTTCCACCGGGTGCTCGTCGGCGCGCACCACAAAGGACGGGACGCAGGCGAGCGTGACCTCGAGGATCACGCCGATGGCGCCCAGGCCCACGCGCGCCGCCTGGAAGAGCTGGGGGTTCTCCTCGGCGCTTGCCGTGACCACGCTGCCGTCGGCCAGCGCGAGCCGCAGCCCGCGGACGATCCCGGAGTATCCGGTTAGCCCCAGCCCCGTCCCATGGGTGCCGGTGGAGAGCGCGCCGGCGATGGACTGGCGGTCGATGTCGCCCATGTTCGGCAGGGCCAGGCCGTACGGTTCCAGGGCGTCGGAGATGGTCCACACGCGCGTGCCGCCGCGCATCGAGACCCACCCCGTGGTGGGGTCAACTCGCGTGAGGCCCTGCAGCTTGTCGAGGCTGATGAGCGTCCCGTCGGTCGCGGCGATGTCGGTGAAGGAGTGGCTGCCTCCCACGACCTTGACGCGGCGCCCCTCGGGGTGGGCGGCGGCGAGGAGGGAGCAGAGCTCGTCCTCGCTGCCGGGCAGCGCCACGGCGGACGGGGTGGAGCTCGCGCTGCGGCCCCAATTGCTCCAGCGGCCCAGGCGATCGACGAGCTGCGTGCTCACAGGAAGGCCTTCCCTTCTCCTCGGTACGTGGGGACGGTGCCCACGATGGCCCCGCCCTCGAACAGCGCCAGTTCGTTGACTCGCTCGCAGAGCTCGCCGGCCTTCGCGTGCCTGAACCACACGACGTCGCCCACCCGGAGTCCCGCCGCACCCTCGCCGACCAGCGGGGTCTGGACCTCGCCGGCGCCCTCCGTGCCGCGGAAGCGCACGCGCTCGGGCCAGGCCACGGTGGGCAGGCGGTCGGGGCCCGGCGCGCCAGAGGCCACCCAGCCGCCGCCGAGCACCGTGGCGGTGTCGGGGGCGGGGCGGCGCACCACGTCGAGCCCGAAGTGCAGGGCGTGCCGCGGGTGGAAGTGCGTGTAGTGGTCGAAGAGGCCGGGCCCGTAGACGCCGGAGCCCGCCGCGATCTCCGTGACGGCGTCCTCGGCAGCCGTGGATTCGATGGACCCCGTGCCGCCGCCGTTGACGAACTCGAGATCGGCCACGAGGCGGACGGCCGCGACGGCCTCGGCCCGGCGGGTCGCCAGCTCGCGCGCCGAGGCGGCCTGCATGGCGCGCACCGCCGCGGCGCGCACGGAGCGCCCGGCGTTGCCGACGCCGGCGATCTGGCCCTCGTAGGCCATGAGGCCCACCAAGGCGAAGCCCGGACGACGCACGACGGCGCTCGCGAGGCTCGCGAGCTCGGCCGCCGAATGCTGGGGGGAGCGGGCGGCGCCGACCATGAGGCCGGGGCCCAGGCGGTAGGAGGCGTCCAGCTCCAGGGCGACGCGCAGCTCGGGGTGCCCCGGGACCTGGGCGTCGATGTAGTCCAGATGCTCCACGGAGTCGATCATGAGCGTGATGGCGGCGCGGGCCCGCTCGTTGCCAGCGAGCTCCCGCAGGCCCTCGGCGTCGGCCGTGGGGTAGCCGATCACGAGGTCGTCGAGGCCGTGCTCGGCGAGCCAGAGCGCCTCGGCGAGCGTGAAGCACAGCAGCCCGGCGAACGCCGGATCGGCGAGGACCCGTTCCAGGACGGCGCGCGAGCGCAGCGACTTGGAGGCCAGGCGCAGGGGCTTGCCGGCCGCGCGGCGGGCGAGATCGGCCACGTTGGCGGCGACGGCGTCCAAGTCGAGGATGGCCACGGGGCGGCGGTCCAGGCCGGCCGCGCGCAGCGCCTCGAGGTAGCCGGAGAAGGGCTGGGGGGTGGCGTTGGGCACGCTCGTCCTTTCCGATGAACTCACTTGAGCCGGAGCCTATCGGGCGGTACGCGGCGCCAACAGGGATGTGGCGCGGGAATTGCGCGGCGGGGATCTGCGGGAAGAATGGCACCCATGCAGCCTGAATCTGTCCCGGAACTCAGCGTCGAGAGCGAGTACGTGGAGGTCGCGGCCGAGGTCTTCTCGATGCTCGCCGACGCGACCCGCGTGCGCCTCATCTTGGCGCTGCGGGAGGGTGAGGTGCCCGTCGGCGCGCTCGCCGAGCGCGTCAACAAGTCCACCGCGGCCGTCTCCCAGCACCTGGCCAAGCTGCGCCTGGCCCACCTCGTGGCCACGCGCCAGGAGGGGAATCGCGTCTACTACCGCCTCGCGAATCCGCACGCGGCCCGGCTCGTGGTGGACGCCCTGCATCAGGCCGCCCACGCGACCGACGCCGTGCCGCTGGGGCACGAGGAGCCGCGCGAGGCCTGAGCAGGAGGCGCCCACACGCCGTCGTGCATTGTGGGCCAGCGCCCGGCACACTACTATTTGCGTAAATACGCAAATAGATGCGGTGCCGCGCTCGCGAGGACCGCCCGCCCGTGCGGCGGCCAGGCAGGACGGGGGCCCTTCAGGTGGGGCACGATCACGATCATGCGCACGCGGCGGCGGGACTGAACCGCCGCCGACTGCTCATCGCCTTTGCGCTAACCGCCGGCATCCTAGTGGTCGAGGTGGTCGGAGCGATTCTCACCGGCTCGCTCGCGCTCCTCGTCGATGCGGCCCACATGCTCACCGATGTCCTGGGGCTCGGGTTGGCGCTCACGGCGGGGCATCTGGTTCGGCGCCCCGCGACCGGCCGGTACACGTGGGGCTTTGAGCGCGCCGAGATCATCTCGGCCGTGACGCAGGCGGCGATCCTGCTCGGCGTGGGCGTCTTCGCGCTCATCGAGGGCGTCCGGCGCCTCGGTGAACCCGCGGAGATCCCCGGCGGCGCGCTCCTGTTCTTTGGCGTGGTCGGCCTCGCGGCGAATCTCGCGTCGATGCTCGTGCTGCGCGGCGGCCAGCACGACAACCTCAACATGAAGGCCGCCTTCCTCGAGGTGCTCAACGACGCGCTGGGTTCCGTGGCCGTCATCGCCTCCGCCGTGGTGCTGCTGACGCTCGGGTGGCCCTGGGTGGACACCGTGGCCGGCCTCATCATCGCGGCGCTCATCCTGCCGCGCTCGCTGCGGATCCTGCGCCAGGCCATCCGCGTCCTCATGGAGGCGGCACCCGAGGGCATCGAGGCCGGCGAACTGCGCGAGCACCTCGAGGAGGTCCCACGCGTGCTGGCCGTGCACGATCTGCACGTCTCGCGGCTGTCTTCGACCACGGCCGTGCTCACGGCGCATGTGGTGGTGGAGGAGGCGGCCTTCACGGACGGCGGGGCCATCGAGATCCTCGAGCGCCTGCGCACGTGCGCCTCGGAGCACTTCGAGGTCTGCTTCGACCATGCGACCTTCCAGCTGGAACCGCCGGGGGAGCGCGAGGCGGAGGGTGAACTGCACGCCTGAGGGCCTCGGTTAGGGCCCGGATTCCCGCGGATTTGACATTATTCAATGCCCGACGGCGGGGCGCCGGGGTGCCCTCAAAAGGTCACGGAGGGGTCTCGGTTGGGTATCGGTCTACTGTGGAGTTTTCCGAGCGTATTTTGTCTATCAAAACGATATAAAGGAGCACTTCGCATTGTTCGCGCGGAGTTTGTTGGCCTCGCTCACGAAAGCGCTTTCCCTCACGGTGTGACATGATTCACAGTCGTCGGGTGGAGTGTCTTGCGGGCGCCTGCCAAATCCCTACTGTGGAGTTTATGAATCGAGTCCGTGCCGCGGCTGTTGCCGCCCTCGCCGCTGTGGCGATGCTTGGCACCCCCGTCGCAGCGTGGGCCTCGCCCACTGCGGCCGGGCCGCTCGATTCCGTCGCGGACACCGCCCGTGACGGGGGCGCCTCGACGTCCCTCACCGTGGCCACCGTGGAGGCAGACCTGAGCCGCAGCGGCGAGGGTGACCTCGCCGCGGACCTGGCCGCCCACGACGATGCGCAGGCGATCGCACTCTCCGAGGCGGTGCAGCGCGAACGCCCGGATGTCCTCGTGGTGACCGGCGTGGACGTTGACGCGGACGGCGACGTCGTCGCGAGCCTGCGGGACGACTACTTCGCGGTGGACCGTGGCGAGCGCTCCGGCATCCGCTACGACTACAGCTACGCGGCTCAGACCAATGTGGGCCAGCCCTCCGGCACCGACCTGGATGGCGACAACGTGGTCGGTGGCCCCGGGGACGCCTACGGGGACGGCGACTTTGCCGGGCAGCGCTCGTTGCTCGTGTTCTCCACGCGCCCCATCGACACCGCCAATGTGCGCACCTTCACGTCGATGCTCTGGAAGGACCTGCCGGGCAACCAGCTGGGTGCGTCCGGCCTGGGTTCCGTGGCGGGCGACAGCATTCCGCTGCAGTCCACGAGCGTCTGGGACCTTCCCCTCCGCGTCGGAGGCCAGACCGTGCACATCGTGGCCACGGCCACCACCAGCGGCACCTCGCCCGCGGACGCCCTGCGCCGCGCCGACCAGCTGCGCTTCCTGCGCGAGTACGTCTCCGGCTCGGCCTCCCTCTCCTCCATCGCTGACGACAAGGGCCGCGAGGGGGCCCTGCCCGCCGGCTCCCGCGCCATCGTGGCCGGAGCGCTGGGCCAGGAGGCCGCCGGCACCGCCAAGGGTGGGCTGCTGGACGGCACGGTGCTGAACGATCCGACCACCGCGAGCCTCTCCGAGCTCGGCAGCACGTGGTGGGGAACCGCCATGGCCCGCCTGCAGGCCGGTGCCGAGTCCAGCCGCGTGGACGCCGAGGGCGTCGGCTCGCGCGCCGACTACGTCCTGCCCAGCACCTCACTCGACGCGTCCTCCTCCGGCTCCGTGGACGCCATCGACCGGGCGGGAAGCAAGCACCGCCTCGTCTGGCTGCGCGTCTCCGTCTGAGCCCGTGGAACCAGAGGACCTCGTCACCTCGCGCCCGCTCGCGGAGGCGGCGGGGACCGACCTCGTCCTGATGCTGCACGGCTACGGCTCCGACACCGGCGCCGTCACCCCGCTCTTCGACGTGCTTCCCCTGACCGCCACCGGCGTGGCCGTGCGCGGGCCGTTCGAGATGGACGACGACCAATACGGATGGTTCCTCCTGGATTGGGGGCTGCGCCCCGACCTCTCGCGTGTCATCGAGGCGGCGAGCTCGGTGCTCGCCCTGCAGGACCGGCTGGCCCCGAGCTTCCGCTCCGTGTCCGTCCTCGGGCACTCCCAGGGCATGGCCATGGCCACGACCCTGCTGCGCCTGCGCCCTCACGCCTACCGGTGCGCCGTGGGGCTCTCCGGCTTCGTGGTGGAGCAGCCCTTGCTTGACCTCGGGAACGACGGCGCCCCGCGGATTCCCTTTTTCTGGGGCCGGGACCCGGGGGAGTTTGTCATCAACCCCGACGCCCAGGAGAGCGCCGGGGCGTGGCTCGAGGAGCATACGGCGCTGACGGCCCGCACCTACCCCGGGATGGGTCACGGCATCGGCGTGGACGAGATCCGCGATGTGGGGACCTTCCTGCGCCACTACCTCGCGGCTTGAGCCGCGCCGCGCGCCGGGACGGGTGGTGCCAGGCTGTGCCCTCGGCTGAACTGGCGGGCGGGTGAGCCCCGACGGGGCGGACGCCCAGGAGCGTGTCCTACGCTTGGCACACCATGAGCAAGAAGAAGAAGCGCAGCGGCGGTGTGTTGCCGCAGGAGACCAAGGTGGCCCTGGGCCGCCAGGTGAGCGGCGAGGACGGCCGCCCGGCCAAGGGCGTGCAGGCAGCGATGCTGCGCGTGCTCGGCGTGCAGCGCCCGCTCGTGCTGGCCTACGTGAAGCGGCTCAAGGCCAAGCGCCCGCAGGCCACGGCCGCCCAGCTCATCGCCATCGCCGAGCGCGACTACCTGCGCACCGTCACCGGGACCGGCGCGGCGGGCGGCGCCACGGCCGTGGTGCCCGGGCTCGGAACGGTCGCCTCGCTCGGCGTCTCCGCCGGCGTCACGGTGGCCTTCCTCGAGGCAAGCGCGCTCTACGCCCAGACCGTGGCCGAGCTGCACGGCGTGGCCGTCAAGGATCCGGAGCAGGCCAAGACCCTCGTCATGGCGGTCATCCTCGGCGACGAGGCGGCCGGGCTGCTCGCGGGCGTCTCCGAACAGTTCGCGAGCGGTTCCAAGGGTCCGTGGGGCGCCGCCGTCTCCACGCTCGGCGGCAAGGGCGGGACCTGGTCCATGGTGGGCCAGGAGATCCAGTCGCGCTTCCTGCGCCACTTCGCGGCATCGCAGGCGGCCGGCGCCGTGGGGCGCGCTCTGCCCTTCGGCATCGGCGCCGCGGTGGGCGGCGTCTCCTCGCGCGTGCTGGGGCGCCGCGTGGTGACCTCCACGCGCCAGGCCTTCTCCTCGCTCGAGACGCTTGACGCGCGCGAGCTGGGCGCGGCCGTGGCGGCCGCACCGACCGACGCCGCGCAGCTCAAGGCCCTCGTGGCCGCCGAACGCGAGGCCGCCGGCGACGTTGAGCGCGCCATCGAGGAGGAGCGCGGCCGCCGCGCCTCCTAAGCCTCACCACGCGCAACGGCGCCAGCCCACGTGGCGTGGGCCGGTCCCGTCGTGCTCTTGCCGGAGTTAGCCCCCCAGCACGGCGTGGGCGATCGCGAAGATCGCCAGACCGGCGAGCGAGCCCACCACCGTGCCGTTGAGCCGGATGAACTGCAGATCGCGGCCCACCATGAGCTCGATCCGCTCGGAGGCCTCCTGGCCGTTCCAGCTCGCCACGGTGTCGGTGATGAGCTCGGTGGCGCGGTGGCGGTAGTTCTTCACGACGTAGCCGGCGGCGTCGCGCAGCCAGCCGTCCACCTTGTCCGCGAGCGGGTCGCCCGAGGCCAGGCGCGTGCCGAGGTCGCGCAGGCCCGACTCGAAGGCGATGCGCAGCTCCGAGGCGGGGTCCTCCGCTGCCTCGCTGAGCGAGTCCTTGAGCCGGTTCCAGGAATCGAGGGCCACCTGGCGCAGGCGCGGGTCCTCGATGAAGGAGCGCTTGACGCGTTCCACGGCCTCGATCGTCTCCGGCTTGCTCTGCATGTCCTGCGCCAGGCCGGCGAGCCACTCGTCCAGGGAGCGCCGCGCCGCGTGCTGCGGATCGGCGCGCACGGCGCCGAGGAAGCCCGTGAGCTCGCGGTGCAACCGCTCGCCGATGAGCCGCTGCACGGCGGAGGGAAGCCAGGACGGCGAACGGTCGGAGACGATCTCCGTGATGCGCTCGGGGTGCTCGTTGGCCCAGGCCAGCGCGCGGTCGGCGAGCACGTCCACGGCGCCGCGGTGATGACCGTCCTCGACGAGCCGCTGCAGCAACAGGCCCAGGGTGCCCGACCATTCCGGCTCGAGCATGTGTTTGCGCACGAGCTGCTCGGCCACGCGCTGCACGTCCTCGTCAGAGACCACATCGAGCACGCCGCGCAGCAGCACGGCGCCCTCGCCGGCCGCGAAGCTTGCGTTGGTCGGCACCGCGAGCCACGCGCCGGCCTTGGCCGCGACCTGCAGCGAAGCCAGTTTGGAAACGAGCACCTCGTCGGAGAGGAAGTTCTCCTCGACAAAGTCGCCGAGGCTCTCGCCGATCTGGTCCTTCTTGCGCGGAATGAGCGCCGTGTGGGGGATCGGCAGGCCGAGCGGGCGCCGGAAGAGCGCCGTGACGGCGAACCAGTCGGCGAGGGCACCGACCATGCCGCCCTCGGCCGCTGCGCGCACGTAGGCGAGCCACGGGTAGCGCTCCTGCAGCGCAAACGCGATGACAAAGACGATCGCCAGGACGATCAGCAGGCCCGTCGCGATGGCCTTCATGCGCCGCAGCGCGGCGCGGCGTTCCTGATCGGCGGCGCTGCCGCCGCCGAGGGCTGGAAGGGTGCTCATAGCCCCATCCTGCCGCAGCGCGGCTCCGTGCACGACGACGCGCGGCCGGGTGGGTGCACGCCGCGCCGCCGTGTGGCACGCCCTGGTGCCCCGACGTTCACCCTCCGTTGGGGCGGCGGGACTACCGTGGGGCCCATGCCGCGCATCTTCGCCCACCGGGGCTCCTCCGCCAGCTACGCCGAAAACACCAGGGCCGCCTTTGAACAGGCCCTCCTGGACGGTGCCGACGGCATCGAAACGGACGTGCACCTGAGCGCGGACGGTGTGGTGGTGTGCCATCACGACGCCACCCTCGGGCGCACGAGCAACGGCTCCGGCTCCGTGCGCGAGCTGAGCCTGGAGCAGCTGCGCTCCTTCGACTACAGCTCCTGGAAGGGCGCCGAGCTGCCCGCGGCCTTCGGCACCGTCCAGGAGCAGTTCTGCACGCTCGCCGAGCTCGTCGAGATTGCCGCGCGGGCCGGCCGCGACCTGGAACTCGCGATCGAAACCAAACACCAGGACGGCGACGACCCGCGGCTCGAGGCCGCCGTGCTCGCCACGCTCGAGGGGCTCGGCTTCGACCCCGCCACGCGGCGCCGGGGGAACCTCACGGTCTCCTTCATGAGCTTCGAGCCGAACGCGGTGGATCGCCTGCTCGAGCGCGTCCCGCGCGAGGGGGTGTGCCAGCTCATCGAGGAGGTGGACGCGGACTGGATGCGCGAGGCCTTCGCGATCCAGCACCCCGACTTCCGTCCCCGCAGCGAGCCCGAGCGACTCTTCGCCGGTGCTGCGCAGCGCCTGCTGCGCGGGGACGCCGGCCTGGCCGGCCCGGGCGTCGACCTCGTCCGCGAGCTGGAAGAGGTGGCTCGCTTCTGGTTCTCCCGCGCCACGGCCCGGATTTGGACGGTGGACAGCCTCGAGGACGCGCAGTATCTGATCGGCCTCGGCGTGCAGGAGCTCACGAGCAACGTGCCGGCCCGCCTGCGCGAGCAGCTCGCCGCCGCCAACGCTTAGGGCCCCGCGTCGAGGCGCCGACACAAGACTTGGGTGCGCGGCTGCTTCCCGGGATGCTGGAGGGGTGAGTCGCCGCAGCCCCGTTGTTTCCCAGAGCCTGGGCCTCTCCGTGGCGACCGGCCTCTACGGCATCTCCTTCGGCGCGCTCGGCGTGGCAGCGGGGCTGAACCTGTGGCAGGTCGTGGCGCTCTCGGCGCTCATGTTCACGGGCGGCTCGCAATTTGCCTTCATCGGCGTCCTCGCGGGCGGCGGGGGCGGTCCGGCGGCCTTCGGCGCGAGCGCCCTGCTCGGGGTAAGAAATGCCGTCTACGGCATGCAAATCAACGCGCTGGTCCGGCCCGGGCGAACCCCTCTGGCCGCCCACGTCACGATTGACGAATCGACGGCACTGGCGCTCTCGCAGGACGACCCGCGCGAACGCCGGCGCGCGTTCTGGCTCACCGGCGTCGGCATCTGGTTGCTCTGGAACCTCTTCACCACGGTGGGCGCCTTGGCCGGTCAGGCCATGGGGGATCCCAAGGCCTGGGGGCTCGACGGCGCGGCCGTGGCGGCCTTCCTCGGACTCCTCTGGCCCCGGCTCAAGGGCCGCGAGCCCTGGGCGCTCGCCGTCGTGGCCGGCCTCGTGACGGCGCTGGCCGCTCCTGTCCTCCCGGCCGGGCTACCCCTCCTCGTGGCGGCCGTGGTCGCCGCGGCGTGGGGCCTTTGGGTGCTCGAGCCGGGCAATGGCCGGACGCCGCGCGTGTGGAAGCGGGGTCAGGCATGAGCCTCTGGTGGTGGATCCTCATCGCGGCGGCCGTGGCCTACGCGACCAAGGTGGCCGGCTACCTCGTCCCGCGGCGCTGGCTCGAGTCCGGACGTGCCCTGCGCGTGGCCGGGTGCCTGACGATCGGTCTGCTCGCCTCGCTCACGGTCACCAACGCCTTCGTCTCCGGCTCCTCCGTGGTGCTGGACGCCCGGCTCGGTGCCCTCGCCGCGGCGGCCGTGGCGCTGCTGCTGCGCGCGCCGTTCCTCGTGGTGGTGCTCTCCGGGGCCGTCGCCGCGGCGCTCCTGCGCCTGGCCGGCTGGGGCTAGGCCCCGCCCGGCTCGGCCGACCCCGCTCGCCACGCCAACCGCGCTCGTTCCGCCAACCACGCTGGGTGGCGCCGCGGCGCGCCCGGCCGCCAGCGCGCCGTCGTGCCTTGCCGCCCGCGCCCGCGCGAGGTGAGGGGTCAGCGGCCGCCCTCCCCGCGCCGTCGTGCGGGGCTTCCGAACTGCGAAAAAACTCGCCGAATCCAGCCAAAACAAGGGATTTCGAGCGCCGGGCGTTCTCGCATGATGCATCCGACGGGATTTGTCGCCGTTTCGACATCCAGTGGTAACTGACCGTGCGGTAGGCTCTGCCTCACGTCATTCTGTGGCGTCGCTCACAATTTCCTGTGCGCGGGCTCCACACGCACACAACCCTGGAGGAAACATGACCAGCTTCGGCACGCGTCGTGGCCTGAAGGCTGCCGCCGCCACTGTGGCCGTGTCCGCCCTGCTCCTGACCGGTTGCGCCTCGCAGCGCGACGAGGGCGGGGCCAGCAACAGCGCGGGTAGCACCGGTTCGTCGGGAGGCGGCACCGCCGCCGTCGACTCGACCTTCACCTTCGCCTCGTCGTCCGACCCCAAGTCGCTCGACCCGGCCTTCGCCTCCGACGGCGAGTCCTTCCGCGTTTCCCGCCAGATCTTCGAGGGTCTCGTGGGCACCAAGCCCGGCACGGCCGATCCGGCCCCGCTGCTCGCCGAGAAGTGGGAGTTGGGCGGTGAGGGCACGAGCTACAAGTTCACCCTCAAGTCCGGCGTGAAGTTCCAGGACGGCACCGAGTTCAACGCCGAGGCCGTCTGCAAGAACTTCGACCGCTGGTACAACTTCAAGGGCATCCAGCAGTCCGAGGGCGTCGGCTACTACTACAAGTCGCTCTTCCAGGGCTACGCGGACAAGGACACCGACAAGGCCGTCTACAAGTCCTGCTCGGCCGACGACGCCACCACGGCGACCGTCACCCTGACCCGCCCGTGGGTTGGCTTCATCTCCGCCCTGTCCCTCCCCGCCTTCGCGATGCAGTCGCCGACGGCCATGGAGAAGTACAAGGCCGACGAGACCGCCGGCTCCGCCGACGCCCCGAAGCTCTCCGAGTACGCCCTGGGCCACCCCGTGGGCACCGGCCCGTTCTCCTTCGTTGAGTGGAAGAACGGCGACCACATCACCCTCGAGGCCAACAAGGACTACTGGGGGGAGCAGGGCCAGGTGCAGAAGATCATCTTCCGCGTCATCTCCGAGGCCCCGTTCCGCAAGCAGGCCCTCGAGGCCGGCAACGTCGACGGTTACGACCTCGTTGGCCCCGCCGACCTCAAGTCCCTCAAGGACAGCGGCAAGACCCTGATCAGCCGCGATGCGTTCAACGTCCTCTACCTCGGCATCAACTCCGCCGAGAAGGAGCTCTCCGACGTCCGCGTGCGCCAGGCGATCTCCTATGCCATCGACAAGGAGCAGATGATCAAGCAGGTGATGCCCGAGGGCACCAAGTCTGCGATCGAGTTCATCCCGTCCTCCGTCCGCGGCTACACCGAGAACGTCGAGAAGTACGAGTACAACCAGGAGAAGGCCAAGGAGCTGCTGAAGGAGGCCGGCTACCCCGACGGGTTCACGACCACCTTCTACTACCCCACGGACGTCTCCCGCCCGTACATGCCGACCCCGGCCGACACCTTCACCAACATCTCCCAGCAGCTGGCCGAGGTGGGCATCAAGGTGGAGCCCAAGCCCATGAAGTGGACCGAGTACACCTCGTACGTCCAGGGCAACGACAAGCACGGCCTGCACCTGCTCGGCTGGACCGGCGACTACAACGACCCCGACAACTTCGTTGGTGTCTTCTTCAACGGTGAGAAGCCCGAATTCGGCTTCAAGGACGACGCGCTGTTCAAGAACCTCGAGGATGCCCGCCAGATGAGCGACGAGGCCGCCCAGACCAAGAAGTACGAGGAGATCAACAAGCAGATCTCCGAGCTGGTCCCGGCCGTGCCGCTGGCCCACCCGGTCCCGACGCTGGCGTTCAACCCGCGCGTGACCTCCTACCCGGCCTCGCCGGTGCAGGACGAGGTCTACAACATGATCAAGCTGTCCAAGTAACACCAGGACAACGTGTTCGGGGTGCCCGTGCTTTCTGGGCGCGGGCACCCCGCCTCGTTCCTCTGACTCAGTAAAGGGTCATCGTGCTGAGATTCATCGCCAAACGACTGGGGCTGCTCGTCATCACCCTGGTCGGCCTCTCGCTCCTGCTCTTCATGTGGGTGCGCGCCCTCCCCGGTGGCCCCGCCACCGCCATGCTGGGCGAGAAGGCCACGCCAGAGGCCATCGAGGCCATCAACAAGGCCTACGGCTTCGACCGCCCCGTCTGGGAGCAGTACTTCACGTACATCTCCAAGGTGATGGTCGGCGACTTCGGCAACTCGACGCAGAGCCAGCGTCCCGTGCTCCAGCAGTTCGCAGATCAGTTCCCGGCCACCGCGGAGCTCGCGTTCTTCGCCATCCTCTTCGCCGTGCTGATCGGCATCCCGCTGGGCTACTGGGCCGCTCGCCACTACGGCAAGTGGCAGGACAACACCTCGGTGATCCTCTCCCTGCTCGGCGTGGTGATCCCCGTCTTCTTCCTGGCCTTCATCCTCAAGTGGATCTTTGCCGTGGAGCTGGGCTGGCTGCCCACCGACGGGCGCCAGGACATTCGCCTGGACGCCACGCACTACACGAACTTCTACGTGTTCGACGGTCTCATCACGGGCGAATTCGACGCCGCGTGGGACGCCTTCAAGCACCTCATCCTGCCGGGCATCGCCCTCGGTTCCATCCCGCTGGCCATCATCACCCGCATCACGCGCGCCGCGGTGCTCGAGGTGCAGGGAGCCGACTACGTGCGCACCGCCAAGGCCAAGGGCATGACCAACAAGATCCTGCGCAAGCGTTTCATCCTGCGCAACGCGATGCTCCCGGTCGCCACCACGGTGGGCCTGCAGCTCGGCCTGCTCTTTGCCGGCGCCGTGCTGACGGAGACGGTCTTCGCGTTCCAGGGCATCGGCTACGGCATCGCCCAGGCCATCTCCAACGCCGACTACCCGGTGCTGCAGGCCTACATCATCTTCATCGCGCTCATCTACGCGGTGATCAACCTGGTCGTGGATCTCCTCTACGGCGTCATCGACCCGAGGGTGCGTGTGAAGTGAGCGCGAACATTCCGGATCCGAACCAGCTTCCCGAGCAGCTGCCCCCGGCCGCCGACCGCGCCATCGACGCGGTGGTCCTCACGGGCCCGCCCGTCATCGAGCCGGAGCAGGCCGAGCAGCCCGCCCCGGCGGACAAGGGCGACACCCGCCACGCGGACCGCGGCACGTCGCTGTGGGGCGAGGCCTTCCAGCGCATGCGTCGCAGCCCCATGGCTATCGTGGGCGCGATCATCATCGCCCTCTTCATCATCGTGGCGCTGCTGGCCCCGTGGATCGCCCCCTACGGCGGCGAGGCCACGCCCGGCCGCAAGCTGGTGACCCCCACGGACATCCCCGGCATCGGCACCCCCGGCTACCCGCTGGGCCTGGACAACTTCGGCGGCGACGTCCTGTCCAAGCTGATCTGGGGCGCCCGCTCCTCGCTCCTGGTGGGCGTGATTTCCACGTGCATCGGTCTGCTGGGCGGCATGCTCCTCGGCGCCCTGGCCGGCGGCTTTGGCGGCTGGGTCGACACGGTCATCATGCGCGTCGTGGACATCCTGCTCTCCGTGCCGAACCTGCTCATGGCGGTGTCCATCGCGGCCATCGCGGGGCAGACGCCGTTTGCGATCATGATCGCCATCGGTGCGGCGCAGATCCCCGTGTTTGCTCGCCTGCTGCGTTCCTCGATGCTGCAGCAGCGCGGCGCCGACTACGTGCTGGCCGCGCAGACCTTGGGGCTCTCGCGCTCCAAGATCACCATGAGCCACCTGCTGCCCAACGCCACGGGCCCGGTCATCGTCCAGGCCACCCTGGCGCTGGCCACGGCCGTCATCGACGCAGCGGCGCTCTCCTTCCTGGGCCTCGGCGGCGGCGTGCCGCAGACGGCCGAGTGGGGCCGCATGCTCACGGTGGCGCAGAACTTCCTGTCCTCGGCGCCGCAGCTCGCGTTCCTGCCCGGCCTCTGCATCGCCATCACGGCGCTCGGCTTCACCCTCTTGGGTGAGTCGCTGCGCGAGTCCTTGGACCCCAAGGCCCGCAAGCGCTGATCCTTCCGCGCATCAGCGCGGAGCCTCGGTTTCCCCTCGGAACGCCGCCCGGCCCCCGTCCACCCGCGCAGGGTGGGCGGGGGCCGGCTCGTTGGCCCCGGGTGGGCGGGGCCGGTTGCTTGCCGGCGGGTGCCCGACGGCGCGGGGCCGGCCGGGCGGGCCGTGACCTACGGTTCGATGAGGTTGGGCGCGAAGCGGCAGTAGTAGTCCGTGATGGGCCCGTCCGACTCGCGGATGCCCACGCCGAAGGACTCCTGGTTCACGATCCAGGACCCCAGCACCGGGTGGTTGGGGCCGGCCAGGCCGGGGAAGTTCGGCAGCTCGTGGTACTGCTGGAACACCCGCTCGCCGCCGCGCCCCGGGCGCCGGTACTCGGCGCCGTTGGCGGTCTCGACGCCGTCGCGCACGATCTTGATGCCGTCGCCCTCGCGCCCGAACACGGGCTTGATGACGAAGTCCCTCATGCCTTCGGGCGAGCCCACGTAGGCGGGCAGCAGGTTCGGGTGGCCCGGGAAGAGGCGCCACAGTGCCACGAGCAGCAGCTTGTTGGAGAGGAACATCTTCCACGGCGGCTCGAACCAGTTCGGGATGACGCCGGGGTAGTCCAGGAGCAGCTTCCCGAAGTGGTCGCCGTTCTCCCCGGACATGATGTCTTCCCACGGGTAGAGCTTGAAGATGTTGCGGATGGTGGGCTGCACCGAGCCGTCGCGCGCCGGGCCGCCGCCGAGCAGATCGGTGGAGTGCATGGGGTTCTCCGGCATGCCGACGAACTCGTGGCGGTCGAAGTTCCAGCCGATCTGCGCCATCTCGATGCTCGTGGTGCGCCAGCCGGCCTTCTGCGCCATCTCGGCCATGACAGCCACGGTGCTCCAGTCCTCGCCGGAGGGGTCGTCGGCGGAGTAGCCGTAGAAGAGCCGCCCGCCCGTGCCCTGCTGGAAGGAGCGCTGCAGCAGCACACCCCAGCGCTCGATCAGCGCGTCGTAGATGCCGTTCCACTGATCCCACGCGGGGCTCAACTCACCCATGTTGATGCGATCCTGGAACCAATCCCACTGCGTGATCGCGGCCTCGATGAGGCCCGTGGGGGTGTCCCCGTTGTACTCGAGCATCTTGGCCGGGGAGCCGTCGCCGGCGTAGGCGAGGTCGAAGCGCGCGTAGACGTCCGGCGCGTTTTCATCCAGCGAGCGGCGGGCCAGCTCGAAGCCCTCCTCGCTCAGGCCCAGCGTGCCGAGCTCGCCCGTGGCCATGTAGCGGGCCGCCTCGAGGCACATCTGGTGCAGTTCCTCGCTCTGGCGCTCCAGCTCCTCGACCTCAGGCAGCGTGAAGACGTACGCCGCGCCGTCGTTCCAGTACTCCACCGGACCCACGCCCGGCTTGTGCGAGGTGGAGTAGATGAGGCCGGAACGGTTGATGCTCTCGCGCCAGTTCAGGCGCGGTTCCAGCTCGATCCGCCTCATCCGCCGAAGCCGCCCTTGCCGGAGCCTCCGAAGCCGCCGCGGGCCGTGCCGCGCGCAAAGGTCTCGCCCTTGGAGGAGACGCCGCTGCGTGCACTCTTGCCGTCGGGCAGCGTGGAGGTGCCGCCCGTGGCGCTCTCGCCCACGGCCGGGACGCGCGTGCGGGAGTTGTTGCCGAGGAAGAAGAAGTAGGGCATGTAGGAGTGCCCGTGATAGCCGCGCCCGGAACCGGACTCGTTGCACTTCTCGTCTTCGACACGCTGCTGCGTGGTGGTGTCGCGGCAGATGCGCGCGTACTCGTCCGAGGTGTCGGTGGCGCCGTTGCCGCAGCCCGTGAGGGTCGTGGCGAGCGTGGCGGTCACGCCGATGGACACGGCCACAGAGGCCCTGCGGCGGGTGGTGGTGCTGGGCATGGGTGCTGACTCCGAAGCGGACCCGGGTCTGCCTGACAGGCGACGCCGCCGGGTCACCACACGGCGTCGAACACTGTGAGGCTACCAGCCGCCGGCGCGCCGCCCGCGGCCAAGATCTTCAGTCGCCTTCACCCGGGATGTAGCGCCGCGTGACCGACATGTCGTTGTCCCCGAGGCCCGCCGCGCCGATACGGGCGAAGGTGGCCTCGAGGGCCGGGAGCGCCTCGGCGTTCGTTCCCGTGGCCTCGGCGACCTCGAGGCCGCAGCGCAGGTCCTTGAGGAGGTACTTGGCGGCGCCGGAGGGCGAATCGTCGTGTTCCACGAGGCGCTGCTTGCGGGTGGTGAGCAGGCGCGAGCCGGCGTAGCCGCCGTCCAGCAGGTCCCACATCGCCTGGACGTCGAGGCCGGAGCGTTCGGCCAGCACGGTGGCCTCGCCGAGGGCCAGGATCGTCGCGGAGACGACCAGCTGATTGCAGGCCTTGGCCACCTCTCCGGCGCCCACGGGGCCCAGGCGCACGGGGCTGCCGCACGGCGCGAGGGCCCGGGCGGCGGCAGCGCAATCGGCCTCGCTGCCGCCCATCATGATGGAGAGCGTGCCGGCCACCGCGCCGTCCACGCCGCCGGAGACCGGCGCTTCGACGAGCCGCGCACGGCCGCCGGAGGCCGCCTCGACGCGTTCGGCGAGGGCGCGCACGGCCACGGCGGAGCTCGTGGAGCCGATGAGGATCAGGAGGTCCGTTGAACGCTCGGTGACCCGGGCAAGCAAGCCGGGCACGGCGCCGTCGGGCCCTCCGAAGAGCACGGCCTCGGCCTCGGGGACGTCGGGGAGCATGAGCAGGACGGCGTCGCAGGCTGCGGCGAGCGAGGGGTAGTCGGCGTGCCACGTGGCGCCGGCCTCGACGAGCGCGGGGCGCGGCGAGCGGCCGGCCGCGTGGACCTGGCCGTGGCCCTCGAGCAAGCGCAGCGCCATGGGCTCGCCCATGGCGCCCAGGCCGATCACGCCGACGCGGGGGACGGTGGGGTGGTTCATGCGTCCTCCTAGGCTCCCGGGTGTGATGTCATCTCATCACGGGATACCGAAAAGCGCGGGGGGGATGACGGTGGACGGATCACGCGGCCTGACCATGCCGGGCAGTGAGGCCTGGGGCACGACGCCGCGCGGGTACCTCCGCGCCGAGCTCACCTCGGGCGTGGGCTCGGGCGAGGCGGCCTGGACGGCCGCCGGGGCGGCCCTCCTGGAGTGGGGCGTGAAGACCCGCAGCGGTTTCTCCGTGACCCCGCCCGGAGTGGCCGTTGCCGGCGCGCGGCCCATGATCGTGGTGCGGGCGCTCGGGGTGAGCGTGCGCGAGCCGGTGGAGGTCGCGGAGGTCGTCAGCACGCCGCTGCGCGTGGCCCTGGCCTACCGGACCCTGCCCGGGCATCCGGTGCGCGGCGAGGAGGCCTTCATCCTGCATCGGGCCGCTGAAGGCGGGGAGTTTTCGCTGACCCTGCGCTCGCTCACGCGTCCCTCCGACCGGTTCGGGTGGGCGCTCGCCTTCCCCGCGCTGCTCGCGGCGCAGGCCGTGGTGCGGCGGCGCTACTTCAGGGCGCTGCGCGAGCGCTGAGGGCCGGACCGTTGGCGACTCCTTGCCAACGTGGCAGAACACTGATTCAGTAGGCGATGCATTCTGCACACTGTCATCTTTGCTTGAGGTCTGGGTCCGCGTCGCGTTCGGGGGAACGCGGGGCCCGAAGGGGGGTTGTCATGCCTGGTCGTCACGTCGCCGCGCCCGCGTGGCTGGCAGTCGGCCCCGTGCGCCACGGGGCGCGCCAAGGGGCACGCTTCGCCGCATGGGGCGCGATTGCCGCGGCGGTCGTCGCCGGAGCCGCGCTGAGCGCCATTCCCGAGCAGGCCTCGCCGTCGGCCGAGGCGGCCCCGCCGTCCGATCCCTTGGGCCTGCCTTCTGACGCCGAGGCCGTGAACACCCAGCCCGCGCAGCTCCAGGCATCCGTGGTGCGGGTGCTCGGGGCGAGCGGCGGGGCCGGGGAGTCCGCCGGTTCAGCCGAGGGCGGCTCGGCTGACGCGGGTGGCCAGGGCAGCGGGGCGGCCCCGGCTGGCACCGCGACGCACGGGCGCGCGGGTACTGCCGCGCCAGGGAAGGGACGCGCCCCGTCGTCCGCGGCGGTCCGCCCCGCCACTGCCACGGGCTCTTCGGGCCCGGGGAGCGGCGCTGGGCGGCCCAGCGCGGGCAAGCCCGCGCCGATCAAGCCCGCCCCCGTGAAACCCACTCCGAGCAAACCGGCGCCCTCGAAGCCGGCTCCGGGCAAGCCCGCGCCCAGCAAGCCCGCGCCCGTGAAGCCGGGTGACGGATCCTCGAACAACGGCTCGACCACCGGCTCCAAGCCAGGCAAGGGCAACGGCCACGGCAAGGGCCACGGGAAGGGGAACCCCTACGGTTCCGGGAAGGGACAGGGGAAGGGGCACGGCATGGAGAAGGGCCAGCACCGGTCCCAGGGTAAGGGCCAGGGCAAGCACGCCGATCGCGGGGCGCAGGGCCGCGCGGCCGATCGTTCCGAGGGCGGGTCCTCGCGCGGCGGCAAGCACGCCGATCGCGGGCAGGGCGGCAGCGGCAAGCACCGCGGCTGAGCGGTGCTGCCGCGCCTTGGCCGGCCTACTCTGTGGCCGAGGGAACCGCCTCGCCCACGCCCCAGCCGTACGCGAGCTTGTGTGCCTCCAGCACGAAGAACGTTTCGGTGCTCGCCACCCCGGGTACTTTCTGCAGGTGCTCGAACATGAACTCCGCGTAGTGGCTGACATCTTTGCAGACGACCTCGACCATGACATCAAAGCTGCCCGTGGTGAGCACGACGTAGCTCGTCTCGGGGAACTCGCTCAGTGCGGCACACACGGCGCGGCCCGTTCCGGGCTCGCACCGCACACCGATGAGGGCGAGACGATCGAAGCCGATGTTCAGTGGATTGGCGATGCCCACGATCTGTAGCACGCCGGATTCCTCCAGGCGCTGGACTCGGTAGCGAACCGACGAAGCGGGGACGTTGAACTCCTCGGCGAGGGCGCTGAAGGGCTTGCGTCCGTCCTTTTGCAGCGCGGCGATCAGCTTGCGATCGAGCTCGTCCAGCGCGGGCGGTGCCGGCTGGCGGTTCTCTTCCTTCACGGGGACTCCTGACGGATGAAAGGGTGCCATGGGGTGCGTGAGCCCCCGCATCCGAGGATACGGGGGCTCACAGGATCTGCCGGGACGATCAGTCGCCGATGTGCAGCACGCCGGTGCGCAGATCCGTCATGTCGTGCAGGGTGTAGACGCCGCCGATGCGGCCCCAGCCCGTGCCCTTGCCGCCAGCGCCGCCGAACGGCATGTTGATGTCCCACCAGCCATTGGAGTCGTTGACGACGACCTGGCCGGTCTCCAGCTCCTCCATGAAGCGGAACGCACGGTTGATGTCCTTCGTGAACACGGCGGACTGCAGCCCCAGCGCGTCGGCGTTGGCGATGCGCAGGGCGTCGTCGTCGTCCTTGGCGGTGATGATCGGGAGCACCGGGCCGAAGGACTCCTCCTTGGCCAGCAGTGAGTCCTCGGTGACGCCGTCCACCACGGTGAAGTTGTAGTAGAGGTCGGTCGGGAAACCCTCGGCGCGGCCGCCGCCCACGAGGATGTCGAAGCCTCGCTCGCGGGCATCGGCCATGTGGCGGTCCATCTTGGCGGCGACGCCCTCGTTGTTGAGGGGGCCGAGGTTGGTGTCCTCGGAGAAGGGGTCGCCCAGCTGGACGGTCTTGGAGTACTCGAGGACGGCGGCAACAAAGGCGTCGTGCGCGGCCTCGACAACGATGACGCGCTCGGTGGCGCAGCAGACCTGGCCTGCGCAGTAGAAGGCGGAGTCGACGGCAGCCTTGGCGGCGCGCTTCATGTCCGCGTCCTCGAGCACCACCACGGGGCCGTTGCCGGAGCACTCCATGACCGAGCGCTTGAGGCCGGCGGTCGCGGCGATCTTGGCGCCGGTGGCGGAGGAGCCGATGAAGCCGATCGCGTGGATGCCCTCGTGGGCCACGAGCTGGGAGCCGAAGTCACCTTGGCCCGGCAGTACGCTGACGAGCCCGGCGGGGAGCCCGGCCTCGACGAGGCACTCCATGGCGGCGAGCACGGTGAGGGACGTGTGCGTCGGGGGCTTGACGACGAGCGCGTTGCCCGTGGCGAGGCCCGGTGCCACAAACTCCGTGAACATCAGCAGGGGGAAGTTCCAGGGGGTGATGATGCCCCAGGTACCCACGGCCTCGCGGCGCGTGAACATGCGCTTGGTGGTGTCGGTGGACGGGAGTGTCTCGCCGTACAGACGCACGGCGTCTTCGGCGTGCAGGTGGAAGAGCTGCGCAGCCTCGTTGATGTCGGCGAGGGATTCGCTCAGCGGCTTGCCCTGCTCCAAGGTCTGCAGGCGGGCGAGTTCCTCGGCGCGCTCGGAAAGCTTGTCGCCGATGCGGTGGCAAATCTCGGCGCGCTGCCACACACCGACCTTGCGCCAGGCGCGCTGTGCCTCGTTGGCGGCGGCCACCGCGCGGTTGAGGTCCTCGGCCGTGGGCACCGGGAGGGCCGCAACGACCTCGCCCGTCGCGGGGCTGACGATGTCCACCCGCTCGGTGCCGGTGCCGTCGCTGTACTCGCCGGCGATGAACAACTGGGGGCTGGCGTTCAAGGTCTGCATGCTGCTTCTCTCCTGAGGGGACGAAGGGGAATGCCGCCACGCTAACCCCGCGATTGTGATCCAGGCAATAGTTGGTCGTAAGATTTTGCGGATTCGACATTGTTCTGCCAAAACTCTTGATGTATCGACAAGTCTTGGGGCACAGTGTCCTGCATCACCCCCCTTGCACGCTCACGTGCCGAACGAACGGAGATCGTCATGTCCTCAGAGACCACGACGGCACCGCCGCAGGCCCTGCCCAAGAAGATGCGCTGGTTCGACGGCTTCGCCATGTCGATGACCATGCCGGCCGCGCTCATCGCCACCCTCGGAGCCTCAATCAGCGGTCTTGGAGGCTGGGGCGCCGCCATCCTCTGGGCGATCTCGATGATCCTGGCCATGGGCGTCAACTGGCTCTACACCGAACTCGCCACGATGTTCCCGAACTCCTCGGGCGGCATCGCCGACTACGCCGCCAAGGCGTGGAAGTCGCGCGCGCCCTGGGTGGCTCCCTTGGCCGGCGTCGGCTACTGGCTCCCCTGGGGCACTAACCTGGCGACGTATGGTGCCGTGACCGGTGCCCTGGTTCAGGCCCAGTGGTTCCCCGAGGTCGATTGGGCCGTGTCCTTCGGGCCGATCCACCTGAGCTTCCCCATCGTGGTGGGCCTCGGCGTCATCGTGCTGCTCTGGGGCATCAACGCCATCGGCGTGCGCATGGCGATGTCGTTCGTCTACATCACCGCTGCTCTGCTGATGATCCCGCTCTTCGTGTTCATCGTCCTCCCGCTCTTCAGCGGTGACTGGCACCCGGGTGAGCTCACGTGGCGCCTCGCCTCCGGCTGGGAGGGCCTGCGCACGGCTCTCGTGTGGATGTACATCATGGCCTGGACGACCTTCGGCATCGAGGTCTGCGCCACCTTCGCCCCCGAGTACAAGAACTCCGTCAAGGACACCACGCGTGCCATCAAGGCCGCCGTGCTCTTCTGCCTCGGCGTCTTCTTCCTCATCCCCCTCACCCTCGGCGGCTACGCCGGCGAAGCGGCGATCGACGAGGACCCGGCCGCCTTCTTCGTGGGGGCCTTCGGAAACCTGGTCGGCGGCGCGAGCGACTTCATGGTCATCTGCCTCATCGCCTCGCTGATCCTCATCATGACCACGTCCGTCGCAGACGCCTCCCGCGTGCTCTACAACATGGGCCGCGAGCACGTCACGGTGCCGGCTGTCGGCAAGCTGGATCGCCGCGGCATTCCCATGCGCTCCCTGAACGTCATGCTCGTCATGAACATCCTGGTGCTCGTGGTGCTGCAGTCCCCGCTGGCCATCATCGTCACCGGCAACCTCGGCTACATCCTCACGCACATCCTGGCCGTCTCCGGCTACTGGCTGCTGCGCAAGGACCGCCCGGACGCCGTCCGGCCCATCAAGTTGCCGCGCTTCTTCACGCCGCTCTCGATCGTCTTGGCGGTGCTCCTGACCGTAATCCTCGTGGTCGGCGCTACCGGCTTCTCCATCACGGGCTACGGAGGACTCAAGGAGCTCTTCATCGCCCTCGGAGTCCTCGCGGCCGGCGTCATCATCTGGGCCGTCGTGCGCAAGCGCGACCAGGCCTCCGGCTGGGTCGCCCCCAGCGACGAGGACTCGACCAGCGCTCACTGAGCCAGCAACACCCGTCCTTCCCCCTGAAAGTGAACCCGCTCCCCATGCAGCAGCAGACCAGCTACGAACTCGCAGAACGCCGTGCCGACCAGAAGGGAATCGACGAAGCGCTGCGCGGCGCCCGGCGCCTTCCATTCTGGGAGGACGACCAACCCCGCGAGAGTGAGCACCCGGCGCTGGCGGGGGACGCCGCCGCGGACCTGCTGGTCGTGGGGGGCGGGTTCGCCGGGCTCTGGACGGCACTGCTGGCCAAGGAGCGCGAGCCGGGGCGCGACGTCGTCCTGGTGGAGGCCCAGCGGATCGGCTGGGCGGCCTCCGGGCGCAACGGCGGCTTCTGCGAGCCGAGCTTGACCCACGGCCGCGCCAACGCCAAGGTGCACCTTCCCGATGAGATCGAGACGCTCGAACGCCTCGGAGAGGACAACCTACGGGAGCTCCTGGCCACCCTCGAGCGGTACGGGATCGACGCGGACGTGGTCAGCGAGGGCGTCGTGAAGGTGGCGACGGAGCGCTACCAAGAGGCGTACCTGGAGGAGATGGCGGCCGCGGAGCCGAGCATGAAGCTCCTGCGGGGCGAGCAGCTCCGCGAGGAGATCAACACCCCTGCCGCGCAGCTCGGCAACTGGGCAACCGCTGACGGCGTGGTCCTGAACCCCATCAAGCTCGTGTACGGCCTGCGGGCCGTGTGCGAGCGGCTGGGCGTGCGCATCTACGAGAACACGCCCGTTCAGGGCCTGCGCCGCCGCGGCGACGACATGCACGCCGCCACCCCGCTCGGAACGGTGCGCGCACGCCGGGTGGCACTGGCCACCAACGGCTTCCGAGCGCTCCTGCTGCGGGATCGCTGGATGACGGTGCCGGTCTACGACTACGCCATCGTGACCGAGCCGCTCACGCCCGAGCAGCGCGAGAGCCTGCATTGGAGGAAGCGCCAGGGCCTCACCGACCTGAACAACCGCTTCCACTACCTGCGCCTCATCACCGACGCCGAGGGCCGCGACCGCGTCCTGATCGGCGGCTACGACGCGCTGTACCACTTCGGCCGCAAGGTGCGCCCGGAGCAGGACCTGAGCGAGCCGACCTTCCGCCGGCTCGTGGTGCACCTGGGAGTGCTCTTCCCGCAGCTGGCGGGGGTCAAGGTCTCCCACGCCTGGGGCGGCATGATCGACACGTGCACGCGCTTCTTCTCCTTCTTCACGACGGCGCACGGCGGACGGGTGGCGGCCGCCGCCGGCTTCACGGGGCTCGGCGTCGCCGCCACCCGCTTCGCCGGCAACGTCATGCTCGACCTGCTCGAGGGCAAGGACACCGAGCGCACGCGCACCCAGCTCGTCAAGAAGCGCCCGTTCCCGTTCCCCCCGGAGCCCATCGCGTGGCCGGCGATTCGCTTCACCGCCGCGCAGATGGCCCGCTCCGACCGGCGTGAGGGCAAGCGCGGCCCGTGGCTTCGGCTGCTCGACGCCTTCAAGCTAGGGTTCGATTCGTGAACTGGCTGAGGCACTCCGCGCACGGCGCGCTCTTCGCGGCGATCGTGTGTGAGGTCGCCGCGACCCTCTCGCTCAAGGGCGCGCTCACCCACCCGTGGCTCGTCGCCGTCGTGGTGCTCGGCTACGGCGCCTCGTTCTTCCTGCTGGCCCTCACGCTGCGCCGCGGCATGGCCGTGGGCGTCGCCTACGGCATCTGGGGTGCAACCGGGGTGGTCCTCACGGCCCTGCTGTCGGTGGTGATCTTCGGCGAGGCCATCACGCCCGTCATGGCGCTCGGGATGGCGCTGATCATCCTCGGAGTGGGGCTCGTGGAGCTGGGGTCCCACGGAGGGTCCAAGGCCCAGGAGCGGGCCGAGGCGGTGGACGGCCCGTGATCGTCGCGTACCTGGCCCTCGCGGGCGCCATCGTCGTGGAGGTCGCCTCCACGCTGAGCCTGCAGCACTCGGACGGCTTCAGGAAGAAGCGCTGGATCGTCCCCGTCCTGGCGGGCTACGGCATCGCCTACACGCTGCTCTCCGTCTCCCTGGCCCACGGCATGCCGCTCGGCGTCGCCTACGGCCTGTGGACCGCGTGCGGCGTGGCCCTCACGGCAATCCTCGCCCGGATCCTGTTCAAGCAGCCGCTCACGTGGCTCATGAGCCTCGGCATCGCCGCCATCATGTGCGGGGTGGCGCTCGTGGAGCTCGGTGCGGCCCACTAACCCCGCCAGAACGACGACGCTCGGTGACCTTCCAGCGGAAGGTCACCGAGCGTCGTCGTGCGTTGGGTTCTGGAGCCTCAGGCGGCCTCCGGATCCTCCTGGATGCCGAGCTCGTTGCCCGGGATGGAGGCCAGCAACTTGCGCGTGTACGGGTGGCGCGGGTTCGTGAAGATCTCCTCGGAGGAGGCGGCCTCGACGAGCTCGCCGTTCTGCATGACGCAGACGTAGTCGGAGATGAGGCGGACCACGGCGAGGTCGTGCGAGATGAAGAGGTAGGAGAGCCCGCGCTCGGCCTGCAGATCCGCGAGGAGCTTCAGGATCTGTGCCTGCACCAGCACGTCGAGCGCGGAGACGGGCTCGTCGCAGACGATGAGCTCGGGTTCGAGGGCGAGCGCACGCGCGATGGCCACGCGCTGGCGCTGACCGCCGGAGAGCTCGGAGGGGTAGCGGCGCAGCATGGCCTGCGGCAGGGCCACCTGGTCCAGCAGCTCCTTGACGCGGGCGCGGCGCGTGGCGGGCGTGCCCACCTTGTACGCGTCCATGGGCTCCTGGATGATCCGGCCGATCGTGAACATGGGGTTCAGCGAGGAGTACGGGTCCTGGAAGACGGGCTGGACGCGGCGGCGGAAGTCCTTGGCGTCGGCCTTGGAGAGCTTCGTGAGGTCCTTGCCGTCGAACGTCATGGTGCCGGAGGTCGGCTTGATCAGGCCGAGCAGCATGCGCGCCGTGGTGGTCTTACCGGAGCCGGACTCGCCCACGATCGCCACGGTGGAACCGCGCGGGATGTCCAGGGAGACGCCCTTGGCCGCGTAGAAGTCTTCCTTGCCGCGGATCGGGTAGACCTTGGTGAGGTCGCGCAGCTCCACGAGGTTGGCGGGCGCCGCAGCCGGGACCTCCTCGGTGGCGAGCTCCTCGCGCTCGGCGAGCGGGGCCGTGTAGGCGCCCGGCGCCTGGCGGGCCACGCCCACGGACGGGGCGGCCGCGACGAGCTTCTTGGTGTATTCGTGCTGCGGATTCTCGAGAATCTGGCGGGCGTCGCCCTGCTCCACCACGCGGCCGCGGTGCATCACCACGACCTGCTCGGCGCGCTCGGCGGCGAGGCCGAGGTCGTGTGTGATGAGCAGAACCGAGGTGCCAAGCTCCGCGGTCATGGTGTCGATCTGGTCCAGGATGGTGCGCTGCACCGTGACGTCCAGGGCGGAGGTCGGCTCGTCGGCGATGAGCAGGCGCGGGCGGCAGGCCAGGCCGATCGCGATGAGCACGCGCTGGCGCAGGCCGCCGGAGAGCTCGTGCGGGTAGGCGCGCACCTTGGCCTCGGGGTTCGGGATGCCGGCGCGGCCCATGACCTCGAGCACCTTGGCGTTGACGTCCGCCTTGGTGGCCATCTTGTTGACGAGGAGCGTCTCGGCGATCTGATCGCCCACGCGCGTCACGGGGTTCAGATTGGACATAGGGTCCTGCGGGACCAGGCCGATCTGGTTGCCGCGCACGCTCTGGTACTGCTTGTCCGAGTACTTCGCGAGGTCCTTGCCATCGAAGGTGATGGACCCAGAGGTGATGTTGCCGTTGTCCGGCAGCAGGCCGATGATCGCCATGGCGGTCGTGGACTTGCCGGAGCCGGACTCGCCCACGATCGCGAGCGTCTGCCCCTGGCGCAGCGTGAGGCTGGCGCCCTGGACGGCTTCGACGGTGCCGTGCTGCGTGCGGAAGGAGATCGAGAGGTCCTTGACCTCCAGCAGCGGGGCGGCCTCGGGAGCGGTCTGCTCGGGTGTGGCGTGAGTCATACCGGACATCTTGCCGCATGAGTAGCCTCCCGGCGAGGCCGTCGGCCCCGCGCCGCCCAAAGGTTTTCGTGATCGCAATGCACGACGGCGGCTGGTCGGGGCCCGGCGCCCCTTGCCTCGGGCCGGTGGCCGGGCAACGATGCAGGGGACACCGGCAGAGGGGACCGACATGAGCGGCAAGGTTGCAGTGGTGACGGGGGCGTCGTCCGGCATCGGCGAGGCCACGGCGGTGGCGCTGAGGCGGGCGGGTTTCGAGGTGTACGGGGCCGCCCGCAGGCTCGAGCGTTTGCGCCCGCTCGAGGAGCACGGGATCCACGCGGTGGCGCTCGACGTCACCGATCAGGCCTCGCGCGAGACCGCGGTGCGCCGCGTCCTCGAGGAGGCGGGGCGGGTCGACGTGCTCGTCAACAACGCCGGCTACGGATCCTACGGTGCGATCGAGGACGTGCCGCTGGAGGAGGCTCGGCGCCAATTTGAGGTCAACGTCTTCGGGGCCACCGAGCTCACCCGGCTGTTGTTGCCGCAGATGCGTGAGCGCGGCGCGGGCACCATCGTCAACGTCAGCTCCATGGGCGGGAAGATCTACACGCCGCTCGGCGGCTGGTATCACGCCACCAAGTTCGCCCTCGAGGCGCTGTCCGATTGCCTGCGCCTGGAGCTCGAACCCTTCGGCATCGACGTGGTGGTGATCGAACCGGGAGGCATCGCCACGGAGTGGAGCGGCATCGCGGCGGACCACCTCGAGGAGTCCTCGAAGCACTCGCCGTACTTCGCCCAGGCCGCGGCGGTCGCCTCGTCCTTCCGCTCCGAGGCCATGGGCAAGCGCAGCTCGCCGCCCTCGGTCATCGCCGACGCGATCGTCAGCGCCGTGACCGCCGCGCGCCCGAAGACGCGCTACGCCGTGGGCTTCGGGGCCAAGCCTCTGCTGGCCGCCCGCGCCGTCCTGCCGGACCGGGCGTTCGACGCCCTGGTGCGGCGCGCGATCAGCGGGACCGCCGGGCGCTGCGCGCCCGGCGACGAGGCCCCGCGGCTCAGTGCCGCCCGGTGTCGTGCGGGCCGGCGGCCGTGACGAGCTCCGCGGTCTGATCGGCGATCGCGGCCTCCTCGTCGGTCGGCACCACGAGCACGGCGATGGCCGAGTCCTCCGTGGAGACGACGCGCGGCTCGCGGGACTTCTCGACGTTGGCCATGCGGTCCAGCTTCACGCCGATGGCGCCCAGGCCCTCGCACACGCGCTCGCGGAACTGCCAGGAGTTCTCGCCGATGCCGGCCGTGAAGATGAGCGCCTGCGCGCCGCCGACGGCCACGTGATAGGCGCCGATGTACTTCTGCACGCGGTAGGAGGCGATGGCGAGGGCCAACTCGGCCTCCTCGTCGCCCTCCGCGGCGCGCGCGATGACGGCGCGCATGTCGTTGGTCCCGGCGATGCCCTTGAGGCCCGAGTCCTTGTTGAGGAGGGTGTCGAGCTGCTCCGCCGTGTACTCGCCGCGGATCATGAGCTGCGTGAGCACAGAGGGGTCAACGTCGCCGGAGCGCGTGCCCATGACGAGGCCGGCCAGGGGCGTGTACCCCATGGACGTGTCGATGCTGCGCCCGCCCTTGATCGCCGTGATCGAGGCGCCGTTGCCGAGGTGCGCGATGATGCCGTCGAAGCGGTTCACCGGCACGTTCAGCAGCTCGGCCGCGCGCGCGGTGACGTACTGCGCCGAGGTGCCGTGGAAGCCGTAGCGGCGCACGCCGTGCTCCGTGTACAGCTCGTTGGGCACGGCGTAGCGCCACGCGTGCTCGGGGAGCGTGCGGTGGAAGGCGGTGTCGAAGACGGCCACCTGCGGCAGCTTGGGCCACTTGCGCATGATGGCGCGGATGCCCAGGGCGTGCGCCGGATTGTGCAGCGGGGCCAGCGGGGCCAAGCGCTCGATGGCGCGCGTGATCTCGTAATCGATCATGACGGGCGCGGAGAAGCGCTCGCCGCCGTGCACCACGCGGTGCCCCACGGCCTCGAGCTCGGGGTCGCCGCCGAACTCCGCCTGCAGGTGCTCCTCGACCAGATCCAGCGCGGCGCCGTGATCGGGCACCTCGCCCGAGCCGATCTCCTCGACGAGCCCAGAGAGGAGCAGCTCGCCCGTGGAGGTCTCGCGGACCTGGTACTTGAGGGACGAGGAGCCGGAGTTGATGACCAGAACGCGCACGGCTCAGGCCTCCTTGCTGGTGGTCGAGGCGGCGGCCGGCGAGGCGGCCGGCGAACCCGCCGGGGTGAGGGACTGCGCCTGGATCGCGGTGATGGCCACGGTGTTGACGATGTCCTGGACGGTGCAGCCGCGGGAGAGGTCGTTGACGGCGCGGTTCAGGCCCTGGAGCACGGGGCCCACGGCGACGGCGCCGGCGGACTGCTGCACGGCCTTGTAGGTGTTGTTGCCCGTGTTCAGGTCGGGGAAGACAAACACGGTCGCCTGGCCCGCCACGTCGGAGCCGGGCAGCTTGGAGGCGGCGATGGAGGCGTCCACCGCGGCGTCGTACTGAATGGGGCCCTCCACGGGGAAGTCGGGGCCGGACGCCTCCACGAGCTCGGTGGCCTCGCGCACGCGGTCCACGTCCTCGCCGGCCCCGGAGGTGCCGGTGGAGTAGGAGAGCATGGCGACCTTGGGGTCCACCCCGAACTGGCGGGCCGTCGCGGCGGAGGCCAGGGCGATGTCCGCGAGCTGCTCGGCGTTGGGGTTCGGGTTCACGGCGCAGTCGCCGTAGACGAGCACGCGCTCGGGCAGGCACATGAGGAAGACGCTGGAGACGATCTTCACGCCGGGGCGCGTCTTGATGAACTCGAGCGAGGGGCGGATGGTGTCGGCGGTGGTGTGCGCGGCGCCGGAGACCATGCCGTCGGCGAGGCCCAGGTGGACCATCATGGTGCCCCAGTAGGAGCGGGAGACCATGCGCTCGCGGGCCTGCTCCAGGGTGATCCCCTTGTGGGCGCGCAGGCGGGCGTACTCGGCGGCAAACTCCTCGGTGCGCGGATCGCGCGCGGGATCAACGAGCGTGACGCCGGAGAGGTCGATGCCCTGCTCCTTGGCGAGATCGGCGACGTCGGGCCCGCCCAGGACCACCAGATCGCAGATGTCGCGGCGCGCGATGATTTCGGCCGCGCGCAGCACGCGCACGTCCTCGCCCTCCGGGAGCACCACTGTCTTGCGCTCGGCGCGGGCGGTCTCCACGAGCTGGTGGAGGAAGCGCACGGGCGTCATGAGCTCGGGGGCTGGCAGTTGCAGGCGGGCGAGGAGCTCGTCCTCGTCCACGGCCTGGTACCAGGCGCCCAGGGCGGCGGCAGTCTTACGGGGGACGTTGGCGGTGAGCTCGCCGCGCACACCGGCCACGGCGGTCGTGGCCTCGAAGGTGCCCTGCTCCGTGACGTAGACGGGGAAGGGGGCCTCGGCCAGGAGCGGCAGCACGGAGTCCTCCACGGGGCGGCGGCCCGTGACGAGTACGCCTGCCGTGGAGGGGAAGCCCGGGGTGCGGGCGGCGGCGATGGCGGCCGTGAGCACATCGGTGCGGTCGGCCGGGGTGACGAGGAAGGTGTCGTCCTGCTCGTAGCGCTCCAGCAGGTAGCCCACGTTCATGGCCGCCACGATGATGTGCTTGATGTCGCGGTCCTCGGCCGGGGCGCCGGCGATGAGCCGCGCGCCCAGCGCGGAGGCGACCTCGCCCACGGTGGGGGCCACGACGTCGGGCAGTTCGGGGACCACGTAGACCTTGCGCTCGTTCAGGCCCGGGCGCACGGCGGCGCGGAGCTGATCGGCGAGGGCCGGCTCGGCGCGGTTCACGATCATGGAGAGCAGCGAGACGTGCTCGGCGTAGAAGGAATCGCGGGCCACGTCGACGGCCTCCGCGGCCTGGGCCACGTCCTTGCCCGCGCCGTTCACGACGCCCACCACGTGGCAGCCCAGGTGGTTGGCGAGGCGCGCGTTGAGGTCGAACTCGCTCGTGAAGTCGTGACCGGAGAGGTCGGTGCCCTCCACGATGACCACGTCGGCGTGCTCGGCCACGCGGGAGTAGGCGTCCAGCGCGCGGGAGTAGAGCTCCTCGACCTGGCCCGCGGCGATGAGCTTGCGGGCCTCGCCGCGCGTGAGGCCCACGCCGATACGCTCGGCGGGCAGCTCGAAGAGCGAGGTCATGAGGCGCACGCTCGGGTCCGCGGCGGGATCGCTCGCCTCGGTGATGGGGCGGAAGAAGCCCACCGTGTCGGCGCGGCGGTGCAGGAGGTCGCCGAGGCCGAGGACGATGAGGGACTTTCCTGAGCCGGCGCTGGTGGCGCTGACATAGAGGCCGCGGGTCATGCTCTTCAGGGGCTCCTTCGGGAGGGCGTTGCGTGCTTTAGGTAACATCAATGGTGCTTCCATTGTGCACGACGACGCGTCGGTTCCGTGCCGTGGGTCACGTCGCCGCGGGTGCCGGGCGCCTGGGGCGCCCCGACGCGGGCCAAGCCCGGGCACCGCCGCCGCGCGATCCGCGCCCAGCCTAGCCACGCGCCGTCGGGCGTGTCAGTCGACTCCGTCACGCCCTAGGGCCTTGGCATTGCCCTCGAAGGGGTCGTGTCCGGAGGCAAACGGGGAGGCGATCTTGCCGTCGATGACCGTCACGAGGCCCGTCGTTGAAACGAGCTTGGCCATGCCCCCGGTCGTGTAGAGGTCCAGCGGTTGCCCGGTGCTGGTGAACACGGCGTTGGCCCAGAGCCCCCAGTCGTCCTTGCTCTCCCCCAGCATGCTCGTGTCCGGTTCGGGAGCGGTCCGCACGGCGCCCTCAGCAGGCGCGACTGGGGACCCGTCTGCCCAGGTCCACCCATCCAGCGTCGGCTGCGCTGTCTCCGAGGCCGACGCCTCGGGCGATGCGGACTCTGATGCCGACGCGGGGGCCGTGGCCTCGTGCGCGGCGGCCAGGTGGGAGCCGGAGGGCGTGGGCGAGGCGATCTTGTCGGGGGAGACGGGGTTGCAGGCGCTCAGGGCCAGGGCGGCGGGAAGAACGACCGTGAGGGCGAGCGCCGCGCGGGCGCGTCGGGAGACAGATTGGGAGTTCATGATCGCCAGCCTGGCATCCGCGGATGCTCGCCGCGAGCGGTGAGACCGTTCGGAAACCACATTGTGTTCGGGCCGTGATCCGTGGCCCCGGCGGCGCCCAATCACGCCCCCGCTCGACGTCGCCCGCTCGCGGCAAGCGGGCGACGTCGGGCGGGTGGGTGCCCGCTTAAGGTGGTGCCCGTGAGACCCATCCCCTCCCGCGATCGCCGCTGGCTCGGCTGGATGGCGTGCGCGCTCAGCGCGGCGCTGGGCCTGGGGCTCTGGCTGTTCTGGGTGCTCCCGATCCGCGCCTCCGTCGCGGACGCGGCGCCGGTGCCGAGCGGCACGAGCGTGAGCCTGCGGCTCGCGGACGGGCAACGAGTGGGGATCTGGGCCTCCGGCCGCGCCGCGATCCTGGGCACGCTCGACTGCTCGGTGCGCTCCGGAGAGGGTGAAACGCCCTCCGTGCATCGCGTGCGCGAGCTGAACTGGAACGACACCCTCTGGTGGGTCACCCCGCGGCACGGCTTCGAGAGCTATGCCGGCTTCACCGCCGGCCGGGCCGGGGACTACGTCGTCAGTTGCGCGGACAGCATCGGCGCCTACGAGGCGGACGTGCTCCTCGCCAAGGATCCCTCGGCGCCCGGTTGGCTGGGCCTGGGGCGGGGCGGCTCGGCCGACTTCCGGCTCTCCAGCGTCTTCGCCTTCTCCGCCGTGGTGGCGCCGCTCCTGGCGGTCTTGTTGCTGCCGATCATGGCGGCGCAGACCCTCCGCGCACGGAGGGTCGCCCGCGGCGGCGGGCGGCCCTCCTCCTTCTGAACCGGCTCGGTGATGCCGGGCTGGGCGCTACTTCGCGAGCCGGTACACGCCTGACCAGCCGCGGGTGATGTCCAGATTGGTGAAGCCCAGCAGCTCGCCCTCGCGCCAGACGCTCATGGCCACACCGGGCGCGACGTCCTTGCTGACCGCCGCCATGGGCGTGACGCCCTGGGGTGTGGCGACGTAGATGGTGCGCTGCGTGGCCACGATGAGTTCGCCGTTGGCCGCGTCGGCGTACCAGGCATTCTCGTCGCCGCGCTGCAGCCTCACATCAAGCGCCGTTCCCTCGTGCGAATCGAGGTCGAGCACCATGGCGACGCTGCCGGTGTCCGCCGTATCGCCCGGAATCGAGGTGTACAGCAGCACGGCGCTCGTTGCGTCGGTGCTGTCCGGCAGGCCGCCCACGTCGGGGTCGGTGGAGCGCATGATGGTCCGGAAGCCTTGCTCCGTCAGGGCGCCAAACTCCTCGAGGCCGTCGCACGCGTAGCGCTTGGCGAAGAAGCCCTTGGGCGTGCCCCACGCCGCGGAGAGATCCTTGCCCACCAGGGTCAGCTGACCGCCGGCGCTGGGGACGGTGTAGTAGTCGTACTCCGAGGTGCCGGCGCCGACGCTGCCGGTGCGTTGGGGTGAGGCCACCAGCAGCTGCCGGGTGCCGGAGCCGTCGGTGAAGGCGCTCACCACGGACCAGCCGTAGCCGTCCTCGCTCTTCACGCTCGGCAAGGTGGCGAGCACCTGCGCCTTGGCGCCCGGGCCGGCGGCGCGCAGCACCCGGTCGACCTTCTTCCCGCCCTGCGTGGCCTCATCCACCCAGGCGAACCCCGCGCCGTCGGCCACTGGAACGTCCGGCGTGGTGCCCTTCTCGGGATAGTCGCTCACGGCGGCCGTCTCGCGCTTGGTGCCCAGCACCCACAGGCCCTTGCCGTCCGCGCCCAGGGCCACGCCGTCCTTCGTGATGGCCTTCGGCGTGAGCTCCTCGCTCGTGTCTGTCTCGAGCTCGTGCACGGTCGAATGCAGGAGCGAGCCGCTGCCGCTGCCCGCCGGCAGGGCCCGGGTGGTGGCCTGGACGGGGCTGCCGTCGGCCCACGCGAGGCCCTTGGCCGTCTGGACCGCACCGTCCTTCGGCGCCACGGTGGGAGCAGGAGCGGGGGCAGCGGAGGTCGATGCGGAGGAGGAGGCCGGTGCCGGGACCGACGAGGCGGGGGCCGCAGCGGCCGAGGGTTCGGCGGCGTGCGGCTTGGTCAGCTGCGAGCCCTGCGGCGTGGGCGAGACGATGTCGTGGGGAGAAACGGGTCCGCAGGCGCTGAGCGCGAGCGCTGCGGGCAGGAACACTGCGGCGGCGAGCCCCCCGCGCCGCGCGGTCATTCGTGTGAGTTTCATGTCTCCACCCTGACAGTGTTTGACGAGTCACGGGGAGTTTGTCATTGCTTCGTTGCGGGAGCGTGACACGGCGTAGGCGCCGCCTCCGCGCGGGGAGTGCGACTAGGAGCGCGGGTAGCGCGCCACCACGAAGTGAGCCAAGGGGTGGTCGAGGCTGTAGGGCAGCGAGTAGACCACGGTGTCGCCGTCGGGGGAGCAGACCGGGACAGAGTAGAGCGCCGCCGCGCGGACGGGGGAGCGCAGCGCGGTGGAGGTTCCGTCGGCCGAAATGCGCTGCAGCGGGATGCCATCCTCCAGCCCGTCGTCCACGAGCAACGACTCCCCGCAGAGAACCGCGGCCAAGGAGTCGAACTCGCTGGCTGGAAGCCCCGCTGAGACGGCGGTGCGGGCGTCGAGGCGCAGCACGGCGCCTCCCGTGAGCTTCGGTCCTTAGGTGGTGTTCGCGTCCACCACCGGGAGGTAGACGACGTCGCCGCCGGGGCTCGCTTGCAGCTCCGCCATGGTCTCCAGCCCGGCCGTGTCCTTCGCGAACCTGATGCTCGAGCGCAGCAGGACGGTCCGTTTGCCGTTCGTGAAGCGCGCCAGCGCGGGCGTGGCGGTTGCCGCGCTCGGGTCCTCATCGATCCACGCGAGCATGCCGTCCCGCGTCGGGGAGGGCCGGGCGGCGTCGGTGGCCTCGAGGCGCGGAGCGCCCCCGCCGGTCCCCACCTCCACCGAACGGATGCGGGTGCTGGCGCCGCCCGCCGGGGACGGCGTCTCCGAGAAGTACACCCGTTGACCCGCGCCCGCGGGGGAGAGCCCAGTCTCCCATCGCGCCTCGGTCGCGCCGGTAGCGTTGACCCGCGCCCGCGGGGGAGAGCCGGAGCGAGTCGGTGGCCAGCAGGAAGTCGCCGTCTGAGCGCTGTGCGGGGAAGGTGGCCAGGACCCGGGGCGCCTGCCCCACCGAGGGGGCGTACATGATCCGCAAGCGCCCGGACGCGTAGCCGTCGCCGGGCAGCTCGGGGGCCGCCCACGCGAAGGCGGCGCCGTCCGTCGTGAACGAGCCGTCCACCGGGAACCACGCGACGCCCGGCTTGAGAGTTTCCATGTCCAGGTCGGAGAAGGAGCGGTTCGCGGCGTACGGGTCGGCGCCGGCGGGGAAGGGGGAGACGGGTTCGAGGTGCGGACCCGCCACGGCCAGCTCGAGCGGCGAGGAGCCCTTGCTGCCGTCACGGGGCGAGGTCGCGATGATGACCCGGCCGGCCGACGTCACCGTGGCCACGGACCAGGTGTTGGTGCGCGGGTGCGGCAGGTCGAGCTCGGTTCCCTCGAGTGGCTCCGCCCCGTCCGGCGTCGGCTCGGAGGCCATCACGGGCGTGCCGTCTGCCCAGCTCCACCCCGCCACGGCCCTGCTCGCGGGGGCGGCCGCCGCCGACGCGGCGGAGGGCACGGCGGTCGGGACCGCGCCGTCTTCCTTGCCGGTGGACGACGACGCGGCGCCGGCCGTGGCGCTCGCCGCGGCACCGTGCGCGTCGGAGGAGGCAGCGGGACCCGGGCCGGAGCAGGCGCTCAGGGCCAGGCTCGCGGAGAGGGCCGCGGCGAGGAGACAGCGGCGCGCGGCGGACGGATGAAGGGCTGATGTCACGGGGTCACTCCATCTGGACGCGGGCGGTCCACGCCGTGCCTTCGGCGCTCCACAGCAGGGAAATCTCGCCGTCGCTGGCCCAGCCTGCGGTGAGCTTTCCCCACCCTTCGGCGTCCTCGCCGCTGAAGTCGGCGAGCGTGGTGGAACGCGCGCCGAGCCGGCGGATGAGGCCCTCTTCGTCGATGTAAACCGCTCCGTTCCAGGAGATGGCGTTGGCGCGTAGTTCCGGGACCGCGTTGGCGCGTCCGGAGCGCAGATCGATCACGGCGGCTCCGTGGTAACCGCGGTCGGTGTCGAGGTCCACATCGGCCAGCGCCACGCGCTCGCCGTCGCTCGAGATGCTGCGGGGCACGCCGTCGTCCACGGGCCGGGTGAAGCGCAGCACCGGGACCACGGCGCTGTCTTCCACGGTGCCGAAGGCGAGCGAACGCTCGCGGCCCGTGCCCGGCGTGAGGGAGAGGGCGAAGAGCCCCTGGGCGGTGGGCATGGGGGCGGCGGCGTGCTCGGCCTCGAGCTGCGGTCGGCCTCCCGTCAGCGGCACGGACATCACCTGGGTGTCCCAGTTCGCCCCGAGGGTGCTTTGGTCCCAGTAGATCCGGCGGCCGCCGTCGGAGAGGCCCGTGGTGACGCCGCCCATGACCAGCGGCTCGTCCTCCGGAACCGTCCACTCGCTCACGAGCCGGGCCGGGTCGCCCACGCGGTTCACGCGGTACAGGCGCACCGTGCCGGTCACCGCGTCGTCGCCGTACACCGTGCTTGCCGCCATGAAGAGGAACCCCTGCACTGAGGGGGAGAGCGTGCCCGGAACGGGCGTCCAGCTCGGGGCGCTGTCCTTGCCGCGCTCGGAGAAGACGCCGCCGCTGTCCCGGGGGAGTGCCGGGGTGGCGCGGCCTCCGCGCACGAGCGAGAGCTGCGGCCTGGACTGGCCGCCGGCGTCGTGGCGATGGACCAGGCCGATGAGCGTTCCGTCCGAGGTGGCGATGTCCCAGGAGGCGCTCCATTCCTCCGCGCTCGGGAGCTTGGCCGGGCGGCCCTGGGGGGCCGTGGCGTTCGGGAAGCGCGTGGGAACGGCGTGGATGGGTGCGCCGTTTTCCCATGTCCATCCGGGCAGCGGGGTGGAACCGGCGGGCGGGGCGTCGGGCGTGGGGACCAGGCGGGCCGGGCCGGGTGCGTCGGTGGTGGGCCCGTCGCCCGGGCTTCCCTGCACGCAGCCGCTCAGCGCCACCGTGGTGGCGAGCGCCAGCGCGGCAGCCACACCGGACGCGGGCGTGCGACGGTCCCGGGCCGCGGTCGGCCGCGGGCCGGGGACGCGCGTCCCCCCGTCGCGTGATCATGGCGCCTACCCTGGCACGGCGAGGCCGGTTTTGTCCGCGCTTCGGAGGTCCGACCTTCCACGTTGCGTCCCCAGGGTGACCTGCCCGCCGGGTGCCGCCGCCCGCCTCGCGCTCAGAAGAGCGCGTCCTCGAGGACCGGGTCGTAGCCCTCCAGGTCCAGCAGGAAGCGCTTGCGCTCCAGGCCGCCCGCGTAACCCGTCATGGAGCCGTCGGCGCCGACCACGCGGTGGCACGGCACGATCATCGACAGCGGGTTGTGCCCCACCGCCTGCCCCACGGCCTGGGCCGCCTTGGGCTTGCCGAGCTCGCGCGCGATCGCGCCGTAGGTCGTGACGGAGCCGGCCGGGATGGCCCGCAGGATCTCCCAGACCTTCTTCTGCTTGCCGGTGCCCGCGGGATCCAGCGGGAGATCAAAGTCCTCGCGCTCCCCGGCGAGGTACTCGCCCAACTGTTCGGCGGCGGCGTCGAGCACCGAGTCCTGTCCCGGCTCCACGCGCTCTCCGAGCGTCGTATCGGTGGGGAAGTAGCGGTGGTCCTCGAACCACACGCCGGTCACGGCGGCGCCGTTGCCGGCGATGATCAGCGTCCCCAGCGGGGAACTCGTCAAGAGGTGTGCCATGGTCTGCTCCGTGTTCGTCACGGGGGCTCAGCCCCAGAGGTGGAGGGCGGCGTAGGAGCGCCAAGGGCGCGCGCCGTCCAGAAGGGTCGTGAGGCGGCGTTTGTCCTCGGCGAGGCCCAGCGTACGCGCCCGGCTCAGGAGCGCGCCGTCGCCCGAGAGATCGACGTCCGGGTCTCCCACGGTGCGTAGCCGGGCATAGGCGAGCGTCCAGGGGCCGATGCCCTTGAGCGCGCCGACCCGCTCCAGGAGCGCCGAGGCGCCGTCGCGGTCGGTGGGCTCGCCTGCGTCGGCGAGGAGGGTGAGGACGCGCTCGAAGGTCTCGCGCCGCGCGGCAGGGCCGCGGAACCACGCGTCGAGGGTCTCCAGGGCCGTTTCCGCCGTGGGGAACGGGGTGAGCCCAGTGCCCGACGGCGCGGGCTCGCCTTCCGCGCCCGACCCGCCGCTCGCGCGGCTCGCCTGAGGCTCGGCCGGCTGGGTTCCGGCGCTGGCGGCCGGCACGGCCGCGGCCGCGGCCAGCGGTTCGGCGTCGCCGGCGTCCGGGGCCGCCGTATCGGCGGGACCGTTGGCCGCCTCGACGAGGCGGCGCAGCTGCCCGCGGCCCGCCGCCACGGAGACCTGCTGGGTGGCGATGGCGCGGCACAGCGACTCGGTGAGCGTGGGCTCGCCCGGGATGCGGGCGCCCGGGCGGGCGTTGACGGCGTCCCGGAGCCAGGGCAGCTGCCCCAGGGCGGCGTCGATCGTGGGGGTGTCGGCGTCGAGGTCGAAGAGGTGGCGGGCCACGCGCACGGCGGCGGTGAGGTCCGCGGCGTCGTCCAGGACCAGGCTCGCGCGCAGCCGCTCGTCGGCGTCGAGGCCAACGCTCACGGTGCCGGTCCCGCGCGGCAGGCGCACGGCCACCCGGTACCGGGAGCCGGAGACCTCGTCCACGCCGGGCAGCGTGCGCGCGCCGAACCAGGCTAGGAGGCCGGCGACGTCCACGGGGTCGCGGGCCTCGAGCCGGGCGCTGAGCGCGGCGGGGACGCCGGGGGCCGTGATGCGCGGGCTGCGGCGGGCCGCCTCGCGCAGCTGGGACGGCGTGCGGTCGAAGACCTGCTTCACGGTGTCGTTGAACTGGCGCACGCTGCCGAAGCCGGCAGCCCAGGCCACCTCGGTGTTTGACAGGTCCGTGGAGGCCAGAAGCCGGAAGGCGGTGCGGGCGCGGTGCGCGCGGGCGTGGGCCACGGGCGGGGCACCCGTCTCCTCGACCATGACGCGGTGGAGGGTGCGCGGGCTCGTGTGCAGTCGGCGCGCGAGGGTGTCAAGCGAGGCCTCGTCCAGGCCTCCGCCCGCGATGAGCTCGAGGGCCCGGCGGGCGAGCTCGGTGCGGGGCGCCCACTGCGGCGTCCCTGGCAGGGCCTCGGGGAAGCAACGCAGGCACGGGCGCAGCCCCAGGCCCTGCGCCTCGGCCGCCGTGCGGACAAAGCGCACGTTCTGCGGCTTGGGTGTGGGCGCGGGGCAGGACGGGCGGCAGTAGATCTTGGTGGAGAGCACTGCCGTGTAGAACTGGCCGTCGAAGCGCGCATCCCGGGCGTGGATGGCGGCGTAGGCGGCGTCGAACGGCAGCGGCGCGGCGGCTCCCGTGACCTCCGCGCCGGAGGCGAGGGGCGTGCCCGGGCCGGTCACCGCGTCGTCGTGCTCTTGAATGCTCACCCGTTTATGGTGCCGCGCTTTGCCGCCGAACGCTGGCGGTTTTCGGCCACGGGCCTTGAAGCCGCTCCTGTGAGGGAAACGCGCGTGGCCCCGGACGCGTCAACGTCCGGGGCCACGCGGGGCTCACACGAGGGGGCTCAGGCGCCCTGGATGGTGACGCGCAGGGCGTTCTTCCAGGGGTCCTCGAAGGTCAGCGTGCGGCCGTCGCTGTGCTGGGCCACGCCGCGCGCGGTGAGGCGCTCGCGGAGGGCGCCCACGGCGTCGTCGTTCGGCAGGATGAGGTCGATCTCGCCGAGGCCGAGGCTCGGGGCGCGGCCCATGGCGCCGCGGGACTCCCACGTATTGGCGGCGAGGTGGTGGTGGTAGCCGCCGACGGAGAAGAAGATGGCCTGGTCACCCAGGGTGGTGGTGACGTCGAAGCCCACCACGCCCTCGTAGAACGCGCGGGCCGTGGCGGTGTCGCCGACCTTGAGGTGCACGTGGCCCACGGAGGCGGCGTGGTCGGTGCCGACCGGGTTCTCGAGGCCCTCCTGGGTCATGTTGGACTGCAGGTAGGTGTTGGGGTCCAGGTACACGGTGCCCATGTTGACCTGGCCGTTGTTCCACTGCCAGGCCTCGCGCGGGCGGTCGAAGTAGAGCTCCACGCCGTTGCCCTCGGGGTCGTCGAAGTAGAAGGCCTCGGAGACGAAGTGGTCGGCCGAGCCCGTGAACTGCGAGGGGTACTTGCGCGCCACCGAGTAGACGGAGGCGGCGAGGTCGGCGCGCGAGTCGAACAGGATGGCCGTGTGGTAGAGGCCGGCGGCGCCGTTGGCGGCGTGCTTGAGCGCGGGCTCGTGCTCGAGGACGAGCGCGGGGACGCCGTGGCGGCCGAGGATCGCGGAGTCGCCCTCCTGCGCGATCACGGCCAGGCCCACGCCCTCGTGATAGAAGCGGATCATCCCGTCGAGATCGGCGACCTTGAGCGTCACGGTGCCCACGGTGCTGAGGGCGTCGAGGCGGTCCTCGGGGTTCTTGGCTGCGGTCTGTTCTGCGTTGCCCTGGATCATGGCTCTTCTCCCTTGCTGGTGGAGCCCCGGGCGTCCTGATCGCTTGAGGCTTTACTTGAAGCAACAACTATTCTGGCAGAGTTGTTCCGGCTTGTCACTGTGGGGGCGCTCACCGGGCCACGCGCCTCGGCGACGGGCCCGCCCGGGCCGGGCGCGCGCCGTCGTGCACCGGATCTGCACCCAGTCCCTCGAAAAGTCACCCCTTTCTTGCTTTTGCACCGTCCGGCGGACGGTGAGAAAACCCGGAAGGGGTGCAAAAGCACCGAGGGGGTGACAAAGCGCCGGGGTGTACGACGGCGCGGGGACCGGGCCGCTGGCGACGGCGCCTCCCGGCGCCGCGCCTCAGGCTGCCGCGGCCATCGAGGCGGGGTTCACCTCGAGGTCCAGCGGCTCGCGCCCGCGCCCGCGCAGCAGCAGGAAGCCGAGCGAGGCCAGCGCCACCCAGGCCACGCCGATGACCAGCGCCCACACCGTGGAGGGGCTGAACGCCTGCGCCACCAGGACAAACACGCAGAAGGCGAGCGCCACGACGCTCGTCCACGGCGCGCCCGGCATCCGGTAGACCGTGCGCTCGCCGGAGGCGCGCAGCCGGCGGCGCATCGCCAGGTGCGAGCAGAGGATGAAGATCCACGTGGAGACGGTCGCGAAGGACGCGATCGAGGCGACCATGAGGAAGAGCGTGTCGGGGATGAGCAGGAACGCCCCGAGGCCCACGAGCAGCGCGCCGAGCACCACGAGCACCGGAACCAGCGGCACGCCCGAACCCCCGCGCACGGCCCCGAAGGCCCGCGGCGCCTGGCCCTGCTGCGCCAGGCCGTACATGAGCCGCGCCGAGGCGTAGGTGATCGAGTTCATCGCCGAGAGCGCGGCCGTCAGCACCACGAAGTTCACGATGTGCTGCGCCGCGGGCAGGCCGAGCGCCGAGAAGACCGTCACGAACGGCGAGGAGCTGGGGTCCAGCTGCTGCCACGGGACGAGGCACAGGATCACGGCCAGGGAGAGCACGTAGAAGAGCAGGATGCGCACGGGCACCGAGTTGATGGCCCGGGGGATGGACCGCTCGGGGCGGTCCGCCTCGCCGGCCGTGGAGCCGAGCGTCTCGATGCCGCCGAAGCTGAACGCCACCACGCCGAGGCTCATGACGATGCCCCACACGCCGAACGGCGCGAAGCCGCCCGCGCCGCTCCAGAGGTTCTCCACCGTGGGTGTGTGCCCGCCCACGGACACGCCGAAGACCAGCAGTGCCAGGCCGCCCGCGATGAGCGCCACGATCGTGACGACCTTGATGAGCGAGAACCAGAACTCCACCTCGCCGAAGACCCGCACCCGCAGGAGGTTCAGCCCGATGATGAGCGCGATCGCCGCGAGCATCCACACCCAGCCCGGCGTCCCGGGGAACCACAGCCCCATGTACGCCGTCACGGCCGTCATATCGGCGATCGCCACGAGCAGCATCTCGAAGACAAACGTCCACCCGGCCAGGAAGCCGAAGTAGGGGCCCAGGTAGTGGTGCGCGTAGTTCGCGAAGGAGCCGGCCACGGGGTGGCGCACGGCCATCTCGCCGAGCGCCCGCATGACCAAGAACACGCACGCGCCGGCCACGATGTAGGACACGAGCACGGCGGGGCCGGCGGCCTTGATGGTCTCGGCCGAGCCGAGGAAGAGCCCCGTCCCGATCGCCGATCCGAGGGCAATGAAGCGGATGTGCCGCATGGACAGGCCGCGGCGCAGGGTGTCTGACGCGCCGGAATCGGAGGCCTGAGGGGAGGGAGAATGCACGGGGAACCAGGGTAGTCCCGTGCGCGCCCCCGCGGTACTCGGGTGGTCATAGTGGCTTCGCATCCTTCGCACGGGCCCGGGCGGGTGAGAGTGTGGGAGACATGATCGTTGCGTTCTCCGTTTCCCCGTCCGGCAACGACCACCCGGACGGATCCGTGCACGACGCCGTCGCCGAGGCCGTCCGCGTGGTCCGCGATTCAGGCCTCCCGTTCCGCACCTCCTCGATGTTCACCGAGATCGAGGGTGAGTGGGACGAGGTCATGGACGTCGTCAAGCGCGCCACCGCGGCCGTTGGCCGCTACGGCACGCGCATCTCGCTCGTGCTCAAGGCGGACATCCGCCCGGGCCGCACGGGCGAACTCACCGGTAAGATCGATCGCCTGCAGAAGGCCATCGCGCAGCAGGACGCCCAGGGGCACGACGACGCCCCGGTCGCCCTGGAGCGCGACACGCGCCCCGCGCTGGGTGAGGGCGAAGGGGCCTAAGGGCCCCGTTCGGCTCGCTCGGTTCGTTCGGCGGAGCGTGGCTGGAACGCCTCGACTCGCTCGCCTCGCGTCGGTGGTGCGGGCGCACGCCGGGGCGGTCCTGGGATCGCCCTGGGCGTCGTCCGGGTCCGCTCTGGGGGCCACTGCGGGGCTCGCCCACCGGGACGGCCTGATCCGAGCATCGCTCGGGCCGCACGGGCGGGCCGCCGAGGGATCTGCCCTCGGGATCGCACCGCGCCGGCGGACCCCGCCCGCCGCTCAGGCGGGCCGAGGCACCCGGCCCAGGCGAACGCCGTCGGGCATCGCCTGGATGCACAACACGACTCTCCCGCGCCGCGGGGGAGCAGGAAAGGAACGCATGTCAGCCACGCCACTGGGAGGCACCCCCGCTCCTTCCTCGCCGTCTGAGGTGGAGTCCTTCCTGGAGCTGAGCCTCGTCGACGAGCCGGCCGGCGTCGCCGCCGTGCGCCGCGCGAGCGTCGAGGCCGGGCTGCCGGACGAGGCCTCCGCCCCGGCCCGCGGCAAGTTCCTCTCGCTGCTCACGCGCCTCTCCGGCGCGCGCAGGATCCTCGAGATCGGCACGCTCGGCGGCTACGCGGCGGCCTGGATCCTCGACGCTCTGCCCGAGGACGGGCACCTGCACTCCCTCGAGATCGACCGAGACATCGCCGATGTGGCGCGGGCCAATCTGCGCCTCGCCGACCCGGAGGGCGAGGGGCACCGCTGGACCGTGGAGACCGGGCCCGCCGTCAAGGCGCTGCACCAGCTCACGTGGACCAGGCAGGCGCCGTTCGATCTCGTCTTCATCGACGCCGACAAGGCCAGCACCAAGGTCTACCTCGAGTGGGCGCTGCGGCTCACCGCTCCGGGCTCCGTGGTGATCGTGGACCACGTGATCCGCGCTGGCGTGGTGGGCGCCGAGGCGGGCGGCTCGGAGGCCGCCGGCATGGCCGCCGCCCTCAAGCTCCTGCACGAGGACCCGCGCTTCGATGCGACGGCCCTGCAGACCGTGACCGGCCGCGGCTGGGACGGCTTCGCGATCGCGCTCGTCACGGGGGCCGCGGCGCCGGGTTCCGCGGCCCAGCGGGTCACCGTCACGCCCATGGGTCCCGAGACAGTGCGCGGCGCGCTCGAAGTGAAGAACCTGGGCTGGCGCGAAACCTTCTCCAAGCACATCGCCGAGGACTGGCTGGACGACATGGACCGCCGCCTCGACGCCGACGTGGTCTCCTGGACCCGCGCGCTGCAACGCCCGGGCAACCTCACCCGCACCGCCGTTGCAACGACGGAGGACGGCGAGGTCGTGGGCATGGCGTCCGCGGCGCCCGTCCTCGAGGAGTCGGACCGTCTCGCGACCGGCGCCAAGTGGGAGCTCTTCACGGTGTACGTGGCGCGGGCCTGGCAGGGATCGGGGATTGCCCGGCGCCTGGCCGACTCGGTGCTCGGCGACGAGCCGGCGCTGCTCTGGGTGCTCGAGGACAATCCGCGCGCTCAGGCCTTCTTCGAGAAGCTCGGCTTCACGCCCGACGGAGCGCGCGAGGAGCTGCCGCCCGAGTGGAGCGGCGCGCACGACATCCGCATGGTGCGCCGGGCCTGAGCGCTCGGATACAGCCGCCGGGCCGCTTGGGCCGGCCACGCGTCGTCGTGCCCTGTCCCCGTCCCCGCGCCGCGCGATAGCGTGGCGCCACCGAGGCCGGTGAGGACGGAGGAGCCATGGCGTTGCCGGAGGGCGTGCGGATCGAGCCGCTGCGACAGGAGTGGGTGCGCGGCGCGCTGCTCGTGAAGAATGCCGGCTGGCGGGACACCTACCTCCCGTGGCTCGGCGAGGAGTACCTGGACCGGATGGACGCGGGGCTGGAACGCGGAGTGCAGGGCTGGGGCGCCGCTCTGGCCGCGGGCCGGCTCATGCCCACGTGGGTCGCGTTGACGGACGACGACGTCGTGGTGGGAGTGGGTGCCGGGGGTCCCCTTGAGGTGATGGCCGCGATCGAAGGGCGCCTGGCCGGCGACGCGGCGCCGGGGGTGAGCCACGAGCTCGGCGTGCTGTACGTCGACGCCGCGTGGCGCGGGCGGGGCATCGCCGAGGAGCTGACCGAGACGGTGGTGGGCGTGCATGCGGCTCAGCTCTGGGTGCTCGAAGACAACCCGCGGGCGCGGGCGTTCTACGGCAAGATGGGCTTTGTTGCCGATGGGGGCATGGAAGAGCTGCCGGCCGAGTGGCACGGCGCCCGAGAGATCCGGATGGTGCGGGCGTGAACGACTTTTGGCATCAGATCCTGGGCTCCCATGTAGGCCTACAGGTGTTGTTACTCCTGGTGGCATATGTGCTGTGCTCGGCCATTGGCCTGGAGCGGCAGGCGCGGCGGAAGTCCGCCGGGTATCGGACGCACGTGCTGGTGGGGCTGGGCTCCTGCGTGTTCACGCTCGTCTCCGCCTACGGCTTTGGCGCGATTCTGGACCCTGACGCGCCGCGCGACCCCACGCGCATCGCCGCGCAGATCGTCTCCGGCATCGGCTTCCTCGGCGCTGGGGTGATCTTCAAGGGCTCCACCACGGTGCGCGGCCTGACGACGGCGGCCTCCATCTGGATCGCGGCCGCGGTGGGCATGGCCTGCGGCGCAGGCATGGTGGCCGTGGCGCTCATCGTCACGGCGATCTACCTCGTGACCCTGCTGCTCGTGGCGCCGCTCATGCGCAAACTGCCGGGTGAGCGGCGGGTGACCGACCTGCGCGTGGTCTACGCCGACGGGACCGGGGCCATGCGCAAGATCCTGGAGCTGGCCTCGGAGAACGGCTTCACGACCACCTTCGAGGGTGCCACCAAGTCGGTGGCGGAGGACGGGACGACCCTGATCGACGCCGAGCTGCGCTTCCTCGGAAGTGCGCGCGTGGAGGATCTGGTGCCCGCGCTGTCAGAGGTGCAGGGCATGCGGTCGGTGGGGCTGCGGCGCGGCCTGGCACCCTACGAGGAAGAGGACGACGAGTAGCGGTCCCGGGCCCGGTCTGGCCGGCGGGTTTTTGCGACGGAGTGCGCAGGATACGCCTCCGGCGGGGTGTTGTCACCGTTGTTTTGCGACGCCGCGACGTGAAGACTTGGTGCTGTCCGCGCGCCACCATTTCGCGCGGTGAACCCTGCTTGATCCCCCAAGGAGACCCCGCATGTCCAGCGTTGTTCCCGGTCGCTTCGACGGCCGCACCATCATCGTCACCGGCGCCGGTTCCGGCATCGGCCGTGCCACGACCGAGCGCATCCTCGCCGAGGGTGGCCGCGTCATCGCCTCCGACGTCGTGGCCGAGCGGCTCGATGCCCTCGCCGCCGAGCTCGCGGTGGGCGAGCGCCTCGTGACCGTGGTCGGCGACGTGGCCGAGGAGTCCTCCGTGGAGGCCATCGTGGCCGCCGCCGGCACCAAGATCGACGGCCTGGCCAACGTTGCCGGCATCATGGACGGCTTCCTGCCCGTGGGCGAGGTCGACGACGCGACCTGGGACCGCGTGCTGCGCGTCAACGTCACTGGCCCCATGAAGCTCTCCCGCGCCGTGGTGCCGCTCATGGTCGCGGCGGGCGCCGGCGCGATCGTCAACGTGGCCTCCGAGGCCGGCCTGCGCGGTTCCGCCGCCGGTGCCGCCTACACCACGTCCAAGCACGCCATCATCGGCCTGACCAAGAACACCGCCGTGATCTACGGCCCCTCCGGCATCCGAACCAACGCGGTGGCCCCGGGCGGCGTGAAGACCGGGATCGAGGCGCCGTTCAAGTCCGAGTTCGCCGCCGGCCGCCTGGGCCCGCTGTTCGTGGCCGCCGGTGCCCCGGCCGAGGCCACCCAGCTCGCAGCCGCCATCACCTGGCTGCTCTCGGACGACTCGGCCAACATCAACGGCGCCATCCTGGCCTCCGACGGCGGCTGGTCCGCCGCCTGATCCTCGGGTGATCGCCGTGGGGCCCGGTGCGCGATCCGCGTGCCGAGCCCTCGTGCGTTCCTGGGGGCGCCTTCCCCGTGCGCTACGCCCGGTCGAGGGCGACGACCTCCACCTTGAAGCCGTCCGCGTTCTCGAGCCAGCCGGCGTAGTGATCCGACCCACCGGCGTGCGGGTAGCGATCGGCGTAGAGCTCCGCCCAGCCGTGGGTGGTGCCCTCGCGGATGATGGCGTCGGCCTCGGCCGGGGAATCGACCGAGAAGGCCAGGTGGTTGACGCCCGGGGAGCGGCGATCGTGGACGAGGGCGCTGAGGTTCGGGGACGTCGTGATGGTGAGGTAAGCGCCACCAGAGGACCAGGAGTCTCCCTCGTCCCACGTTGCGGTGCGTTCGAAGCCGAGGCGCGGCAACAGCCAGCCCCACTCGGCACGCGCAGCGTCGAGTCGTGCCACCCAGATCTCCACGTGATGCAATCCAGCCATGCCCCGAGCCTGGTCTCTCGGCACCGTAACTCCCGGGCGCCACGCCTAAGCTTGATCGGACCGCCCGGATTCGGGGCGGTGAGCGAGGAGAGCATACGTGGGACGCAAGCGCGCCGGGCGCGAGATCGAGGCGCAGCCGGAGGGCGACGCCCTGCGCGAGGGCACCTGGGAGACCGACACCGGGACGGTGCGGCTCGAGCGCGACCCGTATTCGCCGAGCGCCTGGACCGTCTACGTGAACGGCGTTCCCTCCTCCCACGTGGACCTGGAGCATCCCGAGCGGCTCGACTTCGAGTACATGCGCTGGATGGCGGCGCTCATCTCGCAACGCTGGCCGGACGGCGGCCGGCTGCGGGCCCTGCACCTCGGCGGCGGCGCCTGTTCCATGGCCCGCTGGATTCACGCCGGGTACCCGGGCGCCCGCCAGGTGGTCGTGGAGCTGGATGCTCGCCTGACCGTGCTGGTGCGCGAGTGGTTCTCGTTGCCGAGCGCGCCGTTGCTGCGTCTGCGCCCCGGCGACGCCGGCGAGGTGCTGCCGAGCCTGACCGAGGACACCCGAGACCTCATCATCCGCGACGTCTTCGCTGGGGATCAGACGCCGCAGCAGCTGACCACGCCGGCCTTCCACGCCGAGGCCAAGCGCGTGCTCGCGGAGGACGGGCTGTACCTGCTCAACGTGGGCGACGCCCCGGACCGCGCCCACCTGCGCGCTGAGGCGAGCGCCCTGCGCGAGCTGTTCCCCCACGTCGCCGCGGTCGCCGACCCGGCCATGCTCAAGGGGCGACGCCGCGGGAACGTGGTCGTTGCGGCGTCGTGCGCGGAACTGCCGCTGGGCCCGGCACTGACCCGCTCCCTCCTGGGTGACGCCCTCCCGGCGCACGTCTGGGGCGAGCAGGAGCTGGCGGCCTTCCTCCGCTGATCGGAGGTGGACGCGGGTCCACCTCGCGACTTTTTGGCGTCTCCGCGACAAAAATTCGCGGAGGCACCAAAAAGTCGCGAGACGGGCTTATCCACAGGACGGCGAGAGGGTGATGCACCGTTCCGCGGTGGCTGTCAGGCTGTGTCGATGGAGAAGCCGATGCCCCTGGCCTGGCCAGAGCACCTGATCAGTTCCGCCGCCGATCCCTCGGTGCGCCGGCGCTTCGATCGCGGAGAATGCGTCCGCCTCGTGAGCGGCTGGTACGTGGAGACCGCCCGCTGGCTCGCAGCGAAGGACTTTGAACGATTCGTTTGGGTGCTTGCGGCGCGCTCCACCCGCTCTGGGCGATTCGTGTTGTGCGGTGAGGCGGCGCTCATTGCGATGAGGCTGCCCACCTTCGGCCCACCACGGGTTATCTCCGTTGCAGAGAGCTTGGCCGGGCGGAGCGGACAGCGCGCTGACACCCTGAGCGTTCGCGGACCGGCGGCCGCCCAGGCGCTCGACGTGTGGAGGCCAGTGATTCGGCGTCACACCCACGACGGCGCTTGGGTGGGGGAGAGGAACACTGGCACCTTTCGTACGGCGGGCCTGCTGCCCGCGGTACTTGAGGTGCTCGGGGGCGCACCTCTGGTGAGGGCGCTGCCGATCGTGGATGCGCTCACGCAGTGGGACCTCGTGGCGCAGGCGGACGTCGTGGACGCGATCCTCGGCCTTCCCTCGGCGGCTGCGCGCAAAAGGGCCCGGCTGGCCTGGGAATCCGGTTCGTCGCTGTCGGGTTCGGTGGGCGAATCCGTCAGTAGGGCCTTGTTTGTCGGGGCCGGTTTGGAGGAGCCGAAGCTTCAGCTGGGGCTCGTGGATGGGCGCGGGTTGATCGGGTACGTCGACTTCTGCTGGCCCGGCGTGCGGGTCATCGGTGAGTTCGACGGCAAGCTGAAGTACGACGGCACCTTTGGAGCCTCGAGGAGCGCCGACCAGGTGTTCGGCCAGGAGAAGGCGCGGGAGAACCGGCTGACGGCGCTGGGGTATCGCGTGGTGCGCTGGGGCTGGGCGGATCTCTATCGCCCAGAGCAGCTGATCAGGACGCTCAGGGCGGCCGGCGTGGCTCAGCGGACGGATCGTGAGGCAGCCTAGCTGCCTTCGCTCGACGGCCTCTCGACTTTTTGGCTTCTCCGCGACAAAAAGTCGCGGAGAAGCCAAAAAGTCGCGAGATGGCCGGACACGGGCAGGGGTGCGGGCGCGGTGAGGGGTGCGGGCGGGGCCGGCGTAGTGGCGGGTGCCGGGGCCGGAAACGCCGGCGGCCCGGCACCCCGCAGGGGGGTACCGGGCCGTCGAACAGCACGACGACGCGTGGCCGGGTCGGTGCCCGGCGCCGCGCACGCGCGGCTCAGGAGGCTCAGGCGTTGACGCCCAGCCAGCCGTCCACGACGCCCATGCCGAAGAACAGCACGAACAGCGCGGAGATGACCCACATGAGCGGGTGCACGTCGCGGGACTTGCCCTGGACCACGCGGATGAACACGTAGGAGACGAAGCCGGCGCCGATGCCGTCGGCGATGGAGTACGTGAAGGGCATGAGGGCCACCGTCAGGAAGGCCGGGATCGCGATGCCCATGTCCTTCCAGTCGATGTTCACGACCTGGCGCATCATCATGAAGCCGACGCACACGAGGGCGGGGGCCACGGCCTCGAAGGGCACGAAGTTCACGAGCGGCGAGAGGAACATGGCCACGATGAGCAGCAGGCCCGTGACGATCGCGGCGATGCCCGTGCGGGCGCCCTCGCCGATGCCGGCGGAGGACTCCACGAAGATCTGGTTCGAGGAGACGGAGGAACCGCCACCGGCGATGGCGCCGGCCGCGTCCACGAGGAGGACCTTGTTGACGTCCTCGATCTGGCCGTCCTTGTCGATGGAGCCGGCCTCGGTGGCCAGGCCAACCATGGTGCCCATGGCGTCGAAGAAGATCGACAGCAGGATCACGAAGACCAGCAGGATCGCGGCGATGGCGCCGAGGGAGGACGGCGAGAACGCGCCGAAGTCGACCTTGCCGATGAGGGAGAGGTCGGGGGCGGTCAGCGTGAAGTCGGAGCCCGGAACCACGAGGGACCAGCCGGTGGGGGTGACGGTGCCGTCGGCGCCGATCTTGCCGGGGATGTTGAAGATGAGCTGCAGGACGTTGGCGAAGACGGCGGCCACGACGATGCCGATGAGGATGGCGCCCTTCACGTTGCGCACCAGCAGCGCAATGGTCAGGAGCAGGCCAACCACAAACACGAGCGTGGGCCAGCCGATGAGGCGGCCGCTGATGCCGAGGGTCAGCGGGGTGCCGGTGCCGGCGCGGGCGAAGCCGGCGTTCACCAGGCCGATGAGCGTGATGAAGAAGCCGATGCCGACCACGATCGCGGTCTTGAGCCCGGCGGGCACGGCGTTAAAGACGGCCGTACGGAAGCCGGTGAGCACCAGGATGAACATGATGACGCCCGCGATGAGCACGAGGCCCATCATGGACGGCCACGTCAGGCCGGGGTGCGTGGCGATCGTGGCGGCCACGAGGGCGTTGACGCCCAGGCCGGTCGCGATCGCGAAGGGGTGCTTGGCCCACAGGCCCATGATGATGGAGAGCACGCCGCCGACGAAGGCGGTGGCGGCGGCCACCTGGGGCACGCCCAGGGTGTTGCCTGCGGAGTCGGGCGAGATGCCCAGGATCAGGGGGTTGAGAACCACGATGTACGACATGGCGAAGAACGTGGCGAAGCCGCCGCGAACCTCGCGCGCCATGGTGGAACCGCGCTCGGTGAGCTTGAAGTAGCGGTCCAGGGCACCACGGGGTGCGGGGGTGCTGGTGCGAGTTGACATGACAGCCAGTTTATCGGCGCGCCGGGTCCTTGCCGCCGGGATTTCACGGTATAGACACGCCCCCACCCCCAATGTGACCAGAATCTCTTTCTACACCGTGTAGAAATGATGTGAGGGGTGTTCAATGGGAGCACTTCCTCGAAGCGAACAGGAGTGGTGACCATGGCCGCGCAGAATGCCCCCCGCGAAGACCGCGCCAGCGATGACCTCCGCCGCGAGACCCCGGGTGCCGGGGCCATCGTGGTGGGAGTGGATGGTTCAGAGCAGTCCCTCGATGCCCTCGCCTGGGCCGCCGCCGAGGCGGCACGCCGCGACCTCGAGGTGGAGGCCGTGATGTCCTACGCGATCCCCACGTTCGTCGCCACCGCCATGGACGCCGGCTACGCCGCCCTGGATGACGAGTCGCTGCGCCGCGGCGCCGAGCAGGTGCTGCGCGACGCCCTCGCCGACCTGGAGCGCCGCCGCTCCGAGGTGAAGGACGTGGTGTTTGTTGGCCCGGACAAGGTCCGCGCCTACGTCGAGACGGGCGACGCCGCCGGCACCCTCCTGGAATACAGCCGCAACGCCAAGTTCATCGTCATGGGCTCGCGCGGCCGCGGCGGTTTCATGGGCCGCATCCTCGGCTCGGTCTCCTCGGCCGTGCCGCCGCACGCGCATTGCGCCACCGTGGTCGTCCCCAAGGGCTCGCTCGAGCGCAGCGACGTGGACGACGTCGTGGTGGTGGGCGTGGACGGCTCGGAGCGCGCCCGCCTGGCCATGCTCGACGCCGCCCGCGAGGCCGAGGCGCGCGATTGCCGCCTCCGCATCATCTGGGCCCTCCCGCCGCTGACCGGCACGCAGGCCTGGGTCTCCGCGGCGATCGACTACGAGGCAGTCATGGCCGAGATGCGCGAGCAGATCGACGCTGGCGCGCTCTGGCTGCGCCACCACTTCAAGGGCCTCGACGTCGAGACCGCCGTGGTCGAGGGCATCCCCGGCCAGGTGCTCGTGAAGGAATCCGAGCGCGCGCGCCTCGTCATCACGGGCACGCGCGGCCGCGGTGGTTTCGCGGGCGTGCTGCTCGGTTCCACCTCGCAGGCCGTGCTCCACCACTCCAAGGCGCCCGTGCTCGTGGTCCCGAACCGCAAGGACCGCCGCGTCGAGAACCGCGCCGACTTCGGCCCCATGCCCAGCGACGACTGAGGGTGCCGGGCGCGGCCCGGGAACAGTGCACGACGGCGGGTGGTCACCTTCAAGGTGACCACCCGCCGTCGCGCTGGGGGAGGGTCCCGCCACGGTGGGGGAGTCCCGCCGTCCGGCGCGGGGGTCCAGCGCCGCCGCCCCGCCGACCTGCACACGCACGAATGGCCGGCTCCCTGTGCATCGGGAACCGGCCGTTCGGCGTTCTGGGGGCTGCCTCAGTAGCGGGCGGCCATGGGGTAGAGGTTGTTGACCCAGCTCAGCGGCGTGGTGGAGATGCCGGAGTTGGGGTTGCGGGCGTGGACCACCTGGCCGTTGCCCAGGTAGATCGCCACGTGGTACATCGAGGCGCCGCCGTTGCTGGAGGAGAAGACCAGGTCACCGCGCTTGAGCTGGCTCAGCGGGATGTGCTTGGGGGCGTTCTTGTACTGGCTCGTGGACGTGCGGGTCATGCTCACGCCGGACTTGTTGAAGGCGGTCAGTGCGAAGCTGGAGCAATCAAACATCGTGGGGCCGTTGGCGCCGAAGACGTAGCCGTACTTGTCGTTGCCGGCGATCTGCAGGGCCCAGGCGATGGCGGCCTCCTTGGAGGAGGAGCCGGTGGACGGGGTGTCGTCCTCGTCGGCCTTCGCCGCGGCTTCCTGCTCCGCCTTCTTCTTGGCGGCGGCGGCAGCCTCGGCCTTCTTCTTGGCGGCGGCCTTCTTCTTGGCAGCAGCCTTCTCGGCGGCCTCCTGGGCCGCCTTCTTCTCCGCGGCGGCCTTCGCCTTCGCGGCCTCGGCCTTGTCCTTGGCCTCCTGCGCCGCCTGCTTGGCGGCCTCCGCCTTCTCGGCTGCCTCGCGCTTGGCCTTTGCCTCGGCCTCGGCCTTGGCCTTATTAGCGGCGTCGGCCTCGGCGGCAGCCTTCTCGGCGGCCTCCTTGTCCTTCTTCGCCTGCTCGGCCTTGGCGGCGGCCTCGTCGGCAGCCTTCTTGTCGGCGGCGGCCTGGGCGGCGGCAGCGGCCTCGGCCTTGTCCTTGGCTTCCTGCTCGGCCTTCGCCTTGGCGTCCGCCTCATCGGCGGCCTTCTGCTCGGCGTCGCTGTTGTCCTCGGCGGGGGTGGTGGCGTCCGACGACGACCCTTCCTCCTGGCCGCCGTCGGACGAATCCTGGGTGCCCTGATCCTCGGTGGCGTTCTCGGCGGGGCGGGCCACGCCGTCCACCACGGAGCCGTCGTTCTCGGCGGCGGCGGCCGCTGCGGCCTGACGCTCCTCCTCGGCGCGGCGGGCCTCGGCCTCCTGCGCTGCCTTGGCGGCGGCGGCCTCCTTCGCGGCGGCCAGGGCGGCCTCGCGGGCCTTCTCCTCGCGCTCGGTCTGAGCCTTCTCCTCGTCCTTGACGCTCGTGCCGTTCAGCTCGGCCAGGCGGCTCAGGAGCGTGGAGCGCTCGGTCGTGTTCTTCTCGACGGCCTCGCGGAAGCCGGAGGCCTGCTGCTGCGCCTGCTGCTCGGCCTCGGTCTGCGCGGAGACGGCCTGCTCGGCGGAGCGCTGCGTGGCGTCGGCGTAGGCCTTCCACTGCGAGGCCAGGGCCGCGGAGGCCTCGGAGGACCGCAGCTCGCGGGTGCTGGAATCGGAGAGCGTGCGTAGGGTGCGGGCGCGATCAAGCGCGGCCTGCGGGTCGCCGGAGAGCAGCTCGGCGGTCGTGGCGTCGTAGCCGCCGTTGCGGTAGGCGGAGGCGGCGAGCTGTCCCACGCGCTCCTGCGCGGCCTCGAGCTGCTTCTGTGCGGCGGTGGCCTGCGTGGCGGCTTCCTTGGCGCGGTCCTGGCGCGTGAGCACGAGCTGCTGGGCCTCGGAGAGCTTGTCCCAGGAGGTCTGCGCGGACTCGGCGACCTTCTCGAGCTGCTTGGAGGTGTCATCGAGCGACTTCTGCAGGCGCTGCACCATGGCGGACTTCGCGGCGGGGTCGACCTTGGCGGCGTTGACCTCGGCCTGGCTCGGCGCGGCGGAGGCCGGCTGGGCCTGCACGGGAGCGGCGGGGGCCTGAGCGCCGGGCTCGGCCACGGCGGCCGCGCCGGTGAAGGTGGCGGCGACGAGTGCGACGGTGCAAGCCGAGGCGCCCAGGGTGAGTCGCGAAGCCATGATGTTTCCTCACTGCAGATGACAGTTTGCGTGTGGTGCGAAGCGGATCACGGTCCGTGATGTTTGGCGGGGCCAAGGTCACGATCGGATCAACGTCACTCGAACACCATACGGAACTCGATCACCTCTGGCAACACTAGTCACATAAGCAACACAAACCACACTCCGAACCGTGCGCGGCGCGTGAGGCGGTGGTCACGGGGCGGTGACGCTGCGCTGGGTGTTGGCGGGGCGTCGCCGTCGACCACTTGAGGCGCGCGTTCGCGCGCGGGCCCGCGTGCCCGGGTGCGCGCACGGGCGCCTGCGCGCCCACCCGCCCGCCTGCGCCCGCCCGCCCGCCCGCGTGTGCGCGAGCGCGACGCGCGCGAGGCGGCGAGGCGCAAGGCGGCCGCGAAAAGGCCCCCAGTGCCCTTCCCCTCGCGCCCGATTTGAGAGATTCTGCTCAAGAAGCACTTGAAACGATCAATACTAATCACCACCTCGGCGCCAGCGCCGCGCGCGTGGCAACCGCCCCGGAACCCTCGCGGGCGCGTCCTCACGCCAGGAGAAGCAGAAAGGGCACGCACGTGAGCACCTACATGGAAGGGGAGCTGCGCTCGCAGCCCGAGGTGTGGACCCGCGCCATCGTCGAGGCCACCGAGCGCCGCGCCACCGAGCCCGTGGCCGCCGCCGGCCAGCGCGTCGCCGTCATCGGCTGCGGCACCTCGTGGTTCATGGCGCAGGCTTGGGCCAAGGCCCGCGAGCTCTCCGGCCAGGGCCTCACCGACGCCTTCTCCGCGTCCGAATCCGACCTCGCCGTGCGCGCGCAGAACTACGATCTGCTCGTGGCCATCACTCGCTCCGGCACCACCACCGAGGTCCTTGAGGTGCTCACCGAGCTCAAGGGCGTGGTCCCGAGCGTCGCGATCATCGGCGACCCCGACACCCCGATCGTCACGCTCGCCGATCGCATCGTCGCGCCGCCGTACGCCGACGAGCGCTCCGTGGTGCAGACCCGCTTCGCCACGACGGCCCTCGCGTACCTCCTCACCGATTCCGGCATCGACCTCGGTAGCGCCGTGGAGGACGCCCGCGTCGCCGTGGACACCCCCACGGAGCAGGAGCTGGTCGACGCCGAGCAGTTCACCTTCCTCGGCCGCGGCTGGACCTACGGCCTGGCCAACGAGGCCGCGCTCAAGATGCGCGAGGCCGTCCAGGGCTGGACGGAGTCCTACCCGGCCAAGGAGTACCGCCATGGCTCCATCTCCATCGCGGGCCCGAACCGCGTCACCTGGCTCATCGGCGACGGCCCCTCCGCGCTGCGCAGCGAGGTCGAGGTCACGGGCGGCGCCTATGTTCACCACGCCGACGTGCACCCGCTCGCCGAGCTGGCCCGCGTGCACCGCGTGACCCTCGACCGCGCCCTGGCCCGCGGCCTCAACCCGGACGAGCCGCGCCACCTGACGCGCTCGATCACCCTCGACGGCGACGATGCCTGAGCGCGCCCCCCTGCTCCTGCTGGACGTGGGGGGAACCGACATCAAGGCGGCCGTGGCGCGCGGCGCCGGGCATGAGCTCGGCCCCGTGCCCCGCCGCGGCGTGCTGGCGCACGCCGACACGAGCGGCGAGGCCCTCGTGGGCCAGCTCGCGGGTATCGCGGAGGACGTGCTCGACGGCGAGCGGCCGGGTGTCGCCGCCCTCCTCCTTCCCGGGATCGTCGACACCGCGCGCCGCCGCGCGGTCTTCTCGGCGAATCTGGGCCTGCGCGACGCCGCGGTGCCGGACGCGCTGTCCGCCCGCCTGGGGGTCCCTCTGGCGTTCGGGCACGACGTCGGCGCGGCGGCCGAGGCCGAGCTGGCCGAGGGGGCGGGGCTCGACGGCGCCGCCTGCACCCTGGCCGTCGTCATCGGCACGGGCATCGCCGCCACGGCCTTCGTGGGGGACACTCGCGTCGACGTGCCGGGTGCCGGCGAGCTGGGCGAGGTGGGTGGCAAGGACGGTGCGCACGCGCCCGGAGTGCGCACCGATCCGGACGACGCCGCGCGTTTTGTCGCCGACACCGGCGTCGACGCCCTCGCGGTGGCCGTTGGCTCCTCGCATGCCATGACCCAGCGGACCGCGGCGCTGGACCTGGAGCTGATCGAGCGCTTGCACGCCACCGTGCCCGTCCCGCTCGTGCTGCACGGTTCCTCGGGGGTCTCGGACGAGCTGCTGCAGCGCGGCGTGGCGGCGGGCATGCGCAAGATCAATGTCTCCACTCACCTGAACAAGGTCTTCACCCGGGCCGTGCGCGAGGTGCTCGCGGCGAACCCGGACCTCGTGGATTCGCGCAAGTACCTGGGTCCCGCACGCGAGGCCATGCGCGCCGAGGTGGCGCGGCTCGCGGCGGTCATCACGGGGGCCTGAGCGCCGCCGCGGTGGCCTTCCCGATCCGGCCCGGGCGTCTCGCGCGTCCCTCGCAGATCACGGCCGTGAAACAAGTGTGTGATGACTGCGAACAGTTGCCTCAGACCTCTTGATGTGACGCAGGACACCCACAATGAGTGATCATACTTGCAATTGTGTGAGCGATCGCGCCGCTAAAACATCACTTCCGCGCACACCGTCGGATCGAATGATCTTTCGGGGAGAGAGTTGACCATGATGAAGAAGACCTGGCGCACCAGCGCCCTGGCCATCGGCGCCATCGACGCCATGGCCCTGTCCTCCTGCAGTTTCTCCGGCAGTGGCGGGAGCGGGAGCTCCTCGGCCGCCCCGGGTGGCTCCTCGTCCTCCGGCGCCGCCGGCGGCGAGGCCGTCAGCCTGACCATGCTGGTCCCCACCTACTCCGACACCAAGACCAGCGTGGACGGCGTGGGCACCAAGGCTCGTTGGGAGAAGGTCGTCGCCGACTTCCAGGCCAAGAACCCCAACGTCAAGATCACGCTGCAGGTCGAGTCCTGGGACAACCTGGAGACCGTCCTGAAGACGAAGATCCAGGGCAACCAGGCCCCCGACATCTACAACGGCGGCGCCATCTCCGGCTTCGTGGCCGACGATCTGCTGGCCAAGGCCGAGGAGATCACCTCCCCGGAGACCCTGTCCAACTTCCAGGACTCCTTCAACACCAACGAGAAGGTGGGCGGCACGCAGTACGGCCTCCCGCTGCTCGCCTCGGCCCGCGCGCTCTTCTACAACAAGGCCCTCCTCAAGGAGGCCGGCGTTGAGGTCCCCAAGACCTGGGACGAGCTGCTGACCGCCGCCAAGGCCGTCAAGGAGAAGACCGGCAACCCGGGCTACGGCATGCCGCTCGGCTCCGAGGAGGCCCAGGCCGAGGCCATGATCTGGTCGCTCGGCGCCGGTGGCGGCTTCGGCAACGAGTCCGAGATCACCGTCGACACCCCGCAGAACCTCGAGGCGTTCGACGAGATGAAGAAGTTCATCGACGCCGGCGTGACGCAGTCCAACCCGGGCTCCACGCAGCGCACCCCCATGATGTCCGGCTTCGTGCAGGGCAAGATGGGCTTCGTCTACGCCCTCCCGCCGACGGTCGCGCAGATCAAGAAGGAGAACCCGAGCCTCGAGTACGGGATCGCCCAGCCCGCCACCAAGGACGGCTCGGCCGTGACCCTGGGTGTTGCCGACCGCCTGGCCTCCTTCTCCAAGGATCAGGCCAAGAAGGACGGCGTGAAGAAGTTCATGGATTACTTCTTCTCCGATGAGGTCTACGTCCCCTTCATCAAGGGCGAGTCCTTCCTGCCGACCACCAAGACCGGCGCCACCGCGATGTCCTCGGACGAGACGCTGAAGCCGTTCCTCGAGCTGCTCCCGAGCGCCAAGTTCTACCCGACCACCAACCCGGCCTGGGCCGCCACGGACGGCGCGCTGAAGTCGCTCACGGGTCAGATCGAGAAGTCGCCCTCGGCCGACGTGCTCAAGCAGATCCAGGCCAAGGCCGACGCAGCCTCCTGATCTCGCTCGGGTGCCCCAGCCCCCGCTGGGGCACCCACACCGGCGCCGCGCGTTCCCTCTCAGGACGCGCGGCGCCTCCCCTTAGCATCCACGCGCCCCTGGAGAACCCATGACCATCACTCCCGCGCCCAGCCAGGGCAAGGTGCCCAAGCAACGGCGGGCCCTCAACGGCGAGAGCTTCCTGCAGGCTTTCCCGTGGCTCGCCCCGGCGATCATCCTCATCCTCGTGGTGGTGGTCTTCCCCGCCGGCTACATGATCTTCAACTCGCTGCGGAAGATCTCGCAGTCCGGCCTCGACAAGGGCTGGGCCGTCCCCGGCAAGAAGGACCCTGATTGGGGGATCTTCTCCAACTTCGGCCACATCTTCACCGACCCGAACCTGCCGCGCATCCTCTGGAACTCGCTCGTGTGGGTTGTCGTGGTGGTGGCGCTGACGGTGGTCATCTCCCTCGTCCTGGCGCAGTTCCTTTCCAAGCCCTTCCCCGGCCGTCGCCTCGTGCGCATGGCCGTGGTGATCCCGTGGGCGGCCTCCGTGGTCATGACCACCACGGTCTTCTACTACTCGCTCGACCCGAACTACGGCCCGTTCAACCTGCTGTTGGAGCGCTTCGGCCTGGTCGGCGCTGAGGGCATTGGCTTCACGAAGGACCCGGCACTCGCGCTCGGCGCGGCCATGATCGTTGCCGTCTTCGTCTCGCTGCCCTTCACGATCTACACCCTTCTGGCCGGCGTGCAGTCGGTCCCGGCCGACACGATCGAGGCAGCCAAGATGGACGGCGCGGGTCGCCTGCGCACCTACTTCTCGGTGATCCTGCCGCAGCTGCGCGGATCGCTCGCGGTGGCGGTGCTGATCAACATCATCAACGTCTTCAACAACCTGCCGATCCTGCGCGTCATGACGGGCGACCTTCCCGGCTACGAGTCGGACACCCTCATGACCTACATCTTCAAGGTCATGCAGGACGACCAGCGCATCGACTGGGCCTCGGCGCTCTCGGTGCTCAACTTCGCCGTCGTCGCCGTGATCGTCGTCATCTACGTCCGCGTCGTCAAGCCCCTGAAGGAGGTCTGAGCCATGGCGTTCCTTGCCGTCGAAGACCAGGCCACCAAGGGCCGCGTCATCGGGCGCATGGTGATCGGCCTGATCATCGCGCTCGTCTTCCTCGTCCCGTACCTCGTGATGTTCCTCGGGTCCGTGAAGACCAAGGAGGAGATCCTCTCCTACGACTCGCAGTTCCTGCCGAGGGACGGCTGGCAGTGGCAGAACTACACCGAGATGTGGTCCACGCCGGAGACCCCGCTGCCGTTCAACATGGCCTCCACGATCATCATCTCGGTGGCAGCGACCCTCCTGGTGCTGCTCGTGGCGATGCCGGCGGCCTACTACACGGCCCGCTTCCGCTTCCCGGGGCGCATGGCCTTCATGGCGCTCGTGATCCTCACGCAGATGCTGCAGCCGGCCATCCTCACCACTGGCCTGTTCAAGGAGATGTTGCTCTTCAACATCGCCGACACGTGGCTCGCGATGATCCTCATCAACGCCGCGTTCAACCTGGCCTTCGCCACGTGGATGATGCACTCCTTCTTCGCGGCCGTGCCCAAGGAGGTGGACGAGGCGGCGCAGCTGGACGGTGCCGGCAAGTTCCGCACGCTGTTCAAGGTCAACCTGCCGCTCGTGTGGCCGGGCATCGTCACCGCCGTGATCTTCACCTTCGTCTCGGCGTGGAACGAGTTCGCCGCCTCCCTGGTCATCATGTCCACGGCGGAGAACCAGCCGCTCTCCGTCGCCTTGACCAAGTTCATCGGCCAGTACGCCACGAGCTGGCAGTTTGTCTTCGCGGTCTCGATCGTCTCGATCATCCCGGTCGTGATCCTCTTCTTCTTCATCGAGAAGCGACTCATCGGCGGCCTGACCGCCGGTTCGGTCAAGTAGGCACGGAAGACACCACGGCAGACGGCGATGCACAGCATCCCGCCTCCCGCCCCGGGACGGTCCCGGGGTCGGGGAAAGCTACAGTGGGTGGTTCGTGTGTGGGCTCGTGCTTGCGCGGGCCCACGCGCGTACCCGGCCACCGTCGCCGGCAGCCCGAGGACCACGGATCAAGCGAAGGAGGGGCGGTGTGAATCGCTCGGAACGCAGCAACATCATCCTGGCCACGCTCGCCCGCGAGGGCTCCGTGGACGTGGAGCGCCTTGTCGAGGAGCTCTCCGTCTCGCCCGCCACGGTCCGCCGCGATCTGGACGGGCTGGCCGAGCGCCAGCTCCTGGTCCGCACGCACGGCGGCGCCACGCGCGGCTCCCTCGCCTACGACCTCCCGGAGCGCTATCGCCTGGACGACGACGGCGCCAAGCGGGCCATTGCCTCCCTGGCCAGTTCGTTGGTCAGCCGCGGCATGGTGGTGGGCCTCTCCGGCGGCAGCACCACCGACATGCTGGCGCAGATGCTCGGCATGCGTGCCGATCTGCGCGATGACACGGGCCGCGCCGCCCTCACGGTGGTCACCAACTCGGTCAACATCGCCTCCACGCTGGCCGTGCGCCCGCACATCAAGGTGGTCGTCTCGGGCGGCGTCATGCACCCGCACTCCTACGAGCTCGTGGGACCCTTCGCCGAGGCGACGCTGGGCCAGCTCACGTGCGACCTCTCCTTCATCGGCGTCAACGGCATCTCCGAGGAGGGCGTCTTCTCGGTGGACGAGGAGTCTGAGGCCGTAGTGAACGCGCTCATCGCGCGCCGAGCGCGCCGTGCCTACGTGGTGGCCGACGGTGGGAAGCTGGGGGCGAGCGCGTTTGCCACCCTCCCAGCCGTCCCCGGCCTGGGCCTCATCACCGACGACGCGGCCCCGGCCGGCATGGTCTCGGCGCTGCGCGAGGCGGGCACCGAGGTGACCGTGGCGGTGGCCGCAGGCGCCCTGCACGCCACCGCCTGAGCGGGCCTCAGGCCGCCGTCGCGGCGCCCGTCTGATCCACGAGGAACGGATCGATCCGCCCGCCGACGGCTGGGAAGAGCGGCAGCGACATGGCGCGCGCCGGCGTGAGTGTCGCCGCCGCGACGGCGTCCTGCACCGGCACGCCGCAGCCCACGGTGCGCAGCACTGCCTCGTCCATGGTCAGCGTGGAGCCGGCGATCGATCCGCCCTCGCGCAGGCGGGCCACGCCGTCCAGCACGTCCACGGCCAGTTCGCCCAGCATGTACTCGCCGTCGGAGCACCCCGTGGCGCTCATGGCGTCGGTGATGAGCGCGACCCGGCCGGGGGCCGCAGCAAAGAGCGTGCGGATGAGCGTGGGGGCCACGTGCACGAGGTCGGCGATGAGCTCGAGCGTCACGTGCGGGGAATCCAGGGCGGCGCCGAGCGGGCCCGGCTCGCGGTGGTGCAGGCCCGGCATGCCGTTGAAGGCGTGCGTGAGGACGGAGGCGCCGGCGTCGAAGGCCGCCATGGCAACATCCCGCGTGCAGGAGGTGTGGCCCACCGCCACGGCCACGCCGCGCTCGGAGAGCCAGCGCGTCGCGGCGAGGCCCTCGTCGTGCTCGGGGGCCAGGGTGATCTGCTTGAGCTCGCCGTCGCACGCGTCGTAGAGGCGCTGCACATCGGCGAGGGCGGCGGGGCGCAGGTGCTGCGGCGCGTGCGCCCCCTTGTGGCCGTGGTCAAGGAACGGGCCCTCGAGGTGGATGCCCACGAGCGTGTCCGAGGCCTTGACCGCGGCGGCCAGTCGCGAGGCGGCGGCGGCCTCGACGTCCAGCGGATTGGTCACGAGCGAGGCGACGAGCGAGCGCGTCCCGTGGGCTCGCTGCGCCTGCACGGCGGGGGAGTAGTCGGCCTCGCCGTCAAAGTCCACGGCGGCCGCGCCGTGGCAGTGCTGATCGACCCAGCCGGCCGTGAGGAGCCGCCCCGCGGCGTCGAGAACGGCGGCGTCCGCCCATCCCAGCGAGCGCCAGGTGGCGCCGCGCCCCTCGGCCTCCAGCACGCCGTCGTTCAGCGCGATCCACTCGTTGCCGACCGGGGCCGGCAAGGAGGCGGGCACCCCCTGCAGGCGATCGAGGCGGCGGGCTGAATGGATGATCTGACGCACGATGACTTCCTTGGCTGGGGGAGGGTCGTCACAGGCCGAGACAACGCTGTCTTCTCGCCTTGCGAACCCGGCTCCCAGCATAGGCTGGGGGGTATGGATGTCGTCATCTCCCCCACCCCTGTTTCAGCGGCGTCGCAGGCCGGCGCCAAGGTCGCCGAGGCCATCGCCAACAACCCCCGCCTGGTCCTCGGTGTCGCCACCGGATCCAGCCCGCTCGGCATCTACGAGTACGTGCGCCGCGAGATCGAGGAGAACGGCCTGGACGTCTCCGGCATCACGTGCTTCGCGCTCGACGAGTACGTCGGCCTGCCCGAGGATCACCCCGAGTCTTACCACCGCGTGGTGGCCGCGACCGTGACCGAGCCCTGGGGCCTCAAGCCCGAGCAGGTCCACGTCCCCGCCGGCAACACGGGCAACCCGCGCCAGGCCGCCCTGGACTACGACCAGGCCATCAAGGACGCCGGCGGCGTCGACCTGCAGATCGTCGGTATCGGCGGCAACGGCCACATCGGCTTCAACGAGCCCGGCTCCTCGCTCGGCTCCCGCACGCGCGTCAAGACGCTGCACCCGCGCACCCGCGAGGACAACGCCCGCTTCTTCGACGGCGACATGAACGCCGTGCCGATCCACTGCGTCACCCAGGGCATCGGCACCATCCTCGATGCGGGTTCCGTGGTCATGATCGCCTCGGGCGAGGCCAAGGCCGACGCCATCGCCAAGATGGTCGAGGGCGCCGTGAGCTCCAACTGCCCGGCCTCCGCCCTGCAGCTGCACCCGCACGTCTTCGTCTACATCGACGACGCCGCGGCCGCCGACCTGCAGCACCGCGACTACTACGACTTCGCCGTGGCCAACGCCGACAAGCTGCCCGGCGCCTGAGCCGAGAAACACCGACGGCGGGTGGTCCCTGAAGGGGACCACCCGCCGTCGTGCTGTGTTCAGGCGTGAACGCCCGACGCCGCGTGGCCGGGCGGGGCGGCTCAGCCCCAGCCGAGCTCGTGGATGCGCTCCTCGGAGAGGCCGAGGTGGTGGGCGATCTCGTGGACGAGGGTGATGCGCAGTTCGCGCACGATCCCGGCCCAGTCCTCGCACTCCTCCTCGAAGGTTTCCTGGAAGAGGACGATGCGGTCGGGGAGCCGGCCGATCTCGTCGATGCCGCGCTCGCTGAGGGCCACGCCGTCGTAGTAGCCGAAGAGCTGCGTGTCGGGGTGCTCGTGGGGGAGCAGCTCATAGCGCGGCTCAACGAAGATCTGCACGTTGTCCAGCGGCTCGAGCAGCTCGCGGGGGAGGAGCTTGAAGGCCTCGGTGGCGGCGAGGTGGAAGGCGTCTGCGCTGACCCTGAACGGCATGAACCCAGGGTAGGCGGTGCCCGGAGGGGTCGCGTTCGCGTGCGCGTGCGGATTCCCTTAGGATGGTGCGTGCACGTGGAGCGATCCACGGGCAGGCCCCCATCGTCTAGTGGCCTAGGACACCGCCCTTTCACGGCGGCGACACGGGTTCGAATCCCGTTGGGGGTACGGCTGAAGCCGATCGAGGAAGCCTCGATTTGGAAGCGGTCAGAAGCTCTGATAAAGTTTCATCTTGTGAACGGCGCCGAAAGCGCCAGGAACAAGGCCCTGTAGCGCAGTTGGTTAGCGCGCCGCCCTGTCACGGCGGAGGTCGCGGGTTCAAGTCCCGTCAGGGTCGCAACGGTTCTCCGTTACGACGTAGAACCTGAATGGCCATCGAAAGATGGCCATTCGGCTCTGTAGCTCAGTTGGTAGAGCGAACGACTGAAAATCGTTAGGTCACCGGATCGACGCCGGTCGGAGCCACCACGGCAAAGGCCCCCAGGAATCCTGGGGGCCCTTTTGCTTTGCCCTCCGCTTTTCCTCTTTTCCTGCCGCCTCCGGCAGCGCGGGTAGGCTGGCGTCTATCCCGTGGCAGCTTTGAAGCACAGCAGGCAGGAGGGCGCATGAACGGCGCTCAGGAGCCGGTTCGGCCGGAACACGCACCGCACGCCCCCGCGCCCCGGCCCGCCCACCCGCCGACGTCGGCCCTGCCCGTCGTGGCGCCCAAGCCCGAGCGGGCGCCCGCGGTGCCCGTGGTCGCCGATCCCGTTCAGGCTCCCGCCGAGCCCGCCGCCGAGTCCCTGGCCGCGGAGCCCGCCGCCGAGTCCCTGGCCGCGGAGCCCGCCGCCGATCCCAGCGACGCGCACGACGACGCGCTGACCGTCCCGGATGTGCGCCCGGCGGCCACCACCCCGCCAGCAGCCTCGCCCGCCACCCCCGAGCCCGAACTGATCAGCGTCGACGAGTCCCCCGAGGCCGCCCTGCGCGCGGCCATCGCCGTGGTGCCCGGCGTCGCCGCGGTGGGCGAACCCGCCTCGCGCGCCATGGGCCGCCTGCGCAGCGCCATCGGCCAGCCGGACGGCGCCGGCGTCTCCGTGACCGAGGGTCAGGAGCAATGGGCCGTCGACGTGTCCATCGTTGTCTCCCTCGACCGCCCACTGCGCGACACCGCCGCGGCGGCGCAGCGCGCGGCGGCCACCGCCCTGAGCGGCTCGGGGCGCTCCGTCTCCGAGGTCAACGTCGAGGTCCTCGACGCGGAGGAGCTCGCCCAGCCCGTGGGCATCGCGGCGCCGGCCGGGGGCACCCAGGCCGACCACCCGGCGTCGAGCGGTGACGTTGCGGAGGTGCCCGCGGGGCACATCCGCGTCTCCAGCCGCGCCCTGCGTTCGGTCGTGAGCCACCTCGCCGCGCGCGCCTTCGGCGTGCCGGCCGCGCGGATCGGCGTGAACCTCTCCGACGAGGCGGGCGAGCTGGCCCTGCGCCTGAACCTGCACCTGCCCGTCGCCGGGCTCCTGGAGCCCACCCCGGGGCCCTCGCTCGGCTCGCTGCGCGAGCGGGCCCTCAACGAACGCGCCCCCCTGCGCCGCGCCGTCGCCCAGTTGACGGGCGCCACGCTCTCCCGCGTGGACGTGCGCGTGACCGGCGTCAACGAAGCAACGAGCGGAAGTGCCGCATGAGCAAGCCCCGTCCCGACCTCGAGAGCATCAACGCCAGGGTGCGTCGGCGCGAGCTGCGCACGGGCCGCTCCGGGCTCGTCGTCACCGTGGTGACGCTGCTCGTGCTCCTGCTCGGCTACCTCGGGCTCGAGGCCGGCACCCGCGCGGTGGACCACAAACCCTGGCTCATCAAGCCCGACGCCGCGTGGGCCTGGTTCGTAGGCCTGCCCGACACCGCGCAGGTCCGCATCGGCGTGATCGTGGGCGGCGTGCTGCTGCTCTTGCTCGGCCTCGGGCTGCTCTACGCGGCTCTTGCGCCGGGCCGCCGCCCCGTGCGCGAGCTGCCGGCCCGCCGTGTCATCGCCCTGGTCGAGCACGACGTCCTGGCGCAGGCGCTCGTCCGCGGCGCCCAGCTCGCCGCCGGTGTGGGCGCCGAGCAGGTGCGCGTGGGGGTGGACGGGCGCGGCGTGCACGTCTCGATCCGCCCCACCTCCGGCGTCCCCGTGGACGCGGAGGCCGTGCGCGCGGCCGTGGCCGCGGACCTGGAACGCAACGGGCTGGACCCGGCCACGCCCGTGGCCGTGCAGCTCGCCGCGACCGGGGTGGTGGGACAGTGAACCGCACCCCGCGCACGCTCAACCGCGTCCTGCTCGGCCTGCTTGGCCTGCTGTGCGTGGCCGCCGGTGCCCACCTCGTGCTGGTCTGCCTCGTCCCCGCCTACGCCGGCTGGGTGAAGGGGGTGTTGGCCGAGGTCGACGCCTCGCGGCTCACACTCATGAATGACACCCGCTCGCCCGGCCGCGACGCCTCCTGGCTGTGGCTCGGGCTCGCGGTGCTTGCCGCCGTCGTTCTGGTCTTGCTCGTCGTGTGGGCCCTCGTCCAAGGACGCGGGCGCGTGACCCTCTTCAGCCGCGAGGCCGTCCGCGAGGGCGACGGACGCGGCGTCGTCGAAATTGCCGCCGCCGTGCCCGAACAGCTCCTGCGCCAGGCCCTCACCCAACGCCCCGATGTGCTGCGCGTGAGCATCAGCGCGTGGGACCAGCCCGGCGAGGCCGCCGGGCTGCGCATCAAACTGCAACCGCGCGCGGGCGCCGATCCGCTGCGGCTCGTCGAGGACGTCGACGCCCTCGTGGAAACGCTGGACGAGCGGCTCGGGCTGCGCGGGCCCGTGGTGCTCGAACTCGTCTCCGGCGCCAGGGCGCGCCTCGCCTCGGCCGAACGCGTACGCTGATGTGACACGTCGGAGGGGGCCGGTGCCCCGGAGAGCAGGAGCTTGGGGATGACGCAGCCGCAGTGGGACCAGAACCCGCAGGATCCGTACGCGCAGGGGCGCCCCGGCATGCTCAGCGGGGCCCAGCCGGGCTACCGGCCCGGCCAGAACCAGCCGGGCTACCTGCAGCAGCCCTACCCGGGCGCGCAGCCCATGTACGTGGATGCCTACGGCCGGCCCGTCTACCCCATGGTCAAGCAGCCCACCCCGCCCGGAAATCCGGCCATGGGCATCTGGTCCACCATCCTGGCCGTGGCCGGCAGCGTCCTCTGCCTCGTGAGCTTCATCTGGATCGTGGGGCAGATCGAACAGGCCGTCCGCGACCGCAACGTCGACGGCTCCGTCTTTGTGCAGTCCTTCTTCTCCGGCTTCATCATGGCGCAGTGCATCCTGGGCCTCGCGCTGCTCGCGGCGCTCGTGCTGGGGATCATCGCCACCGCCACGAACAAGGGGCGCGGCTGGGGGATCGGCGGGATCGTCGGCTCCGTGGTGGGGCCCACCGTCGCCGGCTACATCGGCATGATGTGGATCGCCCAGAAGGCCGTCGAGTGGAACAACGCGGTGCAGTCCAGCCTGGGGGCCTGAGCAGGCTCCCGAGCCGGCTAAGGAGCCGGCTCAGGAGCCGGGCGCTGCGCTAGCTCGCGCGACCCAGCGCCCTCACGCGATTCCAGCGCAACACCAGGCGGCGGTGTGCCGCGGCGGCGCTCAGGTAGTCGCCCTCGTCCAGGGCGTCGAGGCCCTCGCGCAGATCGCTCGGGGAATCATCCGGCCACACGTAGTCGGCGAGCGGGCCGTAGTCCAGCTCCACGGCGGAGCCCCGGTGGAAGCCGCCCAGCCACTCGCGCAGCTCGTCGATCTGCGCCAGGAGCGGTAGCTCGTCCGCGGTGCGGGAGAGGATCGCCGCCGCGCGGCCCAGGCGCTCCAGCACCAGCACGAGCGGCGCCACGAGCCGGACCGAGGAGAGCACCTCGTCCTGGTCATCGACCTCCTCGTGGTCGTCCTCGCGGATCGCCGCGAACCACGCCAACGGGACGCCCCACGTGGCGTCGCGCGTGTGCACCAGATCGTCGTCGAGCCACATGCCGTGCTCCTGCAGGCGCTCCGAGTGCGCCTCGGCCGCCGTCACGGGGATGACCACGTCCATGAGGGTGAAGGGGATCTCGTCCTCGAGGAGGCCGGCCGCCATGCCCGCGCGCAGCGGCAGCTGCTCGGGGCAGTAGAGGGCCACCACACCGTCGTCCCCCTGCCAGTGCAGCACCCGGTAGCTCTCCAGCGTCTGGTGCGGGAACGGGTCGGTGACGTCCCGCGAGATGCGCGCGAGCAGCGCCTGCCGCGCCTGGATCTCGAAGAGGGCGCGCGAGCGGGGCGGCTGCTCCTTGATGAGCGCCTGGTCCACGTCGTCGAACGCCCGCAGCGGCGAGAAGACGCGCAGGTGCGCCGTGGGCGGCAGGTTCCGGCGGACGCCGGGCGCGACGTCCGCGGGCATCATGCCAGCTCCACCACCACGGGGGCGTGATCGGAGGCGCCCTTGCCGCGGCGCTCGTCGCGGTCCACGTTGGCGTCCGTCACGCGCGCGGCCAGCGCGGGGGAGAGCAGCTGGAAGTCGATGCGCATGCCCTCCTTCTTGGGGAAGCGCAGGGCCTTGTAGTCCCAGTACGTGTAGACGCCAGGGCCGGGGTGACGCTCGCGCATGGGGTCCACGAGGCCCTCGTCGAGGAAGGCCTGGAAGGCCGCGCGCTCCGGGGCCGAGATGTGCGTGAGCTCGTTGTCCAGGAAGTACTGCACGTCCCAAACGTCCTCGTCCTTGGGGGCGATGTTCCAGTCGCCCACGAGCGCAAACTGCGCCTCCGGATCCGCCTGGAGCCAGCCGGCAGCGTCCTGACGCAGGACGTCGAGCCACTCGAGCTTGTAGGGCATGTGCTCGTCCTGCAGGCCACGGCCGTTGGGGACGTAGAGGCTCCAGACGCGCACGCCGTTGCACGTGGCGCCGATCGCGCGGGCCTCCTGCACGGGGTCAACGCCGCCCTTGCCGAAGGCGGGCTGGCCGGCGAAGGTGCGCTCGACGTCCTCGAGGCCCACGCGCGAGGCCAGGGCCACGCCGTTCCACTGGCTGAAGCCGAAGTGCGCCACCTCGTAGCCCAGGCGCTCGAAGAGCTCCCAGGGGAAGTTCTCGTCCTTGCACTTGGTCTCCTGGATGGCCAGGACATCCGGGTCGTTGGCCTCGAGCCACGCCTCGACGCGGTCGGCACGGGCACGGAGGGAGTTGACGTTCCAGGTGGCGATCTTCACGGGTTCAACGCTACCAAGCGCGCGGCGGGGGCGGGTGCGGCCGCCGGGCGCGGGGCCGGGGTCGCGGCCCCGTGGACTTTGCGTGCCTTGCGTCGTGATGCGGTCCGCCGTGACGGCGCGAGCCACGCAATCTCTGGGCGCGGGCGGCCGGGGACGTGAGCGCACGACGGCGCGGGGGGAGCCTGGGTCTCCCCGCGGCCCCCGGGCGCGGGGCCGGGGCCCGGATGCACGACGGCGCGGGGGCGCCACGGTCTCCCCGCGGCCCCCTGGGCGCGGGGCCGGGACCCGGCCGCCCGTCGTCGTGCATTGGGTGAGGCCGCCCGCGCGGCCCTGTGCCGCGCCCGTGGGGTCCGCGCGGGTGCCGGGGTCCACCTCCCCCAAGAATGCGTGCCTTGCGCCGTGAAGACCGGGGTCTTAACGGCGCAAGGCACGCAAACTCGGCGGGATCAGGCCTTCTTGCCGCGGAAGTCCGTGTCACGGTACTCGGTGCCGAGGCCCTCGGGGAGGTCCCCGCTACCGCCGGCGCCGTGGCGGCGCTCCTCGGCGGCGCGCAGCTCCACGCGGCGGATCTTGCCCGAGATGGTCTTGGGCAGCTCCGCGAACTCGAGGCGGCGAATGCGCTTGAAGGGCGCGAGGTGCTTCCGGCAGTACTTGAGGATGGACTCGGCCGTCGCGGCGTCCGGCTCGAAGCCCGCGGCGAGGACCACGAAGGCCTTGGGCACGGAGAGGCGGATCTCGTCGGGCGACGGGACCACGGCCGCCTCGGTGACGGCCGGGTGCTCGATGATGACCGACTCGAGCTCGAAGGGGCTGAGCTTGTAGTCGGAGGACTTGAAGACGTCGTCGCCGCGGCCGATGTACGTGATGACGCCCTGCTCGTCCATCTCCGCCATGTCGCCGGAGTGGTAGTAGCCGCCGCGCAGCACCTCGTCCGTCTTGGCCTGGTCGCCGAGGTAGCCCTTCATGAGGCCGACGGGGCGCGGGTCGAGGCGCAGGCAGATCTCACCCTCCGTGGCCTCCTGGCCCGTGGAGGGGTCGATGAGGACGACGTCGTAGCCGGGCATGGGGCGGCCCATCGCGCCGATCTTGATGGGCAGGCCCGGCGGGTTGGCGATCTGCACGGTGGATTCGGTCTGGCCGAAGCCGTCGCGAATGGCCTGGCCCCAGGCCTGCGCCACGCGGTCGATGACCTCGGCGTTGAGCGGCTCGCCGGCGGAGACGAGCTTGGCCGGCGGGTTCTCCAGGTGGCTGAGGTCCGCCTGGATGAGCATGCGCCAGACCGTGGGAGGGGCGCAGAAGCTCGTGACGTTCTCGGCGTCCATCTGATGCATGAGCGCCTTCGCGTCGAAGCGCGAGTAGTTGTAGATGAAAACCGTCGCCTCGGCGATCCACGGGGCGAAGAAGTTGGACCACGCGTGCTTGCCCCACCCGGGGCTCGCGACGTTGAGGTGCACGTCCCCCGGCTCGAGGCCGATCCAGAACATCGTGGAGAGGTGGCCCACCGGGTAGGAGGTGTGGGTGTGCTCGACGAGCTTGGCCTTGGACGTGGTGCCCGAGGTGAAGTAGAGCAGCAGGGCCTCGTCGGCGCGCGTGGGCGCGTCCGGGGTGAAGGCGCTCGGCTGGGCCGCTGCCTCGCGGTAGTCCCAAGCGGTGGGCGTGGCGCCGTCCACGTCGATGAGCTGGCACGGGGCCGTGACCTCGGCGAACTTGGCGAGGTCCTCTGCACGGGCGATCGCGAAGGCAGCGCCGCCGCGCTCCACGCGGTCCTGCAGGTCGGCGGGGCCCATCTGTGTGGTCGTGGGGATCATGGCGAGGCCGTACTTCATGCCGGCGAGCATGATCTCCCAGAGCTCCACCTGGTTGGTGAGCATGAGGATGACGCGGTCCCCGCGCTGGATGCCCTCCGCCCGGAACCAGTTGGCCACCCGGTTGGAGGCCTCGGAGAGCTCGCGCCACGTGCGGGCCGTGCGGCTGCCGTCCTCCTCGACGATGATGAGCGCCTCGGTGTCGGCGCGAGGACCGGCCGCGACGGCGTCGAACCAGTCGAGGGCGTAGTTGAAGTGCTCGAAGCGGGGCCAGACGAACTCGGCCTTGGCGGTGGCGTAGTCGGTGCGCAGCTCGAGGAGCCGGTCCCTGGCCGCTCGGTACTCGTCGGTGACGGACATGGTGCATCCCTTCGCTCCGGTGCGCCCGCTGGTGCGGGGTGTGGGGGCGTCGGCCGTCCCACCTGCGGGAGGCGATCGTGCCCTGCTGAGTACGGTAGCGCGCCGTCGTGCCGGTGGGCCGGTCCGTGAAGGCGGTCTTCGCCGGGCGCTGGCCGAAGTTGGAGTGCGAAATGCGCTCAAGTAGCCGTCCTTGAGCGCATTTCGCACTCCAACTTGGGCGGCACGGCCCGTGGCTGTGGACAACCGCAGCGGGGCCGGGCGGAGTTGGCGACACTGGGCGGATGATCCGGATGACTCCTGTGCCGGGCCACCTGGGCCGGTCTTTCACGGTGCGAGAAGCCTTGGGGTGCGGAACGCCCCGGGCAACCGTCGATTCGGCGGCGCTCCTGCGCCCCTTCCACGGGATCAGGCTGCACCGTTCCCCGCCGCGCGATGACGCCAACCCGTTCGAGGCCGCACGTGAGGCGGCGATCGAAAGGATCAAGGCACTCGCGCCGGTGCTCTCGGAGCATGCCTTCTTCAGCGGACCGTCAGCGGCCTTGTTATGGGGGCTGCCACTGCCTGGGGCCGCGGAAGAAACGCCTCACGTGGGCGTGAGGTACCCGCACACGGCGCCGCGCCGGAGAGGCGTTCGGGGGCGGCGGTTCCGCCCGCATCTCGTCTCGACGACCACCGTCATGGAGTTGCCGGTGACCGACCCGGCGACGACGTGGGCGAGCCTCGGTGCGCAGCTGAGCCGAGATGACCTGGTGGCCGTGGCCGATGCGCTGCTCTGGGTTCCGCGGGATCCGGGTGGCTACAAGCCGTGGCTGCGGCGCGACCCGCTGTGCAGGCCCACGGATCTGCGTCAGGTGCTGCAACGCGGGCAATGGCGAGGCGGTGAGGTCTTGAGGGCTGCGCTCGACCTGGCGAGGTCCGGGAGCGCCTCGCGCCCCGAGACGCTCCTGCGACTCCTGATTCTGGAGGTGGGACTACCCGAACCGGAGCTCAACGCGGACATTCACGACGACTTCGGGCAGCGGCTCGCCAATGCCGACCTCGTGTTCCGGAAACGTCGCGTTTGCGTGGAATACCAAGGGGCTCAGCATCGCATCCCGCAGGCATACGCGGCCGACCTCGACCGTCGCCGCAGGCTGGGTGAGGCCGGGTGGGTCATGGTGGAGGTCTCTGCCACGCACCTGTTCCGGACACCGGCGGAGGTGGTGCGCAGGCTACGGGGCGCGCTCGGCGCGTGAGAGATGTGATTCGTAGCCTGCGGAAAGAACTTGGAGTGCGAAATGCGCCGAAACCCAGCGGTTTCAGCGCATTTCACACTCCACGTTCGCGGGGAAGGACCCCCGCGGGCGGTCAGTCGACCAGATCGGCCACCGAGGAGAGCACGTGGTTCGGGCGGAACGGGTAGCGCTTGATGTCCTCGCGCTGCGTGATGCCGGTCAGCACCAGGAAGGTCCGCAGGCCCGCCTCCATGCCGGCGATGATGTCGGTGTCCATGCGGTCGCCGATCATGGCCGTGGTCTCGGAGTGCGCCTGGATCCGGTTCATCGCCGAGCGGAACATCATGGGGTTCGGCTTGCCGACCACGTAGGGCACGCGGCCCGTGGCCTTGGTGATGAGCGCGGCGATGGCGCCGGTCGCCGGCAGCACGCCCTCCAGCGACGGCCCGGTGGCGTCCGGGTTCGTGGAGATGAAGCGCGCGCCGCCGAGGATCAGGCGGATCGCCTTGGTGATCGCCTCGAAGGAGTACGTGCGGGTCTCGCCGAGCACCACGAAGTCCGGGTTCTGATCGGTGAGGATCACGCCGGCCTCGTGCAGCGCCGTGGTCAGCCCCGCCTCGCCGATGCAGTACACCGTGGCGCGCTCCTGCTGATCCGCGATGAACGCGCCCGTCGCCAGGGCGGACGTCCAGATGTTCTCCTCCGGCACCTCGAGCCCGGACGAGGACAGGCGCGCTGAGAGGTCTCGCGGCGTGTAGATCGAGTTGTTCGTCAGCACGAGGTAGCGCTTGCCCTGCTCGCGCCACTGCTCCAGCAGCTCGGCGGCACCCGGCACCGGCGCGTTTTCGTGCACCAGCACGCCGTCCATGTCGGTGAGCCAGCAGTCGATGTTCTGTCCCAGATCGGTCATTACTTCCTCCACCACGTGTCGAAGATCGTCACCGGCGTGGTGCGCTTGTGACGGCTGCGAAGGTACTTCTCCTCGAGCGCCACGGCCACGTCCTCGGGGACCTCGCGGCCCTCCAGGTAGGCGTCGATGTGCTCGTAGGAGATGCCCAGCTCGTCCTCGTCGGAGCGGCCCGGCCGGCCGTCGAGGAGATCTGCCGTGGGCACCTTCGACCACAGCCTTTCCGGCGCGCCCAGGTGGCGCAGCAGCTGCCGGTTTTGTTCCTTGTCCAGCCCGAAGAGCGGCAGGATGTCGGCCCCGCCGTCGCCGAACTTCGTGAAGAAGCCGACCACGGATTCGGCGCCGTGATCGGTGCCAACCACGAGCAGATTGCGCTCGCCGGCCAGGGCGTACTGCGCCACCATGCGCAGCCTGGCCTTGACGTTGCCGCGGTTGAAGTCGGAGATCGGCCGCCCCGTGGTGGCCTCGAACTCAGAGGAGAGCCCGTCCACGCCGGCCTTGATGTTGAACGTCCACTCGGTGCGGGCGGCGACGAAGTCCATGGCCGCCTGCGCGTCCGCCTCGTCGGCCTGCTCCCCGTAGGGCAGGCGCACGGCGACAAAGTCGACGTCCTCGCCCCGCTCGCGCAGCCCGTCCACGGCGAGCTGGGCCAGGCGCCCGGCCAGCGTGGAGTCGAGACCGCCGGAGATTCCGAGCACAAAGCCCTTCGTGTGCGTCGCCAGCAGGTAGTCCTGCAGGAACGCCACGCGGGCGGCGACCTCGGTGGCCGGGTCGATCGTGGGCTTGACGCCCATCTCTTCGATGATGACGCGCTGCAATTCTCGCATGCCCCTCAGCCTAGTTTCCCGATGTGTCCGGGAGATAGACGGACGCCAGCGTGACGTCTCCCACCGTGGTGAGTGCCCGACGTCGGGCGCTCACCTCCGCGCCCGCCGCACCGTGGGTGCGGCGCAAGAAACGCGAGGGGCGCGGGCCCAGCCTGCAGGCTGGGCGCCGCGCCCCGTCGTCGAGCGTGACCTTAGGAGGCCGGAGCGAAAGCGATGTCCTTGCCCTTCACCGTGAGGGTGCCGCGGAAGGAGAAGCCGCTGACCTTGCCGGAGACGCTGCGGTCCTCGCCGTCCACCTTGGCCTTGCCGGACACGGAGGCCGTGCCGCCGCTGCCGCTGACGGTCTCGGCGCCGATGCCGTAGTCGTGGAAGGAGAGCGTGGGGCGCTGGTCGATGGACCACTTCACGTCGGTCACCTTGGCACCCTCGAAGGTCGTGGGCCCGGAGAAGGGGCAGCCGGAGGGCTTCATGTCCTTGGACGCGGCGCACTTGTCGAGCCAGGCGTCCACGGCCTTGGTCGCTGCGGTCTTGAACTCGTCGGTGCGCTTGGGCTTGAGCGACACCGAGCCGGCGTTGGCGCTGCCCTCGGTCCCGAGCGCGGTGATCGGGGCGTTGAGCGTCTCGGCCTTCGCGAAGGACGTGAAGGTGTCGGCCTTGCCCTCCACGGCGTAGCTGCCCGGCAGCACGCGGAAGCGGGTCGTGGAGTAGTCGCCGGCGGTGCCGGGCACCTTCACGTCGGCGCCGTTGACCTTGATCGTGGTGCCGCTTGCGTTGGAGACGCGGATCGTCGGTAGCGTGGACGGGTCAACGAACCAGGGGCCAGTGGTGGTGGAGCGGCGCACCTGGAAGGTCGTGGGCACGTCCTTGCCGTTCTGCGTGACCACGGCGGTGACGCGGGCGCTCGTGATGTCCTCGGCGACGGCGGCCGTGGAGGCCGGGTCGATCTTGATGGCCGTGGGGCGGTTCTTCGCCGCCGCGTAGGCCTCGTTGCTCAGGAGCGCGTTGTCCACGTCGCGGGCCGGGGCGGTGAGGGACTCGTCCAGCAGGCCGAGGGCCGTGGTCGCTTCGCCCTTGGCGAGGGCCTCGCCGAGGTCGCGCACGGCCGCGGCGGGGCTGCCGTCCGCCACCTCGCCCGGCGCGGTGTTCTGCGTGGGCTGGCTCTGGGAGGGGCCCGTGCTCGGGTCGGCCGTGGGGGTCTTGTCCCACGGCTGCCACGCGAGCAGCACGATGCCCACGATGAGCGCCGCACCGATGAGGGCGCCCACGAGGATGGCCCAGACCGGGGTCTTCTTCTTCTCGGGAGCACGACGCGCGGCGCCGCGCGGACGCATCGCCGGGGCCCCCGCGGGGGTCTCGCCGTAGCCGGGGATGGGCGCCTGCGGCTGCGGCGTGGGTGGCAGCAGCGGCGCGTGAAGCATGGTGGCGTCCAGATCCGTTTCGCCCGGGCCGCCGGGACCGGCGGGTGCCGCCAGGGCCTGGATGCCCGACGTCGGCTGCTTGGCTCCGGGGGAGACCAGCCCGAAGGGGGTGGACGGGAAGGCGGCCGCGAGCTCGGCCTGCGTGGGCTCGTGGGGCGCGGCGGCGGCCTCGGGGGTCGCCGCCGGCGGGGCGACGTCGGCTGGCGGGGCGACGTCCATGGCCTGCGTGGACGGCTGGGCGGCCTCGGCCGGTGCGTCCTGAGCGGCAAGGGCGGGCTGCGCCGCGGCCTCGGCGGCCGGCGGCGCGACGTCCATGGCCTGCGTGGCCGGCTCCTCGGCGGGCGCCACGATGGGCGGCAGCGCCTGGGTCGCGGGCTGAGGGTCCTGGCCCGCTGAGGTCGCGGCGGGCAGATCGGAGGCGGCGGCGGTTCCTCCCACGGAGGCAACGCCAGTCACGGCGGCGGGGCCCCAGGCGCCGCGGTCGCGGATCGCGGTGTCCTCCGGGTCCTCATCATCCTCACCGGCGGCCTCGGGCGCCTCGGCGTTGGCCGCCGCAAAGCGGTCCTGCCAGGCGGTAGGCCCGGCGGGAGCCGGGGCGGGGCTGGAAGGCGCGTCCGCGCCGTCGTGCAGCGCATCCGCTGCCGTGGGCTCGCGATCCTCGGCGGCGTCGATGACCTCGGCGACGGAGGGGATGCTCACGGTGGGGTCCTCATCGAGGATGGAGTGCTCCTCGGCGGGGGCCTCGTCCACCGTGGTGGGAGCGTGCGGCTCCCACGCGGCGGGCTCCCAGGCCTTGGCCTCGTCGAGACGCTCCTCGACCTCGGGCTCCAGCGCGTCCTCGATGGACTCGGCCAGCTCGGCCGCCTCGGTGGCCGCCTCGTCCGCGGGAAGCTCCTCGTGCGGGCGCACTGGATCCTGCCCCGCCGGGCGCGCGTCGTCGTGATCCTGGGGACCGGTCACGGTCCACCCCCTCATCAGGCCGTAGTCGTACGCCGCCAGGGTACCAATCGCGCCCGATAGACTGGGGGCATGACCGTTGCACAGGACCGCGCCCGGCTGCTCGAACTCGTCAAGGACCTCGCCGTGGTGCGGGGCAAGGTGACGCTCTCCTCCGGCAAGGAGGCCGACTACTACGTCGACCTCCGCCGCGTCACGCTGCACCACGAGGCCTCCGTGCTCGTGGGCCGCGTCATGCTGGCCATGCTGGACGAGGCCGGCATCGACTTCGCCACCGCCGGCGGCCTGACCATGGGTGCCGACCCGGTCGGCACCGCCATCATGCACGCCGCCCGCGAGGCCGGCCGCGAGGTGGATGCCTACGTGGTCCGCAAGGCCCAGAAGTCCTACGGCATGGGCCGTCAGGTCGAGGGCCCCGGCGTGGACGGCCGCGCCTGCCTCGTCGTGGAGGACACCTCCACGACCGGCGGCTCCGCCCTGACCGCCGTGGAGGGCGTGCGCAACGCCGGCGGCCTCGTGACGGCCGTCGCCGTCATCGTTGACCGTGCCACGGGCGCCAAGGAGCGCATCGAGGCCGAGGCCAACGTCCCGTACCTCGCCGTGTTCTCCAAGGACGAGCTCGGCCTCGACTGACTTTTTTCTGCACGACGCCGCGGGGCCGGGTTCCACAGGGAACCCGGCCCCGCGCGCGTGGCGGGCAGTGCTTTCTTCTCCCTTCGGAGGGGGAGAAGCGTCCCAACCTGAAAGACACCTCTTGACCGCGCCGCGCTCCCGGTGAACGCTCATGTCAAACCGCCCGCGCGGGGCGGCACGACGAGAGGGTGGTGCGGCACATGAAGAAGCTCATCAACGACGTGGAGAAGGTCGTCTTGGACTCGTTGACGGGCGTCCAGGCGGCGCACCCGGAGCTGCGGGTGGACCTGGAGAACCGCATCGTCTTCCGCGGCGGCACGCCCCGCCAGGGCAAGGTCGGCGTCATCTCCGGCGGCGGCTCGGGCCACGAGCCCCTCCACGGCGGCTACGTGGGCACGGGCATGCTGGACGCCGCGATCGCCGGCGAGGTCTTCACCTCTCCCACCCCCGACCAGATCCTCGAGGCGACCCGCGGCGTGGACGCCGGAGCGGGCGTCCTGCACATCGTGAAGAACTACACGGGCGACGTCATGAACTTCGAGATGGCGGCCGAGCTCGCCGCCGTCGAGACCGGCGTGCGCGTCGAGGCCGTCATCGTGGACGACGACGTCGCGGTGCAGGACTCGCTCTACACGGCCGGCCGACGCGGCGTGGGCCTGACGGTCCTGCTGGAGAAGATCGTGGGCGCCGCCGCGGAGGAGGGCCTGGACCTGGACGCCGTGACGGCGCTGGCCAAGGAGGTCAACGCGCGCGGCCGCTCCATGGGCATGGCCCTCACGAGCTGCACCGTCCCGGCCGCCGGCCAGCCCACCTTCGAGCTCGGCGAGGACGAGATGGAGCTTGGCATCGGCATCCACGGCGAGCCGGGCCGCAAGCGCGTGCCGCTCGCGTCCGCCGCCGCGGTGGCCAAGGACCTCGTGGAGCCCATCCTCGCGGACCTCGACTTCACGTCCGGCCCCGCGATCGTCATGGTCAACGGCATGGGCGGCACGCCCCAGCTGGAGCTCTACATCCTCTACTCCGAGGTCGCGAAGCTGCTCAAGGACGCGGGCGTCACGGTGGCCCGCAACCTCGTGGGCAACTACATCACCTCGCTCGAGATGGCCGGCGCCTCCGTCACCATCCTGCGCGCGGACGAGGAGATGCTGCGCCTCTGGGACGCGCCGGTGAACACCCCCGGCCTGCGGTGGGGGGCCTGAGCATGCAGCTGAGCGCCTTGGTGGACTGGATCCATCGCTACAAGGACGAGGTGGTGGCCCGCAAGGACGAGCTCACCGACCTCGATCGCCAGATCGGCGACGCCGATCACGGCTCGAACATGGCCCGCGGCATGCAGGCGGCCTCCGACAAGATCGACGCCGCCGTACCGGCCACGGTGGGGGAGCTCGGCAAGAGCGTGGGCATGACCCTGGTCAGCACCGTGGGCGGCGCGAGCGGCCCGCTCTACGGCACGTTCTTCCTGCGCTTCGGCACGGCGGCGGGAGGCGTCACCGAGCTGGACGCGGCCGGCCTCTCGGCGGCGCTGCGCTCCGGGGTGGAGGGCATCGTGGCGCGCGGCAAGGCCGAGCCGGGGGACAAGACCATGCTGGATGCGCTGCTCCCGGCCCTCGACGCGATCGATGACGCGAACGCCGCCGGCCGCCCCGAGGTGGAGGCCCTCGAGGCCGCGGCCACCGCGGCCGAGGCCGGCAGTGCAGCGACCCTCGACCTCGTGGCGCGCAAGGGGCGCGCGAGCTACCTGGGCGAGCGCTCCGCCGGGCACCTCGATCCCGGCTCGGTGTCCTCCGCGATGCTCGTGCGCACCCTGGCCGACGCGGCGAAGGGCTGAGCATGGTCGGCCTCGTGGTGGTCTCGCACAGCGCAGCGCTCGCGGAGGCCGCCCTCGGGCTGGCCTTGGAGATGGTGGCGGGGCAGCCGCCCCGCGTGGTCCTTGCCGCCGGCATGGACGACGGTTCCTTCGGCACCGACGCCGCGCGCGTCGCCGCCGCGATCGAGGAGGCGGAGGACGGGGGAGGGGTCGTGGTCATCACCGACCTCGGCTCCGCCGTCCTCTCCGCCGAGATGGCGGTGGAGTTTCTGCCGGATCCGGACGCGCCCGTGCGCATCGTCCCCGCCCCGTTCGTGGAGGGGCTGCTCGCCGCCGTGGTCGCGGCGGCGGGCGGCGGCGACCTCGCCGAGGTCGCCGCGCAGGCCTCCGGCGCCCTAGCCTCGAAGCGGGAGCAGCTGGGGGAGGTTGACCCCGCGCCCGACGGCGCGGGGCCGGGTCTCGAGCCCGGCCCGCCGGGGGCGGGAGCGGGCCAGAGCGCCGAGGGCGCCGGGCCCGGCGGGGCCGGGCCGGTCGACGCCGCGTCCGTCGGCACCGAGGCCGGCGCGAGTGCCGACGTAGTGCTCGTGAATCCCATGGGCCTACACGCCCGCCCGGCGGCGACGCTGGCGGGGGCACTGGCCGGCTTCGACGCCGAGGTCAGCCTCGAGGTGCCGGGCCGCAGGCCCGCCCCGGCGCGCAGCCCGCTCTCCGTGGCGGGGCTGGGCACGCGCGGGGGCGACACCGTGCGCGTGAGCGCGGGCGGACCCCAAGCGCAGGCCGCGGTGGCCGAGGCGGTGCGGCTCATCGAGGAGGGCTTTGGGGAAGCGGGGGAGGCCCCGGCTGCCGCTCAGCCCGACTCCGCCGTCTCGACCGGGCGGCCCGCTGGCCCCGGCCTCGGGGTGAGCCCCGGCCGCGTCGTGGGCCCCGCCGTGCACATGCCCCCGCCCCTCGCGGCCCCGGCCGAGGCGGCAGCCGTGCCGCCCGAGGCGAGGCCCGCGGAGGCGAGGCGCCTCGAGGCGGCGGCCTCCGCGGTCGTGCGGGATTTGCACGACCGCGCCCGAGCGGCCCACGGCGACGCGGCGGCCATCCTCTCCGCAACCGCGGCCCTGGCCGCCGATCCGGGCCCGCTCGAGGCCGCGCTCGCGCTGCTGCGGGACGAGGGGCTGGACGCCGAGCGGGCCATCTGGTCCGCGTATTCGGACGTGGCGGAGCAGTTCGGCGCCGCGGGCGGCGCGCTGGCCGAACGGGCTAGCGATGTGAGGGACCTGCGCGGGCGGGTCGTGGCGGCCTTACGCGGCGTCCCGGCCCCTGGCGTCCCCGAGCGCGACGCGCCGTTCGTGCTTGTGGCGCGCGACCTCGCCCCCGCCGACACCGCCGGGCTGGATCCAGCGCGCGTGCTCGCGATCGTCGCGAGCGAGGGCGGGCCCACGTCCCACACCGCGATCCTGGCTCGTTCGCTCGGGATCCCGGCCGTGGTGGGCTTCCCCGGCGCCGCGGCGCTGGCCGAGGGCGAGCCGGTGCTCGTGGACGGCGGCAGCGGCGAGGTGGTGGCCGGCCCCAGCGAGGAGCAGTCCGCTGGCGCGCTGACGGCCCCCGTGCCCAAGGAACGCCGGGCCTTCACCGGATCGGCGGCCACGGCCGACGGGCACGCCGTCTCGCTCCTGGCCAACATCGGCACGGCGGCCGACGCGGCCAAGGCCGCCGCGGCGGGGGCCACGGGCTCCGGCCTGTTCCGCACCGAGTTCGCGTTCCTCGACCGGGCCCAGGCGCCGAGTGAGGACGAACAGACCGAGCTCTACGCGGGCGTCCTGCGGGCCTTCGAGGGCTCCAAGGTGGTGCTGCGCACGCTGGATTCTGGCTCGGACAAGCCCCTGCCGTTCCTCGATCCGGAGCCGGAGGAGAACCCGGCCCTCGGCGTGCGCGGCCTGCGCACGGCGTTCAGGCACGAGGGGCTCCTGCGCACGCAGCTCGCGGCTATGGCCAGGGCCCAGACCCTCGTGCCGGGCACACAGGCCTGGGTCATGGCCCCCATGGTGGCCACGGTCGAGGAGGCGGCGTGGTTCGCGGGCCTGGCGCGGGCGGCCGGGCTGGCCACCGTGGGCGTCATGATCGAGACGCCCGCGGCCGCGCTGAGCGCCGAGCACGTCCTGGAGCACGTGGACTTCGTGAGCCTCGGGACCAACGACCTGGCGCAGTACACCATGGCGGCGGACCGGCTCTCGGCCCCGCTCGCGGCGCTGAACGACCCGTGGCAGCCCGCCGTGCTCAGGCTCATCGAGGCCACGGTCAACGGCGCGGGGCTGGCCTCCGCCCGCCCCGGCGCCGCGCGGCGCACCGTGGGCGTGTGCGGCGAGGCGGCCTCCGATCCGTTGCTCGCCCGCGTGCTCATCGGCCTCGGCGTGGACAGCCTGTCGATGTCGCCCGGCGCGCTCGCGGCCGTGGCTGAGGCGCTGGCCGCCTCCACCCTCGAGCAGTGCAGGGCGGCGGCGACGGCCGCGCTGACCGCCACCGGCGCGCGCGAGGCGAGGGACGCGGCGTCGGGCGTTCTGTGAGACGACGGCGGGGCCGGCACCTCGGTGCCGGCCCCGCCGGGTGTCCGCCCACGGGCGGCTCAGCCGCCCTCGGTGTAGACGATCTTGTTGTTCCTGACGGTCACGGTGCCGTTGAACGTCACGGAGAGGTTCCCTTCCAGGGTGGTCGGCTCACCGGCGTAGCGGCCGGTGCCGCTCACGGAGACCCGTCCGTTGCCGCCGACGACGCGTTCCGAGCCGATGGAGCCGACGAGGTGCGGCGTCCCGGGGTCCTTGGTCTGGCGATACCTGATGTTGCGGGGCTGGCTTACGCCGCTCGCGTTGACGCTGAAGGGGCAGTTCTTGAGGACCAGGTCGGTGAGCCTGAGGCAACGCTCGTAGTTGGCCCGGGCCGCCGCCAGGGTCTCCTTCTTGAACGCGGCGGTGCGCTCCCCCCGCGGGGAGACGAACACGGAGCTGGCGACCCCGCCGGAGGACACCGCGCGTGTCGCCGAGGCCGTGACCGGGTTCTCTCGCCAGGCGGTGTACTTGCTCTTGGCCAGGCTGACCGACACCGTCCCCGGCCAGACCGCCACCGGGAGATCGGCCTTCTTCAGCGCCGAGACGTTCACCGGCACGCCGTTGATCTTGGTGGTTTCGTTGGGGAGGTCGCCGGCGTCGATCTCCGGGAAGGCGAGCTTCTCGGCGACCCACTCGGCGCCGTCGTCCGCGCGCGTGAAACGTAGGTTGAGGGTGATGTAGTCCTCGCCGCTGTAGTACTCGCCCGTCACCGTGGCGCTCGTGCTGAACACCGAGGAGTCGGTGACCTCGAAGCTCGCGTCCTCGCCCATGACCAGGCGCGCGGAGGCCGGCGTGAGGGTCGAGAGGTACACGCCCTTGGCGCCGACCAGGGTCTTGACGGCCGCCGGCTCCCCCGCGAGGAGCCCGTCCATGAGCGAGGTGACGGTGTCGGCGAGCTCGGGGTCCTGGGTCTCCAGGTCGAGCTCGCCGGAGTAGGTCCAGTCGCCGGTGTCGTCATCGTCGCTCGAGTCGTCCCAGGGCAGGCCCGAGACGCCGGAGCTGGCGTCGTCGAAGATCGAGTTGAGGGGTCCGGCCAAGACCACGCCGCCCACCACGAGGAGACCCACGATCGTGCCGAGCGGGCTGGCCTTCTTCTTGGGGCGGGTGCTGGCGGGGATGGCGGCACGCGGTCCAGGCGCGGGGGAGAAGGAGGTGCCCGACGGCGCGGGGTGGCCTGGGTGCGCGGGCGCCGGCCGGGCGCCGGGGGCCTGGGCGGTGCCGGCGGTGGGGGCGGCGCCGGCGACCGGTGCCTGGCGCGCGGCCTGGGCCGGGCGCTGGGTGACGCTGCGTGCCGCCGCGGCGAGGCGGGCCAGCTGCTCTTCGAGCTGGGCCTGCTCGGCGGCCGCGGCCTGCGGGCCCGTTGCCCCGGGGGTGCGCTGGGTGGAGGGGCGCGCCCCGGAGGCGCCGCCCGGCGTCGTGCCGGTGGTGGGAGCGCGCCGCGACTGGCCCTGCCGCCCGCCTGGCGGGGCAAAGCGGCTCTTGATGGCCTGGGGGTCCTCGCGATACGCGGGCGGGAAGTCCTTGGCGGGGTCGGCGGGCAGGCCGAGCCGGCGGCGCTCCGCCAGCCATTCCTCTTGGTTCATGCTGTGTCCCCCCATCGATGCGCGCCGCGCGCCGGCACACGTGATCCTAACCGCGCTCGGCGGGTGAGCAAGCTCACGGAATGACAAGTGGGGTCGTCGCGGTTATAGTTGACGTATCAATCACCTGGACGTGGGGAACGTCCGAGAGAGCAGGGAGACGGACATGGAGTTCGGCATCTTCACCGTGGGCGATCTGACCCCGGACCCGACCGGTCGTAAGTCTCAGACCGAGCGCGAGCGCCTGCAGTCCATTCGCAAGTACGCGCTCAAGGCCGAGGAAGTCGGCCTCGACGTCTTTGCGCAGGGCGAGCACCACAACCCGCCGTTCGTAGTCTCCAGCCCCACGACCAACCTCGCGTGGATCGCTGCCAAGACCGAGAAGATCAAGCTCACCACGTCCACCACGCTGATCACCACGAACGACCCGGTGCTCATCGCCGAGGACTTCGCCATGCTGCAGCACGTCTCCGACGGCCGCGTTGACCTCATGATGGGCCGCGGCAACACGGGCCCCGTGTACCCCTGGTTCGGCAAGGACATCCGCCAGGGCATCCCGCTCGCCATCGAGAACTACCACCTGCTGCGCAAGATCTGGCGCGAGGAGGTCGTGGACTGGGAGGGCCAGTTCCGCACCCCGCTGCACGGCTTCACGCTGGCCCCGCGCCCGCTGGATGACACCGCGCCCTTCGTGTGGCACGGCTCCATCCGCTCGCCCGAGATCGCCGAGCAGGCGGCCTTCTACGGCGACGGCTTCTTCCACAACAACATCTTCTGGAACATCGAGCACACCGCCCAGATGGTCAAGCTCTACCGCGAGCGCTACGAGATATACGGCCACGGCGCCAAGGAGAACGCGATCGTGGGCCTCGGTGGCCAGGCGTTCATGGCGGAGACCGAGAAGAAGGCCAAGGACTTCTTCCGCCCCTACTTCGACAACGCGCCCGTCTACGGTCACGGCCCCTCCATGGAGGACTTCACCAAGATGACGCCGCTGACGGTGGGCACGCCCGAGCAGGTCATCGAGCGCTACCTCGGCTTCGCCGATCAGGTGGGCGACTACCAGCGCCAGCTCTTCCTGCTGGATCACGCCGGCCTGCCCGAGGAGGTTGTCCTGGAGCAGATCGAGCTCCTCGGCAAGGAGGTCGTCCCCGTGCTGCGCAAGTAGTTCGAGGCTCGCCGCCCCGCCGGCGTGCGATCGAACGCCCCGAGCCACGAGGAGCTCGCGGCCCTCCCGGCCGACGCCGACTACCGCCAGGTCATCTCCTCGCCCGTGGCCCGCGCCGCGCAGGCCGAGGAAGCCGCCAAGAAGGCCGAATCCAAGTGAGCCTGACCGTCGCCGTCGTCACCGCCGGCCTGTCCCAGCCTTCCAGCACGCGCATCCTCGCTGACCTGCTGGCCGACGCCGTCAAGGCGCAGGTCTCGGCCCGCGGCGAGAGCGTGAAGATCGAGATCATCGAGCTGCGCGACCTCGCCCAGGACCTGGCCACCACCATGGTCACGGGCGGCCTGCCCACCCCCAAGGTGGCGGCGGCCCGCGAGATCCTCGCGACGGCCGACGGCCTCGTGGCGGTCACGCCGGTGTTCACGGCCAGTTACTCCGGCCTATTCAAGATGTTCTTCGACATCCTGGACCCGGACACGCTGCGCAATGTGCCCACCATCGTGGCTGCCACGGCCGGCACGCCGCGCCACTCGCTCGTCCTGGAGCACGCGCTGCGCCCGCTCTTCGCCTACCTCCACGCGCTGACGATGCCCACCGGCGTCTTCGCCGCGACGGACGACTTCGGCGATGGAGCGGAGGGCTCCGGCCTGGCCGGGCGCGTGCGCCAGGCGGCAAGCGAGCTCACCACCCAGATGATGCAGGCGGGCAACGCCGTGGCGGGTTTCGTGCAGTCGGATTCCGACCTCACGCGCCGCGTCTCCGGCAACTCGCTCGGCGCCACGCCGGACTTCGCGACCCTCCTGAAGGGCCACGCCGGCACGCTCTAAACACCAGGTTCCCCACCGATGCCCGACGGCGGTCGGTGACCTTTTCAGCGAAAAGGTCACCGACCGCCGTCGGGCGTTTCGAGCCGGATCGCCCGGATCCGTGGAGGCGGCTCAGCCCGCGGCGCGCTCCAGGTTCTCGCGGATCGCAAACGCCTTGGCCGGGTGCATGCGCGTGGAGTTGAGGAAGCCGCCCACGCCGCCGTACTCGCCCTCGACCCCGTCGATGAACACCGCCATGGCGTCCTCGGGCGCGGACATGATGATGGGCGCATTGGCCTCCGCGAGGTGCGCCAGCTGCGCCGCGGAGACAAGCGGCCGGTAGGCCTCGAACATCGCTGCCTTCACCTGCTGCATGTTCTGCCCGGTCAGGGCATAGTCCGCGATGATCTGCTCGCGCGAGTGCCCGGCCAGCATCCCGGCGAGCGCCGCCAGCATGCCCGTGCGGTCCTTGCCCGCCGCGCACTGAAAGAGCGTGGGCGTCCCCTCGGCGAGCGGGCTGAGCGCCCGCGCCACGGTTTCGCGCTTCAGATCCAGCCACTCGAGGTAGAGCTGGCCGAGGTCCTCGGCGGTCTCCAGGGCCAGCGCCGACTCGTCGGCTGAGGCGTCCATGGCCACGTCGACGTACTCCACGCCGGCCTCCTCGAGCCCTGCCCACGGCGCCAGGACGCGCTCGCGCTGCCCGCGCAGATCGGCCACGGCGCGCAGGCCAAGCGCGTCCACGACCTCGTGCAGTTGCGGCGCCCCGAGCCCGTACGGCGCGGCCGAACGGTAGACGAGCCCCGGGACCACCACGCGGGAGTTGATCAGTGCGGTCATAGCCAGTTCCTCTTCTTGAAGGCGGCGTAGAGGCCCACGCACGCGGCGGTCATGGTGGCCACGGCGGCCGGGTAACCCCAGGCCTGTTCCAGTTCCGGCATGAACCTGAAGTTCATGCCCCACACGCCAGCCAGCACGGTGGGGACGGCGAAGATGGCGGCCCAGGAGGACACCTTCTTGGCCTGCACGCTCTGCTCGAGCGAGACCTCGGTGGCCCGCTCGGAGGCGAGCGTCATGGCGAGCGAGAGCGCGTTGTTCAGGGTCGAGTGCATCTCGGCGGCGTGGGCATCCACGCGCCGCGCGTGGTCCTGGACGTCCCGCAGGAGGGCCTCAAGAAGTGCCCGACGACGCCGGTGCTCGCCGCCGCGGGCGGCGTCGTCGGTGGGGCGGGCCGGGTCGGGAGTCGCCGCCGTGGCTGGCCCCGCTCCGGGCCCTGCCTCGGCCCAGCCGGGGGAATCCGCCTCCGGCGAGCGCCCGTGGGCCGCGGTGCCGCCCTCGCCGAGCAGGAGCAGGGGATCGGTCCCCGAGAGGGACTTCCGGGCCGTCGTCAGCAGCGTCTCCAGCGGGGAGACCGCGCGCTGGAAGCGCCCCACCTGCCGCGAGAGCTTGTAGATGCGGGCGGCAACATCGTCCTCGGAGCGCGAGAAGAGCGAGTCGTCGATCTGGTCGATGTCCTCGGCCAGGCCGTCCAGGACCGGCTGGTAGCCGTCCACCACGTCGTCGAGCAGGGCGTAGCCCGCCCCGCGCGGTCCCAGCGTCGCTAGCGCCGGGGAGGCCTTCACCCGTTCCAACGCCTCGGTGGGCGGCGGCGTGGTCGGCGAACGCCGGGTGATCAGGAAGTCCCGCCCCAGGTAGATGTCCAGCTCGCCGAGGCTCACCTCCTCGGCGGCGTCGTCGTAGCGCGCGGGGTGGAGCACCATGAAGGCGTGCTGCCCGTAACGGTCGAGCTTGGTGCGTTGTTCCTGCTCGCGCATGTCCTCCACGGCCAGGCGGTTCAGCGCGAGCGTGCTCGTCAGGTGATGCCACTGCTCGTCGGTGGGGCTCAGGACCTCGATCCACGCCCACGCGCGCTCCGCCTTGGCCAGTTCCAGGGCCCCGGCAAGGTCCCCGCCAAGGTCCGTCGCCTTGCCGTCGGCAAAGAGGGTCACGCGCTCGGGATGCCCGCTATCCAGCCCCACTCACGGCCTCCTGATCAGCCCGGAAGTCCGGGCGCATCCCGGTCCAGGCCTCAGTCTGCCACCGCGGCGGCTCCGTGACGCGTTCGGGGCGGCGCGGCCGTGGGGCTATCGTTCAACGAGGATTCCGTCCTCGTCCGAGTACAGGCGTTTGCCCGGCACAAAGCTGACGCCGCCGAACTCCACCGGGATGTCCACCTCGCCCACGCCGTCCTTGGAGCTCTTGCGGGGGTTGCTGCCGAGGGCCTTCACCCCGAGGTCCAGTTCCGCGAGCGCCGCACGGTCGCGCACGGGCCCGTTGATGACCACGCCAGCCCAGCCGTTGGCCACGGCGGAGGCCGCGATCATGTCGCCCATGAGCGCCGAGTTCGGCGAGCCGGCCCCGTCCACCACCAGGACGGTGCCGTTCCCCGGCGTGGCCAAGATCGACTTCACGAGGCCGTTGTCCTCAAAGCAGCGGACGGTACGGATGGGCCCCTCGAAGGCCGCGCGCCCGCCCAGGTTCAGCAGCTGCAGGGGGAGGGAGGCCAGGGCCTCGCCGCGCTCGTCGTATAGGTCGGCCGTGCTCGTCATGTCTCTCCCAGGCGTGGTTGCGGGTGGTGGGGCCCATCCTGCCCGGCAGCGGGGCCCCCGCGCGAGCGTGCGACGCCGGGCGCGGCCCGGGTGTCGGGTCGTTCACGCAGAGGTGAGTCGGGCTAGCACTGCTCGTAGCGCCGGCCGGCCTGCCCCACGGGCACGAGCTCCACGTCCCTGAGGATCGTGAGCGGCGCGCGGTCTGGAGTCGCGCATACCTCGTCAAAGGTTTTCCCGCTGCGTTGCAGCGAGCCCGGATATTCGATCTGCAGCACGTGCTCCCCGTAAGCCTCCCGGTACTCCCCGCACTCGTCAAAGGCGCCGCACTCCTCGGTCACGGCGAAGTCGAAGCCGATGGAGCGGGCCCGTTGGGTGGCACCGGCCGCGTTCTTCTGCCCGATGGCCAAGGCATGCCGGTGGGCCACCCTCACATAGTCCGCGGCGAGGGCGAAGGCGCCGGAGCGGTCGATGGAGGCGAAGCGTTCGAAGGTGTCCAGGTTGTCGATCTCGACGGCGTCGAAGCCGCGTTCCGCGCAGGAGGCGATGACGGGTTCGACGAGGGCGAGGATTCCCTCGCGTTGCCACGGCGTACTCGGGTCGAGGATGTGTTCGTCCGGCCATTCCGGATCCACGAGCAGCGCTCCGTCGGCGTCCTGGGCGAGCAGATCCGAGTGCTGTTTCCAGGCCTCGGTCTCGTCCGGCTGGGTCTGGAATCCGTTGACGTAGCAAATGTTGTAGGCCCCTGGAAGCGCCGTGGCGGAGCTGTCTCGCTCCACCACGGTGGGAACGGGACCCTTCTCCGCGACGCGCTCGGACGGACCGCCCAGCTGGTAGTCGAAGACGCCGCCGGTGGGGGGCAACGTCACGGGCTGGCCTTGGGTGGCGGCCGACCGGTCCGGGGTGGGGGGTCTCGCCGGCGTGCAGGCGGCGAGCAGCAGGAGCAGTGCGGCGCCGGTCCCCGCTACGGCGCGCGCCCGGCGTTCCATGGCCTCCAGGGTACGCGCCGCGCTGCGGTCGCTCTGCGCCTCCCTGGGCGCCCGTGGCGGGGGCGGGGCTCGGCGCGTGGGCGGGGTGGGGAGCTGCGGCTACGGCCGGGCGGGCCTGGCGGTGGAGGTCCGCACAACGAGCGCGTGCCGCGCGGGGGCCACGGAATCCAGCGGCGCCGCGTGCTCGAGGTGCTCCACCACCGCCCGCGCCGCCTCGGCCCCGAGCTCCGGCACAAATTGCGTCACGGTCGTGAGCCCGTAGACCTCGCCCAGGGGATGGCCGTCGATTCCCACGATGGACAGGTCCCGCGGCACCGTGAAGCCGAGCTCCTGCGCCGCGAGCCAGGCGCCGATCGCCATCTCGTCGCTCGCGGCAAAGATCGCGGTGGGCACCTCGCCGGAGCCCAGGAGGGCCCGGCAGGCGTCGCGCCCGCCGAGCACCGTGAAGTCGGCGTCGACGAAGAGCACCGGCTCGGGTTCCACACCGGCTCCGAGCAGGGCCTCCTCCCAGCCGGAACGGCGCTGGGTGGGGACGTGGAAGTCGACGTCGAACTCCTCGGTGCCGCCCAGGAAGGCGATGCGCCGGTGACCCAGGCCCAACAGGTGCTCGGTGGCGAGCCGGGCCATGCCCACCTCGTCCGCGGCCAGCGCCGGGAGGTCCTCCATGCGCCCGCCCACCGTCAGCAGCGGCAAGCCCAGCCTGCGCAGGGACTCGAGCTCCTCGGCCTCGAGCGTCACGGCGATGCTCAGGAGCGCGTCGACGCGGCGGCGGCGCACCACGGTGCCGAAGAGCGCGCGGCGCTCCGCGGCGTCGTCGGTGACGGAGTAGAGGGTGGTGTCGTAGCCGGCGCGCGCCAGCTCGTCCGTCACCGCGCCCACGAGCTGGGAGAAGTACCAGCGGCCCAGCGGCGGGGTGAGCACGCCGATCGAGCGCGTGCGCCCGGAGGCCAGCGAGGAGGCCGTCGAGGAGACGACGTAGCCGAGCTTGTCGGCGGCGGCCAGGACGCGCTGACGCATCCGCTCGGAGACGTTGCCCCGCCCGGAGAGCGCGCGGGAGACGGAGGCGGTGGAGACGCCGGCCTCGGCGGCCACCTGTTCGATGCCCACCCCGGCGGACGGACGGGTGACGCTCACGCCGCCCCGGTCAGCCAGACGGTCGTGTCAGGGGGCAGAAGCTCGGCGCCGTCGGTGACGGAGGGATCGGAGGAGGCCACCAAGGAACCGTACCCGGGCAGGCTCACCGGATTCGAGCCCGTGTTGGCCACCACGGTCACGGCGCCCACCGTGAAGGCGAGGACGCCGGGCGCCTGGCCCTCATGCCACACCAGGTGTGCGTGGGCCAGGCCGTGCTCGCGGCGCAGGTGGAGCAGCGTGCGGTAGAGCTCCAGCGTTGAGCCCTCCACCCCGTCCTGGGCCGAGCGGGCGTAGCGGCCCCAGTCGCCGGGCATGGGCAGCCAGGATGCACCGGAGTCGTTGAATCCGAACGCCGCGCCGGTGGCCTCCCACGGCAGCGGCACGCGGCAGCCGTCGCGGCCGTAGCGCTCGCCGTTCGTGCGGAAGAAGGAGGGGTCCTGGCGCGCCTCGTCCGGCAGGTCGACGACCTCGGGCAGGCCGAGCTCCTCGCCCTGGTAGAGGTAGGCGCCGCCGGGCAGAGCCAGCATGAGGGACGACGCCGCGCGGGCGCGTCCCAGCGCCTGCTCCGGTTCCGGGATGCCCACCGACCGCGGGCCCAGGCCCGCGCCCTGCGGGTTCTCAGCGGTGAGCGAGAGGCGCGTGGTGTGGCGCACGAGGTCGTGATTGGAGAGCACCCACGTGCTCGGGGCGCCCACGGCGCCGAAGGCCGCGAGCGACTCGTCGATGACGGAACGCAGGGCCGCCGCGTCCCAGTCGGTGCCGGAGTACGGGAAGTTGAAGGCCTGCTGCATCTCATCGGGGCGCACCCAGCGCGCCATGCGCGAGAGCGGCGAGACCCAGGCCTCGGCGCACAGGACGCGCTCGCCGTCGTACTCCTCAAGTACCCGGTGCCATGCGCGGTAGATCTCGTGGACGCCGTCCTGGCCAAAGAACGGCGGATCCTGCTCGCCGCCGCCCATGGAGCCCTCGGAGGGGTTCGGGACGAAGTCGGGCAGGCCCTCCTCCTTGATCATCCCGTGGGCCACGTCCACGCGGAAGCCGTCGGTGCCGCGGTCCAGCCAGAAGCGCAGGATGTCCTCGAACTCGGCGCGCACCTCGGGGTTGGTCCAGTCGAAGTCGGGCTGCGTGGAGTCGAAGACGTGCAGGTACCACTGGCCGGGCGTGCCGTCGGCCTCGCTCACGCGGGTCCAGGCGCGCCCGCCGAAGACGGAGTCCCAGTTGTTCGGCGGCTCGCTGCCGTCCACCCCGCGGCCGTCGCGGAAGAGGTAGCGGGCGCGCTCCGGGGAGCCGGGCGCGGCGGCGAGGGCCGCCTGGAACCACGGATGATCGCTCGAGGAGTGGTTGGGGACGAGGTCCACGATGACGCGCAGGCCGAGCGCGTGGGCCGTGGCGACGAGGCGGTCGTAGTCGGCGAGCGTGCCGAAGATCGGGTCGACGTCGCGGTAGTCGGCCACGTCGTAGCCGGCGTCGCGCTGCGGGGAGGTCATGAACGGGGAGAGCCACACGGCGTCCACGCCAAGCCGGGCCAGCGCTGGCAGCCCGTCGATGATGCCCGGGAGGTCACCGATGCCGTCCCCATTGGCGTCGCGGAAGGAGCGCGGGTAAATCTGGTAGATGACGGCGCTTCGCCACCACTCATCCCCGGGTGCGGTGGGAGCGGCCGGGGTGCGGTGGCTCGCGGGCGCGGCGGCAACGGCTGCGGCGGAGGCGGGGCGGATCTCGGTCATGGCCGCCACCCTAGCCACGCCGATTGTTTCGATGCAAACGCTTTCAAGTTTCTGAGGGATTTCGGGAAGATGTGGTTGAGGTCACGGGCAAAGTTGTGCAACACTCGCCGAGACCATCACTGAAAGCGTTTGCAATGGAGCCGGTGATGATGCCCCGCGGTACGGGGTACAGCGGCCCCGCATCCACTGCCCAGAAAGGCAACCCCCATGGTGAACAAGTCCCAGCTCGCCGGCTTCGGCGCCCTGGCCGCCGCGACGGCCCTGGCGCTGTCTGCGTGCGGTGGCTCCGGCTCCGGTACCACCCCCAGCTCCAGCGGTTCGGCGGCCCCCGCCACCTCCGCCTCCAGCTCCGCCCCTGCCTCCTCCTCCGGTTCGCTCACCGTGTGGGTCGACTCCGAGCGCGCCTCCGCGCTCAAGGACGTTGCCACCGACTACGAGAAGAACACCGGGATCAAGGTCCAGATCGTCTCCAAGGCGACGGACAAGATCAAGGACGACTTCACGCAGCAGGGCGCCTCCGCCGGCGGCCCCGACGTGGTCATGGGCGCGCACGACTGGATCGGCGAGCTCGTCAAGAACGGCATCGCCGCCCCCATCGAGCTCGGCGACAAGAGCGCCGACTTCTCCGACGTGGCGATCAAGGCCTCCACCTACCAGGGCAAGGCGTACATGCTTCCCTACGCCGTGGAGAACCTGGCCCTCCTGCGCAACACGGAGCTGGCCCCCGAGGCCCCCACGAGCTTCGACGACATGATCGCGACGGGCAAGAAGGCCGGCCTCAAGCAGCCCTTCGTCGTGGAGCAGGGCAAGGAGGGCAACCCCTACCACCTCTACCCGTTCCAGACGGCATTCGATGCCCCGGTCTTCGGCACCGACGCCAACGGCGACTACGACGCCAGCAAGCTGCTGCTGGGCCAGGGCACCAAATTCGCCGACTGGCTCGCCGAGCAGGGCAAGGCCGGCACCATCTCCACCGAGATCACGGGCGACATCGCCGCCGACAAGTTCGCCAAGGGCCAGTCCGCCTACTGGCTGACGGGCCCGTGGAACGTCAAGGCAGCCGAGGCCGCCGGCGTGAAGTTCACGGTTGACCCGATCCCGTCGCCCACCGACAAGGAGGCTGCGCCGTTCGCCGGTGTGAAGGGCTTCTTCATCAACGAGCACTCCGAGAACAAGCTCGCGGCGACCGACTTCCTCGTGAACTACCTCGGCACCGAGCCGGTGCAGACCAAGCTCTTCGAGTCCTCCGCCGTGCTGCCGGCCCTCAAGGCCGCCGCGGACAAGGCGGCCTCCGATCCGATCATCGCCGGCTTCCAGAAGGCCGGCGCGAGCGCGGTCCCGATGCCGGCCATCCCTGAGATGGGTGTCGTGTTCGAGAGCTGGGGCGTCTCCCAGGCCGCCATCCTGGATGGCAAGGATCCCCAGAAGACCTGGAGCGACCTCGTCGCCAAGGTCGAGAAGGCCATCGCCAAGTAACGCCCGACGGCGCGCCGGCCAGTGTGCGGCTGGCGCGCCTCGGTGCCGTCCCGGCACCGAGGCTCCGGCTCCCCTCAACGCAAGGACGGGGGAGCCGGGGCCTGGGCCCCGGGAGGCCAGCCCACAAGCCGGCCGCGCAAGCGGCCGGCACCGAAGCAACCACGAGGACACCATGACGCAGACCGCCTCACCCGGCCCGGCGCCGTCGGGCATTGACGCCCCGGCCACGCCGGACGCCCCGACCCCGCGCCGCCGCGGCGACCGCGTGGGCCCCAGCCTGGGCCCCTTCCTCCTCAAGCTCGCGCTCGTGGGGATCTTCGACGCGCTCGTCCTGCTGCTGCTCATGCTCCTGCTGGGCAAGCGCGACTGGGCCCTCTTCGGCGTGGTGCTCGTGGCGGCGATCGCGATCAACGTGATCTACCTGAGGAAGGGCGCGCTGCCGGCGAAGTACCTCACGCCCGGCGTGGTCTTCCTGCTGATCTTCCAGATCTTCACGCTCGTCTACACCTGCTATGTGGCGTTCACGAACTACTCCACGGGCCACGTGCTCACCAAGCCAGCGGCGGTCCAGGCGCTCCTGAGCCAGAACCAAACGCGCGTGCCCGACTCCCCGGCCTACCCGCTCACCGTCGTCTCGAAGGGCTCCGAGCTCGGCTTCCTCGTGGTGGATCCGGTCAGCGGCAAGGCCCAGCTCGGCACCTCCACGCAGCCCCTCACCGAGGTGCCCGCCGATGTCAAGGACGGCAAGGCCGTCTCCACCGAGGGCTGGCAGAGCCTGAGCTTCGCGGACATCCTGGCCAAGCAGAAGGACGTCTTCGGGCTCACGGTCCAGCGCACCGAGGACGCGGCGGACGGCACGCTGCGCACGCAGGACGGCCGCACCGGCTACCAGTTCGTCTCCGGCCTGCGCTACGACGAGGCCGCCGGCACGCTGACCGACACGGCGCAGGGGACCGTCTACACCGACGGAGGCAAGGGCGCGTTTGTCTCCTCCACGGGCGAGGCCCTCATGCCCGGCTGGTCAGTCAACGTGGGCACCGAGAACTTCACGCGCGCCTTCACCGAGGAGTCCATCCGCGGGCCGCTCCTGAAGGTCACGCTGTGGACCTTCGCGTTCGCCCTGCTCTCCGTCGCCACGACCTTTGGCCTCGGCATGTTCCTCGCCGTGGTCTTCAACAAAAAGGGCATGCGCGGGCGCAAGATCTACCAGGCCATCATGATCCTGCCGTACGCCTTCCCCGCCTTCCTCGCGGCGATGGTGTGGGCCGGCATGTACTCCAAGAGCTTCGGCTTCTTCAATCGGGTGCTGCTCGGCGGGGCGCAGATCCCGTGGCTCGAGGACCCCACCCTCGCCAAGATCGCCGTGCTCCTGCTCAACCTCTGGCTCGGCTTCCCGTACATGTTCCTCGTGTGCCTCGGCGCGCTGCAGTCCATCCCGGACGAGCTCGAGGAGGCCGCCAAGACCGATGGCGCCACGGCCTGGCAGGCCTTCCGCCTCATCAAGTTCCCGCTGCTGCTCGTCTCGGTGGCGCCGCTGCTGATCGCGTCCTTCGCGTTCAACTTCAACAACTTCAACGTGATCTACATGCTCACGGGCGGCGGCCCGCGCGACATGGACGCCTCGATCCCCGTGGGCGAGACCGACATCCTCATCTCGCTCGTCTACAAGGTGGCCTTCACGGGCCAGGAGCGCGACTACGGCCTCGCGAGCGCCTTCTCCATCATCATCTTCGTCATCGTGGCCATCATCTCGATCGTGAGCTTCCGCCGCACCAAGGCCCTCGAGGAGGTCAACTGATGTCCGCCACCGCGAACGCCGGCTCCCAGCCCGGCACCATCCAGGGCACGACGGCGGGTGCCCGCCACGCGTCGTCGGGCAGTGGAAGCGACGGGGTCGGCGGCGGTTCCGGCTCGCCGCGGCGGCGCCGCGGCCCCCTCGCCTGGCTGCGCGAGGCTGGCTGGCGGCACGTCATCGGCATCGCCTTCTCGCTCTACGCGCTGCTGCCGATCGCGTACATCGTGTCGGTCTCGCTCAAGCCGCACGGGACGCTGACGGGCTCCAATGAGCTCTTCACGGACTTCAGCCTCGAGTCCTACGCGCGCGTGCTGACGGATCCGGCGCACCCCTTTGGGCAGTGGTTCCTCAACTCGCTGCTCGTGGGCCTGTGCACGGCCGCCGGCACGGTGTTCCTGGGCGCGCTTGCAGCGTATTCTTTCTCGCGCATGCGTTTCCGCGGGCGCCGGACGGGGCTGCTCTCGCTCATCCTGCTGCAGATGTTCCCGCAGCTGCTCGCGGTGGTGGCGGTGTTCCTGCTCGTCACGAAGCTCGGCGAGATCGTCCCGTGGCTCGGCGTGAATTCCCCGGCAGCGCTCATCGCCGTGTACCTCGGCGGCGCGCTCGGCGTGAACACCTACCTCATGTACGGCTTCTTCAACACGGTGCCGATGTCGATCGACGAGGCAGCCAAGCTGGACGGCGCGGGCCACGCGCGGATCTTCTTCACGATCATCCTGCGCCTCGTGGCGCCGATCCTCGCCGTGGTGGGGCTGCTGAGCTTCATCGCCACGATGAACGACTTCGTCATCTCCTCCGTGATCCTCGTCGACCCGCAGAAGCAGACCCTCGCCGTGGGCCTGTACAACATGGTCTCCAACCCGAACTACGCGGACTGGAGCGCGTTCGCGGCGGGCGCCGTCATGGCCGCGCTGCCCGTGGTGATCATCTTCGTGGCCCTGCAGCGCTACATCGTGGGCGGCCTGACCGCCGGGTCGGTGAAGTAGGGGGGGCGATCGCCCCGCCACCCGGCGGGGCCCCAAGATTGCGTGCCTTGCGCCGTGTTGCGGGCCGTTTAACGACGCAAGCCACGCAATCTTGGAGTGCGAAGTGCGCGCTCAGCTCCGCTCGATGGGGAACCACAGCTCGCACGTGGCCCGCGTGAAGTCGGCGTTGTGCTCCACGATCGAGACGATCGAGGGGCCCTCCCGCAGCCGCCACGCGGTGGACGGGAACCACTCGGTCGCCGAGGCGGCGTAGGCCTCCTGCAACGCGGCCGGGTGTTCACCCTCCGTGCGGAAGAGCACCCACGAGCCGGCCGGGAGCTCGATCGCGTCGAGGTCCTCCGGCACCGCGGTGTCCGCGCCGACGGCCACGCCGTGCAGGTAGGTGAGCTCGCTTCCCTCGGCGGCGTCCGGATCCACGTCCGCGCTGACCTGGAGCAGGCCGGCGGGCCGCGCGTTGCTCAGCGCCTTCAGCCGCGCGTGTTCCTCCGCCGGGATTCCGGCGAGGTGCCCGGCGATGGCCGGGTTGGGGCCGCGGTGCAGCAGCGGCACGCGCGCTGCGTGGCCGATGAGCCGCTGGGCGGGCAGATCGATGATGGTGGCATCCATGGGGGTGTTCCCTTCGACGGTCAGGCGGAACCTGAGCTGGCTTTGGCTTCGAAGGGGGCCTCCGTCCGTGCGGACCCGGCCGTGGCTCACGCCGTGGACCGAGCGGAACGCCCGGCCGAACGCCTCGACCGAGGAATACCCATGGCGCACGGCGATCTCCAGCAGCGGCTCGCCCGCCACCACCTCGGCCGCGGCCAGCGTCATGCGACGCCGGCGCACGTACTCGGAGAACGGCATGCCGGCCAGCGAGGAGAACATGCGCCTCGCGTGATATTCGGTGCTGCCGTGGCGGGCGGCCAGGGCGGTGAGGTCGAGCTCGGCGTCGAGATGATGCTCCACCTCGGCGACGAGGTCGTTCAACAGTTCGATCACGGTGACCCCCTTCGGCCTCTACTCTTCGCCCCCGGCCAGCGGCGGCGCCCGATCATCGTGGCCCGATTCAATCAGCAGATCGCGGGACGGGTCAGGGGCCGGATCCACCACGATGGCGTGCCTTGCGTGGTGATCGGGCCCGGTTGACGACGCAAGCCACGCAGACGTGGAGAAGAGAAGGCACAGGGCACACGCAAGGGCCGCTGCGCCACCGCCTAGGCTTGGTCGGTGACTTCCCCCGCGCAGGATCCCGCCACGACCACCTCCGACTCCGCCGCGCCCACGCCGCCGACCGAGACCGCCGGGCGCCCGGTGCGCGAGGACGACGCCGCGCACGCGCACGAGGTGGGCGTTGGCCCGTGGGAGGGTCAGTGGCCCACGGACGAGCGCTACGACCCCGAACTGCTGCGGGACGGCGACCGCCGCAACGTCCTTGACGAGTTCCGCTACTGGCGCCACGACGCGATCGTGGCGGAGCTGGACACCCGCCGCCACCCCTTCCAGGTGGCGATCGAGAACTGGCAGCACGACCTCAACATCGGCACCGTGGTGCGCACCGCGAACGCCTTCAACGCCGCCATGGTGCACATCGTGGGCAAGCGCCGCTGGAACCGCCGCGGCGCCATGGTCACCGACAAGTACCAGCACGTCATGCACCACCCCACGGTCGAGGACTTCGTGACCTGGGCGCACGGCGAGGGCCTGCGCGTGCTCGGCGTCGACATCTTCCCCGACTCCGTGCCGCTGGAGCGCTACGAGCTCCCCGAGCGCTGCGTCCTCGTCTTCGGCCAGGAGGGCCCGGGCCTCTCCGAGGAGATGCGCGCCGCCTCCGAGGCGACCCTGTCGATTGCGCAGTACGGCTCCACCCGCTCCATCAACGCCGCCTCCGCCGCTGCGGTCGCCATGCACGCCTGGATCCGGCGCTGGGAGTTCGGACAGCGCGTCTGAGCGACCTCCTCCGCGAAAAGACCCCGGCCCCGAGCGTGATGCTCGGGGCCGGGGTCTTTTCTTGAGGGCGGCGTGCCCGGGGGACTAGTGGCGCGGGCCGGAACCCGGCTCGCGCGGCGGGCGGGTCCACCCACCCAGCGGCGCCGACCCCGGGGCCGATGCGTCCTCCGCCTGGCCCGGCTCGGCCGCAGTCTCGGGTGAGGCGGGCTCCGCCGCTTCCGCCGGCACGACGGCGGGTGGTTCCGCCGGCGCCGAAGGCTCGGCGGGGGCGGTGGTCGGGGCCTGAACGGCAGGGGCAAGCGGCTCGGCCGGGGCGGCCGGCGGCGCCGACGGCGCCCACGCGGCGTCGGGGGCGGGAGCCGGGGGCGCGAGGCGGCGGGAGGCCTCGTCCTCGGGGGCGGGGACGGCTGCGATCGGCGGATGCCCGGGGTCCTGGATCGGCACCTGCGGCGCGGCCTGCTCGCTCGGCGCCTGGGTCCAGGGTTGGGGCGGCGCCGCGTCCCAGGGACCCGCCGACTGGGCGGGGGCGGCGGGTGCCGCGGGCGCCGCGGGTGCCGGGCTGAACGCGGCCGGGGCGGCCTGGCCTGCCGCCGGGGCGGAGCCGGGAGCGGGCGCTGCCGGCGGCGCTGGAACGTACCCGGGCGCCGCGGGCTGGGCGGCCCCGGGGCCCGGGTAGCCGCTCGGCGCGGGGAAGCCCGGGGCCGGAGCGGGGGCGGTGGCCGGCCCGGCTCCCCAGCCCTGCGGGGCGGCCGCCTTCGGCGCTGCCTGCGGCAACGGCACGCTCGGCGTGCTCGGAAGGCCCGCGCTCAGGAAGCCGCGCAGCCCCGCGGACATCGCCCGGAGCAGCGGGATGGCGACGTAGCGGGAGAGCGCCTCGATCGCGAGACCCACGAGCGCCAGGACGAGGAAGCCCCAGCCGGCGGGCCCGATGCTTCCGGAGCCGCCGGCCCGCTCGCCGAGCGACATGCCGAAGCCGAGCCGGTCGACGATGAGCAGGGCGAGCCCGAGCACGAGGTACACGGCGGGCAGCGCGGCCCACTCGAGCGGGTTGCTCCCCGGCATGCCGCGGCGGACCCGCCAGCGCACGGAGGCCAGCACGAGCCACACGAGTCCGAGCAACACCACGATGGGCCAGACCCACCCGGGCACGCCCTCGGAGAAGAGCGAGAACGACGTCCCCGCGCTGGCGCTGAGGCCGACGGTGGCCGAGCCCCCCATGCTGAACGGGATGAAGTAGCCCATCTGGAACAGCATGGTGCCGAGGAAGGGAAGCACGAGCGGGAGGGTGAGCAGCGGTTCGGCGCTCTCGGCCTTCACGCACAGGTAGATGGTGGCGATCACGCCGAGCAGGAGCCCCAGCGTCCACAGGTGCCACAGCGCCGTGGCGGAGGCGTCGCGTGCCAGCTGGCCCCACGGCCCCGAGCCGCGAGGGCGCAGAGAGAAGTAAACAAGCGTGCCGACGATCGCCCACACTCCGAGGAAGCCGAGGAACGACGCCGAGCGCAAGGTCAGTTGGGAGCTCGAGTCCTGAGACGCGAGGGGGATGAGGGCGGTGAGGACCGTGACGATCACGGCCGCCCCGAGGCCGGTGGCCGCCCCCAACACGGCGCGCGGCGCCCAGTGGGGTGCCGTGACCGCTGTGCCGAGCCGAGGCGCGAGCCAACGCAGCACCGCCCACGACGCGAGGGGCACCACCAGCGGAAGGAAGAAGAAGGCGACCCGACCGCTCAGTGACAGGATGCTCGCGGACGACTCCATGCCGCCGCCGAGCACGCCCAGGTAGCCCATGCCCCAGAGCTGAATGGTGGCGGGGAACCACTGCCCGGTCATGTCGTCGCTGAGACCCACCCTGGAGATGCCGTTCAGCGCGGAGGTCGCCTGCTGCAGGGAGAGCAGGACCGTGACGAGGGAGGCGAGGAGGCCGGCGCCGAGGGCGAGGCCCCCGAGCAGCGCCGCCCGCAGCCAGGCTTGCTTCGGGATGCCGGCGATCCACCAGGGAAGCGAGGCGCCGCCGCTCGGGCCCCCGGCGGCGACGACCGGGGCGCCCGGGTAGCCGACGGCGGGCTGGGCGGCCGGGGAGGGCACGGCCTGGCCCGGCTGGGCGCCGAAGCCGGCGGGCTGAACCGGGGGTGGGGTGTAGCCGGGCGCGGCCGGGTAGGCGGCGGCCCCGCCCGGGAAGTCCGGGGGCACGACGCCGGCCGGCTGGGCCGGCGCGAGACCCGGCTGAGAGCCGGGCTGGCCCGGGTAGCCGGGTTGACCGGGCTGACCCGGCTGGGCGGGTGCCGCCGGCGTGGCCGGTGGCTGGGTGGCGCCGGGCCACGGCGCGGCGGGCGGCGTTCCTGGGGCCTGCGGGGGCCAGGGTGCGCCGTTGTTCGGCGTGCCCGGGCCCTGGGGCGACGGGGGAAGCGTCATCTGGTGCTCCTCGAGGTGATCTCGGAAGGTGGTCTGGTGGGGCGGACGGGCGGTGGCCCGCCCAACGCCGAAGTGGCGTCACCCCCGCGTGCGGGGATGACGCCACCGTGTGGGCTTAGGGCCGCCAGCCGGTCTGTGGGGGCTGGTGCCCGGGCTCGCCGGGCTGCGGCGGCTGACCCCACGCGGGGGGCTGCTGCTCATCCTCGGCCGGCTGGGCGTCGGGGGCCGGTTGGCCCCACTGGCCCTGCTGTCCCGTGGCGTTCTGCCCGCCCCAGGCCGGGGTGGCCGCCGGAGGCTCGGGCGGGGCGCCCCATGCCAGCTGGGCCGGCTGAGGGGGCTGCGCGCCCGGAGTCGGTGCAGCCTGCTGCGCCGGGGGAGCCCCCCAGGAGGGCTGCGCCGGCTGCTCGGGGGCCGCCGGTGCGTTCTGCTGCGGGGCGGGTGCGCCCCAGGCCGGCTGGGCGGGGGCCGCTGGCTGCTCCGGGGCGGCCGGCTGGGCCTGCTGCGGCGCCGGGGCACCCCACGCCGGCTGCTGCGGCTGAGCCGGTGCGCCGGGGGCACCGCCCCAGGCCGGCTGGCTCGGCTGAGCCGGTGTGGAGGGCTGCGCGGGCTGGGCAGCGGGGGCGCCATCCCAGGCCGGCTGCGCGGGCTGGGCCGGTTGAGCGGCCTGAGCGGCGCCGTCGCCCCACGCCGGCTGGCCCTGCTCGGCCGGCTGACCCGGCTGTGCGGGGGACTGGCCGCCCTGGGACTGTCCGCCCCACGCGCCCTGCGCCGCGGCGGGCTGGCCCCAACCGGGCTGGCCGGCCTGGGGAGCGCCCCATCCGGCGGGCGCGGTGCGCTGACCCTGCAGGCTGGACCAATCGGCGTCCAGGCGCAGGCCCAGGAGGCCGCGCAGGCCGCCGGCCGAGCGCAGGATCGCCGGCGCGAGGTAGCGCGAGAGCCCCTCGACGACGAAGCCGAGAGCGGCGATGAGCGCGATGCTCCACGGGGAAACCATGCCCACCACGGTGCGGACGCCCTCCTCGAAGCTCTTGGCCGAGAAGTTGGCCACGCTGCCCACGGAGATGGAGGTCAGGAAGATGACGAGCGCGCCCACCAGGTACACGGCCGGAAGCGTGAACCACGAACGCGGCGAGCTCTGCTGCCCGGCGCGCAGGCGCCAGCGCAGGGAGGCCCAGAGCAGGCCGATGACGAGCATGAGCATGGAGACGAGGATCAGCCACCACGAACCCGTGCCGAAGACAGAGAGCCAGCTATCGCCCGAGCCGAAGGCACCGAAGGTGGAGAGATTGAAGCCGTTGAGGATGCCCATGAAGGCGGTCGCGTCGATGCCGCCGCCTCCCGCGGGCCCGCCGCCGGCGCTGCCGAAGATGTTCATGGTCGTGACGCCCCAGCCCGGGATGATTTCCAGGAAGGACAGCCAGCCGCGCTTGCCCGCGCTCGCCGAGTACACGAAGAAGTACACGAGCGAGTAGACGCCGCCCACGATGAGCACGTGCTCGACGAACTGCGAGCCGGCCTTGCGCGTGATGCTCGGCAGGAGCGAGTCGCCGCGGGGCGAGTAGGCCAGGTAGGCAACGAAGCCCACCGAGATGAGAGCGATGATGATGCCCAGCGCGCTCACGGCCTTGAGTGAGATGCGTCCCTCACCCTGGGAGATGCCCCAGTGCACCGTGAGGGCCAGGACGAGCATGAGCGCGAAGAAGACGATCGACGTGACGCCGGCCAGGATGAGCCGTGGCGCCCCCTTGCCCACGGGCACCTTGCGCAGCAGCAGGCGGCCGAGGAGCAGGACGCTGAGCAGCGTCACGGTCACCACGAACATGCCGGTGGAACCCCACGAGAGCGCCTGTGTCTTGTCCCCCTGGGTGTAGGCCAGGGTGCGGGTGTTGCCGAAGGAGCCGGAGATCCACGTGGGGATCGAGGCGAAGAAGTTGCCGCCGCCCACCTTGGATCCGAGGGCCGCGCTCTGCAGGAGCATCACGATCGAGGAGGCCACGGCCGCCACGAGATAGGCGGCCACGCCGATCAGCGCCGCGAGGCCGAGATGCCGGCCGCTCAGTCCGAGCCCCCCGGCGGCGGCGGGCGCGCCGCCCTGCCACGCGCCGTCGGGCGTTTGCCACTGTTGCTGTTGGGTGCCCTGCCCCCACGTGGGCTCGGCGCTCTGGGCCCCGAAGCCGCCGTAGGCGGCGGAGGCCGGAGGTCCCCAGGACTGCGGGGCCGGAGAGCCGGGCTGCGGCGGCTGAGCACCACCCCACGGCGGGTTCGGCGTCTGCTCGCTCATGAATCGTTCCCCCTTGAAAGTGCGTCGGTGCCGCTGCCTTGGCCGGCGCGAGACCTGACGATGTCAGTAAAAATACTCATTCCACTGGAGGAAGGGCAACGCCGCCGCGCAATCTCGCGGGATCTTGGCCCGCTCTTACGTCGCGCGACGGGCCTGCTTAGGCTGGGCACGACGACGCGTCGACACGGGGGGATGGGCATGGCCACGAAGGCGATCAGCGCACTGAGGAACATCGGCGAGTGGGGGCAGCGCCCGCGGGGCGCCGAGGAGATCCTGGACGAACAAGACGCCACGCGGATTCCCTCGCTCGTGGGGGTGCGGCAGGAGCGCATGGCGGAGTCGCCCTTCGCCTTTTATCGCGGCGCGGCCGCGGTCATGGCCTCCGATCTCTCGGCCGCGCCCTACTCCGGGACAGCCGTTCTGAGCTGCGGCGACGCGCACCTCGCCAACTTCGGCCTCTTCGGCACGCCGGAGCGGCACGTGGCGTTCGATGTGAACGACTTCGATGAGGCGGCGCCCGCGCCGTGGGACTGGGACATCAAGCGCCTCCTCACCTCGGTGCACCTCGCGGCGCGCGCCAGCGGCGCAACGGTCGACGACGCCTGGGACGCCTCCCGGCGCGCGGCCCGCGCCTACCGCAAGGCGCTGCGCCGCTTTGCGGGGATGACCTCGATCGAGCGCTTCTACGCCTCCGTCGACACGGGCGATCTCCAGGAGCTGCTCCTGAGCAAGGCCTCGGCGGCGGGCAAGAAGGCCAAGCGCCGGGCGGCCGAGGCGGCGCGCCTGGTGGGCCAGGCGGAGCGCTCGGCGCGCAAGCATACGAGCGACCGGGCGCTCAAGCGCTTCGCCGTGGTGGACGAGGCGGGCGGCGCCCGGCTCGTGGACCAGCCGCCACTGACCCAGCACGTGGAGGCCATGGGCGTCGGGGACGCTCGGGGCCTGTTTCGCGCCTACCTCGGCACGCTGGACCCGGACGCCCGCGCGCTGCTGAGCGGCTTCGAGGTGCAGGACGTGGTGCTGCGCGTGGTCGGCGTGGGCTCGGTGGGCACGCGCTGCTACATCGCGCTGCTCCGGGACGGCCAGGGGACCGAGCTGCTCCTGCAGTTCAAGCAGGCCCAGGAGTCGATGCTGCTGAGCTACGGCGGCGCCAAGCAGCCGGCCCGCGTGCGCCGCGAGGAGCAGGGGCACCGCGTGGTGGATGCCCAGCGCGTGCTCCAGGCCCACTCGGATCGCTTCCTCGGCTACGCCCGTGGCGCGGCCGACGAGCACTTCGGCGGGGCCAAGGTGGACCACTACTGGCGCCAGTTCAGGGACATGAAGGGCGGGGTCGACCTGTCCACGCTGAACCTGGGGGAGCTCGCGGCGCTGGCCTAGGCCTGCGCCGCGCTGCTCGCCCGCGCCCACGCGCAATCGCCCGGCGCGCTGGAGCTGGCCCCGCAACTCAAGGGTCGCCGCGACGTGGACGCCGCCCTCGCCACGTGCGCGCTCGAGTACGCCCAGCAGACCGAGCAGGACCACGCCGAACTCGTGGCGCGGCTCGGTGCGAACGCGGGCTGATCTTCGCCATAGAGCCTCGATTCCGGGCGGGCCGCACGCATCCTCGCTACGATGGAGGCGGACGTGACCGGCCCCACTGATGCTGCCGGTGATGAGTTCCTTCCACACCTTCATCACGAGGAGTTTCAGTGCCCGTCGCAACCCCGGCCAAGTACAACGAGATGCTGGACGCCGCCAAGAACGGCAAGTTCGCTTTCCCCGCCATCAACGTCACCAGCTCGCAGACGGTCAACGCCGCGCTCGCCGGCCTCCAGGCCGCCGGCTCCGACGGCATCCTGCAGGTCTCCACGGGCGGCTCCGCCTACTTCTCCGGCTCCTCCGTGAAGGACATGGTCCGCGGCTCGCTCGCGTTTGTTGCCTACATCCGCGAGGCCGCCAAGTCCTACGACATCAACGTGGCCCTGCACACCGACCACTGCCCCAAGGACAAGCTGGACGGCTTCGTCCTGCCGCTGCTCGACGCCTCCGCCGAGGAGGTCGCCGCCGGCCGCGACCCGTTCTTCAACTCGCACATGTGGGACGGCTCCGCCGAGACCCTCGAGGAGAACCTGCGCATCGCCAAGGAGCTCCTGGCCCGCACCAACGCCAACCACCAGATCCTTGAGGTGGAGATCGGCACCGTGGGCGGCGAGGAGGATGGCGTTGAGAACGCCATCAACGAGAAGCTCTACACCACGGTCGAGGATGCCCTCGCGACCGTCGAGGCCCTCGGCACCGGCGAGAACGGCCGCTACATCACGGCCCTGACCTTCGGCAACGTCCACGGCGTGTACAAGCCGGGCGGAGTAAAGCTGCGCCCGGAGATCCTCAAGGACATCCAGGCCGAGGTCGGCGCCAAGCTCGGCAAGTCCGAGCCCTTCGACCTGGTCTTCCACGGCGGCTCCGGCTCCAGCGACCAGGAGATCGCCGACGCCGTCTCCTACGGCGTCATCAAGATGAACGTCGACACCGACACCCAGTACGCCTTCACGCGTCCCGTGGCCGGCCACATGTTCTCCAACTACGACGGCGTCCTGAAGGTGGACGGCGAGGTCGGCAACAAGAAGACCTACGACCCGCGCGTCTGGGGTGCCGCCGCCGAGGCCGGCATGGCCGAGCGCGTGGCCGAGGCCGCCCGCCAGCTGGGTTCCGCCGGCAAGTCGGTCAAGTGAATCTCGGCGACAACCTCCTCGGCGTCCCCGCGACGCTCCTGCCGGTGAACGCCGAGCTGGACGCGCGCTTCGCCGCGGGGGACGAGCCCGAGGACCTGGCGCGCCAGTTCCCCGCGGCCCAGCTGCCCTGGGCCCTCATGGCCGAGGACGCCTGGCACGAGGGCCGCGAGGTGGAGTCCTACGCCTTCGCCCGCGTCGGTTACCACCGCGGCCTGGACGCCCTGCGCAAGGCCGGCTGGCGCGGCCAGGGCCCGGTCCCGTGGGAGCACGAGCCCAACCGCGGCTTCCTGCGAGCCCTCTACGCGCTGCGCCGCGCCGCCGGGGCCATCGGGGAGACGGAGGAGGTCGATCGCATCGGCCAGTTCCTGCGCGACTCCGATCCCACCGCGATCGAGGCGATCGAGGCCGGGGCGTAAGGGTCTCAACCGCGCTGAAAGCCCGACGGCGCCCGCTCACGTGGGCGGGCGCCGTCGGGCTTTTCGCTGTCCCCGCCATTCCCCGATCGGAGTGCGACATGTCGCCACAACGCAGCTTTTGACGACATGTCGCACTCCGATCAGGGGAGGCACGAGGCGGAGTCGTGGAGGAGGGTTGCCCTTCCCTGGTGCCCGGTGCGCGGCGGTCGGTGGGTTATCTTGGCGCGGCGCATAACGGCCCGGTGACGAATGGTGTTTTGAGCCCTGTGAGAGGGCGTTTCTCTGGAACGATGAGAGCTACATACACGCCGCGCCGTTGCCGAGGAGCACCATGTCCCGCCCTGTCACCCGTCGAGCCCTTTCCGTCACCTCCGCAGCGGCCTTGGGGGCCGCGCTGACGCTGGCCCCCGCGGCCGCGGCGATGGCCGACGACGACGCGGCGGCGCCTCCCGCGGTGGCCTCCCCTTCCGCTCCCGCGGCGGCTCCCGAAGCTCCGGTTTCGGCTCCGGCGGCGCCCGCCGTCGATGCCGCACCCGCTGCGCCCTCGACCCCCGCCGCTGCCGTCGCGAGCGTGGCGCCAGCCGCACCTGCTCCGGCCGACGTTCCGGCCGACACCCCGGCCGCGGAGTCCCCCGCCCCCGCGGTGGAGGCGCCCGCCGTGCCGTCTGCGCCCGCCGCCGAAACCCCGGCTGAGGTGTCAGTCGAGGAGCCGGCCGCTGAGACCCCGGCCGCCCCCGAAACCGACGCCTCCGGCGCCCCGTCCGCCGGCGCCCCGTCGGGCGAGGAGGCCCCCGCTCCCGAGCAGCCCGCCGCCGGTGCCGAAGGCACCGAGGGCGCCGCCTCGTCCGCGACCCCGGCCGCCCCGGAAGCCGACGCCTCCGGCGTTTCGTCCGCCGACGCGTCGTCGTCCGCTGGGCCGGAGACCGACGCCTCCGCGCCCGCCGCCCCGGCCGAGGGTGCCCTAGAAGCGACCCCCGAGGTCGATCCCTTCGCCGCGCTGAGCCCGCTGGCCGCCCGCTCGCTCGCGGCCCCCGCCGCCGTCCAGGTCCCGGACGACGCCGCCTCCACCGAGTCGACCCAGGCCCCGACCGAGACCAGTGGCGCCACGATCGACCCGGCGTTGCGCGAGGAGTACCTGGCGGACCTGAAGGATCGCTTCCCCAAGAGCGACCCCAAGCACCTCGCCTCGCTGAGCGACGACGATCTGGTCATGCTCGCCGTGATCGACGACGCCATGAATGGGATCCAGAGCAAGGAGGAGGCGGTGTCCTTCTTCCTCTCCGACGACGCGCTGATGTTCCTCGACTTGCTCTTCGGCGAGGACACCACCGACAAGTACGGCGCAGCCATCGAGGCGTACCTCAGCGGCGGCTCGCGCGCCGAGCTGGCCGCTTGGTACCGCGCCACGTTCGGTGCCGACGCCGAGACCGCGGCCGACTTCGCCCGCTCCATCTCCGATGCGCTGGACGAGGAGAGCGGCACGGACGAGGGCTCCACGCCGGGCAAGCCCGCCAAGCCGGTCTCGGTGAGCAAGCCCGCCAAGCCTGCCCCCGCCAAGCCGGCCAAGCGGGTGCCGAGCAAGGCGGCCGAGGTGGCCAAGGCCGCTCCCGCGGCGAAGCCGGCCTCAACGCAGGGCCTCGCGGAGACGGGCTTCGATGACTTCGGCGCCGCGGGCCTCGGCGTCCTGGCGCTCCTGGCCGGCGGCCTCGCGACGGTCGCCGCGCGCCGCGTGCGCTACTGATCCAGCTGGTGGCGACGGCCCCGGGGGTTTCGACTCCCGGGGCCGTCGCCCGTGCCGACTAGACTGATCCGCGCCCCCGCACCACCCACGTGAAAGGCCCGCCTTGGCTAAGCTGTACTTCCGCTACGGAGCCATGAACTCCGGCAAGTCGACGGGTCTGCTGCAGGCGGCGTTCAACTACGAGGAGCGCGGCCAGCGCGTACTGCTGGCCAAGCCCGGCGTGGATACGAAGGGGGACACCTCGATCGTCTCGCGCCTCGGCGTGACCCGCGCGGTCGACCTCGTCATCCCGGCCGACGGGAACGTGCGCGAGCTCTTCGCGCAGGCCTCGCGCGGCGACGCGCCCGAGGCGCTGGTGCCCCACGTGGATGTGCCGCCCGTGGCCTGCCTGCTCGTGGACGAGGCGCAGTTCCTCTCCCCGGAGCAGGTGGACGACCTGCTGCGCATCGCCGTCCTGGATAACGTCCCGGTGCTGGCCTACGGCATCCGCACCGACTTCCTGACGCACGCGTTCCCCGGCGCCCAGCGCCTGCTCGAGGTGGCGCACACGCTCGAGGAGCTCAAGACCATCTGCCGCTGCGGGCGCAAGGCCGTGTTCAACACGCGCCGGGTGGACGGCAAGATCGTGTTCGACGGCGATCAGGTCGCCATCGACGGCGAGGACGTCTCCTACGAGTCGCTCTGCGCGTCCTGCTACCTGGAGGAGTCCGGCGGCCGGCTGGGCTGAGGCCTGGTCACGGCGAGCCTTCGATTTCGGACAAACTCCGCGCTTTCGGCGGGCTTTTTGGCCGTTTTCGCGGAGCTCCACTGAACGACGACGCAGCTCGCCTCGATTTCGGACGGCCCCTTGCCGCCGTGCCAGACTGACCGCTACCTTATCGTTCGTCGATATTAACGATGAACGATAAGTGGGGCGACGGTGAAGGTGCTCAGTTGGATGACCGTGGCAGCTGCCGTGCTGGTGGCGGCCGTGGTGAGTGGATTGTTCGTGAAGATGGTCGATCGGCGTCGAGTGCCTGAGGACGCGGCGTCTCTTCCTCGTTCGACTCCGGTCGCCCTCGCGCGATTTTGGGCCTGGGCGGCCATCGTGGTCTTTTCGATCGGCGGCCTCCTGCGCCTTATCGGCGTGTTGATGAGCGATGCCGTCGAATTTGATGACGTGCCCGTTGGTACGTACTGGCCGCAGGTGCCGGCGGGCCCCATTGCGGAGCCTGCGCCTAGCAATGACGGGATGACGCTCGTCAGCGGGAGCATGAGCAAGGCGGACATCTTTGTGCAGGGCGTCGGTTGGGGGACGCGTCTCCTGCTTGCGAGCGGTGACCTGCTCATCGCCATCGCCTGCGTTGCTGTGGCGTTGCTCGTGCACCGCGCCTGCACCGACCTGCTGGTCGAGGATCCGTTCAACTCGACGCTGCGCCGCCGGGCGTGGTGGACCGCCATCATTGTGTTGGTGGCCGGGTTTGGCGGGGGACTCCTTCAATTCATGGCCCAGGCCCAGGCGGGTAACGCGGCGCTTCCCTGGTGGCGGGTCGATCCGAACGCTGCGCCGGAAGTGCGCGAGCCTGACGAAGTCGATGTCGAGACGGAGGGCACGCAGGCGATGCCGCTCCCGGACGGGCCCCACTTCGGGGGAGGGGAGATTGCTTTCACTCCGCTCTGGGTGGCGATCGTGATCATCGTGGTCGTCGAACTGCTCAACGCCGGCGTGAAGCTGGCCGCGGACAAGGCGCGCCCGGCCAAGGACGTGGAGGGCTTGGTGTGAGCCCGGCCGAACCCCTCGAGGAGGACCTCTCCGGCGTCCACTGCCGCCTGACCGAACTGCTGTCCGAGCGGGGCATGACGGTCACGGAGCTCAGCGCCGCCGTGGGGGTCTCGATCGTGAACCTCTCGGTCCTGAAGAACGACCGCGCCAAGGCCATCCGCTTTTCCACCCTCGTGGCGATCTGCCGTGCGCTGGACTGCGAGATCGGTGAACTACTCGTTCTGGCGTGATGCTCGAAACGGTGGCGATACTCTGCGCGGGCGAATCAAAGCACAGTCATTTTTTTGGGGGAAAGATGAAAAAGAACGCCCTGTTCCTGCCCGCCCTGGCGATCGCCGCCTTGGGCCTGAGCGCCTGCGGCGGCGGCACCGCTCCAGGCGTGAGCTCGACCCCATCCTCGGCCCCGAGCAGTGCGGCAGCTCCCGCCACCACCGCGGCGAGCTCAGCTACCACCTCCACGCCGGCCGCCGAGACGACGTCCGCGGCCCCGACCTCGGCGTCCACGGAGGCGTCGAGCTCCGCGGCAGCGGCCAGCTCGAACGCCAAGCCCGCAGCGGAGGGCAAGGTCATGAAGTCCGGCGCCGCCAAGTCCCTGCCCGCCACAGTCATGGGCTTCACGGCCGACGCCGGCAGCGGCCCGGCCGTCCTCTACAAGGACGCCAACCACAAGATGATCGGGGTGGGTGCGCCGCTCTCCTCGCCGCTGGCGAGCCTGGTGGAGTACATCAAGAAGGACAAGACCCGGGCCGGCACCGGTTGGTGCGGTGGAACCGGAGCGACCGACAGCATCGTCTGTTACGTGGATACCAAGGACGGGGTCATCAACCTCAGCTCCACCTCGAGCGAGATCCCGCTCGAGACCTTGGTGGCCTTCGCCAACGAACTGGCCGCCGCGGTCGGCGTCGAGTAGCGGCCCGCCGGTTCCTCCGGCGCGGCGGAAAACCGAGCCCTCCTGAACAAACCGCGTCCTCGAGGACGCGGAAAGTCCAGGAGGGCTCGGTTTTTCGTGGGGGTGTGAGCCGGGTGCGTGCGTGCGCAGCTCCGGACGGCTACGCCCGCGCCCAGCGCTCCATCGCCTCGCGCACGCGCTCCAGCGCATGCTCGACGGCGGGCGGTTCCGTTTCGCGGGCCGCGGCGGCCCGCGCGCCCTCCTGATGGTCGGCGACCGCGCCGAGCACGAGGTCCAGCGCGCCGCGCGCCCACGCCTGGCGGGCCGCAACGCCCGCGCCCACGCCGGCCGCACCGGCGAGCTCCTCGAAGGCAGCCAGCGCGCTGACGACCTCGGGGCGCCAGGCCAGCGCCACGCGGACCACGTCCGCGGCGTCCGGCACCGGAAGCAGTGTGGAGGCGAGCCAATCGCCCAGGCCCACCGCGTCGTCGTGCACCGGAAGCGTGTCCATCAAGGCCTCGGTGACGGCCACGAGCAGGTCCTGCTTGCTGGCGACGTGCCAATAGAGGGCGCCGGGCTGCACGCCGAGCTCGCGCGCGAGCCGGCGCATCGTGAGGTCGCCGAGCCCGTATTCGCGCAGGATGCGCGTGGCGGTCTCCACCACGGTGTCGCGCGAAAGGGCCATGCTCCCCACCCTATCGGCGCTTCCCCCTTCCGCTCGCCGCCGTGACTGCGGCACGCTGGGGGTCATGACCACCCCGCTGCGGATCGCGATCATCGGCCACGCCTTCATGGGCCGCGCCCACGCCCACGCCTGGCGCACGGCGCCCGCCTTCTTCGACCTCCCGCTCAAGCCCGAGGTGGTGCTCGCCGTGGGCCGGGAGGGCTTCAAGGCCCAGGAGTTCGCGGACACCTGGGGCATCCCGGAGATCTCCACGGATTGGCGCGAGGCGATCGCGCGCGAGGACATCGACGTCATCGACATCTGCACGCCCGGCGACACCCACGCGGAGATCGCCATTGCCGCGCTCCAGGCGGGCAAGCACGTCCTGTGCGAGAAGCCGCTCGCCAACACGCTCGCCGAGGCGACGGCCATGGCGCGGGCGGCGGAGGAGGCCCACGCGGCCAGCGGCGCCCTGGCGATGTGCGGCTTCAGCTACCGCCGCACGCCGGCCCTGTCCTACGCCCGCCAGCTGGTGGAGGAGGGCTTCCTCGGCCGGCTCTGGCAGGTGCGCGCTCAGTACCTGCAGGACTGGCTCGCCGACCCCGAGGCCCCGTGGGTCTGGCGGCTCGCCTCCGAGCTGGCCGGCTCGGGCGCCCTCGGCGACATCGGCTCGCACATCATCGACGCCGCGCAGTGGGTCTCCGGGCACACGATCGAGGGCGTCTCCGCGCTCACCTCCACGTTCGTCGACGCGCGCCCCCTGCCGGACGGCGGGCGCGGTGAGGTGGACGTCGACGACGCCGCCGTCTTCTCGTCGCGCCTGAGCGGCGGGGTGCTCGGTGCCTTCGAGGCCACGCGCTACGCCACGGGCCGCAAGAACGCGCTGCGCGTTGAGCTCTCCGGCACGGAGGGCGCCATCGCGTTCGACCTCACGGACTCCAACTTCGTGGAGCTCTACCGGGTGGCCGACGGCGAGCGGGCCGGTTTCGCGCGCATCGACGTCAGCCAACCAGGCCACCCCTACGCGGCCTGGTGGCCGCCGGGCCACGCGCTCGGCTACGAGCACGCCTTCAGCCACCAGGCCGTGGACTTCGTGCGCGCCGTGGCGGCGGGGGAGCAGCCTCGGCCCTCCTTCGCCGATGCCGCCCAGGTGCAGGCCGTGCTGGACGCCGTGCAGCGCTCGGCCGCCGCCGACGGTGCGCTGACCGCGCCCACGGCCTGAGCTCCCTCGCTCCACGCGTTTCCTTCATCTCCACGCGGGGATCTCAGTGGAGATGAAGGAAGCGCGTGGAGTGGTCACGGCGCGATCCACATCGATCAACGAAGGGACGAAGTCATGCGTGAAAAGTCGCCGACCACGCCCGAGTCGCTCGCGGCCTTCGACGCGCTCAAGGCCGAGCTGGCCGGGGCGGGGGTGGTGGAGGGTGCCATGTTCGGCACCCGCGCCCTGACCTTGGGAGGCAAGGCGCTGGCCTGCCTCTCCGGTAACGAGTTTGCAGTGAAGCTGCGCCGCGACACCCCGGAGATCGAGGCGGCGCTGGCCCTGCCCGGTGCCCAACTCTTCGACCCCTCCGGCAAGGGCCGCCCCTTCAAGGACTGGGTGCTCATCCCGGAGGGCGGCGACGCCCACTGGGCCGCGCTCGCGGAGGACGCCCTGCGCCTCGCGTCGGAGTCCTAGCCCCTCTTGTCCACGTACTGACCAGTCGGTCCGCGGGCGTGGCCGCCACGAGCCGAGAATCGGACCAGATGGGGAGCGGGCTGGGTCCCACCCGGCTCCACACCGAACCCGGCCCCGCGCCGCGGGTCGCCCACCGCCCGACCCGCCCGGCCGCCGTCGTACGTTGGATCCACAGCTTTGAGGCGCGAAATACCCGCCTCATTGCGCGAAACCGGCCTCAAAGCGCCGGAGAGGACCGCGCCCCGGGGTCTCCCGGTGCCCCGCGACGACACAGCCTTTAGCGTTTCTCCCTCCGGCGGGTAAACTTTGATCGCAAGAGCCTCTTGCACCCGCCGCCTCAACTCGAAGAGCGCGCGATGTGGGAGGCGTTCCTGTGTCCGGGCAACCGGGCCCCGGCACGGAGCCGGAAACCGCCGCGCAACGCGGCACACGGAGGGGAGAACCCGATGCCAGCGATCGTCATCGTCGGCGCCCAGTGGGGCGACGAGGGCAAGGGCAAGGCCACCGACCTGTTGGGCGGCCGCGTTGACTACGTGGTCAAGCCGAACGGCGGCAACAACGCCGGCCACACCGTGGTCGTGGGCGGGGAGAAGTACGAGCTCAAGCTCATCCCGGCCGGCATCCTCTCCGAGAACACCATCCCGATCCTTGGCAACGGCTGCGTCATCAACCTCGAGGCCCTCTTCGAGGAGATGGACGCGCTCGAGTCCCGCGGCGCCGACACCTCGCGCCTGCGCGTCTCGGCCAACGCCCACCTCGTTGCGCCGTACCACCAGACCATGGACAAGGTCTCCGAGCGCTTCCTCGGCAAGCGCGCCATCGGCACCACGGGCCGCGGCATCGGCCCCACCTACATGGACAAGGTCGGCCGCCTCGGCATCCGCGTCCAGGACATCTTCGACGAGTCCATCCTGCGCCAGAAGGTGGAGGGTGCGCTTCGCCAGAAGAACGAGCTGCTTGTGAAGATCTACAACCGTCGCGCCGTCACGGTGGACGAGATCGTGGAGTACTTCCTGCAGTTCGCCGAGCGCCTGCGCCCCATGATGATCGACTCCGAGCTGGTCCTGAACAACGCGCTGGACGAGGGCAAGGTGGTCCTCATGGAGGGCGGCCAGGCCACCTTCCTCGACGTCGACCACGGCACCTACCCGTTCGTGACGTCCTCCAACCCGACCGCCGGCGGCGCCTCGGTGGGTGCCGGCATCGGCCCCACACGCATCCAGCGCTCCATCGGCATCATCAAGGCCTACACCACCCGCGTGGGTGCCGGCCCGTTCCCGACCGAGCTCTTCGACGAGATGGGCGAGCAGCTGCGCACCGTCGGCGGCGAGTTCGGTGTCAACACCGGCCGCCCGCGCCGCACCGGCTGGTACGACGCCGTGCTGGCCCGCTACGCCGCGCGCGTCAACGGCTTCACCGACTACTTCGTCACCAAGCTGGACGTGCTCACGGGCATCGAGCAGATCCCGGTCTGCGTGGCCTACGACGTGGACGGCGTCCGCCACGACGAGGTCCCCATGACCCAGTCCGACTTCCACCACGCCAAGCCGATCTTCGAGTACTTCGACGGCTGGACCGAGGACATCTCCGGCGCTAAGACGCTAGAGGATCTGCCCGAGAACGCGCGCAAGTACGTCCTGGCCCTCGAGGCCATGTCGGGCTGCCGCTTCTCCGCGATCGGCGTGGGCCCGGACCGCGATCAGACGATCCAGATCCACGATCTGATCGGCCCCGTGGTCTGACGCTTGAGCCGCTTGACGCGGCCTTGATGCACGACGCCGCGGCCGTCCCCTTGTGGGGGCGGCCGCGGCGTTTGCCGTTCCCGGCTCAGGGCGCCGGCGGGCGGGAGGGCCGGGAGAGTGTGGTGCGGGCCCGGCTCCGGCGGGCGGGGAGGGGCGGTCGGTCCGACCGGCTGGGTGCCGTCCGACGGCGCTCTCGAGGGTCGGCGTCGGGCCGCCGGGCTACGCTTGACCTGACGCCGTCAGGGGTCGATCCGAGGGGGAATGCATCATGAACGACGCCGCCATCGCGGCGGTCCGGGCCGCCGTGGCCGCGGACCCGAACAACGCCGAGTTGCGCCTCGCCCTGGCCGAGCTGCTGGCCGCCGCCGGGCTGCGCTCCGAGGCGGTGACCGAGGCCGCCACGGTGCTCACGACGCAGCCGGGGAACGCCAGGGCCATGACGATCCTGACCGGGGTGGCGCAGGCCGCCGCAGCGCCGGCAGAGCCAGTCGCGCCGACCGCCCCGGACGAGCCAGCCGCGCAGACCGCCCAGGTCGAGCCCGTCGCCCCGGACGAGCCGGCCACCGGGCAGGTGCCGGTGACGCCCGCGTGGCCCGCCCCGCCGGCCCCCGAGGCCGCGCCTGAGCAGGCGGCCTTCGTCGATGAATGGGCCCCGCCGCCCGCCCCGGGCGATGTCATGAACGCCGCCCCGCCGAGCGGCGTCGGGCAGGAAGGCCCCGCCGCTCCCGCACCGGACGCCGCCGCCCAGGCGCTACCGGCCGAGCCGGCCGAGCCGGCGGTTCCCGCCGAGCCCTCCGCGGCGGCCGATTACGACTGGTCTCAGGCCGAGCAGGACCTCGGCAGCGACGTGCCCCCGCCCTTCATCGAGCACACGGTCGGCGACGGCGGCGAGGAGGGCGTGGCCCCGCTCGAGCCCCCGTTGCCGCGCGTCACCTTCGAGGACGTGGGCGGCCTGGAGAACGTGAAGGCCCGGCTCAACGAGTCCTTCATCCAGCCCATGCGCAACGCGGCGATCGCGCAGGCGTTCAAGAAATCCCTGCGCGGCGGTCTGCTGCTCTACGGGCCGCCCGGCTGCGGCAAGACCTTCATGGCGCGCGCCGTGGCCGGCGAGCTCGAGGCCGACTTCATGTCCGTGGTCATCACGGATGTGGTGGACGGCGTCCACGGCCAGACGGAGAAGAACATCCACGCCGTCTTCCAGGAGGCCCGGACCAGCGCCAGGAAGAGCCCCACGGTGCTCTTCCTCGACGAGATCGACGCCCTGGCGCTGAAGCGCTCGAGCATGTCGGGTTCCTCGTCCTGGCTGCGCTCCACCGTGAACCAGCTGCTGCTGGAGATGGACTCCATGTCCGGCAACAACGACGGCCTCTACATCCTGGCCGCCACCAACCACCCGTGGGACCTGGACGAGGCCGTCATGCGCCCGGGCCGCCTCGACCGTTCGGTGCTGGTCTCCCCGCCGGACCCGGCCGCGCGCGGGGCCATCATGCGCCGCCAGCTCGCCTCCCGCCCCGTGGCCGGCATCCACCTGGAGACGCTCGTGGGCGGCACCGAGGGCTTCTCCGGCGCCGACCTGGAGCACCTCGTCACGACCGCCTCGGAGAAGGTCATGATGGATTCCATCCAGGCCGGGCAGGTGCTGCCCATCGGCATGAACCACCTCGCCGAGGCCATGGCGGAGGTGCGCCCCTCCACGGCCGAGTGGCTCGCCTCGGCCCGCAATGTGGTGCGCTTCGCGGCGGACGGCGGCCGCTACGACGATCTGCGCGACTACCTCGAGGCCCACGACGGCGATCAGAAGAAGAGTCGCCGCAAGGGCTGGTGGTCGTGAGCGAGCTCGCGGACTCGCTGCGCCAGGTCAGCGCGCTCATCGGCCTGGGACAACTGGACGCCGCCGAACGCATCCTCATGGACACCGTGGCGGAGGGCTCGTCCTCGGCGACGTGGCACCGGCAGCGCGGCAATCTGGAGCTGCGTCGCGGCAGGTTGTCCCAGGCAGAGGAGGCCTTCCAGGAGGCCATCCGGCTGGAGCCGGCGCAGGCAGCCCATTGGTACAACCTGGCCGTCGTCGAGGCGGGCCAGGGCGAGGAGCGGGCCGCCGAGGCGCTCGAGCACATCAACCGCTCGCTGAGCCTCGACCCGCACGACGGCGACGCCCACCTGCTCGCGGCCCGCATTCTCGTGGAGGCCGGGGATTGGAGGGCAGGGGCGCCGGCCGCGCTGCGCGCCCTCGAGGAGGCCGAGCGGCTCGGCGCGGACGGCGGCAGGGTGGTCACCACCCGTGTGTGGGTGCTCGAGATGATCGGGCACAAGCAGGAGGCGCTCGACGTCGCCGCGGAGGGGCTCACGCGCTTCCCCGCGGATGCCGCGCTGCGCACCCGCTACGTCACGTTGCTTGGCCACGGCGGAGGCGCGCAGGCCGAGGCCGGTGCCTTGCTGCGCGGCACCCTCGCCGCCGATCCCCGCAATGAGGCGGCCAGGGAGGAGTTGCTGCGCCGCCTGCAGTTGCTCATGGTGCGCTCCCGCTACGCGATCCTCGTGGCGCAGGTCCTGGCCGCCGTGGCGCTGCTCTTCCCCCGCCCGGTCTCCGCGATCGTGGGTGGCGTGGGGCTCGCCGCGACGCTCCTTTTCCTTGGCCTCGACCGCCGCTCGGCCCGCAAGCTGGCCGGTGCCGAGCTCGTGGACGAGTACCTCGCTGGGCATCCAGGGCTGCGGGTTGGCCGCGCCCTGCAACTGGTCGCCGCCGTGTGCGCGTGGGTGCCGGCCGTGGTCGCCGGGCTCATCCCCGGCACCCCGGCGCTCGTCGTGGGTGCCCTCGTCTCGGTGCCGCTCGGCACGGCCCTGGCCTGGGCGGGCGGCGCGCTGGCCGTGCGTTCGGCCGCCAAGGACCGCAACGCCGAGGAATTTGGGGGCTCCGAGCGGCTGCGCACCATCGCCTGGCGCGAGGTCCGCATCGGCAAGGCCCTGCACTACGAACGCTGGGCCACCACGCTTGGCATGTTCCCCTTGGGGATCGCGGCGGTCATGCTTCCGCAGGGCTTCGGCCTCGCCGCCGTCGCGGCGGCGGCCGGGGCGGTGGTCGCCGCCGGCTCGGACGCCCTGGCCAAGATCGTGGGTGTTCAGCAGATGCGCAGCAAGAACGCGCCAGACGAGGTGCGCGAGGAGGCCCGCAGCCTCAACCTCTTCTGGGTGGGCTTCGCGATGCTCTTCCGGCAGGCGCTCGTCATTCTCCTGGCGTTCGGCGCCATGGTGCTGGGCTGGAGCAACATCGCCGATGCGATCCCTGGCGGTCCGCGCGACACGCAGCGTCAGCCCACGCCCACCCCCACGATCCCGCGCATCAGCGTCCCGAGCATCGAGCTGCCCAGCGTCCCGACCATGCCGAGCGTGGTGGTCCCGCCGCTCACCGGCACGGGCGGTTAGGCCGCCCCGGAGGGCGGACCCGCCGGGCTCGGCGGGCCCTGCCACGGCACGCCAAGGCAAGGCCCGCCCACGCACGCCAAGGCACGACGGCGCCCGCGCGCCGTCGTGCCCCGGCTCACCCCGGGTGGGCGCCGTCTGGGCGCCCCCGCGGAATGCGCTGAAGGCGAAGGGACTCGGAGGCCGGAGCCAGCGCCGGGGCGGCTACAGTGAGAGCAACGTGCGGCGCCCGGCGGGCGCCACAAGAGAAGGGGAACACCATGAAGATCAGTGTTGGCCAGTTCGCTCCGACCGGGGACGTCTTTGAGAACCTGGAGACGCTCGACCGTCTGGCGGGCCAGGCGAAGGCCGACGGCGCCGATCTGGTGCTCTTCCCCGAGGAATCCATGCTCGCGATCACGCGCGTGGAGGGCGACTTCCGCGCCGCCGTCGCCAAGGACTGGACGCGCTTTGTGCAGCGTCTCTCCTTCATCGCGGCCGGCCATGGCATCGCCGTGGTCGCCGGCGGCTACGAGGCCAACGGCGAGGACGCTCCGTACAACACCGTGATCGCGGTGGACGCGACGGGTGCCATCGTGGCGACCTACCGCAAGATCCACCTCTTCGACGCGTTCTCCTTCAAGGAGTCCGAGAAGATCACGGCCGGCCCCACGGATCAGCGCAGCACCTTCGAGCTGGGCGGCCTGACCTTCGGTCTCATGACCTGCTACGACATCCGCTTCCCCGAGCTCGCCCGCGACCTGGCGCTGGCCGGTGCCGACGCGCTGCTCATCGGCGCCGCTTGGTACAAGGGCGAGCACAAGGTGGCGCACTGGCGCACCCTGCTGAAGGCCCGCGCCGTCGAGAACACGGTGTGGGTGGCCGCCGCCGGAACCTCGGGTGATCGCACGGTGGGCTACTCAGCGATCCTCGACCCCATGGCGCAGCCCGTGGAGTACCTCGAGGACGAGGCCGAGGGCCTGGTCACCGCGGAGATCAGCCGCCAGCGCGTGGACGAGGTCCGCGAGTTCCTGCCCGTGCTCGCCAACCGCCGCATCGGCGTCCCGGAGCCCAGCGCGCGCTGATCCGCTCCCCTTTGCCCGTTCACTTGTTGGCTTCCTGAGCGCAAACTGGGCATCGACCGAGAACTCCGGTCGCGTTGCAGGGGGGACGCATGGAGCGACACGTTGATGTGCGCGGGGGAGGCGCTCGCTGGTACGGCCTCGCGGCCGTCACCTTGCTGTGGTTCGACGTGGTCTTGTACTCGTCGACCGTGGTGGTGATGGGTGAGATCTTCCTGCCCGGCTCCGACCCCGCCTGGGCCTGGGCTGTGGCCCTGAGCTCGGCGGGGGTCACGGTGATCTTCCGGCCGGTCGGAGGGTGGGTCGGAGGGTGGCTCGTTGACCGCTGGGGGCGTCGCCCCGTGGCGTTGCTGGCCGTCGCGGCCGGCTCCGCGACGACGCTCGTGGCGTTCCTCCCTCCCTTCGAGAGCGTGGGCGCGGTGGCCCCGCTCGGGGTGGTGGCGGTGCGTGCCCTGCAGGGCCTGGCCGTGGGGGCGATCTGGCCCTCTTTCATCGTGTGGGTCGTGGAGTCGGCCCCCGACGGGCGTCGCTGCACCGACGGGGCGTGGTGCCAGGCGGGAGTGCCCGCCGGGCTGTTGCTGAGCCAGGGGGCCGTCTGGGTTGCCCAGTCCGTGGTTCCGGGCCCGGCCTACGCCGCGTGGGGCTTCCGGCTACCCTCCTTGCTTGCCCTCATGCTTGGGGCCTTGGCCCTCTGGAGCTTGCGCAGCGGGTGGCCACCCGAGTCCACGGTCCTCGAGCGGCTGCGGCGGGAGGGGCACGAATGCAGGCGTCCCCTGAGCCACGTCCTGCGCACGAGTTGGGCCCAGGTGGTCGGCATCGCCACGCTCACGGTGATCGGCAAGATGATGGCCGTGATCATGTTCGGTGGGTTCATCCCCACGTTCGTGGAGGGGGTGGACGCCAGCCTCGGGTGGGTCGATGGGCAGTTGGCCGTCGGCTTCGGCGCCGCGGTGTGGCTGGGCACGGTGGTCGTGGCCGGGCCCGTGGCCGATCGCCTGGGGGCGCGCCGGGTGCTGCTCTTCTCCCAGCTCTTCCTCGCGGCGTGCGCCCTGCCCTTCGTCTATCTCTTGGAGTCGGCCTCGTTGCTCGCCGTCTACGCGGCGATGGTGCTGCTTGGCGTGGGCCACGGCCTGGGCACCGCCGCGCGGCCGGCGTTTGTGGTCGGCAGCTTTGCCGCCGCGCAGCGCGGGACGGGGGTTGGGGTGGCCACCGGGCTCGGGGCGCTCTCGGGCCTCGTGAGCAACGCCCTGGTGGAGCGCGCGGCGGTCGCGGCGCCGGGCGCCATGTGGCAGCTGGGAGCGACCATGACGATGTGCCTGTTGGTCGCCGCGGTGGTCGTCGCGCTGATGCGGCGGCCCGTCCAGCGGGACTATTGCCAGGTCGCCGGGTGTCTCACCAGCGATTCCGAGCATCCTCAGCCCAGCCCGTCAGCCCGTCCAAGCTGACGCTCCGGCCGTCGCTCAGCGTGGCCGAGCCAGCCCACCTGCCGAAGACCTGCACCGTGGTCCCGGCGGCAACGACGGCCTGCGTGGAGGCGGTGCGCACGTGCGCGGGGGTGATGGTGGCGTCGATCCAGCTTCCGCGGAGGCGCCAGGGCTTGTCGGGGGAGGAGAGGGAGTACTCCCAGGCGGCATCGGGCCGCGGGCCGTCCAACATGCCGTCCACGACGAGCGCGTTTTCAGTGGAGCCCGTGCCGTCCGTCCACTTGGCTCCGAGCGTGAGTCCCACGCGGTGCCCCGCCGCGTTCACGCCGGAACCGGCGGCCCAGTTCCAGTCGGTGCTGTAGCGCCAGCGGCCGCGGCCGCGGTCCAGGGTGGCCCAGGCGTCGTGGTCCAGGCGGATCTCGCGCCCGTCGACCATGACGATGCCGCTCACCGGCAACGCAGGTCCCTTGACCGTGTATTGGAAGCGCGTGGGGGACCACGGCACCACTACGGAGAGGGACTCGCCGCGCGCGTCCACCTCCAGCACGGTGGAGACGCGGGGTGTCTCCACGCGCAGGATGGTGTGGTTCTCGCCGGCAGCGTCGAAGCGGATCGAGGTGTCCCCGACCGTGCCGTGGACAAAGAACGGCGGCAGGCCCGTGGGCAGCTCGATGCGCCCGCGCGGCGTGGGGATCTTGGTGGTCTCCTCGACGATGGTCTCGCCCGTGGTGCGGTCGTGGCAGTAGAGCTGCAGCACGCACCCGAAGTCGAGGTCGGCCACGGTGAGGCCGAGGAAGAGCTCGGGGCTCGTGATGCCCCAGTAGTCCCAACGCTTGGTGCGGTAGCCGTGCAGCGCGCCGGAGGGCAGCTCGTCCGTGGTGTGCAGGGGGCGGCGCGAGAAGCCGACGGCCTCGGGGATCAGGTTCCCGCCGCGGGCGACCAGGGCGGTGGGGGACGTGATCTCGCGCATGGAGAGATTCTAGGGCTGGGCGGCGGGCGGTCGCACCGCCGGGTGCGTCGATGACGCGGGCTCGGCGGAGGCCGTGATGGCCGCGGCGTGAGCGACCCAGCCGGACTCGGCAGGCAGCCGCCGCAACTGCCGGGTCCCGAGGGCCAGCGCGGCGGACACGGCACACAAGCCGGCGCCGATGAGCAGCGTGGGCCCGCGGCCGAGGAGGGCCAGCCCCAGCCCGGCCAGGAGCGGGGCGAGCGGCATGGCGCCCGTGGCGAAGAGGTCAAGCACGGAGGTCGCGCGGCCCATGAGGTGGCTCGGCGTGGCCACCATGAAGTACCCCAGGAGGGCGGCGTTGAGCGCCGGGGTGCCGGCCATGCCCGCGGCGAGGACCGCCCCGACGGCGGCGGGGGAGTGGACCCACGGCAGCGCGAGGGTGGAGGCCGTGACGAGGACGAGCCCCAGGCCGGTCAGCAGGCCGGCCGGCACCTTGGCCACGAGGAAGGGGGCGGCGAGGGCTCCGGCGAGCATGCCCGCCCCGATGCCCGTGGACACCAGCCCGATGGTGGTCGGTGGCGTCCCGCCCTGCTGCAGGGAGTAGATCACCGTGGTCACCACCGCGTTGAAGCCGAGGTTGACGATGGTGCACACGAGCAGCGCGCCGCGCAGATCGGGTCGCCGCCACAGCCAGGCGAAGGCCTCGGCCAGCTCGGCCCGCGCCGAGCGCCGGGGAGTGCTCGAACTGCCCGACGGCGCGTGCTCGCCCGGTGCTTCCGGCTTGCCTGCCGCGGGGGTCGCCGGGGTGACGCCCGCCTGGGTCGGGTCGCCGTGCCCGGCGGCGGCGTCGGCCGGCACGCCGGGGCCCGCCGACTCGGGCGCAGGGCCCGCGGCGTCGTCGGGCAGGGCGGCGCGCCGGCGCAGGGCACGCAGGGCCCCGGCCGCGATGGTCGCGACGAGCTGGCACAGGATCATGACGGCGCCGACGAGCCAGCCGCCAGCGCCCAGGAGCAGCCCGCCGAGCGGCGCACCGCCGAGGGCAATGACGGCGTCGCGTCCCTGGTTCGAGGCCTGGGCGCGCCCGAGCGCGGAGGCGGGAACCACGTCCTTGAGGGCGGCGGAGGCGGCCGTGCCGAAGGCGCCGTTGCGGGCCGCGAGGAGCGCGTTGACGGCCAGGAGGCTCGCGAAACCGAGGGCCGGGCCGAGGGTGAGCACCGTGAACGCGACGGCGAGCACGATGCCGATCAGTCCGCCGGCGATCATGAGCCGGAGGCGATCGTGGCGGTCCGCGAGCACCCCGCCCGCCGCCGTCGCGAGCGCGCGGACGGCGAGGCCCACGGCGCCGATGACGCCGGCCTGCGCCGGCGAGCCCGTGACGCCGAGCGCCAGGAGCGGGACGGCGAAGCCCGCAAGCGAGGTGGAGAGGGCGCTCGCGGTGTCCGAGGCGAGCCACCAGCCGTAGGCGGCGCCCAGCCCGCGGCGGCGAGGGGTGCTCGGGGTGCTCGTTGCGGGCGCGGGGGCCTGTCGGGTGGTCATGCATCGAGGATAGAAGCGCAATAAAAGTTGCGCAAGAGAAATTGCGCAATGAAATCTGGGGAAGAGTGCCGAGGGGTGACTAGGGTGAACGCGTGAGCAAGAATGAGGGGCCGACGGCCGAGGAGCGCGCCACCCGCATGGCCTCCGACGAGGAGCGCGGCTTCACCACCATGTCGGCCGAGGTGCTCAAGGCCCTCGCCAACCCCCTGCGCCGCCGCATCATGAACGCCCTCGCCGCCGCGCGCTCGGGCCGCGCGGCCGACCTGGCCGAACGCCTGGACGTTCCTGCCAACAAACTCAGCTTTCACCTGCGCGTGCTCGCCGACGCCGGGTTGATCCGCGAGGACCCGAGCCTGGCCCGCGATCGCCGAGACCGCGTCTGGGTGACGGTGCGCGGAGGCCGTTCCATCGGCTCCCCCGAATCCCCCGTGGTGGATCCGGCGCTGGGGCAGGCCGTGCTGGCCGGCGTCGTCTCCGACCACATCGACATCCTGCGCCGCATCTCCGGCTGGGTGCCGCACTACGTGACGGGCGAGGATCCCGTGGTGCGCGGAACCCTCACCGATTACACGCTGCACCTCACGCGCGAGCGCTTCGCCGAGATGATCGACGAGCTCGACAAGGTGATCGCGAGCTATAAGGACGACGAACACCGGGAGGACTCCCTCGGCTGGGACTTCGTGGTGCTGGGGGCCAGCGAGGAAATCTAGGGCGTGTCTCCTAATAGGCGTTGCCAGGTGAGGATGGCGCAGAGGGTGACGCCGGCGCGGTAGGTGATGGCGA
>NZ_QQXK01000049.1 GCF_003575975.1 Galactobacter valiniphilus | reverse complement strand
TTAGGCATGAGGCACATCCTTCCAGCGCCGAGACTCATCGACGCAGATTCAGTGTCTCAATCCGTGCAGCAGTCCCTGGCGAGGACGAGTTCGGCTCACGCGTGAGCGCCGAACTCATCGAGGCCGCATGGCTCGTCGAAGCGCCCGTGCAGTACGTGGTGGAGTCTGAACGCCGGCGGCTACGCACCGCGAAGGAGTACCTCACGGAGGCCTACCGCGGGCGGGCGATCGCCGCCGCTGCCTACGCTCGCGCGCACGTGCAGCTCGAGGTAATGCACGGAAGCGGCCGGTTCACCGCAGAGGAGGTCGCCTACGCCAAGACCCTCGTGGACGAAGTGGGTCTGATCCTCTGGGACGCCGAAGAGGACTACGGGGTCGCCCGCGAGGCGTACGACGAGGAACGACGTGCCGAAGCGAGGTCTCGGGCGGACCGGGAGGCGGCCGACCGGCGACGAAAGGGCAACGCCGCGTGGCTCGACGACGGCAACTACCTGTTCAGGCCGCGCTGGGGAGAGGGCTGAGTGCTCGCTCTCTGAACGAGGGCGCCTGGTCCGATTTTCTGTTGTTCCAGGCCCATAGCGGCCCAGATCAACAGAAAATCGGACCGCCCAGCACGACGACGCGTGGGGTGGTCCGATTTCCTGGTCCCGCAGGTGCCGGGTGCGGACCGACTGGTCAGTACGCGGACAAGGAAACGTCGGCGCGGCGACGTCAGCCGACGAGCTCCGGGTAGTGGCGCGCCGCGACCTCGGGGTGGGCGCGCAGGAAGCCCTTGAGCATGTTCGCGCCGTAGACGGAGAGCAACGGGTTGTTCGGGTCGTCGGAGACGCCGCGGGCGTCGGCGGCGTACGCGGCCGGGAGCTCCACGGCCTCCACCACGGCGTCGAGGCGCGGGGCCCAGAAGAACGGCACGGAGTAGCGATCCACGCCGGCCGGGGGAGCCGTCACGCGGTGGATCGTGGCCATGAGGTAGCCATCCGTCGCGACCTCGAGCATCTCGCCCAGGTTCACCACCAGGGCGCCCGGGATCGGGGGAACGTCGATCCACTCCAACTGCCCGTGCGGCTGCACCTCGAGCCCGCCCACGGCGTCCTGCAGCAGCAGGGTCACGAAGCCGTAGTCGGCGTGCGCCCCCACGCCCTGCGTGCCGGCGCCCGGCACGGCTTCGCCGCCCACGTAGTGCACGAGCTTGCCCATCCACATGGGGGCGCGCTCGAACGCGGCGGCGAAGTGATCCTCCGGCAGGCCGATCGCGGCCAGCAGCGCGGCGAGCAGCTCGGCGCCCACGGACGACATGAGCGCCGCCCACGCCATGGCCTTCTCCTCGAGCTCGGGGAACGCCGGGGGGAACAGGTTGCCTCCCTGCAGTCGCAGGTACTCCTGCCCGGCCGGGACCTCCTCGAACGGCGCGCGGGCCGGGCCGAAGTCGACTTGCTCGCGCGAATCGGCGCGGCCCTGCGTGCGCTCGGCGCCCAGGCGGGTGTAGCCGCGGAAGGTCGAGGTGAGGCGGTTGTCCAGCTCGAGGCGCTCCTCGAGGGGACGCTTGAAGAACGCCGCCACGGTGTCCAGCAGCTCCTGCGCCTGGTGTTTGCCCGCCCCGAAGCCCACGAGCTGGAAGAAGCCAACGTGGTGCGCGGCGTCGCGCAGCTGATCGAGGAAGTCGGCGTTGAAGGACCCGTCGGCGGCGCGCGCCTGGCTCAGGTCGATGACGGGGAGCTCGGTGCGGGGAGCGGAAGCGGCGGGAACGGTGGGGGAGGTGGCGTTCATGCTCTTCATGGTGCGACCGTCCGCCTGGGCGGCGCGAGGCTTCGCGTCGTCATGTGTGCCCGCATTGCGCCCGTGTGACATTCGCTTGACTCCGCCGCACCGCGGGGAGGACCCTGTCCCGCGCGCGAGAGCCCAGGCGCGCTCGAGGCGGCCACCCGCCGTCGGGCATCAGACCGGTCCCGGCCACCGGCCGGGGCACCGAACCCGGCCTTCAGCGGCGTCACGCCGCCACCGCGTAGGGTTACACCCATGATCTTTAAGTCCGTGGGCGAGGACCGCCCCTACCCGGATCACGGTCTCGTGAGCACCCGGGACTGGGCCGGCATCCCCCCGCGGCAGGTGCGGCTCGAGGATCTCGTGACCACCAAGTCCACGCTGGACCTCTCCGCGCTGCTCTCCGAGGACTCCACGTTCTACGGCGATCTCTTCCCGCATGTGGTGCGTTTCGGCGGCGAGCTTTACCTCGAGGACGGGCTGCACCGCGCCGTGCGCACGGCCCTGCACCACCGTTCCATCATGCATGCGCGCGTCCTGGACCTGGATGCCAAGGGCGGTGCCGGTGTCGGACGCTGAGCTGCAGCCGGGCGCCGAACCGATCTCCCCGGAGGCCAAGGAGCTGGCCACGTCCACGCGGCGCGTGGTGCTGGTCGCGCTCCTCGTCCTTGCCATCCTGAGCGTGGGGCTCGGCATCGTCTGGCAGCGCACGGGCCTCTGGAACCCCTCGTGGGGCGCCCCGGAGCGCGTGGCGGTGTGCCCCAGCGACGCCCTGCGACCCGCGAATCCGCAGGAAACCAAGGTCAACGTCTACAACGCGACCGACCGCATCGGTCAGGCCACGGCCACGGCCGAGGCGCTCAAGGAGCGCGGCTTCCGGGTCGGGTCGGTCACGAACGCCCAGCTGCCCGACGACGTGCGCGAGGGGCAGGGCGTGATCCTCGCCGGCCCTGATTCGCTCGATCGCGCGCTGGCGCTGCAGCGCCAGATGCCCAAGGTGGCCATCAAGCTCCAGCCCGAGCGGACGGACGGCGCCGTGGACCTCGTGCTCGGCGACAGCTTCCGCGGGCTCATCCGCCCCGACCGGGTCAGCATGGCCCCCGGCGTGCCGCGCTGCGAGGAAGCGCTCTTCGGCGGCTGAGCCGAGCCCTACTCGGCGTCGAAGACCCCGAGCAGCGGCGCCAGCTCCGCCGCCGGCACCTGACCCGGCGCGGAGGCCGCGCCGACCGTCGCGAACGTGGCGCACGAGCCGAACACCGAGCCCGCCACGCGGCTCACGAGGCCCAGCCCGCCCATGGAGATGGCGATGAGCGGCTTGCCGAACTCGGCGCTCGCGGCGGCGGAGGCGCCGAGCAGCTCGGCCACGTCAACTGAGGACCGCGGCGTCACGGCGATCTTGAGAACGTCCGCCCCGAGCTCGTCCTGCGCCCGCAGGTGACCCAGGAGCGCCTCGCGCGCCGGGGTCGTGTGGAAGTCGTGGAAGGAGGCGACGACCGGCACCCCAGCCGCCTGGGCGGCGTCGAGCAGGGAGGCGACCGCCACGGCGGAACGCGAGTACTCCACGTCCACGGCGTCGGCGAGCTCGAGTCGCAGGAGGCGCGCGACGAGCTCCGCGTAGCCGTCGTCCGGCAACGTGCCGAGCCCGCCCTCGCGGTCGGTGCGATACGTGAGCAGGATCGGCAGCGAGGTGGAGGTGCGCAGGGCGACGCCGACGCCCACGGCCAGTTCAGGGTCGGCGACGTGGTCGACGCGCCACTCGATGATGTCGACCGGCTGCCCCTCGAGGGCGGCCAGTGCCGCGGGCACCTCGGAGGAAGCGCCCGGCATGAGCGGGACGATGATCTTGGTGCGGCCCTCGCCCAGCACGGTGGTGTGCAGGCGGACGCTCGACGTGGTGCTCACGATGCTCCTGGGGTGGCGGTGGGTCTGCCCCCATTCTTGCGTGTGTCACGCCCGCGGTGCGTGGGTGCGTCGCGAGCGTGACGCACCGAGCCTGGCGTCGAATACCCCACCGGGGTATAATCGCGGCATGAACGCGACCCGCCGAGCCCTCGCCGCCGCCCTTCTTCTGGCCCCGCTGAGCCTCGCCGCCTGCCAGTCCGCGGTCCCGGAGGACCAGCGCACGGCCACGCCGCTCCCGGCGCCGACCAACGCCGCGGGCGCCACCCTGCCCGCCGCCCAGGGCGATCACAACGCCGCCGATGCGATGTTTGCCGAGATGATGCGCGTGCACCACGAGCAGGCGCTCACGCTCAGCGATCTGGTCCTCGCCAAGGACGGCATCGACCCGCGCGTGCGCACCCTCGCCGAGCAGATCAAGGCAGCGCAGACCCCGGAAATCGACCAGATGCGCGGCTGGCTCGCCGGCTGGGGCATCGCGCCCGGCAGCATGGGGGATCACTCGGCGCACATGGACGGCATGGTCTCCGAGGCCGATCTGGGCCGGCTCAAGGCCGCCGGTGCCGCGGAGGGCCAGCGGCTCTTCCTGGAGTTTATGATCGCCCACCACGAGGGCGCCGTGACGATGGCACAGGACCAGCTGCGCCAGGGCATCAACGGCCGGGCCAAGGAGCTCTCCGGCGCCATCATCGGCACCCAGAAGAAGGAGATCGGGCAGATGGGAGCGCTCCTCAAGGAGCTCCCGGCCGCCTGAGGCGGCCGCGGCGCGGGCCGGATCCACCCGCCCGACGCCGCCCGCTCGCCTTCGCGCGGGAATGCCCGGGCCGCGCGCGTGGTTGCCACCGGTATGACTGAAACCCTCGCGAACGGCGCGCCCCAGCGCCTCGCCGTCGATATCTGGCTGGATGTGGCCTGCCCCTGGTGCGCCGTGGGCGAGCGCCGCTTCGAGAAGGTCCTGGAGACCCTCCCCTTCAAGGGCGACGTCGACGTGCGCTTCCACTCCTTCCAGCTGGACCCGAGCGCCCCCGAGCGCTCCGAGCTCACGCAGCCGGAGTACCTGGCCCGCCGCGGCATGGATCCCGAGCGTCTGAAGGAGGCCGGCAAGCACCTGCAGGCCATGGGCGCCGAGCTGGACTTCCACTTCGACCAGGACAACACCATCCCGTCCAACACCTTCACCTCGCATCGCCTCATCCAGGCCGCCGCCGAGCACGGCGTGCAGGGTGCCGTGGTGGACGCGCTGTTCTCCGCCTACTTCGAGCAGGGCAAGGATGTGGGCGATCCGGCCGCGCTCAAGGCGGCCGTCGTGGCCGCCGGCCTGCCCGCCGAGGTGGCCGACGCCGTGCTCGCCGACCCCGCCGCCTTCCGCGACGAGGTCGCCGAGGACATCGATCAGGCCGCGCGCCTGGGCATCCAGGGCGTGCCGTTCTATGTCATCGACAACAAGTACGGCGTCTCCGGCGCGCAGCCGGAGGAGGTCTTCGAGCAGGCGCTCACGCAGGTGTACACCGAGCTGAATCCGGCCCCGAAGCTCGCCCCGCTCACGGGAGTGGTCGGCCACGACGGCGAGGTCTGCGGCCCCGACGGCTGCACCGTCTGAGTCGGTACGCCGATCGCCTGGAGATGGGTCCGCGCCGTTCAGTCGCCGCTGACGCTCCACACGCCAAGGGCGCCCCACCGTTGAGGGGGGCGCCCTTGGCGCGTCCGGCGGGTGGGACGAGTTGCCCGAGCTTTGCTGCCACGCCGCGCTGTGCGTCCACAGGTTGGTGGGCACGGGCCAGGCGGTGCCGGCCGGGGCGCTCGTGCGAGGCGGGGTGCTCGTCTTGACCGGGGCCGCCGTCTTGGTCCTCTTGGGCGCGGCCGCCGTGGTCTTCGCGGGCTTGGCCGGCTCCCGCCGTGGTCTTCGCGGGCTTGGCCGGCTCCCGCCGTGGTCTTCGCGGGCTTGGCCGGCTCCCGCCGTGGTTCCGGCCGCCCCGACCCCGGCGCCGGCGGCCGCCGAGGCGCCTGCCGTCACTCCGGCGGCCGTAGCGCCCGCGCTCGTGGCTGCGGTGCCGGCGGCGCCCGCGCAACCGCGGCACAGCTCGGTGTGAGCCCAGAAGGACTCGCGCGTCTCGCGGGAGGCGCGCTTGGCGCGGTCAAGGCGGGCGGAAGTGACGCCGGGGCTCACGCCCATGCGGGTGGAGGTCTCGTGCACGCTCTCGCCCTGGACGAGGACGTGTTCGAGCAGGCGCGCGTCGGTGGGGCGCAGCCGGCCGAGCGTGCGGTTGATCATGAGCTGCGCCGGGGCGGCGGAGTGCGGCTCGGCGATGCGGTCGTCCGCGTCGTCGTTCTGATTGTCCTCAAGGAGGAAGGCCGGCCCGGCGTCGGCGATCGCGTTGGGGGCGACGGGGCATCACACGCACGCAGGACCGGCAGGCCGGGGAGCGCGCTAGATGTTCTTCCCACGGTGGTTGTGGTCAGCGTGGCGTGACGGGATGAGGTGAGGACCTCCGGTATCGATGTGGGTTACCACACTCACTCGATCCACGGAGGTCCTCGTGTCCT
>NZ_QQXK01000048.1 GCF_003575975.1 Galactobacter valiniphilus | reverse complement strand
ACGAGACCGCCTACGCGGAGACCACGTCCGCTACCCTCGCGGAAGCGGCATAACCGAACCGACACCGTGTCCACGATCGAGGGTCAAGGCCCGTGAGAGGCCTGGCCGGCCATGGCCAGTTCAGCGTCCGCGGCTGCGGTAGCTTCCGCTCACCCATCGGCCGCCTTCGACCTGGCCGGGGACCCAGACCCGCGGCCGGCCACGGTCGGCCAAGTTTGATGGCGGGGTGAACGACGGCGTCTCCTCGAGATCCTGCGAGGTCGCCCTCGCGGCCACGTCTGATCCAAACCGCTCCTGCCTGCTTGGCATGACCAGGACGTTCTGGCTGCGCATGCCCTCGGGCAACTCTGCCGCGGCCGCTTCGAAGGCGGCCGGCAGTTGGGACTGCATCTGCACGAGCATCTCGTGGAACTCGGCGCGGGGAACGCCAAGAGTGTCGGCTGCGCGAGCAAGGTTGCGGCCGGAGATGTTACGGAAGCGGCGTTCCTTGCCGTAGCGGACTGCCGCGGAGCTTTTGAACTGCACTCGTTTCTCGTCCCAGATGCCGTGAGCGGAGATCAAGTCGTAGGCCGGAGCCAGGCGCACCGCTTTGCCGCTGAGCAGAAGGCTGTGGTTCTTTGCGTGGGCGTCGACTCCGGCGGTGAGGAGGTTGAAGGCGAAGAGCTGCGCCAGCGCATGGAGATCAGTGGCCGCGACGGCCCGTGAGGAGTTCTCGCGCACAACGTTAACCATGTCGTGCATGGTTGGGCCGCCGTCCTCCTCGTACTTACGAGAGGGCAGTAGCGACAGTGCTTGGCAGAAGTCCTCCTGGTGCATCCGCAGGGTGCCCGTGCTGGTCGTCAGCCGGTCGTAGCGCTTCGTGACGAAGGCCGGAAGGCCAGCGAAGTCTTCGATTTCAACGGCAGCTACGGTGAGGCCCAGACGTTTGGCTGCGCGCATCGTGACGAACTCGACAGCCTGAATCTCGGAGTTCGTGTGCCCGTGCGTGGTGACCATGCCCGGCTTGATGATGTGCGTGCTTGGGGTGCGCCCGTTGGGTTCGTGCCAGACGCCGTCGACGAGTGCGAGGGCGAACTTGCCTTGATTGCCGCCTAGGGAGAAGCGGCCCTCGTCCTCGTCTGTGTCATCGACCCAGTGGTCTGGATCTTCGATGATTTCGTGGATCCGCTCTGCGATGCGGGCGTCGGTGATCGGTGCTGTCCCGCCGAGGGTTGATGGCTCAAAGCCGCGGGGCACGACTTGGACTGCACCGGGGGCGTCCTGGCCCATGTGGCGCAGCAAGGAGAAGGGGTCGTTGCGCGTTTCGTGGAATTTCGCGGCCCAGCGGTCGCGGACTTCGACGGCGTCGGGGAGCAGGTTGGAGAGCCACGGCATGACTTCCTTGGGTCCGTAGTACTGCTGGACCAGCGGCATGCTCACGGAAAGTGGCGTCGCCGTGCGTAGTGTCAGGTGCTCGTCGCTGTACGCGAACTCGACGTCGTCGCTCTGGCCGCGCATCAGCGTGCCGGCGAGGTGGCCGTTGAGCCACACGTCGAGCAGGTCGTCACTCTCGGACATCACAGCCCCTCGAAGATCTCGCGGAACGGATCGGCGTTGCCGGCCGGCTCCAGGTGCATCTCCTGCTTGAACGTTGCGGCGACACTGAGCACGGCCTCCAGTGTTGGCTTGATGCGCTCGGCCTCGATTTCTTGCACCCACCGCCGGCTCATGCCGGTCGCCCGGGCGAGTTCGTCTTGGGTCATCTTGGCGCCGATGCGGTGGGAGCGCACGAACGCGGCGAAGTCGCGGGTGGATCCGATAAACATGAGGCCTCCAGTGAAGCGCAGGATACTGTGCGCACCACTATATGCACATTATCCTGCGCTCTCAAGGAAAAGCGCAGGATAATGTGTCAGGCAGTGGAGGACTAGCTGTACTGCCCCGCCAGGTTGGGTACGCGGTTGGCGGGTGTGGAGCCTCTGAGTGAGGTGTGGCCGCGGTGGTGATTGTAGTGGTGCAGGAATTCGGGGAACACGGCAACGCGCTCTGATTCGCTCTTGTAGGGGCGGGCGTAGGCCCATTCCTCTTGCAGGGAAGTCGAAGCGACCTGGGGCATCTACCAGCGCATGATCATCGCCTACCGGGAACCCGACAAGAAGCTCGGGAAGAAGCTCACGCAGGCCGTGATCGACTCCGTCACCGCCGGGGTCCCCGCGGCGCTCGTCGAGGTCCGCAAACCCGGCCGGACACTGAAGCAACGCGCGGCCGACATCCTCGCGTTCTTCGACCGGCCCGGCACCTCGAACGGGCCGACCGAAGCGATCAACGGGAGACTCGAACACTTCCGAGGCTCCGCCCTCGGCTTCCGCAACCTCAGCCACTACATCGCCAGATCGCTGCTCGAAGCCGGAGGATTCAGACCCCAACTACACTCCGGATTGCGATGAGCCTCTTTGAACTCCTTCTGGACACCCTCATGAGTGACGACCCGAACCTGACCGTCTATAAGGTTAGCCCGCACGAGGTCACTGATATTGCTCGCGGAGAACGGGTCGTACGCGCTCATCAGCCATCCGATCCTGCGCTCAGCCCAAAGAACCGTTCGAAGAACGCTCCGAGCTTCTGGATCACGCGTTGCTTCTTCTCGCCATGCCCGCCGTCAGCAGAGAACCGCGACACCGGCGGCAGTACCTTCGTGATTGCTGTGCCGGTGGTGCGGATCTGTCCGTCTCGGAACGCAGTTTCGACGAAAACGCGGGTCTCGTCGGGGCGGAGGTTCTCCTCGTTGATGATCGTGTCGAGTTCGGCCCCCCGCTTGGCTGCGATGAACGCTCGCCATTCCTGATCGATCTCGCCATCCACAGAGAGGGAGTCGACGAAGTCTTCGATGAGGTCCTTCTTGTTGCGCAGGGTCGGGCTGGCGTCCACGGCGCGCGAGATCTCCGCGCGGATCTCCTTGTCGTCACCGTCGCCGCGTTCGTCGCGATACTTCTGGACGAGCATGAGGATGTAGTCGACGTTGATCTCGACCTGCTTGATCAGTTCGATCTCGAAGACGACGTCGTCGTTGATCTGTTCCTTGTCGGCGTCCTTGTCCTTGCGGAACTCCGCGTACAGGTCGAGATAGACGCTGCGGTAGTCCTGGCCCTGCCGGTCGGTGAGTATTGCGTTGCCGGTGAACTCGTCGAACGAGGTGAGGATGTTCTGCAGGCGCAGGATCGCACCGAACAGCTTGATGAACTCCTTCTGAGCGGCTTCGCCGATGATCGGCTGACCGAGGGGGAAGGTACTGAGCAGTTCGGTGACCTTCTCGGCGTAGTCGTTGTAGTACTCGCCGTAAGGTTTGAGCAGCACGACGCCGCGGGCGTCCTTGTTGCCGAACAGTGCGATCGCGTCGTTGGTCTCGTCTTCGAGGTCGCGGAAGCTGACGATGTTGCCGTAGGTCTTGACGGAGTTCAGGATGCGGTTCGTGCGCGAGTACGCCTGGATCAGCCCGTGCGCGCGCAGGTTCTTGTCAACGAACAGGGTGTTTAGCGTGGTCGCGTCGAAGCCCGTCAGGAACATGTTCACAACGATGACGAGATCGATCTCGCGGGTCTTGAGCTTGAGCGAGAGGTCCTTGTAGTAGTTCTGGAACCGGTCAGCAGAGGTGTCGAACGACGTGCCGAACATGTCGTTGTAGTCCTGGATCGCATCCTCAAGGAACGATCGCGCATCCATGCTCAGCGCACCGGTGTCGAAGCCCTCTTCATCGAGCGCGCCATCTTCGACGGCGTCGTTCGCACCATAGGAGTAGATAAGACCGACCTTCAACCGCTTGTCTGATGGCAGGCCTTCCTGCTGCAGCTGGAAGTGGTTGTAGTACGTTCGGGCGGCCTCGATGGACGCGGTCGCGAACAGCGCGTTGAAGCCACGCACGCGGCGCTCCCCGAGCGTGTAATGCTCAGCACGCTTCGTCTTCTGATCGAAGTGCTCCAGCGTGTACTTCACGATGTCAGAGATACGTCGTGGGTCGAGCAGCACACTCTCTTTGTCGATCGCGGAGACCTGACTGTCGTCGGGGCTGCCAACCTTGATCGTGTTCACGTAGTCGATCCGGAAGGGCAGCACGTTCTTGTCGGTGATGGCATCGACGATCGTGTACGTGTGCAGCTTCTCGCCGAACGCCTGCTCGGTGGTCTTGAGCTGCGGGTTCCCGCCACTGCCGGAGTTCGCCGCGAAGATCGGCGTGCCAGTGAAGCCGAAGAGGTTGTATCGCTTGAAGGCCTTCGTGATCGCGGTGTGCATGTCGCCAAACTGGGAACGGTGGCACTCGTCGAAGATGATCACGACGTGCCCGTCGTAGATCGCATGCCCCTTGTTCGCGGCGATGAACGTCGAGAGCTTCTGGATCGTGGTGATGATGATCCGCGCACCCGGGTCTTCGAGCTGCTTCTTCAACACCGCGGTTGAGGTGTTCGAGTTCGCCGCACCCTTCTCGAACCGGTCGTACTCGCGCATCGTCTGATAATCGAGATCCTTACGATCCACGACGAACAGCACCTTGTCCACGCTCGGCAACTTCGACGCGAGCTGCGCCCCCTTGAACGAGGTCAGGGTCTTGCCAGAACCGGTCGTGTGCCACACATACCCGCCCGCGGCCACGCTGCCGAGGGTCTTGTAGTTGGTCGAGATGTCGATGCGCTGCAGAATCCGCTCGGTCGCGACGATCTGGTACGGGCGCATGACGAGCAACATCCGGTCGGCCGTCAACACGCAGTATTTCGTCAGAATGTTCAGCAGCGAGTGTTTCGCGAAGAACGTCTTCGCAAACGCCGAAAGGTCGGTGATCGGCTTGTTCTGCGCGTCCGCCCACCACGAGGTGAACTCGAACGAGTTGGATGTCTTGCGCACCCGCTTCGAACCCGCCGACTCGCTCAGATGCTGACGACGAGTAGTGTTCGAGTAGTACTTCGTCAGCGTCCCATTGCTGATCACGAACAACTGCACGTACTCGAACAGACCCGAGCCTGCCCAGAAGCTGTCGCGCTGATAGCGATCGATCTGATTGAACGCTTCACGAATATCGACGCCGCGACGCTTCAACTCGATGTGCACCATCGGCAGTCCATTCACGAGCAAGGTCACGTCGTATCGGTTCGAGCGAGCAGAACCGCCGTCGCCCTGACCGATCTCGAACTGGTTGATAACCTGCAGCCTATTGTTGTGAATGTTCTGCTTATCGATCAGCGTGACGTTCTTGATCGAACCGTCATCCCGCTTCAGCAGCTGGACATGGTCTTCCTGGATGCGCACGGTCTTCTCGACGATGCCGTCGTTCGCACCAGCAATCCGCTCAGAGAAGAACTGCTCCCACTCCGTGTCGGAGAACCTCATCGCATTCAATGCCTCAAGCTGGGTGCGCAGATTCGCGACCAGCAGCGCCTCCGACGTTATCGGCAGATACTCGTACGCCTGCAACTGCAACAACCGGATCAGCTCACGCTCAAGATCCGCTTCAGACTGATACGACGACGCACCCGCTACGTCGGGGATGTACTCGGCAACAACCGTGCTCTCAGACGAGACTGCGATCGGAGCATACTTACGAGGACTCAGATCACTCATGCCGCTGCCGCCCATCTGTACGTCTTCAGGAACTCGTGAAACTCGTTCGTGAAGGCTTCCTTGTGCTCTGCTGCCACCTCGGAAGTGTCGATATCACCGAATCGGTCATGGCTGTATAGATTGAGGACTTTCGTCAGCAGGGCTGCATCAGGCCCTCGCAGCAGAGACCCCCAACCGCCTGTGTAGCCCAGGAAATTTGCCGTCTTCTCAAGCAGTGCACGGAACTGATTGAAATGGGCACGCTCGATCGCATTCACGGAGATCGCCCTTTGAATATCGTGGATAATTCCCAGGTGGTAACTGAAAGGTGAGTCGTGCGATTGCTTTCTCAGTAACCATCCCTCAGCTGAATCATGTTGAAGAACGTAGGCTCGACTCTTCTTCCGATGGAGCGAGTTGAACAGAACGTTAAAGAAAAGAGCGTGATGGGTTGTGATGATAAATTTCAGGCCCAGCCCCGATGCTCGCTTGATGAGCTCCGCCAAAGCGAGCGCCACTGACACGATGCGCACATCGTCCATGGATGACACCGGGTCGTCTATGACCGCAAGCTTTAGCTGGTCGTAGTGGGCCGTAGAACGCAGTTCTGGACTGTCACGAAGCGTCTCGATCGCTTCGCTCAAGACGGAGTAATAGACGCTCCAGACAAATATGCTCTCCTCGGCTCGAGATACCTTGATGCCGTCCGCCGAATTGTCATCACCCTTGTGTATACCAAAAGTGATCTCACCTCTTTCGAAGTCGAGTTTTGGCTCAATTCTGCCGCTGGTAAAAGCCTGAAAGTTGTCGACGATCGCACCGTCAAGACCTTGAGTCACGATAGTTTCTAGTAGCTCTGACGTATGGTTCATCTTGAGTACAACTCGCTCGTTATCCCAGGTGAAAACGTCCTCAACAAACGAGTTGTAAAGCACGACACTGTCGGCTCTTCCTACTTCAGGTGGGGGTGGGTCAGTCCGCCGCCGATGAGGAGCATGCGTAGTCGGTAGTGCTCGCGGTT
>NZ_QQXK01000047.1 GCF_003575975.1 Galactobacter valiniphilus | reverse complement strand
AAGATCTGGTCGCCGCCGCCCGGGTGATCCTGGCCGCGGAAGAAGTGGTTGAAACCGACCTCATAGAGGGTCGCAGCACCGGCGTACGTCGAGATGTGGCCACCCACGCCGATGCCAGGCGCCTGCGCGCGGTGCACCATGATCGCGGCGTTCCAGCGCATCCACTTGCGGTAGGCGCGCTCCATCTCCTCGTTGCCGGGGAAGGAGGGCTCCTGGTCAACCGGAATGGTGTTGACGTAGTCGGTCGTGGTGACCATGGGCACCTGCACCGACTTGGCGCCCGCGCGTTGCAACAGCGAACGCATGATGTACTGCGCGCGCTCGGTCCCCTCGGCTTCAATGAGTCCGTCGAAGGATTCGATCCATTCGGCGGTTTCCTCGGGATCCTGATCCGACAGGTGGTTGGTCAAACCACTGCGGATGTCGGTGATGTGGGGCTCTTCGATGGCCACGTCCACTACTCCTCGATCGGCACTGCGTGTCGCCCCTTGCGCGCCGGCCCGCGGGTGTGCGGGGGAGCGCGGGCATAGATTCGAGATCACTCTAGTCTTTTGTGTCGCGGTGCTGTATCCGGCGTGTCGGGGCTCGCAAGTGTTGAGGTGCGGGCCGAAACGGTGTTGTCTGGTCTCAGGCCTTCGGGCCGGCGCCGCGCGAGAGCCGCATCGGCGCTTTGGGAGGAACGAGGATGTACACCGTGAGCGATGCGACGGCGGCCCACCATGGAGCTGCGGCCCGCATGGGGTTGAAGCAGGGCGATCTGGTTCAGGAGATCGGCTACGACGACGACGTCGACTTCGACCTGCGCGAGGAGCTCGAGGCATTCACCGGTGAACCCCTGCTCGATGAGGACGAACACGAGGTCGTAGACGCCGTGCTGCTGTGGTGGCGCGAGGGCGACGGTGACCTGGTGGATGCGCTCGTCGACTCCCTGACCGATCTGGACGACGGCGGCGTCGTGTGGCTCCTGACCCCCAAGCGCGGTCAGGACGGCCATGTGGGCGCCGTGGAGATCCAGGAGGCCGTTCCCACGGCCGGCCTGCACTCCACGACCTCCGAGGGTGTCTCCGAGCAGTGGCAGGCCGCGCGCCTGGTCTCCCGCAAGAAGAATTGAACCCTCTGCTCGTCGGGGCCCAGGCGCCCGACTTCGAGCTCCCCAATCAGTACGGCGAGGCGGTGAACCGGGCCGCCCTCGCGGGTGCCCCGGCGCTGCTCGTCTTCTTCCCCCTGGCCTTCACGCCCGTGTGTGAGGGCGAGCTCGCGGCCTTGGCCGCGGCGGGCCGGGACGGCGCGCTGGGGACCACCCGCGTCGTCGGGCTGTCGGTGGATCACCGCTATGCCTTGAGGGACGCCGCCGATCGGCTCGGCGTGGGCTTCGATCTCCTGAGTGACTTCTGGCCGCACGGCGAGGTGGCCCAGGCGTACGGTGCCTTCGACCCCGTGCGTGGGCACGCGACTCGCCGTAGCGTCCTGCTTCGGCCCGGCGGCGAGATCGCGGCGATCTTCGAGAGCGATCACGACCACCCCCGGACGGTGGGTTCCTACGCGGCCGCCATTGCGGCACTGCGGGGCTGAAGCACAACAGGCGAGGGCCGCACCGAAGTCGGTGCGGCCCTCGCAACGTCTGGTGGGTCCTAGCGGGCTCGAACCGCTGACCACTTCGGTGTAAACGAAGTGCTCTACCAACTGAGCTAAAGACCCTCAGCGCCTTCACAGCGCCCACCCATCTTAGCGGGACGGGAGACCAAAAGGCCCGACGGCGCGCTGGGAGGCCCAGCGCGCCGTCGGGCAGGTGGGGCGCCGGGAACCGGCTCAGATCCACATCGCGGGATCGATGTACTCGGCCGGATCCACGGCCGGCTTGCGCTCGGTCTCGCCGCGGGGGCGATTGCGGGCGGGGATGCCCGTGATGATCGAATTCGCCGGGGCGTCCTTGACGACGACCGCGTTGGCTCCCACGGCCGAGTCATCGCCGATGACGATGGGGCCGAGGATCTTGGCGCCGGCGCCCACCGTGACGCGGTTGCCCAGGGTGGGGTGGCGCTTGACCTTAGCGAGCGAGCGGCCACCCAGCGTGACGCCGTGGTACAGCATGACGTCGTCGCCGACCTCGGCGGTCTCGCCGATCACGACACCCATGCCGTGATCGATGAAGAAGCGGCGGCCGATCGTTGCACCGGGGTGAATCTCGATGCCCGTGACGAACCGCGCGAGCTGCGAGACGACGCGCGCAGGGAAGCGACCCAGGGGACCGGTTTCCCAGAGCTTGTGGGCCACGCGGTGGGCCCAAATGGCGTGCAGGCCCGAGTAGACCAGCGCGATTTCGAGGCCGCTGCGGGCCGCCGGGTCGTGTTCCCGGGCGGCCCGCAAGTCCTCCTTGAGGCGTGAGGTGAAGCTCACGTAACTCCTTGCGTGAAAGGGATCAGCCGCGGATGTTTTCGTAGAGCACCGTGGAGATGTAGCGCTCCCCGAAGTCCGGGACGATGGCCACGATGAGCTTACCTTCGGACTCCGGGCGCTTGGCGATCTCCAGGGCGGCCCAGACGGCCGCGCCGGCGGAGATGCCGCCCAGGATGCCCTCGTCGGTGCCCAGGGCGCGGGCCACGCGCACCGAGTCGTCAAGGGTGGCGTCGATGACCTCGTCGTAGACGTCCTGGTTCAGGACCTCGGGGATGAAGTTGGCGCCCAGGCCCTGGATCTTGTGCGGGCCGGCCTTGCCGCCGTTGAGCAGCGGGGAATCCGCAGGCTCCACGGCCACGATCTGGACGTTCGGGTTCTGCTCCTTGAGGTAGCCGCCCGCACCGGTGACGGTACCGCCGGTGCCGACGCCGGCCACGAAAACGTCGACCTTGCCCTCGGTGTCCTCCCAGATCTCCGGGCCGGTGGTGGCGCGGTGAACGGCCGGGTTGGCGGCGTTGGCGAACTGCTGGGCCCAGATGGCGTTGTCGGTCTCGGCGACGATCTGCTGGGCGCGCTCCACGGCGCCACGCATGCCGTCTGCACCCGGCGTCAGGACGATCTGGGCGCCGAAGGCGCGCAGCATGACGCGGCGCTCGGAGGACATGGTCTCCGGCATCGTCAGGATGACCTTGTAACCGCGCGCGGCGCCGACCATGGCCAGGGCGATGCCCGTGTTGCCGGAGGTGCCCTCGACGATGGTGCCGCCCGGCTTGAGCTGGCCCGAGGCCTCGGCCGCGTCAACGATCGCGACACCGATGCGGTCCTTGACGGAGTTGGCCGGGTTGTAGAACTCCAGCTTGACCGCCACGTTGCCCGGCAGGCCCTCGTCGAGTCGATTCAGGCGCACGAGGGGAGTGCGGCCAACCACCTGGGTGACGTTGTCGTAAAGGGGCATGGGTGACCTTTCCAAACGATGGGGTCGGTGAAGTCCGGCGTGGATTCCGACCGCGGGGCACAGTACTCCTACCCTACGGCGCGGGCCAGGCGCTCAGGCAGGGACCTGCCACGAAGCGAAATATTGCCGCGCCTTGGAGAGCTTGGGATTGATGATGACCTGGCAATAGCCGGCCTCCGGGTGCTTGGCGTAGTAGTCCTGGTGCTCCGGTTCGGCGGCCGTCCAGTTGGTCAGGGGCTCCAGGCTCGTGACGATGGGCTGGGCCCAGTTGGCCTGATTGCGCTCGATCGCCTCCTGCATGAGACCCAGCTGCTCCTCGCTGCGCGGGAAGAGCGCCGAGCGGTACTGCGTGCCCACGTCGTAGCCCTGGCGATTGAGCGTGGTGGGGTCGTGCATGACGAAGAACATGTCGAGGATCGTCTCGGCGCCGATCTGCTCACGGTCGTAGACCACGGCGACGGCCTCGGCGTGGCCCGTGGTGCCCTCGCACACGCTGTAGTAGTCCGGGTGCTCCGTGTGGCCGCCCGTGTAGCCGGACTCCACGGCGAGGACGCCGCGCACCGTGCGGTACCAGGCGTCGAGGCACCAGAAGCATCCGCCGGCCAGCACCAGCACGTCTGTGTTTTGAGGGGAAGGCTGCTCGTTGCTCACGAGGGTCACAACGCGGCCGGCGTGCGGCTTGTTCCCCGTCCGGCGCGCGGGGGCGACAGCGCGCCCGGCGGCTAGGTACGGTGAGGCCATGACTCGCAGCCTCCGCCCCACGCTCTCCCAGGTGTGGAACGTCGTCGAAGAACTCTGGCCGGCCGCCCTCGCGGAGAGCTGGGACGCCGTGGGGCCCGTGACGGGCCGGCCGGAGCAAGAGATCTCCAACATCGTCTTTGCTGTGGATCCCGTCGAGGCCGTGGTCAACGACGCCGTGGAGCGCGGTGCGGATCTGCTCATCACCCACCACCCGCTCATGCTGCGGGGCGTGAACTCGGTAGCAGCCAGCGGCTTCAAGGGCCGCGTGCTGCACACCTTGATCGAGAACCGCGTGGCGCTGCTGACGGCGCACACGAACGGCGATTCGGCGATCGGCGGCGTCTCGGACGTGCTGATCCGCTCGCTCGGCGTGGAGGATTCCCTGCCGCTCGCGCCGAGTTCCGGCGGGCTGCCGGGGGAGGGGATCGGCCGCGTGGGCGATCTGGCTCAGCCCGTCCCGCTCGCGGAGCTCGCCGAGCGCGCCTACGCCGTGCTTCCCTCCGTGGCCGGCGGTGTGCGTGTCGCGGGTGATCCCGCCGCGCTCGTGCGCCGGGTTGCGGTGTGCGGCGGGGCGGGCGACAGCCTCTTCGACGCAGTGCGGGCCAGCGGCGCCGACGTGTACGTGACGGCGGATCTGCGCCACCACCCCGCCTCCGAGGCCCGCGAGGCGGCGGCCGGCGGCACGCCCTACCTCGTGGACGTCTCGCACTTCGCGTCCGAATGGCTCTGGCTCGGCTCCGCCGCGGGTCTCTTGCACCGCGCCCTGGAGGATCAGGGATTCGACGTGCAGGTCGCCGTGAGCGGGGTCAACTCCGATCCCTGGGACTTCATTCTCGTGCCCTAGCGGCACCCCAACTCTTAAGGAGAGCGCATGGTCATCGCAGCCCCGGAGGAACAGTTCAAGCTGCTCGCGGTGCAGGCCCAGGCCTCCCGCCTGCGTCAGCTGGCGCGGCAGCGCCAAGAGATCCTGAAGGATCCGGCGCTCACCGCCGCGGCGGAGCATCTGGCCGCCGCGCGCGCCGCCGCCGAGGAAGCCGCCGGGATGCGGGCCGAGGCCGACGCGGCCGTCGAGGCCCTGGAGGCGCAGGCCTCCACCGTCGCGGCGCACATCAAGAAGGACGAGGCTCAACTCATCGCCGGTCAGGCCGGGGCGGGCACGCTGCAGGGCCTGCAGCGGGAGATCGAGTCGCTGACGGCGAAGGCCTCAGAACTGGAGGACGCGGAGATCGAGGCGCTCGACGCCGCCGAGGCGGCGGCGATTGTCGAGGCCGAGGCGCGGGCAGCCGCGGAGGCGTCGGAAGCGGCCAACGAGGAGGTGCGGGCCGATGCCCGCGCCCGATTGGCCGCCGTGGACGCCGAGGCGGCGACGACCCAGGCTGAACGGGAGGCCGCGGCCGCCCTCGTGCAGCCGGACCTCCTGGCGCTCTTCGAGGCCACCCTCGAGCGCCGCGGCGCCGGGGCCGCCCGGCTCTTCCACGGGACCTCGGAGGGTTCGGGCCTCGCCCTGGCTCCCGGAGATCTGGCGGACATCAAGCGGGCCGCACCCGACGCCGTCGTGCTCTGCCCCGACTCCGGCGTGATCCTGGTGCGTAGCCCGGAGTGGATGTAGCCGGCGCCGTTAGGCGCGCGCCGTGAAGGCGTGGTCCTCGGGGAGGACCACCACGAGACGCGCAGCCTTCGTTTTGGTGGCCGACTCCAGCTCGGAGAGCGGCCAGCGCTCGCGCACGAGCTCCAGTAGGGCCTGGGGCGTGCGCGGGCCGGTGCCGCGCGTGGCCAGGAGCAGGCGGGCGATCTCGCCGCGCGTGTGCTTGGCGAAGTGCGAGACCACCTTGCGCGCGTTCCCGCGGATCTGCACCACGTCGACCGTGACCGTGGAACCCACGGGCGCCTTGTACGCGGCGGCGTAGGTGGAGGAGCGGCAATCGACCACGAGCTCGCCCTCCGCGCGTGCGTTCAGCGCCGGGGTCAGGCGCGGCTTCCACCAGCTCGCGAGCTTGCCGAGCTCCGGCAGGCCCACGCCCATGGAGAGGCGATACGAAGGGATGGGGTCGCCGAAGCCCACAGCGCCCCACAGCGCTGAAACCACGACGACGCTGCTGTCGGCTTTGGCGCGCTGGGCCGCGGTGAGCGAGGAGTAGCCGAGGGCGTCGTACAGCACGCCCGAATACACCGAGTGGGCCGGCGCGGCCGGCCGGGAGGCCGCGGTGACGTTGGCGCGCACCTCGGGTTCCAGCGAGGCGCCCACACCGAGGGCGCTCATGGCCTCGGGGGAGGCGGAGACGTCGGCGAGGGCGGCCAAGGTTTGCTCGCGCGCTTCGCCGAGTTCGGGGAAGGAGAGCGCCTCGGGGGAGTAAGGGGCCCCGGACTCGGGACGGTTCTTGCCTTCGGAGGGGGGAAGCAGGATCAGCACCCGTTCAGCCTACGTTCACAGCGGGCACCGAGCGCGACCAGTGACTTTCGCGCCACAATGGGTGCCATGTCGCCCGTGCAGTCACCGAACACCGAGTCGATCGAGGCCAGCATGCGCAGCGCTGGCCTCAGCCGGCGGCGCATGGGTGCCGGAGTCTTGGCGCTCATGGCAGGTTTGGGGGTGGCCGGCACCGGCGGCCGCCTTGCCACGGCGGAGGGCGCGGCGCCCACCGTGGACGCCACGCACGCGGTTGCAGGTGGCTCGGTGCCCGGCGTGGGGCTGGGCGTATCTGGGCTGGGAGGCAGTGTCCTCGGCGGCACCTCGACGGTGAGGCTCCTCGCCTTTGGGGACTCCATCACCGTCGGAGGGGTCGGCTGGTGCCATCGGGATGCGGTGCGCTCAACGTCGTGGCTGGCCCACCTCGGGGAGCGCTGTGAGCTGAGCGTCGCCTACGCCAAGTCCGGTGCGACGGCGCAGCTGCTCGACGCCGCCCCCGCGCCGAACCACGCCGGCGACTTCGCCATCTTCGCCTTCGGCACGAACGATCGGCAGCTCGGCCGCACGGTCGACGAGATGCTGGGGGACATCGGACGCTACGTTTCCGAGAACCTGTCCGCGTTCGCCGGGGCGACGATTGCCGTCGCCGGCGTGGGGCCGCGCTCAGGTGTCGATCCCGCCGTGCTGGAGGCATGGAACGCTCAGGTGAGCGCGGCCGCTGCCGTGCGCGGGTGGCTGTTCCTCGATCCGTGGCGCCGACTGCGCGGCGTCGACGCCGCCAGCTGGGCCGATGCCGCGCTGACCAGGGACGGGCTTCACCCCACCGAGCTGGGCGCGCGACTGCTCGGGGCGGGGTATGAGAGTGAGATCGTCTGGGCAGTGGCCGGGCGCATGCCTCTCCCGGAGTAGAATGATTCGCGGATGGGTTGGCCGGACGGTCGCGGGTTGCGCAAGCAACGCGAGGAAAGTCCGGGCTCCACAGAACAGGGTGGTGGGTAACGCCCACTCGGGGTAACCCGCAGGCCAGTGCCACAGAAATGAAACCGCCTCCGCCTTTGGGCGGCGGTAAGGGTGAAACGGTGGTGTAAGAGACCACCAGCGTCCCGGGTGACCGGGATGGCTAGGTAAACCCCACCCGGAGCAAGGCCAGACAGGCGCCGATCGAGGGCTGTTCGCCCGAGGCGCCGGGTAGGCTGCTCGAGACCGTCGGCAACGGCGGTCCTAGATAGATGACCGTCTCCTGCGCGGGGGTAACCGCGCGCGGCGACAAAACCCGGCTCATAGGCCAACCCATCCACTTACACTTCACGATCCCCCGCCGAAACGGCGGGGGATCGTTGCGTTTCTGGGGTTTCGGAGGCGAGCGCGGGGCACCCTGGTGCGCTTGGCCCACACCGGAGTGACTAGGGCGTGTCTCCCATATGTCGGGTGAGGCTCGCGGGATGCTGATGAGATGAAGTCGACGGGTTCGCGGTATCGG
>NZ_QQXK01000046.1 GCF_003575975.1 Galactobacter valiniphilus | reverse complement strand
AACCGCGAGCACTACCGACTACGCATGCTCCTCATCGGCGGCGGACTGACCCACCCCCACCTGAAGTAGGAAGAGCCCGCAAAGTTGGAAACGAGGAAGGGCCCCGACCGTGTGGTCGGGGCCCTTCTTTGTGGTCTAGCTAGGCGTTGGGAGCTGCTGACTGGGACGCAGGATCCTCCTGAGGCTGGTAGTTGCCCCAATTGACTGTCCAGCATTGGCCAGTCGTTCCTGCTTCGGTCAGCGCAAAGGATGTCAGCTCCTTACCCTGACCGTCGATAACTCGAACCCCGCGTGATGACGGAGTTTCAGACTCTTCAATGAGCCGAATCTTGCCCAGGTCCTGCGGGCGAAGCTGGGCATGGAGCGCCTCCCAGTCAGAGTCTGAAGTAGTCCCTCCAGGAGTAACCAGCTCCATCGCCGCCACCTGATCCCCGCGCTGGACCTCGTCCAGGAAACGCGAGACAACCTTGGTGGCAGTATCGCTCCCGCCAAGGCAGGAGGTCGATTCCTGTCTGCCTGTACACGATGCAAGGGACAACATGGCCACAGTCGCAGCTACGGCAGCCGCAAAAACTTGGGTGCTTCGTCGGGGCTCAAATGCGGTGCGCAAAGTAGGTCGCACCCTTGAAGTCCGCCGAAGCCATGAATTTGGCCAATGGATAATCGAGACGATCATTCGAATGGTAGGAGACATACAGCGTCGTTCCAACCTTTTTCGTGACAATCATCGTGTGACTGATGTCGCTGGCCTTTTGTCGTTTGGCCTGAATGACGTCGCCTTTGCCAGTCTGGGCCAGGCGGGACAAGTACGCGCCCCGCTTTGAGACGTTGCGTGTGAACTTGTAGAAAGTTTCAGCGACCGTCCATGCGTTTGAATCCCAAACGCCTCCGTGCCACCATGCACCCACATCCCACTTGGTACCCCCCGTTTGCGACCAGCCGCCGGCCCGCATGGCCTGGGAAACGAAGTTTGTGCAGTCCTTGCCAGAGTACTTATGGTAATTGCTGTTGTAGCTGAGAGCGTGTTTGCGGGCGTATGCCACAGCAGCGGCCTTGTTTGATGCGCTCATGCCAGCCAATGAGATAGACCCGGCCTGCTGGGCCGCGGGGACAGCCTGTGACGAGTCTTCCGAACCGCGATCACGTGTTGTGGATCCGTCAGAATTGGGTGACTCGGCACCAAGGTCCAAGGTGATCCCCTCGTCAGAACCCGGCGTGTCGTCAGTTCCCCCCTCCTGATCTGTGAACGCCGGATCTAGTTCGGCCTGATCGGCGAAGTCCCCGTCGGTATAGATGTGGAACGACTCAAGGGTGTCGCTTTCGCTAAACACTGACGTTGCGACGACTCGCGATTGTGAAGTGACTCCATTCTCATCCGTTTGAGCGAGAATAGTGGTTGTATCAACGACTCGATCGCCATCGTTCTTGTCAATCTCAACCGAAATTGACTCCGGAGTCACTTCTGTGGCGACGACTGTGGGGATAGTGAGTCCCTCGGGCAAGTCGACAGTCTCAAGCGCACGCTCTGAGGCAACTTCTTCCTCTACCTGTGCTGCGGCACTGTCGGTCATCGGCACTTCCGTGGCCAGCTCATCGACGGCGTCCTCTGCCGAAGAACCTTTAGTAATCGCGCCCACTGTCCTGACTCCGGAAGTGCCAGTAATCGAGACCGAGGAATCTTCTGTGGTGTAGACCGTCGCCAGAGTCTTGGTGATGGAATCTTCAAGCAACTGCTTGGTGTCAGCGCTAACGAGCTGGGCGTGTCCTGCAAGGCTCGCCTGCGGGTTGTTGGTGCCGGGGTGGGTCAACACCCCCGAGGCCAGCGCCGTTGCAGCAGCTGCTGCAACGGCAATGTATTTGACGAGTGACAACATGTCTCCGATCGATTGAGTTTCCACTAACGCTAGGTCACATCTTTCAGCTGTGTAGTTGGGCGGCAAACATGGTTATGTGACCGTGACATGTTCCACAGCCGTGGCGGGGGAGGGGCCGAGGGGGCGTTTCCCCGGCTAGGCGGATCCCTCCAACTCTCGAGCCGCCCCATGGTGGGACGGCTCGAGGTTTGGTCGGTCGGTCAGGGCACTTCGGTGCCGGGATCCATGGCGTCGTAGAGCTCCTGACAGGCCGGGCACACGGGGAACCTGCTCGGGTCTGCGGTCGGCACCCACTTCTTCCCGCACAGCGCCTCGATGGCCAGGCCGAACACCAGTGCGTCGGCGATCTGGTCGGCCCGGGCGAAGTGCGAGAACCGGTCGTGATCGCCCGGCGCGGACGGCGTCAGCGTGGGCGCCTCTACCGTCGCGGCGCTCACGCCACGACCTCCGCGCTCGCCGCCGGCCGGAGCACGTACACCGGGTGACCCACCGGCAGGTAGAACCCGAGCGTGGTGTGCGGCTGCTCGATGTCGAGGTACACGTAGCCGGGGTGCTCCGCGCTCAGAGTGCTGATGCGCAGGACTGCCTGCACCGCGATGCCCTCAAGGCGGAAGTGGATCTCCGCGCCGAGGTGCTGCGGAAGATCGGCCGCCGTGACCGTCCATGAGTGCACGATGCCGTCCTGCATGGGCGCGAGGCTCCGTAGGTGACGGTAGATCACCAGGTGCGAATCGGCGGTGGGCGGTTCGTCCGCCCACGCCAGCGCGAGCCCATCGGCCGCACGCCACACCGTCGTCATGTCGTGCGAGGGCCGCAACGCCACCGCGACACCCGCCTGAACGACCTCACCGCCCACCACCTTGCAGACCAGATCACCGCCCATGACTGCCTCGAACCCCGCCGGGACGATGCGCTCGACCGGCCCAGCCAGGATGTACGCCCGCGCAACTTCGGGAAGATCGCTCATCGCCGCGGCCCCACCTTCGTGTCCAGGATCTGCACCGACGCGAGCCCACGGCTCACCAGGCTCTTCGCCATCGACGCCGGCGTCGCCCTTGCCGCGTTCTCCGCGTCGCGCTTGGCCGCCAGCTCACGCTTGCGACGGCCCAGGTCATGCTTCTGCTTGCCCACGGTCAGGCTCCTTCGATCAGGCCCACGCACAGCACGAGGGCAACAAAAAGGCCGCCCACGCAGGCGGCCATGGTCTTCGGGAAGCAGGTGAAGAGGAACTCCACCCGGTCGTACAGGTCAGGCTTCACCGTCAGCCTCCAGCTCAAGCACGTCGATCTGGGCCTGCAGCTTGTCGATCTTCGCCTGACGGCGAGCGCGGACACGCTCAGCGGCGACCTCGTTCACATCTCGGAACTCGCCCACCTCGGCGACGAGGATGCGGGCGTCACCGCCCCAGCGACGCACGATGGCCTGCTTCTCCTGCGCGGCCGAACGGGAGCGGTAGACGTTCTTCTGGGAGGGCCAGAAGAAGCGGCCCTCGGTGTTGTTGATCGCCCAGCGGTCGCCGTAGCCGACGCACTGGGTGAGGTACTCGTCCCAGCCCTCCGGCTTCCAACCTGACTTGAGGTAAGCGGTGGTGCTTCCGTCCTCGTTGGTTTCGACGCGGTCGATGGCGTCGTGGGGGTAGGCGGTGATCTCGAACTTGTACAGCTTCACGGTGTGACCCTTTCGGTCGTTGGGGTGGTTGGTAGGTGCTGCTGGTGTGGTCATCACAGCTGGGTCTCGGCCTTGTTGCGGGCCAGACCCCATCGCTCGAGCTGCGCGACCAGCTCGGTCTCAGGCGTGCCGGGGCGCACCAGGGTGCTGCCGTGGCGGGTCTTCTTCTCCTCGTCGATGTACCAGCTGATGAAGAAGTACTTGTTGCCCGAGTAGGACGGGTGGCGGTGCTGGGGGCCGTCCTTGGGGTTGCCGTTCTTGTCCTGCTTGGTGCCGCGCTGGTTGATCAGCAGCCCCTTCTCGTACAGCAGGGTGTTCAGGACTCCCTCGGGGACGTCGGGGAAGTAGTGCTTCTTGAACTCGCGGATCGAGAAGCCCTTGGTGTGCTCGATCATTTCCACGCGGGCCTCGGACACTTCGGCTCGGGCTTCGGCCTTCACCGCCCGTTCGAGTGCGGCCTGGCCGGCGGCGAGGATCTGACCGATGCCCTCGAGGCTCGTCGGGTCGAGAGGCGCCGGAGAGTACGCACCCGTGCGTCGGATCTGCGGGAGGACCTCGTGAGTCACCCAGCGCTTGAAGTCCTTCGCGCCAGGCACCTGAGAGCCGAGGACGGCGACATACAGGCCAGGCTCCGAGATCGTGGTCATCGTCTGGACTCCGCCAAGGGTGGGCACTGAGCGCCCACCCTTCTCGTCGGCATCCAGTCGGCGGGTCATGTCCTTGGCGCTCGCGTATCCAAGGATCTTGGCGACATCCGACGCGACGAACCAGGGCTCGCCGTCAACGTCGAGCACGCGGACCGGGAGATCCGCGTAGGTGAACGGGGTCAAAGCGGTGTTCAAGGTTTCCTCCTCCGGAAACAGCAAAGGCCCCGAGAAGGGGCCTGGTGGGTGGAGTTGGTTCGAGTCAAATGCGGGGTTCAACAACGAACCGGCCGGCGTCGTCGATCCGGCCCTTCGAGTAGTCGAGGGTGGCCTCGTTGATCACGGCCTCGGCGTTCTCCTCCGGCGTCTGGCAGGACGGACACAACGCGCCGGTCACGTACCCCTTGGCGAAGACCAGGTTCCACTCGCCGCGGCCGCGGTACTTCCTCCGGCACCGCATGCAGTGCGTGCACGAGGACGGCACCCGGCGACTCACGCGCTCACCTCGAACGTCTCTGCGTTCTCGCGGCTGCTCACGCGGATGACCTCGTCGATGGAGTCGCGGCCGCTATGGCGGTTGCTGCTGGAGATCCCTTCATCGAGCTGCACGCGCAGCGCCGCTGAGAGGTCATCGTCAGGTTTCGTGTCGCAGATCGTCACCACCGAGTAGGCGCCGCGCTTGGACGTGGCACGGCGGTGCGTCCACGAGCCCTTCAGGAACCCGTCCTCTGTGGCCGCACGCTCCGCAGCCAACAGCAGGGCCTTACGCTGGGCTTCGGTCGTCCCGTCGTAAGCGTTCACGACAACCGTGCCGTTGTCCTTCCACTTCACGAGCGCGCCGGTCTGCACGCAGATCTCACCGGATCCAGCGCGGTACGCGAACACTGTCAAGCCCTTGAGGACACGGAACCTCACCCCCAACGGGTAGAGCAGGTCACGGATCTGGTTGACGGTGCGGTCCTTGGCATCGGAGATCTTGAACCAATGCAGGTCTCCGCGCCTCACGGTGGGCGAATAGGACGTCGATTCGATGGCGGTCATCTTTTCCTCCTGAAAGACGAAAAGCCCCGAAGCGGGGCCTGGGTGGGGTTGGGGTGGATGGGTGTTCGGGTCAGTCGCCGGGCGTCTTGCCCTCGGCAATGTCTGCGACGCGAATGAGCATGCGGGCGTAGGCGCGGGCTGTGCTCGGAGTGATGGGTACGTCCCAGGACGGCCCGTAGGACAGGATCTCGGCATGAGCCAAGGCGTCCTGGATGATCACAGCGTCAAAATCCTCGGCGGCTCCCGGGACAACGCACTTGAAGTCCACCGAGCGGTGGCTCGGAGCCTCCCCGTGTTCGTGGATGCAGTCGGCCGGAGAGCACCACGCAGGGTGGATCTCGGTAGAGGTCCTGACGACCTCTCGTCGCCCATCTTCAAGGACACGCTCAGACGGGGCCGGCAGCGCCGGACCATCCCCGGCGATGAGGGGATCCAAGTCCTTCCGCGCCTCGAGGAGCACCTCCGACAGGCGCCGCAGCTGCAGGGCCGAGAGGTACGCCTTCACATGCGGACCAACAAGGTCCACAGTCGGAATGTAGCCAGCCTTCTCGTGCGCCCGGTAAGAGATGGCCACACCTTCGTCGGAGTTCCGCATGGTCTGCTTCAAGCTGGACGCGTGGTAACCGCGGCCCCCCTCGTCCGTGTAGCAGTTCTGGCGGTCACACCAATCAGGGTGAGCAGTGATCTGTGCCGGCGTCTCGGCGACAGTGGTGGTCGTGGCGGTCATGCTGCGTCCTCCTCCTCGGCAAGCACGGTGGTGAACTTGAGGGAGTCGGCCTCGTCCAAGGCCAGCTCAATGAGGTCGTGGAGCGCCTCGGCGAGCGCGTACGTCAGGTCGCCGCCGTTGTCGTTCGTCAACACGACGACGCCGGACGCACGGGACCAGGCGAGCTGGACGCTCACCGTCTCGGAGGACTCGGCGGTCAGCGTGCGTCCGTACCAGGACGCGCTCCATGGCTCCTCGTACAGGGCCTGCCAGTCGGCCTGGGACATCTCGTCCTGCTCCAACGTGAAGCCGAACGGCGCCGCGCACAGGGTGTGCAATGTGTCGTGGCCAGCCGGGCTCAGCGGCTCGGCCGTGTGGCCGGCAGCGCGGCACAACAGCTCCGCCATCAGGCGGGTCCACGGGGTGGAGTACTTCATGGGGTGGTTCCTTCCGAGATCAGGCGGCGAGCGCGTTCCGGATCGCCTTGTCAGCGGTCGGGTCGGCGTAGGTGAGGGCGGAGCACAGCGACACAGGATCGAGTCGCATCAGGTGGGTGAGGTTGCGTTCGAAGAACGACTTGGTCTTGTGGGGGAAGCACTCCAACAAGGTCGCCACGGCATCCTTCTTGGGCAAGGAAGCCAGATCGCGCACCAGCAAGGTGTACTTCTCCGCACCGGACAGGTTGTCCATGTGGAGCTCCTCCGACCGAAGGCCAGTAGGTGGAATGGAGTGAAAATGGGCGCATTATGCCCGAGCCAACGTGACCGAAGGCTTGTGGAAAGGGGGGTGAAGGTGGGGTTAGGCGAACGCGTCGAGCTCTGCCGGCACGTTTTCGAAGGTGGGGGACTGCTGGCCCTCGATCCAGGCTGCGAGTTCCTCGATCTGCTCGGCCGTGAAGGCGATGCGCCGCCGCTCGAGTCGGGTGCAGATCCCGGAGACTCGTGCATGTCGCTTCACGGTGGTGACGGGGATGCCCAGCTCCGCGGCGACATGCGCGGGGGTGCGGTAGCGGGGGAGATCAGACACTGGAATCCTCCATCGCCAGCTGCAGCGCGTACTTGGCCGCGTAGTGCTCGTTCCAGACCTTGTCGAAGATCCAGCGGTCGGTCTCCGTGTAGGCGTTGATCGCACAGACACGAGCCCCGACCTCGCCCGAAGACTTCATGGGGTCCTTGCCGTGCTCGGTCCGGTACTGGTTGGCGACGCGACGCCCGAACACGGAGCGGATGCGCTTCGCCTCATCCTTGGTCAGCTCAGGCTTCTCGTTGAGGTAGGCCTCGGAGTACAGGGGCATGTCCGCCGGCGCGATCTCCGGCACCTCACCCAAGGCTCGGGCCGCAACGATCTTGGCCTTGGCCTCGAGCCAAGAAGGGTCGATGAGGTTGCGGAGACTGTCGAGAACACGGGCCTGCTCGTCGTACTTGATCGCCCGCGGTTCAGAGCAGCACCCTCGTGGAAGTAGGCGTCAAGGGCGTCGGCTGCCTCGTTCTGGAAGAGCGCGAGGTACGCCTTGGCGTCCTCGTTCTTGAGGCGGGCGGGGTCGATGGTTGCCAGCCACATCGTCATGGTGCGGCGATTAACCATGGCCATCTCGCGATCCTTGCCGTCATCAGCAACCGTGGTCATCATGACCACGGTTGCCCAGTGACTGCGCTTCACACGCTTCAGCTGAGAGGGGTAGTCGATGCCGATGGACTCGCACATGTGGCGGAGACTCACGAGCGGCTTGCCGTCTTCAGAGAGGGCGCTGAGGCTGGTGTTGTGGAACGGGATCTGGACTAGGCTGGTCACAGGAACTCCTTCTTGGAAGCTGGGGATTCGATGGCCCTCACTGGTTGCAGCCGGTGAGGGCTTCTTGCTGAGCAGATGGCGCCGGCGCCGCTCATCAGGCAGGCACCTTCCCTGGCTCGTCGTAGACGACCTCCACCGGGTAGGAGATCGCTTCGATGCTGGTTCCGAGCGCGTTCGCAATAAGACGCAACTTCGCGGTGGCTGGCTGCCGGGCCCCGGTCTCTATGAGCGACATGTAGGAGCGACCGATTGCGACTCGTTGCGCCAGCTCGCTGGCGGAAATCCCAGTCAGTTCGCGGATTGTACGGATGGAGGCTCCGTTGCCCTTACGGGTGGTCATGACGTAAATGGTAGCAACCACAGGTGGCAAATGCCAGGCGTGTAACTCACTTTTTGCGTCAATCTGCGCCGACGCGGGGAAATGGGTCGGTTGATGTTTACTAGCGTTTGCGCCAGACTTGGGAGTATGGGAGACACCAAGAGCACCGGCGTGATCACTGGCAACGACGTGAAGCGGATACGCGAGATCGCGGGACTCACCCAGGCCGGGCTCGCAGAGGCTGTAGGCGTCGCAAAAAAGACGGCCTATAACTGGGAGTCCCGCGAGCACGCGGCCTTGCCAGCGGCGGCCGCGACCAAGTTTGCGAACTGGGTGGCGCGGGAGAGTAAGACCGGGAGTCTACGGGGGCAAGTCCCAGTTGAGCTCCAGTATCGGGTGTGGGACGCATCTTCCTTCAAGGGTGAAGACACTGTCTCGGCGCCGTCAGGGGCAAGCGATCCAGAAGAGAGGGCGGCTTGGTATGGCATCGACCCCGTGGCATTGGCTATGTCACTCCATCGAGCCGACCATCGGCCCCCGGCCGAAGCTCTGGGTCTGTCGAGACTTGAGTTGGCAGATGCTTACATGGGCCTCTTGGCAGGAGCTGATGACGCCATCAAGTTCGCGGAGGATGCTGTCAAGCTGAAAGTGCATCCCAAGATTGCTCAGGCGCTGGCGACCGCCATCCTGGATGCAGTGATGGACACCGGCGCTTTCGGAGTCGTCAGTGGAGTGATCGGACACTCGGAACTCACATCGCGACTTCTGGTTCGTGCTGCTTCCGTCAGGGCGGTGGCTGCCCTGCAGGGCGAAGACATGCCGGAGCCGCACAGTATCTGGGGGGACGGTAACCCTCTCAGAACGATGGCTGACAAGGCCGCGGAGCAATCCCGAGTGGAGAGCGCTGAAGCGGAAGCACCATCCGCCCCCGACTACTCCGGTCTCTCGAAGGCGGACCATGGGCTCGCGGCGTACGAGGGCGAGAAGGACATCGCGTTCGACGCTGATCCGGAGGACTGACCTCCCTGTCACCCCTCGGTGACACTCTGACCTTGCCCCCTACGTAGGAGAACGATTGTCGTACCTGGCGCGAGCCGAAGCAGCAGCCGAGCAGATGGGCGTCCGCGTCCGCGTGGCCCCCACCCCCGGGACGCTCTGGGGTGTTTACGACCACGAGCACGCGCTGATCACACTCAGGCCTGGCCTTGGCCGGCGTCAGCTGAACTGGACAATCTGGCACGAGCTCGGCCACGCCTGGTATGGGCACGAGATCCACTGGCACGAGGGATGCAACCGCAAGCAGGAGCTCGCCGCGACCCGATGGGCCGTCATGCACATGTTCGACCCGGACGTGTTCGAGTCAGAGCTGCTCCCCGGCATGACGAACGACGCTCTCGCTCACGCGCTCGAGGTGATGCCCGTGGCGGTCAAGGAGCTCAAGGCGGTCTGGGAAGAGCGCTACCAGTACCGCCAGCCGGTCTGACGATCCAGCCCCTCGGAGGCCTCTCGGAGGGGCTTTTCCGCGCCCTGAGCTTGTCCGCGTCGCGGACAAAGTACCGAACAGGACAGAACGAGTGGGAACGAAAACCCCGGAATCACGCGGAATCCGATCTGTGAGATTCGCCAAAAACGGCTAAGTGACTGGATCGAGTCCCGGCACCGCTACCAAGGAAAGGCCCCGGAGAGATCCGGGGCATTTTGCGTTGTCCCGGCGCGTTCGGCCTGCCGCGTGACGGCCGTGCCGCGCGCCCTGCAGCGGCGATCCCGCGAGTTTGTGGCTTCTCCGCGACAAAGAGTCGCGGAGAAGCGAAACAGGCGCGAGACGGCGCGTCCAGGGCCCGACGACGCGTGGTCTGGTTGGGTGGGCAGGCTCACCGAACGCCAAACGGCCCGATCGCTTCGGAACTGCGCGAAGGTTGCGGCAGTTCCGAAGCGATCGGGCCGTTTGGGGGCGCGGGACCGGCGGGCGGCAGGCCCACGCGGGCGCCGTCACCTCCACGCGTTCCTTGCGCGGGGCCCTGGCTCCCAACGTGGAGCCGATCGAGGCTGCCACGACGAGGGCCACGGCGCACGCGCCCAGGACGCTCATGCCCTGGCCCAGGAGCAGGAAGCCGGCCAGGGCGGCGACGGCGGGCTCGAGGGAGAGCAGGATGCCGAAGACGGGCTTGGGCAGGCGGCGCAGGGCCGCGAACTCGAGCGAGTAGGGGATGACCGAGGCCAGCAGCGCGGCGGGCAGCGCCAGCAGGAGCAGCGAGGGGTCCGCCACGACCGCGGGCACGGCGCCGGAGAGCCCGAACGGCGCCACGAGCACAGCCGCGATCGTCACGGCCACCGCGAGGCCGCCCGCGCCCTCGACCTTCCGGCCTGCCCGTTCGGAGGCCAGGATGTACAGCGCCCAGAACAGGCCGGCCACGAGGATGAACACGAGGCCGAGCGGATCCAGGTGGCTCACGCCCCGCAGGTGGTCAACGGCGACACTCCTATAGTTCAAAGTCAAGCTGTGAGCGCGTCCTGCCGAGGCCGGACTGTATCAACGATGAGGGGATAG
>NZ_QQXK01000045.1 GCF_003575975.1 Galactobacter valiniphilus | reverse complement strand
AGAGTAGGACGCCGCCGGACACAACCACACGAAGAAGGCCCCGCAGCCCCCACCAACACACGGTGGAGAGGCGCGGGGCCTTCCTCACGTCAACAACCCAAACACCCCACCCGACCTCGTACACCCACCCACCCTTTCAAGAATCGGAGTGGGTTCCGTACACTTTTCGGCCCAAAACCGTACCAAACCCACTCCGATTCAGGGTTGGTCAGCAGCAACTCCGACGCCCGCCCAGCCCATCGCGGGCATTGGTACACCGTCCTTTCCAGGATCGGAGTGCCAAAAGCTGTCGAAAGCGGCGTTTGAGCGACATCTCGCACTCCGATCAGGGGGGGAGGGGTGAGGGGCGTCGTCTGGGTGGGGTGGCCCGGCGCCTGGGGCCGCTCCCTAGACTGGGAGCATGGATCCGCTGTTTTCTCACGCTCCCGAGCCGTCCGCCACGCCCGAACCGGCGCCGGCCGCACCCGCGGCCTCGGAGTCGCTGACCCTGCCGCTGGCGCCGGAGCAGGCGGCCGAGGCGGTCATCGACTATTTGCACCTCTGGTGGCCCGCGGCGAGCGTCCTCGAGGCACAGGACGCGGCTGGAGCCCACCTCTGGTGGGACGCCGAGGGCTTCGGCGCGGAGCTGGAGGACGGCCACGCGCTGCAGCTTGCCGAGACCACCGAGTGGGAGTGGCCGGACGGTGCGTCGCTGCGCGTGCTGGCCGGCCCCGCGGAGGGCGCCACCTTGACCATGAGGGCCTCCGGCGGTCCCGAAGGAACTCTCCTGGCCATCGCCGGCGACCCCGAGCTGGTGCGCGAGGTGAGCGTTTCCTTCGCACGCTTTATGGGTATTTCGAACTGAGCGTCGCGCTCGTCACCGGGGGAGCCCTCGATTTGGGGATCCCCCCTCGGGAGGCTAGACTGGACAAGCACGGTTCAGCGGGGTGTGGCGCAGCTTGGTAGCGCGCGTCGTTCGGGACGACGAGGCCGCAGGTTCAAATCCTGTCACCCCGACCAGTGTGAAGGACCGGAGGTTTTCCTCCGGTCCTTCGTCGTTTCCGGGGTAGTTTTCGTCCTATTCCGAACGGCCACACTTCCGTTGAAAGTGTCCGGGAACCCCCTTGTCCAGGCGTCCCCGCCCGCATAGTTTGCTCTGAAGGATCCTGCGCCGGTTCAGAGCCCGCGCGCCGACAGAGGGAGCTCAAGCGTGGGCGCGGACGTACTGATTGTTGGCGCAGGACTCGCGGGCCTGGTCGCCGCCCACGAGCTGCAAGCCGTGGGCCGTAAGGTCCTGGTGCTTGACCAGGAGAACCGCAACAACCTCGGCGGCCAGGCCTGGTGGTCCTTCGGGGGCCTCTTCCTCGTGGACACGCCCCAGCAGCGCCGCCTCGGCGTGAAGGACTCGCACGCCCTCGCCTGGTCCGATTGGCAGGGCTCATCGGCCTTTGCGACGGATGGCAGCGACACGTGGGGCAAGCGCTGGGCCAAGGCCTACGTCGACTTCGCCGCGGGGGAGAAAGCCCAGTACCTCGCCGAGCAGGGCATCAAGCTCACCCCCGTCGTCGGCTGGGCCGAACGCGGGGACCAGTTGGCCACGGGCCACGGTAACTCCGTGCCGCGTTTCCACGTTTCATGGGGAACCGGCACCGGAGTCGTGGCGCCCTTCGCCGCCTCGCTCCTCGAGGCAGAGCAGGCCGGACGCAGCGAGTACCGCACGCGCCACCGCGTCACCGACCTGATCGTGGAGGACGGCGCCGTGGTCGGCGTGCGCGGCGAGATCCTCGCTCCGGACGAGTCACCGCGTTCCGTCACCAGTTCCAGGGAGGTCGTGGAGCCCTTCGAGCTGCGTGCCCCCGCCGTGCTCGTCGCCACGGGCGGCGTGGGCGGCAACCACGCGCTGGTCCGCGAGCTCTGGCCGCAGGACATGGGCACGCCGCCCAAGAACCTCATCACCGGCGTCCCCGCCCACGTGGACGGCAGCGGCCTGCGCCTGAGCGAGGCCGCCGGCGCCGCGTGGGTGCACAAGGAACGCATGTGGCACTACACCGAGGGCATCGAGAACTTCGACCCGGTCTGGCCGGATCACGGCATCCGCATCCTCCCCGGCCCGTCACCGCTGTGGTTCGACGCCGAGGGCAACCGACTCCCCGCCCCGAACTTCCCGGGCAACGACACCCTCGGCACCCTGCGGTTCCTGCGCACCGATCCGGTCGCGAGCCGCCACGACTACTCCTGGTTCGTGCTCTCGCAGAAGATGATCAACAAGGAGTTCGCGCTCTCCGGTTCGGAGCAGAATCCGGACATCACCTCGGGGAAAAAGCTCGAGGTCGTGAAGGCCCGCCTGAACTCCAAGGGGGCTCCGGGCCCGGTGGCGGCCTTCCAGGAGCGCGGCGCGGACTTCCTGAGGGCCGACACCCTTCAAGAGCTCGTGGCCAAGATGAACGCCCTCACGGGAGAGAACCTCATCGATGCCCAGCACCTGCAGGAACAGATCGAGGCTAGGGACCTGCAGGTGGATAACGACTTCACCAAGGACGCCCAGGTCCAGAACATCCATAACTCTCGCCGTTACCTGGGCGATAAGCTCATGCGCACCACGAGCCCGCACCGCATCCTTGATCCGGCCGCCGGGCCGCTCGTGGCCGTGCGCCTGCACATCCTGACGCGCAAGTCCCTCGGTGGCCTCAAGACCGACATGGACGCCCGCGTCCTGCGAGAAGATGACAGCGTCCTGCCAGGTCTGTGGGCCGCGGGCGAGGCCGCCGGCTTCGGCGGGGGAGGGGTGCACGGCCTGCGGGCCCTCGAGGGCACCTTCCTTGGAGGCTGCCTCTTCACGGGCCTGCGGGCCGGGCGCGCCATCCACGCGGCCCTGGGCGGCCCGCAGGGTGGCACCGGGGCCGCCTGAGCCAACCACCTGCCCGACGGCGCGGCGAGGCTCCCAGCCTCGCCGCGCCGTCGCGCGTGGCGACCGCCGTGCACCGCCCACGCTCCCAGCCCACGCCCCGACGTCGGGCAACGCGAGCACCGCTCTATGCAGCACCAGGGCACCGAGCCCACGCCCCGACGTCGGGCACAAAAAGGCCCGGCCCGTCCCCTCGAGAGGGAACGGTCCGGGCCCTGCGCAAGAATCAGGCGCGGTGCGTGTCCGGCAGACGCAGCCCGGAGGCCGAGTCGAAGAGGTGCACGCGGGCCACGCGCGGGGCCACCTGAATGGTGGAACCCGGGCTGATGGCGGCGCGGCCGCCGGCGCGGACGACGAGCTGACGCTCCTCGCCGCCGACCGTGGCGCGGCCGTAGACGTACGCGTCGGCGCCGAGCTCCTCGACCACGTCGACGCTCAGGGCCAGGCCCGGGCCGTCGACGATGTCGAGGTCCTCGGGGCGGATGCCGAAGGTGACCTTGCCGCCCGTCACGGCGGCCGTCTGCTCGGCGCTCAGGGCCACCGAGGTGGCGCCGAAGGTCACGGAGCCGCCCTCGACGGGCAGCTCGACGAGGTTCATGGCCGGGGAGCCCATGAAGCCGGCGACGAACACGTTCTGGGGCGTGTCGTACAGGGCGCGCGGGGTGTCGACCTGCTGCAGCTTGCCCTCGGAGAGGACGGCCACGCGATCGCCCATGGTCATGGCCTCGACCTGGTCGTGGGTCACATAGACCGTGGTGACGCCGAGGCGGCGGGTCAGCGAGGCGATCTGCGTGCGGGTCTGCACGCGCAGCTTGGCGTCCAGGTTGGAGAGCGGCTCATCCATGAGGAAGACCTTGGGGGAGCGCACGATGGCGCGGCCCATGGCGACGCGCTGGCGCTGGCCGCCGGAGAGGGCCTTGGGCTTGCGCTTGAGGAACTTCTCCAGGTCCAGGAGCTTGGCGGCCTCGAGGACGCGCTTCTCGCGCTCCTCCTTCGAGACGCCGGCGATCTTGAGGGCGAAGCCCATGTTGTCCGCGACGGTCATGTGCGGGTACAGGGCGTAGTTCTGGAAGACCATCGCGATGTCGCGGTCCTTGGGGGCCACATCGGTGACGTCCTGGTCGCCGATGCGGATGGTGCCGCCGTCCACCGGCTCCAGGCCGGCGAGCATGCGCAGGGTGGTGGACTTGCCGCAACCGGAGGGACCCACGAGGACGAGGAATTCGCCGTCCTTGATGTCCAGGTCGAACGCGTCGACGGAGGGGACAAGCGCCCCAGGGTACTGGCGCGTGGCGCCGTCAAAAGTCACAGAAGCCATGGGGCATCAACCTTTTCCCGGGCAGGTACGTGCCCGACGATCCGTAGAGAACAGGTGTGGCTACTCTCTCACATCCGCGAGCAGCTGCAAGAGGTCGGCGACATCTCCCGGCCCGTCGACCCGAAATTCGGCCTGAGTGGGCCCGGGGCCCACCTTGATCCCCACGTCTTGCTTGCGCAGGACGGCAAAGGCGTCCTCGTCGGTGCGGTCGTCACCAACAAAAAGCACGACGGCGGCATCGCTCACCTCGCGCAGCCAGATGAGCCCCTGCCCCTTGTCCGCGCCGAGGACGCTGGCCTCGATGACGTCCTTGCCCTCCCTGACATGCGCGCCCTTGACCTTGGCGAGGGCCCGCAGGGCCGCCTGGGTGGCCTGTTCGCCCTGGCCAGCGGCGAGGCGCGTGTGCAGGACCGCGCCGGCCGGCTTGGGCTCCACCCACAGGCCGTCGAAGCGCTCGGCCACGGCCTCGAGCGCCGCCTGGGTCGCGGCGAGCACCTTGCGCTGGGTCTTGGTCAGCTCGGCCTGCGTGGCCTCGGCGTCGAACTCCTCCGGGGCCCAGCGCTCGGCGCCGTGGCTGCCGACGAGCAGCGTGTGTTCGCCCGGCGCAGCGACGCGGCGCAGCGAGGCGAGCTCGCGGCCGGAGATGAGGGCGACGTCGGTGTCGGTGAGCGCCGCGAGCACGTCGATGGCGCGGGCCGAGGCGGGCAGGGCCCGCGCCTCGTCCGGCACGTCCGTGAAGGGCGCGAGGGTGCCGTCGAAGTCCAGCGCCACCAGGAGGTGGCCCACGCGCGCGAGCTTGCCGACGCGCGTGCGCAGCTCGGGGCCGAGACCCGTCATCGCGCGCCGCGCCCGGGGGTGCCGGTGGCGCCCGGCCCGCCCGCGTGCGGCGAGGCGTCGTCGTCCTGCGTCTCCTGCAGGGAGGTGAGGAAGTGGCGGGACCAGCGCGCGACGTCGTGATCCTGCACGTTGCGGCGCATGGAGACCAAGCGTCGCTTGGCCTCGGTCGGTTCCATGTTGACGGCCTCCAGGATGCTGGCCTTGAGGCCGTCGATGTCGTGCGGGTTGACGATGACGGCCGAGCCCAGCTGGTCGGCGGCCCCGGCAAACTCGGAGAGCACGAGGCGTCCCCCGCCGTCGAAGCGGGCCTGGACGTACTCCTTGGCGACGAGGTTCATGCCGTCGCGCAGGGGCGTCACGAGCATGACGTCGGCGGCGAGGTACAGAGCGACCATCTCCTCGGTGGGGTACGAGTGGTGCAGATAGCGCACGGCGGTGTGGGCCAGGGAGTCGTACTCGCCGTTGATGCGGCCCACGGTGCCCTCCACCTCCTCGCGCAGTTGCTGGTAGGAATCCACCTTTTCGCGCGAGGGGCTAGCGATCTGCAGGAGGCAGGCCTGGCCCACCGACAGGGCGCGGTCCTCCAGGAGCTCCGCGTAGGCCTTGAGGCGGTGGCGGATGCCCTTGGTGTAGTCCAGGCGATCCACGCCGAGCAGGACGGTCTCCGGGTTCCCGAGCTCCTCGCGGATCTGCCGCGCGCGGTCCTGGACGGCCGGGCTCGCGGCGAGATCGGCGATCTTCGCGGCATCGATCGAGATGGGGTGCGTCTGCGCGCGTGAGGAGCGGCCGGAGCCGGGCCGACGGACCTCGCCCTTGCGCGGGGTCAGGCCGAGGAAACGCTTCACCGACGTGAGGAAGTTGGCCGTGTCCGAGGCCCGCTGGAAGCCGATGAGGTCCGCGCCGAGGAGGCCCTCCAGGATGCGCGAGCGCCACGGAAGCTGCGCGAAGAGGTCGGTGGAGGGGAAGGGGATGTGGTCGAAGTAGCCGATCGTGAGGTCGGGGCGCAGGTCGCGCAGCATCTTGGGGACCAGCTGGAGCTGGTAGTCGTGGACCCAGACGGTGGCGCCGGGTGCCGCGGTGCCGGCGGCGGCCCGCGCAAAGCGGGCGTTGACCTCGCGATAGGCCACCCACCAGGTGCGGTGGAACTCCGGCGGCACGATCACGTCGTGGTAGAGCGGCCAGAGCGTGGAGTTGGAGAAGCCCTCGTAGTACAGGCGCACGTCCGCGCTGCTCAAGGGGACGGGGACGAGGTCGATGCTGTCCTCGTGGAAGGGCTCCAGCACCTCGTTCTCGGCGCCGTGCCAGCCGACCCAGGCGCCCGTGGAGGCCTGCATGAGCGGGTGGAGGGCGGAAACCAGGCCGCCGGGGGAGGTCCGCCAGGCGGCGGTCCCGTCCTCCAGGGTGACTCGGTCAACGGGCAGGCGGTTGGCGACCACCACGAAGTCATGCGTGCCGGTCTTGACGGTATTCATGCTGTCCTTCCCAACGGGTGCGTGGCCCCAGGCTACCCACGGGAGCGGCCAGCGGAAGGGGCACGGCGAAACATGGCGCGTCGGACGAAGCTGAGAGAATGCACAGACTGCTGTCGTATTCTGTGGAAGTTGAAGTGACAACCTCCCCTACCGTGCGCACACCCGCGCGCGAGCGAAGGACCTGGTGACATGGCAAGCAACGCCCCACGGGCAACGAAGTCGGAGCGCCTCGAGGCGGCCCGCATCGAAGCCCGCGCCAAGCGCGAAGCCGCAGACAAGAAGCGCCGCCAGCGCTCCCTGTGGACCAAGATCGGCATCATCGTGGGCATCGTCGCCCTCGTGGCCGGCGGCGGTCTCTGGTACTACTTCGGTGCCGTGAAGCCGAACAACACCTTCGCCGACTCCGGGCCGATCCCCGCCGTGGGCAACCAGTACGGCGGCGTGGTGCTGGACAGCCCCACCACCATGGTCTCCACCGGCGGTGGCGAGGTCACCAAGGAGCAGGTCGACGCCGCCAAGGTCCTGACGGACCCCAACTACAAGCGCGAGGCCGGCGAGGCCGCCCCGGCCGGCGTGGACAAGAGCGCCAAGCCGGCGCAGATCATCGTCTACGTCGATCCGCTGTGCCCGCATTGCGCCGAGTTCGAGAACGCCTACGCCGGCCAGTTCGAGTCCTGGCTGTCGGAGAAGAAGGCCACGGTCGAGTACCGCATGGTCTCCGTGATCCGCTCCGCCACGAACTACCCGGCCCGCGCCGGCAACGCCCTGTACTGCGTGGCCGACAAGAACCCGGCCGCGTTCCTGCCCATGATGAAGTCGCTCTTCGCGGATCAGAAGGAGCGCTCCAACGCCGAGCTGGCCCAGCTGGCCTCGCAGGCCGGCGCCGCCGACCTGAACAGCTGCATCAGCAATGGCACGTTCCGCCCCTACGGGGTGGTGGGCCAGGGTCAGATGATCAAGGACAAGATCGGCGGCACGCCCTCGATCTTCGTCAACGGCACGTACTACAACGGCGAGACCGACGGCGACTTCGTCGAGTGGGCCAACGCCAAGATCGACGCCGCCAACAAGTGATCCACTGATCGCTCGCTGACGACGAAGACACGGCCTCCCGCCCCCGGTTCGGGGGAGGGCGGCCGTTTCTGTACGATGGAGCGGCACGCCTCTTTAGCTCAGTTGGCCAGAGCACCTGTCTTGTAAACAGGGGGTCACCGGTTCGAATCCGGTAAGGGGCTCGATCGAAACCCCCGCGAAGCCGCGGGGGTTTCGCCGTTTCTGCGGTGTTCATGAGCCCCGCTGGGTGCCAAAGGAGTACCAACCCACTTCGGCGTATTTGCGCGGATTTCGTCAGGTGAGGTCAACCGCGTTGGCACCCATTTGGCACTCACCGCGAGGTGCACTCAGCCCAGCACAACCCCGGTAACGATCTGATGCAAATCCGCGACGCGGTGGTCTCGTTTGTGTGACGCTTGGCCGCACCTGTTCGACATTGCAGGGCTGCGCGCTTTACTCAGATTGCAAACAATCTTCAGGAGGGGAAATGAAGGCACTCACAGGACTGACGCGGGCTCTCGTCGTGCTCGTGGCCACTGCCGGCCTACTAGGGAGCGCGGGAGCACCAGCGGCCCTCGCGAGGGACGTCGATCAGGTCACCGTGAATCCGTCGGAATCGTCAGTGACGCCGATGGTGGTCGACCCGGGGCGCACGAAACGGTGCACGGACGGGGTCACCGGTGGCATTTTCAATGCGCATCCGGCCAACTTCGGTCAGGCCCAGAAGATCCTGAACGCGGGAATGCCCTATCGATCTTCGACACAAGTCTGGCAGGCAGACAACAACAATGAGGTCTGGATCTACTGGTGTTGGTTGACCGACTACACGGGTTCAGTCGCTGGGATCGATGGGACCAATCCCGTGGTGAGGCCGGCCAAGTACTACCTGAGTGACGGCACCCTGATCATGTTCCGCCCTACCAGCAAGTCTGGCGGGTACACGGTGGACATCAAGAGCCCGAACAACTCGAAGCCGTACAAGATTCATGTTGCATGACGCCGCTGACCGACTCTCCCGTCGGCTCATGGAAGAAGACCGCTCCGACTGGGTGCTGCTGGCTCGAGTACTGGACCTTGCAAGCCAGACGCTTGGACTGGAAGAGAACCGAATGCGGGAACCGCAGGTCCAGGAAGTGGCCCTCTCCGCCGTGAAACAGTTGATGGCGCAGGGACAAGCGGCAATCGGCACCTACTCCAATGGTCCTGGCTTCCAGCGTTGGCCGTTGACCGTCGATGAGACAGGGCAACGTTTGCGCACGGGTCTCGAGACCAAGAACGACACAGAGTTCGAAGATTTCGTGATGCGAACGATGGTGGACATCGTATTGCCGCCGTCAGGCGGGGCGTAAGCGTCGCCCCGCACGAAAAGAGCGCCCCCGCTTCGGCATGAGGTGGGGGCGCTCCCGTGATTGCTGGATATCGTGACTTGCCACGTGTCAGGCGGGCGCCGCGTTCCGTTGTATGCGTTGACGACCAACAGAGAGGGTTTGGCCTGTGAAAGAACCGCTGACGCTGACTGGACTCGTTGAGGCTTCCCTCGTGGTCTGCGGGGCACGTTCAGTGCTTCAGCTGTCTGCATTCGCGCGGCGACACGACCAGCCGATCACGTACACGACCCAGGACCACATCAGGTCGGGCACGTACAAGTCGCTCCCGAGTGCGAAGACCGTCAGGCCGAGCGCGTGGCTGGCCGGCGTCGACGACGCGGTAGCTTTCAGGGCAGCCGGACGGTCAATCCCGAACTTGCCCCTCGCGGACGACCTTCCGCTCGGTGCCGATGGGGTATTGGCCAACTCTCGGAAAGCTGCCATCGTGATGGTGAAGGTCATGATCGACCTCGAACGAGCCAATCATGAGCGACATTCAGCGGGCCACAGCCCAAATCGCGACACCGTCCGACGGACGGCTGTACTGGAGGACGGTCCTGTGGCTGGGAAGGAGACCCACGCGGTCCTCCATGACGACTTCGTAGCCCACCATGTCAGACCCCAGGGGTGCGACCAGATCGACTGCGACTTGGACGTGGCCGGTGAGAATATGCAGGATCATGGAGAAGGCGCCGCGTGAGCCCTATTCTGCGGCCAGGGTGGGACTCTGCAACCACTTTCCCTGCGGCAACGACGCGTCAGGCCCGATATGGAATCGCTTACTTTGAGACGCTGTGCGCGCAAGTTGGAGTGGGGTTCACAGAGACTCGTCCCGACGCCGACGTTCAGGGAATAGACGGGCACCTGTCCTTCGACTCGACAATGGTGCACGTGCAAGTGAAGTGCACCACCCAGGCGCCGACGAAGAACGATCCGCACTTCACGTGGACGCTCAAGCCATCGTGGGTAGCAGGCTGGGCGCGCAAGACCTCACCGGTCTACTTGGTCCTTGTTCACGTGCCCAAGTCCCCGCTGGACTGGGTCAGTTACCCTGATGCGCCAGCTACGACCTGTCATAGCACAGCAGCATACTGGGCGCGAGTGGACAAACTCCCCGTGGGGGCCACTTCAGTTTCTGTGCCGTGCACCAACAGACTTACGGCCGCAACTATCTCCCAGTGGGAGAGCAGCCGGCTAGCCGGATTTACGGGAGGAGGAACCTTGTGAGCACCTTGGACGCTACTCGCCAAGACCTTGTGGAATACATGCTGGGTCACGGCTGGAGAATCTCAAATAGAGGGCCAGTCGGAGAGCTTTGGGAATCTTCTACTGCCGCCGCTCAAATTGGCATCCCCTACTCGCTGTCCTTCGGCACGGCTGAATGGCAAGACACTGTGCGTCGAATCGCGACCGAGGCCGGCATTGTACCGGCCTTGCTCGAACGGAAATTCGCGTACTGGAACTACGACGAACTCGAGTTTCATTTGGAGGGTGCCGAGTGGGGGCACGACATTCCCGTAGAGGCGGGCTACCACCTTTTTAGCTCAGCACGTCAGGTTCTTCGGTCAGCTGCGACGACATCGCGCGCACCCAAGGCGGTCATCGATGCCGGCTACTCGCGAGTCGGCGAGTCTCTCGTTGCGCAGTGTGTTTTCGGGCAAACGAGGGAAGGCTCCTATGTCCTCCCGCTATTTGTCCCCCTCGGCACCTTGGCGACCCGTAAGAATGGGATCGAAAATCGGGAGCTGAAGCAAGACGAGGATGTGTTCGGTGACGTGAAGTCCTTTGCCGATGGCTTTGAGCCAGCCGGACGTCTGACTACGCGCACTATGGCCGAGTCGATGGCACTTATCTATGAAGCCATCGTCCAGACGGATAGGGTCCCGGGTTCGTCAAAGGTCGAAGAGCTTGTTGAGGCGGGTGTCAGCAAGGAATTGGTCAAAGCCCTCGCTAATGTCATTTCGCCGCGGCAAGTGGACGTCTTCGACGCTTCGTTTATCTGGTCGGAGAGTCTCGACACCGAGACGCCGAGGGGTCCGGCCAGGATTGTTATCCCCAAGTCTTCCGCTGACGTACTTGCCAAGAGCTGCGAGAGGTTTATCAAGGCTCGAAGTGAAGGTCCTGAGTTTCTCACGGGAACCATCGTCGAGATGCGAGATGAGCCGATCGTGAGTTGGGGCACGGCAACTCTAGAGACCACTCGCCGCGGTCGTCCTTCAGAGATCTCGTTCACTGTTGACGAGAAATTGCTTCCGGCTGCGCATGCTTGGTTCGAGTCGCACGAGAAGATCAACGTTTCGGGCGTCGTGCGTAAAGTCAGAAATCGTCTCCATATCGACAGCCCAGACAGCATTTCCTCCATCGGTCAGGCGCCATTGCCTTTTGAAGCGCTTTAGGAGGGCAGCCGGGGCCAGGAGGAGAACTTGCCGATTTGTGCCATCATCGTGCGATCGGCGCTCGCTGACTGACTTCGGTATTCGTTGACCTCGCTCGTCCGCGGAGGCCAAAAGGGGCTCTTCGCAGTTGACGGTGTAGCCGGGGTGCGCGCGGCGATGGCTGGATAGGGGTCGAGGTCCCCCGAGGATGGAAGTTCCTACACT
>NZ_QQXK01000044.1 GCF_003575975.1 Galactobacter valiniphilus | reverse complement strand
ACGAGACCGCCTACGCGGAGACCACGTCCGCTACCCTCGCGGAAGCGGCATAACCGAACCGACACCGTGTCCACGATCGAGGGTCAAGGCCCTCATTTCCTACGATGGCCCATGACGGCAAATGTCCGACGGGGTGGTTGCGCGCCTCCGCTAGTTCGCGCGGGGTAGACAGCAGCGCCAGGTTAACCAGTCGTTCTGCTTCCGCTGCTGACAGCGGTAGCGCGGCGCCTTCGGTTTCGGGTCGTGCGTAGAATAGCACCCACACGTGGCTGCGCACACTATCGCTTTCACCGATCAGTGCATTGTGTAGCTCTCGAATGGCGCCTTGAACCGTACTCAGATCCTGGACGTGCAGAACAACGAGGCCAGGAGCATGCCCGAGCGGCTCGTGTTCAAGAAAGCCCGGAGCGCCGATCACGGCCAGGGGTCTGGTCGGCCGCCGAGTCTCGGGTGCGCTGAAACTTGAGGGCACGGGAGGGCCTTGCCTGCAGTCAGCGTGCGGAAAGGTCTGGTGCGAGTGGCGGCAGTAGATCGCCTAGTTCGCAGCGAAGAACTTGCGCGATGCTCAACACGGTCTTCAGGGTTGGATTGGCCGGCGTCCCGGGACGCGACTCGGCCTTCTCAAATTTCTGGTAGGTGTAGCGGCTGAGTCCGGCTCTGTATGCCACGTCTTCCTGGCTGAGTCCAAGATCGATCCGGCGGCGCTGCATAGCTACGCCGAGAGCGCGGGCGTAGGCCGCCCAGTCCTCGGGTCTTGGTGCGCGCTCTCCAGTCATCCTTCAACCCTGGCGCCGGTTGCGCGATCGTATGGCCTAGCCCGTATGGCATAATCCGTATGGTCATACGCAACAATTCCTCCTTGCCGTCTGGGCAGCTGCACGTATGAGTCGACATGCTCAGCATCAGCTCGCGGAAGGGGAATGACCATGGAGCCGGCCAAGTGGCACTGGTGGCACGATGCCGAGGAAAATCCTCCCGAGGATTGGGTGCACGCGTTCGACGAGGCAACATCGGACATCGGCACGGCCGTCCGAGGACTGGAAGCGGCGATCTACATCGCCCGCACGCGAAAGCGAACGGGCAAGGGGCCCACCTTCTCTGAGCTGTTCCGCGCGGTAGGGCCTGATCCCCGAAACCTGGAACCTCTCCCCCGCACCATCAGCTCGGTCGAGCGGAACCGGGTGGTGGGTCAGTTCCGAATGTTGATCGCCCACGCGTGGGGGCGTGCCGGGTGGATCGCCTGGGGTATAGAGACCCACAGTCTGCGTGTGGGGCCGCGCTTCCGGGCGGCAGCTCGGCGACATCGAACGACGAAAACGTCCATCGAGCACATGTAGGGACCACTCCCCTGACTGTGGCATATGGGGCGCGAGCGGCCTCGGCGTTGCGAGTCGTCGCGCGGCCCCTTCGGTGGCGTAACTCCACCGAATTCATCTTCGACGGGCTACTGGCGGCTGTCGCCTCACGTGGCGTCTCTCGAGCGGAGGGATACACCGCCGCGCACCGCGGACTCAACCGCATGAGGGCGAACCTTTCGCGGGACTCAGAGCTGTGGAGCTCTAGGGCCTAGTGGTGATTGCCGAGCGATGCGACTGCTAAATCATGATGTGCAGTAGCGGTCGCCGTTGCGCGATCTTGCGCTGAATGGTGGTCTAAGTTGTGTGGCGGCGCGGCAGGCCCTGACTCGCCAATTGGTGGCGACGGTGGTGGTGAGCCTGCCGGTGGACATGCCTGTCGAGCGATTTCAGGAAGAGTGAACCATGGAGGTTCATGCCTCTGACTTGAGCGGCGTACACGCGTGATTTCGTCGGCCGTGATCGACAATGGTCAGCAATAGCTGTATATTCAGTGCATGCTGACTATTACGTCGCGGCTCGATGCCATGAACCGCCTTGGAAGGGCCATGGCTGATCCGACCCGCTCCCGGATTCTCTTGGCGCTACTGGAACAACCGAGCTACCCAGCCGTGCTCTCGCGCGAATTGGAACTTACTCGCTCGAACGTGTCGAACCATCTGACGTGCTTGCGCGACTGTGGGATTGTGGTTGCCGAGCCGGAGGGGCGACAGACCCGATACCAGATTTCAGACAGACATCTCGCTGCCGCGCTGACGGCGCTGGTGGATGTGAGCCTTGCCGTTGATGAGGGCGCCGACTGTGTGAAAGCAGATTGTGCCGAACCTGGATGTCGCGCCGGTGGTGATGCTCAGTGAGCGCTGCATGTGGATGTGAACACAAGCCCGACGTTCGTGAGGATGGTGCCGACGAGCTTGAGCGTCCTTGGTGGCGTGATCGAGGGGTCATGGTTCCCGTGTTCTCCGGAACCGCTTTCCTCGGTGGGCTGGCGTTTGAATGGTCGGGGCTTCCGACGGTGGCCGTGGCCCTTTTCTGGCTCGCGCTGCTTCTGGGTGCTTCAACCTTTACGCCGGGTGCGGTCCGAAAACTGATGAGGGGCAAGCTGGGCATCAGTTTGCTCATGACCATAAGTGCCATCGGCGCCGTCTTCTTGGGGTACGTCGAAGAAGCTGCCGCCCTTGCTTTCCTGTACTCAATCGCCGAGGCGCTTGAGGACAAGGCGATGGACCGCGCTCGAGGCGGCCTACGGGCCTTACTGAAGCTCGTGCCGCAGACCGCGACCATCCGGCAGGGAGATGCGTCCGTGGATATTGACGCGAAGGATCTCCAGGCTGGGCAGATCATGCTGGTACGCCCTGGGGAACGCATCGCAACCGACGGCATCGTGCGCGCGGGACGCTCAAGTTTGGACACCTCGGCAATTACCGGAGAATCAATCCCCGTCGAAGTTGAGCCGGGTGACCTTGTCTCGGCGGGTGCGATCAACATGGCTGGCGCGATCGAGGTCGAAGCTAGCGCGGCAGGCACTGAGAACTCACTGACTACCATCGTCAAACTTGTGGAACAGGCGCAGGCCGAAAAGGGTGACCGTGCGCGACTTGCCGACCGCATTGCCCGCCCGCTCGTTCCAGGGGTGCTGATCCTTGCCGGACTTGTGGCACTCATCGGGTCGGCTTTCGGAGAGCCGGAGCTGTGGATTACGCGCGCGTTGGTCGTCCTTGTCGCCGCATCGCCGTGTGCTCTGGCGATCTCAGTGCCACTGACGGTCGTGGCGGCCATCGGGTCCGCAAGCAAATTCGGCGTGATCATCAAGTCCGGGGCTGCCTTCGAACGCTTCGGCTTGATCCGGCACACAGCATTCGACAAGACCGGAACGCTCACACGAAACGAACCTGTCGTCGCTGAAGTTCTCACCACGGAGGGCACCACACGAGCACAAGCCCTCACTTGGGCAGCCGCGCTGGAAGCACACAGCACTCATCCGCTGGCTTCGGCCATCATCAGCGCCTCACCCGAGAAGCGCCACGCCGACAAGGTCATCGAACAGGCCGGGCACGGCATCGAAGGCACTCTCGACGGCGCACGCATCACCGTGGGCAGTCCTCGCTGGCTTGAGGCCGGACAGCTCGGCGGCAGTATCGCGAGCCTAGAACAGCAAGGCATGACGGTTGTCCTCGTACACCGCGACGCGCGTCCAGTGGCTGCCATCGGAGTTCGAGACGAGCTCCGACCCGAGGCGGCCGAAGTCGTACGCGAGCTTGAAGCTCAGGGCATCGGGGTAACGATGCTCACGGGAGACAACACCCGAACTGCTCACACTCTGGCCCAACAAGCCGGGATCCACGACGTTCGCGCGGAACTGCGCCCCAACGACAAAGCTGCTGCGATCGCTGAACTCGCCCAAAATGGTTGCGTTGCCATGATCGGGGACGGCATCAACGACACGCCAGCATTGGCCACGGCCGACGTCGGCATAGCCATGGGTGCCACCGGGTCTGATGCCGCCATCGAGTCCGCCGACGTGGCATTCACAGGCCACGACCTGCGCTCACTACCCAAGGCCTTCAAACATGCTCGCAAGGGCCGGCGGATCATCAACCAGAACATCGCCTTGTCGTTGCTCATCATCGCAGTGCTACTCCCGCTCGCACTCCTCGGCATTCTTGGCCTGGCCGCCGTCGTACTCGTGCATGAAATTGCTGAAGTCGTCGTCATCCTCAACGGCCTACGAGCCGCCCGCAGCCAGAAGGAACGTAAATGACAACCCCACGCGGCAGTGTGACCGCGCCGACGCGGCAAGGAGGGAGCTCGCTGGGCGCCACTTTGCTGGTTGGAGGCATCGTCGTGGGCCTCGACCAAGCGACCAAAGCCCTCGCCGTGGCTCACCTCTCCCCCGGCCAGCGCATCCCGCTCCTGGGAGACCTGCTTGGGCTATCGCTCATTTTCAACCCGGGAGCGGCATTCTCCCTCGGCACCAACGCGACGTGGGTCTTCACCGGGGTCGGCATCCTTGCGTGCATTGCAGTGACCGTGCTCGCTCATCGACAGCGCGGAAGGCAGTGGGGCCTGGCGCTGGGGTTGGTCTTGGGAGGAGCGCTCGGCAACCTCGTCGACCGCTTCCTCAACCCACCATCACCAGGGAGCGGGCACGTCACCGACTTCCTCGCGTACGGCGACCTCTTCATCGGCAATGTCGCCGACATTTTCGTCGTGATTGGTATGGGCATGGTGTTTTGGACTGTGGTTGTTGGCCCGCATCGGCCAACGGCAACGGCGAAATCACAACGGTGACTCGTCCCGCATGGCGCGGCAGTTGTCCACCGTCGGCTAGCCGCTGAACGAACGGGGCAACAGCGGTAGCTTCAGTTGCCCAAACCGTTCCATCGCCCGCGTCGCTCAAGCAAAATCGTGTCCCGCCAAGTGCCGGCCGCAGGCCCAAACGTCATGAGCGCGATCCTCTCGCGGTACCCGATGCGTCGAAAGCCGAGGGCATCATGCAGGGCCAAGCTCGCGGAGTTTTCAGAGAACACGCTCGATTGCAGAGTCCACAGCCCCGCTAGATCAGCCTGCTTGATCAACGTAGCCATCAAGGCACGTCCGGTTCCTGTTCCCTGCGCCGCGGGGTCCACGTAAACGCTGTGCTCGGCCACGCCGGAATACACCTGGCGCGAGGAGACAGGGCTCAACGCAGTCCAGCCGACTACGACGCCGTCGCGCTCGGCCACATTGAGGCCGACGTCGAGCTTGCCGCCAAAGAACGCAGCTTCGGTGGGCGGTGCCTCCTCGAAGGTGGCGTGGCCGGTGGCGATCCCTTGCGCATAGATGTCGCGGACCGCTGGCCAGTCGCTGGGGAGCATTGGCCTGATGTGAGTGTGGGGCAACGCTGATCCTAACTATTGGAGGACCGGAGGGGAGGGCCCATTGGGCCCTCCCCTCCGGGATGTGCATCTAGTCCGAAAGCTGCTTCCACAAGCTCTGGACGCGGCCGCGAATGTCCTCGTAAATGACCTTGGCCTCAGCTTCGGTCGCGCCGTCGAGGTCAGCGACGTCCCAATCCAGGTACTGCTTGCCCGGGTAGATCGGGCAGGCATCTCCACATCCCATGGTGATGACGTAGTCGGAGGCGCGAACGACGTCGTCGGTGAGAGGCTTGGGGTAAGCCTCTTGAATGTCGATGCCGTTGGCCTCGAGCAGCGCCACCGCGGTGGAGCTAACCTCGCCCGAAGGCAGGGAGCCGGCTGATCGAACGTCGACCGCGCCGAGCGAGGTCCATTCCATCAGTGCTGCTGCGATCTGCGATCGACCGGCGTTTTGCACGCACACGAAGAGCACCTGCGGCTTCTTCGAGGGTCGGGCGCCCTTTGCGTGTGCCAGCGCTGCCAGACGGTCGCTGGCGAAGCGGACCGCCAGTGTTGCAAGGTACAGGCGCACCTTGGCGGTGCGTCCCAGGGTCGCGTAGGACTCGAAGACGTAGCGCTGGATGGTCTCTGGGCTGAAGATGCCCAGGTACTCATCGCTGAGCTTGTCCACGGCGCGCTCGAGCACGTGAACGTCTTTGAACTGCGCTGGAACTTCGTTGGATTCGCTCATCGAACAGTCCTTCTCTTGGTTGTTCCTATTAGGAGCAGCAGCCGCCGTCGGCGTCGGTGGAGCACACACCGGTCTCCGGCAGTACGAGCTGCACGAGGCGCGCGGCTTCGTGGTTTCCGGCAAGGTCGTCGGCGATAGAGCGCACCTGCTCGTAGCCCGTCAGGAGCAGGAACGTCGGTGCGCGGCCGTAGGACTTCATGCCAGCGATGTAGAGGTTGGCGTCCGGGTGGGAGAGCTCGGCGACGCCGTGCGGGTCAACCGAGCCGCAGGAGTGCAGGTTCGGGTCGATCAGCCCGGCCAGCGCGCGGGGCGCCTCCACGATCTCGTCCATGGCCAAGCGGACTTCCGCCAGCAACCCCAAGTTGGGGCGGAAGCCAGTGGCAGCGACCGCCTGATCGGCCTCGAGTGCGAAGTCCTCGCCACGGCGTCGGCCCTTGAGAACCAAGCGGCCGTCGGCCACCGACGCGGCGTCGATCTCGAAGGAGTCAACGAGCTCGATCACCCCGTCGCGCACCAGGGCCTGCAGGTCCGTGCCGAGCTTGCCTCGGGCCTCGAGCTCATCGGCCGCCGAGCCGTACACACGGTGAGGATTCTTCGAGCGCACCACCCAGGTGACGCGCGTGCCGTCGTTCGCGCGGACCAGGTTGGCGAGCTTGAGCAGCGTGTTGGCGGCGGAGTGGCCGGCACCGACCACCACAGTGTGCTTCCCTGTGAACGTCTCGCGGTCCTCGTGCAAGACGTCGGGCAGGGCATTGAAGATGCGTTCCGCAGCATTTTCGTCGCGCACAGGCAGACCGGAGGACAGGATCGAGTTCGGCTGACCGTAGGTGCCGGACGCATCGATGACGGCACGCGCGTTCAGGGTCTGCACGCCGCAACAGGTTCGAACCTGGAGCTGGTAGGGAGCCTGCGCGCGGCGGGCCGAGCGCGTGCGGTCCATGCCCTCCTTTGAAACGGCCATCACCTCGGAGTCGTAGCGGATGACCGCCGCGAGCTCGGGGGTCTGGGCCAGCGGCAGGAGGTAGTCGCGCAGGAACTCGGCGCCGCTGGGGTTCTTGGCCGCCTCTGGAGCCTCCCAGCCGTGCTTTTCCAGCAGCCGCGCCGCGGCCTCATTCACCACGTACTCCCACGGAGAGAAAAAGCGAGTGTGGGCCCACTGGGCGATGGCGTGGCCGGCGGACGGGCCGGATTCGTAGACGACGACATCCTGGCCGCGCTCCAGCAACTCGGCCGCTGCTGCCAGGCCCACGGGACCGGCGCCGATGATCGCGACGGGCAGACCCGTCATGCGGGGGTTCTTCGTGGTGGGCGGGACAGAGAGTTGCAAAGTCATGAGGGGTTCCTCGAAGTTCAAGTCCGGAAAAGGGGTTGGGGTCAGGCCGGGAGGATCTCGGCGACGAGCGCCTCGACGCGGGCCTTGATGTCGTCGCGGACGGCGCGGACGGTGTCGATGCCCTGACCGGCCGGATCGGTGAGGGCCCAATCCTCGTAGCGCTTGCCGGGGAAGATGGGGCAGGCGTCGCCGCAGCCCATCGTGATGACCACGTCGGAGGCGCGGACGTCGTCGGTGGCCAGCGCCCGCGGTGTGTGGGCGGCGATGTCGATGCCGACCTCGTGCATGGCCTCGACGGCCACGGGGTTGATGCCCTCGGCGGGGGCGGAGCCGCCGGAGAGGACCTCGACGCGGTCGCCGGCGAGGTGGCGCAGCCAGCCGGCGGCCATCTGCGAGCGGCCGGCGTTGTGGACGCAGACGAACAGGACGGTGGGCTTGGGCGCGTTCATGCGTTCTCCTTGATGAGATTGGCCGGAGCCGGGATGGGTGAAGCGAAGAGCTTGGGTCGCAGCCACAACGCTGCGTAGACGAGGGCCACCAGGACCGGCACCTCGATGAGCGGCCCAACGACGCCGGCGAGGGCCTGGCCGCTCGTCACGCCAAAGGTGGCGATCGAGACGGCGATCGCCAATTCGAAGTTGTTGCCGGCGCCGGTGAAAGCGAGGGTCGTCGAGCGGGCGTAGCCCAACCCGAGGGCGCGCCCGAGCAACAGACCTGCAAAGAAGACGACGGCGAAGTAGACCAGGAGCGGCAGGGCAATGCGCGCCACGTCCCACGGCTTGGACAACACCGCGTCGCCCTGCAGGGCGAAAAGAATCACGATGGTGAAGAGCAACCCGTAGAGCGCCCACGGACCCAGTTTGGGCAGGAACTTCTCTTCGTACCAAGCGCGACCCTTGGCCTTCTCGCCCAGGGTGCGGGTGAGGTAACCGGCCAGCAGGGGGATGCCCAGGAAGACGAGCACGGAGAGCATGATCGCCCACACCGAGAACTCGGCCGAGGTGGTCGGCAGACCCAGCCAAGCCGGCAGGATTTGCAGGTAGAACCAGCCCAACGCGCCAAAAGCGATGACCTGGAAGACGGAGTTCACTGCAACCAACACGGCGGCCGCCTCGCGGTCGCCGCAGGCGAGGTCGTTCCAGATCAGCACCATGGCGATGCAACGGGCCAGGCCCACGATGATCAACCCGGTGCGGTACTCGGGCAGGTCTGGGAGGAACGCCCAGGCCAGCGCGAACATGAACGCAGGGGCTGCAATCCAGTTGATCACCAGGGACGCGATCATGAGTCGCTTGTCGCCCAGCACCCCGCCGGTCTCGTTGTAGCGGACCTTGGCCAGAACGGGATACATCATCACCAGCAGCCCGATGGCGATTGGAAGAGAGACGTCGGCGACCTTGATGGAATCCAACGCCGATCCGATACCGGGAACCAGCTTGCCCAGGGCAAGGCCGGCGCCCATGGCGAGTAAAATCCAGATGGGCAGGAGCCGGTCAAGGGTGGAAAGCCGCCCTCCCATCGCAGTGGGAGGAGCAGTGGGGTCAGCGCGCAAGTGCGCCACAGGAATCACCTCAGGGATAGATCGACAACCATCGATGTGTTGAGTATGATCCTATACATCGACGTTCGTCAATCTCTGAACCGTGAGGAGCTCGCAAGCCATGACCACTACGCTCAATACCGGTGAGTCGGTGGAGGCTGCATGCTGTGCGCCAGCGCCTGGCACGCAGAGTCTGACGCAGGACGAAGCTGTGAGCCTGGCGGCCAAGTTCAAGGCTCTCTCGGATCCAAACCGACTCAAGATTCTCTCGATCGTCTCCTCGTCGAAGGGTGATGAGGCGTGCGTGTGTGACATTCAGGAGCCGCTGGATTTGGGGCAACCCACGGTCTCTCACCACCTGAAAGTCCTCGTTGACGCCGGCCTCCTCGCACGCGAGAAGCGCGGCGTTTGGGCCTACTACTCCGTCGTCCCCAACGCCCTCGAATCCCTCGCCTCCGCGCTCACCCCTCAGGAGAAGCTGTGAAGAATGCCCAGCCGTCCGTCGTCTTCGTCTGCGTGAAGAACGGCGGAAAGTCTCAGATGGCCGCCGCACTGATGCGTCAACTTGCCGGTGATCGCATCGCGGTCACCTCCGCGGGCACGAAGCCTGGCGACAAGCTCCACGCGCTGTCCATCGAAACCCTTGAAGCGGTCGGCGCTTCCGTTGCAGGCGAATACCCCAAGCAGCTCACCCAGCAGATGATGCTCGACGCCGATCGAGTCATCGTTCTGGGCGAGGAAGCCCAGTTGCCAGAGGTCGACGGCGCAGTCGTTGAACGGTGGAAAACCGATGAGCCCTCGTTGCGCGGCATCGATGGGCGCGAACGCATGGAGCTCGTGCGCGATGACATCAACGCTCGTGTCCGCGCCTTGAGTCACGCGCTTCTCGGCGAGGAAACCAGCGCCGATGTGCGCGACGTCATCATCGTTGGTTCCGGCCCCGCCGGGTACACGGCCGCGATCTACACAGCACGTTCCTTGCTCAAGCCGCTGGTCATCGCCGGCTCCGTTGAGGCCGGCGGCGAGCTCATGAAGACCACCGAGGTGGAGAACTTCCCGGGCTTCCCCGAGGGCATCATGGGCCCCGAGCTCATGGGCAGGCTGCAGGAGCAGGCCGAGAAGTTCGGCGCCGAGGTGCTCCACGAGGACGCCACCGCCGTGGAGCTCGAGGGTGAGATCAAGAAGGTCGTCCTCATGGACGGCACCATCCACCGCGCCCGCACCGTCATCCTGGCCACCGGCTCCGCCTACCGCGAGCTGGGCCTGGACAGCGAGGCCCGCCTCTCCGGCCACGGCGTCTCCTGGTGCGCCACGTGCGATGGCTTCTTCTTCCGCGAGCAGGAGATCGCCGTCGTCGGCGGCGGCGACTCCGCCATGGAGGAGGCCCTCTTCCTGACGAAGTTCGCTTCCAAGGTCACCGTCATCCACCGCCGCGACTCGCTGCGCGCCTCCAAGATCATGGCCGACCGCGCCCTCGCGCATCCCAAGATCGAGTTCGTCTGGAACTCCGAGGTTGCCGATGTGCTCGGCGAGGACAAGGTCACGGGCGTGCGCCTGCGCAACCTGAACACCGGTGAGGAGTCCGAGCTCGCCGTCACCGGCGTGTTCGTCGCCATCGGCAACGACCCGCGCGTGGCCCTCGTGAAGGACCAGGTGCAGATCACCGACGCCGGCACCATCGCCGTCGACGGCCGTTCCTCCCGCACCTCGGTGGACGGCGTGTTCGCCGCCGGCGACGTGCTGGACCCCACCTACCGCCAGGCCATCACGGCCGCCGGCTCCGGCTGCGTCGCTGGACAGGATGTCTGGTTCTATCTTTCCGCCCGAACTCTTGCCGAATCCGCGGCTGTGGTGTAGTGCAGAGAGTTCGGGTTCACTGCTGGATGCAGCGTCTTGGATAACTACAGTTTTTTGAGACAAGAGCGAATGCTGATCACATTCGAACGTCGCTCCCTGTTTTTCGAGGGGTGTCGCGTCTTGTAAACATGTCTTGCCGCTAGTTGTGCCAGGACTGGCCGCGCTCCCCTTATCTGAGACACACTAGGGGCATGAGGCTACTTGGATACACGCGCGTTTCAACCCAAGCGCAGGATGCAGCACTTCAATTCGATGCCTTGCTCTCCGCCGGGGTGCAGAAGCGCGACATCTTCTCTGACGTCACTTCGGGCGCGAAGTCGGTGGCGACGCGACCTGGCATGAGTCACCTCCTCGACTATGCACAGGCAGGCGACGTTGTGGTCGTTTGGCGAATCGATCGGCTGGGGCGTTCGTTGCTCGACGTATTGAGCACGGTTGACGAGCTGAGGGCTCGCGGCATCGAGGTGCGCTCCATCTCGGACGGCATCGACCCGACCACGTCCACCGGCCGATTGATGCTCGGACTCCTGGCAACTCTGGCCGAGTACGAACGTGAACTGATTTCCGAGCGCGTGACCGCAGGTATCGCTGCCGCCAAAGAGCGTGGCGCTCTCTTTGGGAGGCCTACGGTGGATCGTGAGGTCGTGTCCCAAAAGTTGGAAGTAGTTGCGGCAGAACGAGCAAAAGGGAGAACTGCTGCGCAGGCAGCCGGACTCGTGGGCTGGTCCCGTGCCACTTATTACAGGCACCAACAAGAAGTTGAGCGCACAGCTCTGATTCAGAAGCCGCGCTCTCAACAAGAGAGTGCTGCGCCTATGCGTCGTGGAAAACCGGCTCTTCGGACATCCGGTGGGGGTAGGGCGCGCCGGGTGAGGTTCGGCGGGTAGGGGTCGAGGTCCCCGAGGATCAGAAGCGCTAATTCCCTGATCTTCACGAGGACCTCGACGTGCTTCA
>NZ_QQXK01000043.1 GCF_003575975.1 Galactobacter valiniphilus | reverse complement strand
CGACAGCATCCTCGGACTCAGCGCCTGACCCCACACATCGAAGGACCGAGCGCTACACCACTACCGGGGACTTGACCTGGGGCGCTGGCGCGACGAGGATCCGGCGGCGGGCTTGGGCGCGGTGTTCGGGTGCTTGAGCGGGGTGTCGTCGAAGGCTCGGGCCCATGCTTCTGCCTGCGGTTCGGCGGCGTTGACGTCCCAGCCGAAGTCGGGCTCGGTGGCCGTTGGTGCCGTGGGGGAGCCGGTGGCACTGTCGCAGGCGTGCGGTGCGGGTGTTGTGTCGGGCATGGCGTGAGGGTATGGCTGGCCCCTGACACTCCGGGTTGTTTGACAGCATCTGAGAATACTTTGGCGGATTTTGCGAAAGGGCTTGACAGGGGCTGTGTGGTTCGGTATTATAATCCTTGCTGGGCCGAACTACGTCTAAAACGAGGTTGTCGGAGTCGGGTCCGATCGAGGCCAGCAAGCAGTTCCTTTGCGATGACAGAGGGCCTCCACTCCGGTGGGGGCCCTCTTCTCATCCCCCCAGATTTCCCCGCCGCCCTTCACGGGCCAGCACTCACAGCCACGCCGTCCCTCACACAGACTCGGACGGAGCGTGCTCGCTGCTCAGAACGCCAACCCCGCGGCGGGGGACCCCTCACCCAGCATGGCGCCGAGCCGGGCTGGGCGTGTGACGGCTCGAGCGACCACCCCCTCGCTCGCCGACCACGCCCCCTCGTGCACAGCCGAGCCTCGCCCATGCTGGGCCCTGGTGCCGGCCGCCTGACCCCCTCGTGGATGTGTCGCGGCCGGCACCACCACTATCCACTCCTATATATGCACGCACCCCGGGAGGCACATCATGACCGCGATTTTCGATACTGACAGCGACCTAGCTCTGGCCCGCCAGCGCGCGATGCTCGAGCGGTCCCTGGACTACTGGGACGGCCAGGGGCTACCCCGTGAGAGCTTCCTGGCAGTGGCGTACGACGGCGACGTCGAAGCTCTCGACCATGCCGCGCGCATGGTCGCGGAGGCCCGAGGCCTGGTCGAGGCTGATCACGAGATTGTCACCCGGACGGTCGTCTGCGGCCTGGCTGCGTGGGCCGTCCCCATCACCCCAGAGCCTGAGGCCAGCTGACCTGCGAGCTACGCATGGTGTGGTGCATGGATCACTACGCACGCACACATCGCCCCGCACCCGTCACCAGCACTCGCCTCACCGTCGAGATTGGCTCCTCCCGAGGCGTCACTGACATCTGGATCGCCGCCCGCCAGGCGCTCCTGGAGCATCTGGCTGGAGTCCGCGACGGCCACGGCACAGCACGCCCGGACCTGCGAGCGAGCATCATCACTCCCGAGGGTGGACGCCGAGTCTTGGCGATCGTCTGTCACCTGCCCGCCAGCCCCGAGGCTGCCCGTCACCTGGTGGCCGGACTCCGCTCAGCCATCGCCGCCGCGCTTCACCCGTAGCCGCTCGAGGATGGCCCGCGCGCGCCGGCGCTCCGGGCTCAGCTGGTCCGGCTCCGGTTCCAGCTCGAGGCCGCGCGTCAGGAGCGAGTGGCGGACGCCCTCCTCCTCGAGCGCGCTATCCATCTCATCCCCGAGGTCGATGCCTTCGATCCCTGCCGAGGCGCGGGCCTGCTGGGCCACATGCCGCGAGATCGCGATGATCTCCGCGCGGCCGAGGTCCAGCCGTCGGTGTACCACTCGCCTCATCTCCATGCCCCGCATCATCTCCCTCTCAGCCCCGACCAGTCCAGGAGGACACCATGCGCACCACATCCGACGCCATCATCACCGCCGCGACCGACATGATCGAGCGCGCGCTCGAGCATCCCGCGGTCCGCGATCTTCGCACCGACTGGGTGATCGCTCAGTGCGCCGACCTCATCGAGTCTGGCGCCGAGGATGAGCACTCCGTCGACCGGCGTGAAGTCGAGCTGGAGGAGCGATGGGACGACACCCTGCGCGACGCTCTCCAGGATGGCCTGATGCGCTACCTGCCCTAGCGGGCGTCGGGGGTCGGCCCTAGCATGGGCCCATGACAGCAGAGCTGCCGCGCCCCGAGCTACGGCTCGCCTCCACCCAGATGTCCCCAGAGTCCTGGATCGTCCGGTGCGTCGTGCGCCGCGCCCAGCCTGGCGCCGCCGGCATCCTCCGCGGGCACGGCACCACACAGTCCGAGGCCCTCACGGATGCGGCCGCCACCGCGGTGGACCGATGGTCTGCCGACACTAGCCCGGCCGCCGAAGTGCTTCGAGCTGAGCTCGGCGGGTCGTGGGGCTGGGAGCCGGTCCGCGACAGCCTGCTGCGGCTCCCTGAGCTGAATCGCCGGCCGAGCCTCTGCATCGACCGCGAGCGCGTCCTTCGCATGCGCGACCTCCCCGCCGCCGTCACCACCGACGACGCGCCGGCCTGGCTCCTGGAGCACACCGCAGCACCGAGCCGCGCCTTCGTGGAGGCCGCCCTCGACCGGGCCCAGGTGCCCACTGAGGCGAGCCTCTCGCTGGCTGTCATGGCCATGGCCGCCGAGGACGCCATGGCATCGGCGCGAGTCAGCCTGGAGGATCGCACGCCCGGCGCCGACCTCCTCACTGGCAGGTGGACGGACGACGAGCTGCATGCCAGCCTCCTGGACGTCGAGGCAGCCATCGAACACCTCGATGCCCTGATCGAGTGGTACGCCCAGCGAGAGAGCGGAGCCCGACCATGACCATGCCCCGGCACGTTCACCTGGCGATGACCAGCACCCAGCTGACACCACGCCACTGGGAGGCACACCTCGTCCATGACCGCGGGCGCGTCATGGCCCGCAGTCTTCTGAGGGGCACTGGCGACACCCGCGAGGCCGCCCTGCGCGCCGCAGCGGAGAGCGCACAGCAGGCCTGCGAGGACATCGCCGAGGGCTGGCCCGACCAGGTCGAGGCCCTGACCTACGAGCTCGGTGGCAGCCTGGAGGCTGATGACGTCGAGACCGCGATGCACGAGCGACTCCGCGAGCTCAACCGCGAGCCGTCCCTCCTCATCGATCCGGACGAGGCGATCACATCCAGGCGCCTGAGTCGCACCCAGATCGTGCGTCACGGCTGGGCTAGGGGGTGGGTCCGATCGCAGATCGAGATCCCCAGCCAGCGCCTCCTGCAGGATGTGCGCACGCTTCTTCTGGCGCCGACCGAGGTCGCGCTCTGGATGGCGACCGTGGCAGCCATCGCGATCAGGCATCAGGCCCGAGTGCGAGACCTCGGCGAGGACATCGAGATATCCCGCCTGGACGCTGTCGGCATCCTCGGCGAGGCCTACACCCGCGAGGCCGTCCCGCTGATCAGCGCACGCGTCCTCGAGAGCCACGTCGCGAGCCGACTGGTCCACGTCATGACCAAGGGAGTCCAGGTATGACCACAATCACCCTCACGCAGGTCGGCCTGCAGGCCTGGGACGTCCGCGGCCTGCCCGGACCGGATGTTGTCGTCACGCTCTACGGCGCGCAGGCTGAGGTCGAGGACCAGGTGCGCGCGATGCTCGGCGCCACGGCGACCGAGGCGACGATCCGACTCTCACACGCGCCTGTCACCAGCGCTGACCGCCTGCGCTGGGCGCGCGAGGTCGATCTGATCCCGGACGAGATCGGCGACCTCCCGACAGAGGCGATCGCCGAGCTTCTAGCTGAGGCCCGCGAGAATCTCGGGCACACCGTCGGCTACGCGCGATTCAGGCACCGCCTCATCTAGCGCGACGACTGCGCCGCTCGGCCTCAGCCATGAGCCGCTCGGCCTCGGCCGGACTCGCGTCCTCGACAGCCTCTGAGAAGGCCCGCCACTGCCCCTCCGTGAAGATCACGGCAGGGGCAGTGCTGTCTCCAGTGTCGTCATCGCTCATGCCCGGATCCTAGCCCTAGCGAGTGCCGCGGCCGCCCTCGTTAATAGTTAACAAGCACCCCCAGGAGGCCTGCCATGTCCGGATGGACCATCTACTGCCAGACATGCCGCCCCACCGGGATCCAGTGCGGGGACTGCGCTGAGCGCCAGCAGGCCAGGCGCCGGCCGAGAGCGTACTGGAAGGCTCGAGGCCGCGTCCTGAAGGCCGCACGAGAGGCAGGCGCCAGCTGCGCGCTGGCCTACGACGACGTCTGCACCGGCACCCCGACCGAGGCGGATCACATCATCCCGGTCTCTGAGGGCGGCAGTCATGACGAGGCGAACCTGCAGGCCACATGCCAGGCCTGCAACGCCCACAAGAACCTTCTGTCTCGCCGCACGAGCCATCCTCGCCAGGCCACCCGGCCGCAGCCCAGGCACCCCGGCCTGCGCGATACGCCTGACACTGACACCGTCCTGCGCTCCCACGGCATCGACCCCGAGGCGCTCAGTGCCAAGGAGCGCGCAGCGGCCCTCGCGGCGCTAGGGTGAGTGCCATGGACATCTCCGATCGCGTCTGGGGCATCATCGACGACCGCCCCGCCTGGGGCATGCTCTGGGTCATCCTGGCCGACGCCATGATCCCGCCGCCTCCCTCGGTGCGAGAGCGCTGGGGTATGACCCAGACCGCACCCGGCGCCTGGTCCTGGGACGGAGGATCTGAGGCGCAGATCCTCAGCTGGGATGACCCGCTCCCGTACGGCACCGACTACGTCGTCGCGGTCGACGCCGACTCGCCCGAGCGCCACGCAGTCCTCATGGAGCAGCGCCGCCGGCTTGGAGAGCGGCGCGTCATCATCGCCCACCGGTAGCGCGTCGAGCCTGAGCGGAAGGCGGTCATGAATAAGCCCTATGCCCGTGCCCGTGCCCGCGACATCGTCCGTGAGGTGCTCGGCGCCCCGGTCGCGGGCCGATACCCCGAGCGGCTCCTGGCCGGCGCGCGCACCATCTGGGAGCACATCGGCGATCACCTCGCCCGTGGCGGCACCAGTGTCCTCGTACTCGTCCGGTCGCAGGACAGGGGCACGATGATCTCCGGGGCTGTCCCGGAACACCTTCTCGCCACACTGACGCTGACGAGCGCGCGGCACTGGGCTACCCCGGACGACGCTGTGCGCGTGACGATCGCAGGCTGGTCATCCCCCGAGGTCGTTCAGGTGGCGCCGTCGCTGCTGATCATCGAGGAGCCAGCCGAGCGCGATCCGCTCGATCGCCGCACTTCGCGTGCACGCGAGACTGTGCTGGCCGATGTGCTCACGCGAGCCGGGCAGGTACTGCGCCTGCCGGAGCGCTAGTGAGGGTGGGGGAGGCCCCCTCCCTGGGGGGTCTGAGTCGTGCCGTCCCGTACTACGTGTCCCAAAGAACTCTGCACTGACAGAGTGTTTTTTCGAACAATTCAATTAACTAATTGGATTGTTCCGGTCCGGCGTCCTGAAGTGCATCTCGCTCACAACAACATCTCGGGAAACGTTTCTCGAGTCTTGCTTACGGCCGATGCGTAAGGTTCCGATAGGTACAGTTGACGGCAAGAGATGCCATCACCTGACGCAAGGACTACACCATGAACTCGACCTTCGAGACTGCCGCGGTCAACACCGTCAGCACCGATGAGCTGTTCACTCGTTTCGCGTTGCGCGAGGCGACGCTGGCCATCACCCGCGAGTCGCTCGGCCTGCCATCTCGCGGCGCGTGCATCAGCTTGAACGGCGCCCCGCATCGCAGTGACGACCTTCTCATGCACCCGCAGACGCCCGAGAAGGAAGCGGTTCTCGTAGAGGCAGAGCAGATCGTCGAGATGATGTCCAGTGGTGAGTCGGCGCCGCAGTTCTCCCGCCGTGCCTTTGACCGGGCCTGGGCGACCTTCGAGGACCGCTTCTCCGAGATCAGCCGACTGGCCGACGTCCTTCTCCTGGCCCCGGTGCTGAGTCGGATCGACGTGGAGAAGATTCTGGATCGCCTGGCTGCGGATGACAGTGACATCACCGGACAGGAGGTCGAAGAGCTGCTGGCCGCCTAGCCCGCCACCGCACCAACGCGGCGCCGCTTCTGCTCGGGGGTGGCATCGCGTTCGCGTCTGCACCTCGTGGACGGAAGCCTGCGGTGGGCGAGCCAACAACGCCGCCGCCGGCGGGTGTCACCTCCAAGCACGCCCGCGCACTGTGGGCGGACTCTTTGGCCGAGTATCGACTCGGCGTCGGCGGGCGCCTCGAGTTCGACCGCATCTGCCGCCCCGTTGACTTCAGGGTCATGCATGATGAAGAGATCGCCTCGGGCGAGAAACGGGTCCAGGACTCCCCAGGAGCAGTAGGTTTTGAACCCGTCCTATGGCGAGCACAGGCAAGTGACGCGGCTGATCACCACCTCGTTGCACGGCCTCGATCTGCCGACCGACGTCGTTGACGCTCAGGCCGGCAACCGGCGACCCCAGGCCCTCTCGCGCAAGCGAGCTGAGGCGGCAAAGAAATCACACCAGAACCGGTGGTGCCGCAGGCAGCGGGGCGTTCATGACGAAGCCACCGCGGGACTGGCAGATGTGCGTGCGCATCCCGGGATCGCTGGTTGAGAGGTAGATGGCTGTGTCCTGGCCTCCGCCGGGCCGCAGCGCGTCAGCCTCAGAACTTGTCGCCAGCGCCGCCTCCACGAGTTGGGGGAGAGCCACAACAACTTCCACGGACACCCTGCTGCGGCTGTACCGCGGGAACGCCAGCACAAGCCCGGCCTTCCATCCGAAATCGTGCGCGTTATTCTCGTGTGAGTCCCAGTCTGACTGGCCCACGTGCATGCCTGACGGGTCCGACTTGAGAGAGCGGTGCCTGATGAGCAGTCGGACATCCTCGCCGTCGAGGCCACGGCCCTCCACGTGGTGAGCGTCGACGAATCGTCCCTCGCGCAGGCCAGCGCGCTCGCAGGCCGTGAGGATGACCGTCGCTGCGGCCTCCTGAATCGAATCGATGGCGGCGGCGGGGGATGTGGCGGTCTTGGTTGTCATGGGCCCTCCTGCGGTCTCGCGGCTGACGGTGGCTGCATCACATGCTCTTCGAGCAGCTACCACGAGTCAATGTGCCATGTCCAGAGGTCAAGCCCAATAAATGCGTTCGACCAGACCATTTCTATACGCATCACGACAACCCCAAGCGTCAGAGAGGTGCATTTTGTGAATTTCGTCATAAGATCTTCGATCTACACCCCGACGGTCTCCCGATCGGCATCCTCGGGGACTACGGCCTGGCGATGATGGGCTGGGACTTGACTGGCTGGGCCGAGTCCACCTTAGCCCCCCAAGCGACGGAGGAGAGCCGCTACGCCTGAGCAGCGTCCAGCAGCTCCTGCTCGCCTGGTACTACGCGATCGATCCGAACACGATGCGGCGATTGTTCTTCGAGTACCAATTCGTCCTATCTATCCGGCCAGCCAAAACGCCGTGAAGGCGTTCGACATCATCGGTGAACTGCGCCGCGGGTCCTCACGTGCTTATGCGGAGGCGGCCGACGAGCTCGAAGAGAGGGCTCTGGAAGTCTGCGCTGAGACGCTGCGCCGGCTTCATCCGGACGCGCGCCGGGTTGTGTTCAGCCTCAACGGCGGCAATCTCGATCCGGATCGAATTCTTGACGCCGGTGGGAACAAGGTCTGGAGCCGTGCGGCCGAGCGGAACCCGGAGGCGGAGGACACCTTCGAGGAGATCGGCGACATCCTGAATGACCTGGGCGATGGTCGCTTCGAATACGACGAGAACTTCGAGCGCGACGGGCTGAGCTTGGACTTGCTGGCATCATCCGGGACTGCGTCGTGGGATGAGCTGTCCTCGGCCCGGCAACGGTTCGCGAGTGTGCAGGCCCTTGACTCCGCCCTTGCCTTGCGCGGTCTCGCCGCTCATGTCCAGGACGTTGTCCCGGGCGCCGTCGGCCTGTCGATGTACCGGGTCATGGGCGAGGTCTACGCAACGCCGCGTCATGCCGTGGCAGCGAATGATAGCGCCATCCAAATCCCTGCCGAGGAGATGGACGCGATCGGGGACATGTTGGTCGACGAGTCCAATTCTCTGCATCTGGGGAGTAGGGAGTTCGCCACCTCTGGTTCGGATGAGCGCGGCATGGGTGTCGTGCTGAACTTCGAGCGGTTGCCCGACAATGTGCGGTTGCTCGAAATGGCTAGTGCCGCCGGTTTGTGAGTGCTCTCTCCCCGCCGCGCGCTCGGCGGGGAGGGTCGGCAATCGACTTCGCCCGGTAGCACCCAGTGTTCACCTTTCGAGCGTGCGGCAACTTCCTATCGACGCCTCATTTTGACCCATGAATGTGAATATCGGGACTGGTGCAGGAGGTGGTGACAACCAATCTTTAGGGCCGACCGGCCTGTGAGAGAGGATAAGCACCATGCCCGCACCGTACCCACAAGAGTTCCATGATGACGTCGTCGCTGTCGCCCGCGCCCGGGCCGAGGACGTGACCTTGATACAGATAGCCACTGATTTCGGCATCAGCGAGGCTTCACTGGCTAATTGGCTCAAGCAAGCCCACGTCGAGGCCGGGAGGAAGCCTGGCACCACACGCGAGGAGGCCGCCGAGGTGCGCGAACTGCGCCGCCGCAACCGCCTCCTTGAGCAAGAGAATGAGGTGCTGCGCAAGGCCGCCGCGTACCTTTCCCAAGCGAATCTGACGTTGGGTGGTAGCCCAAAAGGCTCTACCCGTTCGTGAATGACCTCGCTGCCGGCGGGATCCCGATCACGGTGTCGTGCAGGGTCCTGCAAGTAGCCCGTCAGCCGTACTATCGCTGGCTCCGCGCCCCGTCCAAAGCGGCCGAGCAGCACCGTGCGGAGCGCATGAACGCGCTCATCGATGCTCATTCCGAGGATCCAGAGTTCGGGTACCGATACCTTCGCGACGAAGCCGCCCGTACTGGCAAGAGGATGTGCAGGCGGACCGCATAGTCCTTGGCCAGTGCCGCCGGACTGATCTCCGCGGTGCAACGGCCTCGAATTAAGGGAAAGAAAGGCCGGCCCGGGCCGCCGGTGTTCGACGACTTCGTCAAGCGTGTCTTGCGTGCCGACGCGCCGAACAAGGTCTGGCTGACCGACATCACCGAGCATTGGACGAACACTGGCAAGCTCTACGCCTGCGCGATCAAGGACGTGTACTCGAACCGAATCGTGGGCTACTGAATCGACTCACGGATGACCTCGAAGCTGGCCGTGGACGCCCTGAATCAAGCCGTTGCACGCCGCGGCAGCCACGTCGCCGGGTGCATCCTGCACGCCGATCGAGGCTCCCAATTCCGGTCCCGGAAAATGGGCCATGCCCTTGCCAAGCACCGCTTGGTCGGCCCCATGGGAAAAGTCGCCTCAGCCGGCGACAACACCGCCATGGAATCCTTCTGGGCTCTACTGCAAAAGAATGTCCTGAACCGGCAAACCTGGGCCACTGGCCAAGACCTGCGCCTGGCGATCGTGACCTGGATCGAACGCACCTACCACCGCCGCCGGGCACAAGACCGCCTCGGCGGCTTGACCCCCAACGAATACGAGAACAGACTCGAGACCACCCAGGCCCTCGCGGCCTAAACCGCAGTTGTCACCAACTCCTGCACCAGTCCCTTCGTACTCGTCCCACAGCACTTCGAACACCCACCACGCAACTGAGGCAGCGATCGCGACGAGGAGAACGACACCCGCGAGAGCCGCGATCAGAGAAACGAACTCCATCACAGGCCCCGAGCGATGCGCTGACCGGCACCGATGGCGTATCCGGCGATGATGGCCTCGTAGAACTGTGTTCCCGCCGGGGCGATCTTCATCTGCGCCTCCGCCTGCGAGACGAGCGTCGCGACGTTCGTCAGAGCCTGCGACGCCAGGAACGCGTGCCCCTGCTCCCGCACCCACGCGATCTCCGTGGACGCCGCGACCTGCTCCACCTCACGCTTGGTCTGGCGCACGAGGCTTCCCGTGATCTTCTGCCCCTGCTGGGTTGTGGGACCACCGAACAGCGGCACCACCTGATTGCTCGACATGTTTCAAGTCCTTCTCCTTCCGATTGAAGAGAACAGCCCCGAATTTTCCGGGACACTTCGACCGTAGAAACCCGCCCGGGTGCAGCTTGAAACTCGGAATAAAGTTGGAAGCGAGCAACTGGCACGAGATGGAGGTGATGGCGTGAGACTCGATGAAGACGATGTCGCCACCCTTCACCAGCAGCTCGCCTGGTTGACCAAGCGCGAGGGCTTGGTCCAACGTCGCCTCGCCAGGCGGGGATCGTCGACGAACTCCTCCGCGGCTCTCTCGAGGAGAGCTTCGAACGCCTCCGGCACCGCTTCATCTCTGCCGTTCACACCCTGCCCGGCGAGCAAGCAGACCTGCTGCTGGACGTGTTCGCGCTCAGCCCCGACACGCAGGACATGCCCGAGCTGATGCAACGCAGGCAGAGCCACGGGGACAAGATCGGGCGGAAAGTTGACACCGTTCGCACGCGGGAGACCGCCGCCTTGAAAGCACTGCACTCCCGTCTCGTCACCGGCCGTTACGCGCGGGCACCGCTCGTGCTCGATGTGCCCGAGATGCACGGTGGCATCATCTATGAAGAGACCAGCACCCTAATCGTTGTCGAGAACCGATGCTGGCAGGCCACCTACGAGCGCTGGACGTTCGCGAACATGGCAGGCGAACTCGGCTACGTCACGATCGGCCGCTCCCATCCCGGCGTCGTGACCCCGAGCAGCAAGGGTGACTTCAAGGTGAACACCCGCCCGGTTGACGGCGCCGGCTGGAACGATCACTTCTGGCTCCTCAACACCGAGCGCACGGCGGCCGAGCCGATGCGCGACCGGACACGCTACGACCTACGCTTCCGCATCGCCCCACCCGAAGACGGCAGCGAACCAGAGCCGATGACTCTCGCCAGCCGGGCGCTCCACCACCGCTCGCTGCTGTTCACAATCCGGGTCGGATTCATCGGGGAACGCCCCGCGAGCATTTGGAAGTTCAAGGGAGCCAGCCCGTTCGCCCGCCCGCATGCCGCCAACGAATACAACCGCTTGGAACTTGACTCCCGCGGCACCGTGATCCTCACCATGCGCGACGTCCACGGCGGCCTCTTCAATGGCTTCGCCTGGAACTGGCACTCCTGACCGAGGTCGCGAGTCCTTCTCGAAAACGCCTGATTATGAGATAATCACAGGTAGATCGCAGCGCCCGGTCGACGCGACACATGCTCCCGGCTGCATCACCCCTCAAGCCCATGCAGGGCATGGCATCCGAACAGTGTCAGTGCCTAGCGCTACGGTGAGGATAACCCATAACCACAACTTAAGACGCGCCCCAGGCGCAGGAGACGAACCACATGGCACCGAGCACCAAAGAAGGACAGCGCGCCGAGCTGCACAAGACGATCTGGCGCATCGCGAACGACCTCCGCGGTTCCGTCGACGGCTGGGACTTCAAGTCTTACGTGCTGGGCATGCTGTTCTACCGGTTCATCTCCGAGAACCTCACCGCCTACATCAACGTGGGCGAGCTGAAGGCTGGCGACCCGGGCTTCGATTACACCCAGCTCGGCGACACGCAAGCGGAGTTCGGACGCAAAGAGACCGTGGAGGAAAAGGGTTTCTACATCCTCCCGTCTGAGCTGTTCCAGAACGTCCGAAGGCGTGCCGCGAACGATGCGAACCTCAACGAGACCCTCGCCCGGGTTTTCAAGAACATCGAAGGCTCCGCCGTTGGCACCGACGCCGAGGACGATCTCAAGGGCCTGTTCGATGATCTTGATGTCAACAGTTCGAAACTCGGTGGCACTGTTGCCAAGCGCAACGAGAAGCTCGTGAAACTGCTCGATGCGATCGGTGACCTCCCGCTGGGGAACTTCGAGGACAACTCCATCGACCTCTTCGGCGACGCCTACGAGTACCTCATGCAGATGTACGCCTCCAGCGCGGGCAAGTCCGGTGGCGAGTACTACACGCCGCAGGAAGTCTCCGAACTTCTCGCCCGCATCACCGTGGTGGGCAAGATGAGCGTGAACAAGGTCTACGACCCCGCTGTCGGATCCGGGTCGCTGCTGCTGAAGTTCGCGAAAGTGCTCGGCAAAGAGAACGTGCGCCAGGGCTTCTACGGTCAGGAGATCAACCTGACCACCTACAACCTCGCCCGCATCAACATGTTCCTGCACGACGTGAACTACGAGAAGTTCAACCTCGCCCACGGCGACACCCTCATCGACCCCGCCCACTGGGATGACGAACCGTTCGAAGCGATCGTCTCCAACCCGCCGTACTCCATCAAGTGGGACGGTGACGCGAACCCGCTCCTGATCAACGACCCGCGCTTCGCACCTGCCGGTGTGCTCGCACCGAAGTCGAAGGCTGACCTCGCGTTCACGATGCACATCCTGTCGTGGCTCGCCGTGAACGGCACCGCCGCGATCGTCGAGTTCCCCGGCGTGCTCTACCGAGGCGGCGCGGAACGGAAGATCCGCAAGTACCTCATCGACAACAACTACGTCGACGCCGTCATCCAGCTGCCACCGGACCTGTTCTTCGGCACCACGATCGCAACCTGCATCATCGTGCTCAAGAAATCCAAGACCGACAACGCAGTGCTCTTCATCGACGCATCCGCCGAGTTCAAACGCGTCGGCAACAAGAACAAGCTCACCGAAACCAACCAGCAGCACATCCTCGACACCTTCACCACACGCGAAAGCGTCGACCACGTCGCCGCACTCGTATCGAACGAAGACATCGCCGCCAAAGACTACAACATCGCCGTGTCCTCCTACGTCGAGCAAGAAGACACCCGCGAGCCCATCGACATCACCGAGCTGAACGCCGAGATCGCCCGCATCGTCGCCCGCCAACAAGAACTCCGCGCATCCATCGACGAGATCGTCGCTGACCTGGAGGGCACGAAGTGAGCCGCATCGACGAGCTGATCGAAGAGCTCGCTCCACAGGGAGTCGAGTTCAAGACGCTCGGAGACATCGCGCGGCTCGTGCGCGGCAATGGTATGCCGAAAACGGATCTCACCGATCAAGGTGTCGGTGCGATTCACTATGGCCAGATCTACACGCGGTACAGAGTTTGGACTACTAAGACGATCTCTTTCGTCTCCCCCGAGACGGCTACGAAGCTCGCCAAGGCTGAGCCGGGTGACATCATCATCACGAACACGAGCGAGAACGTCGAGGATGTAGGCAAGGCCGTCGCGTGGCTTGGTGACGAGCCGATCGTCACCGGCGGGCATGCCACCGTGATCAAGCACCGCGAGGATCCGAAGTACCTTTCGTACTGGTTCCAATCCGAGTCGTTCTTCGTGCAGAAGAAGGCGCTCGCTACAGGAACGAAGGTTATTGACGTCTCCGCGAAACAGCTCATGAAGGTGCGAATCCCCGTGCCGCCTCTCGAGGTGCAGCGGGAGATCGTGCGAGTATTGGATAAGTTCACTCAGCTGGAAGCGGAGCTGGAAGCGGAGCTGGAAGCCCGCCGCCGCCAGTATGAGCATTATCGGGACGAGGCTCTCAGCTTTGGGGACACTGTTCGTACTGTGCCCTTGGGTGACGTGATTCACAATCTACGCACCGGGCTCAATCCGCGCCAGAACTTCAAGTTGAATGCTCCCGGTGCTGCGAACCAGTACATAACAGTGCGCGAACTTGCTGGCTTCAAGATAGTTCCTACAGATAAAACTGATCTTGTCGATGATGAAGGCCTGGCTCGGATTCAGACCCGGTCGCGACTTCAGATTGGCGACGTCCTGTTCTCTGGTACAGGAACTATCGGACGAACTGCACTGGTCGAAGAGGAACCAACTAACTGGAATATCAAGGAAGGGGTCTACGCATTGACGCCGAAGCGTGACCAGATTTCCTCAAGGTTTCTAATTCACCTCTTGCGTTCCTCGGTAATACGCCAGCGCATTCTTGGTGCTGCGGACGGTTCCACTGTTGCGAGCGTCTCCATGGCGTCGCTAAGGAGGGTGCTTCTGCCAGTGCCAAGCCTAGATGAACAAGAGCGTGTCACTACTTTGCTCGATAAGTTCGATGCTCTGGTGAACGACCTGAGTGTTGGCCTCCCCGCTGAGCTTGCTGCGCGGCGTAAGCAGTATGAGTACTACCGTGACAAGCTGCTGACGTTCGAGGGGGCCGTTTAGATGACGCGGCTTCATGAAACAGTCGCGAGCTTGGCGGACGATGTATTAAGGGGCCTCGGCGATTCATGTAGTGCCCTGATCTACGCTCCGAACACGATCGGTAAGACTCGGCTGGCCCAGCAACTCAACGAGCGCGACCCAGACAGTGTGGCTCTTCCTACTTGCGGTGGGGGTGAGCGGCGCGCCGGTGTGAGTTGGGCTGCGGGGTGAGGGACGTCGAGGCCCT
>NZ_QQXK01000042.1 GCF_003575975.1 Galactobacter valiniphilus | reverse complement strand
ATCAATTTGTTCCATGGCTATCGCTCACATCGCCCTCACGGGGTGAGGACGGCAAGCAACACCATTTCAAATAAAAAACGGTGTCAACAAACTTGGCACACTATTGAGTTCTCAAACAACGAACACCCCACCAGCTACCCCCAGCCCAAACAACCAGGATCACTACAATGAAGCTTCAGATTCTTGGCCGCTGCGTCCGTTCCGGTTTCCCAGATCGTCGCGGCGACAAGAGAAAACCTTACACGAGGTTCACGCAAGAGCCAAATCGAGGACTCCCCCCGTCTTCCCGCCCTCAGTGCTGCCGAAATCCGCATGATTCCGCGGATCCTGCTCCGTCGAGGCGCCGTCGGTGGGCCCCGGGCCCGGCGGTCACGGTCGCGTCGTGAGCCAGTTCATAACTACACCCATGTAATTCAATTGCTGATGCATTGAATGCTTATTGGCCAAGGCGTGAATGAGCGTGGCCTCCTTCGCCCTTCTTCCACGCGCCGGCGTGGAGTTCACTAGAGCCATGACGATGCCCTCCGCACCAGAGTCCGTCCCCCATCAAGAGCGTTGGGCTGCGTTGCGGTTGACCCACCCGGTGATCAACGCCCCCATGGCCGGCGCAGCCGGCGGGGCCATGGCCACCGCCGTGCGCCGCAGCGGAGGGCTCGGTTTTGTGGCGGTGGGCCACGGCGCCTCCGACGGTCTTGTGAGCCGGGAGCTCGGCCTAGCTGCTGAGCTGGCCCGCGCCGACGGCTCCGCCCTGCCCGGCAGCGAGCCAGCCGGTCCGGGGCCTTCCACGGCCGGCCCGGCGTCGACGCCCGGAGCGGCCTCAGGCGCGGCACGCACCGGTTCCTGGGGCGTCGGCCTCATGGCATGGTCCCTGGCCCTGGAGAACAACGCCGCCCTCCACCGCGCGCTCGAGTTTGACCCGCCGGTGATCGCCCTGGCCGCGGGCGACCCCACGGTGCCCGCGGCCATCGCCGCCCGGGCGGGCGCCGTGGTGGCGGTGCAGGTGGGGACAGCGGCCGAGGTCCGCGCCGCCCTCGCCGAACCCCACATCGACGTCGTGGTGGTGCGCGGGGCCGAGGGCGGCGGCCACGGCCTCAACGAGGCGGCCACCCTGCCGCTCCTTCAATACGCCCTCGAGCGTTCGCGGCTCACCGCGTCCGGCTCCGCTCCGTCCGGGCACGCGCAACCCGGCGCCGGGTTCCCTGCCGTCGGGTCCAAGCCGGTGCTCGCGGCCGGCGGCATCGCCACGGTTCAGGGCGTCGCCGCCGTGCTGGCGGCTGGCGCGGCCGGCGCCTGGGTCGGCACCCGCTTCCTCCCCTGCGCCGAATCGCTCTTTGCGCCTCGGCTCCGGGACGCGATCGCCGCGGCCGGCCTGGACGACACCGTCTATACCTCGGTCTTCGACCTCGCCCTCGGCCTTCCCTGGCCGGGCGAGTACGGCGGCCGCGCCCTCAACAACCCGGTGGCCGCCGAATGGGCGCCCCGCCAGGAGGAGCTGCGCGCGGCCCTGGAGAGGCACGACGACGCGGCGCAGCGCCTCCGTGAGCGCGTCACCGCCGCGCGGGTGGCCGGAGACGCCTCGGCGGCTCCCGTGTACGCCGGCCAGTCGGCGGGGCTGGTGTCGCAGACGGCCGTGGGCCAGTCCGTCGCCTCCGTGATGGCCGAACTCGGAGCCGTTGGCCCGCTCCTCCGGGCGGCCACCGACCGCTGGAACTAAGCCTCCGACTCCACGCAGACCCCGCGCCTACCAGGCCAGGGCGTCCAGCACGGCTCCGGCGCGCTCGGGCGTGATCTCGCCTCGGCGCACGGCCCGCGCCGTGGCGGCCCTGACCAGGGCTGCGTAAGCCCCGGACTCCGCACCGTCCCCGGCTGCCCCGGTGGCGGAGGCCGAGTACCGGCCCCACGCACGCACGGCTGATTCCACCCGTCCCGGCTCCGCCGCCAACGCCGCCGCCCGGTAAGCCGCCGGCCCGGCCATGAGCGCGTTCTCCACCCCGGAGCGCAGCAGCGGGGCCAACACCCGCGACGGGTCCTCGACCCCCATCGAGGACAGCGCCTCCCAGGCCATGGCCTCCACGGCACCGATCGGCTCGGAGGCGAGCTGCAGCGCCGCAGCGTAGAGCGCGCGGTCCTCCTCCTCGATCACCACGGGCTCCCCACCCAACTCCACGGCCAGCGCCTGCGCCACGGGCAGCATGAGCGGGTCCGAGGTCACACCAAAGCTGACCTCGGCCAGGCGGCCACGATCCAAGCTCGTGCCCGTGAAGGAGAAGGCCGGGTGGATCGCCAAGGGAATCGCCCCTGCCTCGCGAGCCGGCGTCAGCACGTCCACGCCGAAGCGCGCGCTCGTGTGCACCACGAGCTGCCCTGCCCGCCAGTGGCCGCCGGCGGCGAGGCCAGCGACCAAGGGACCCAACGCGTCATCCGGCACCGCCAGGAGCACCGCCTCGCTGCGCCGCAGCAGCTCCGGAATCTCCAGAACGGGGACGCCGGGGAGCATCGCCTCGGCCCGTTCCACCGAATCCTCGGAGACGGCGTGAATGCCCACCACCGCATGCTCGGCGGCGCGCAGCGCCGCGCCGAGCACGGGACCCACTCGGCCGGCGCCGATGATGCCGAAGCCGAGCCTGCCTGGACGGCTCATGCCGTGTCCTCCCGAGGATGCGCGCCGGGGCCCGTGCGGGCCACCAGCCAATGATTCGTGTCGTCGCGGGCTGCCGCGGCCACTGCCCGCGCCACCTGCCCGTCCAGCAACCCCCCGGCGGTGGCCGCCGCGACGTTGGGGATCCCGGTGTTCACCGGGCCGGCCGTGGTGGACAGGCTCACCTCGGCGACCCCGAGCGAGCGGGCAAGCCACCCCTGCACTGCACGCATGCCCTGCGTGCGCTCGTGCGGAACCAGCACCAGGTCTCGTCCAAGCCGCCCCGTGCGCACGGCCAGCACGCGTTCGGTCACGGTAAAGCCCTGCCGCCCCCACGCCCACGGCGAGAGGACGCGGGCCGAGGAGGGCGAACACTCGAAGCCGGCCTCACGCGAGGAACCCTCCAGCCCCTCGCGCAGCAGCCCGCCCGGGTCCGGCGTGCCCGGCTCGGGCAGGAGCACGGCGAGCACCGCAGCGGCGTCGGCGAGCGTCCCCACGGGCAGCATGACGGAGCGGCCCGCGGTGTCGCCGGACTGCTCGTTGCCGTAGCCCGCGATGTTCGCCTGCACGCTGACCCACCCGAAGGGCCGCCAGAGCCACGGCCGGCGCAGCCGCACCGCCTGCACGCGCCCGGGCGGGACGGTGCGGTGGTTGCTGTTCGTCAGCCCGTGGCGCAGGCGCAGCCCGTCGGCGGACACCGCGGCGCGGAAGCCGAAGTCGCGATTGAACGAGCCCCACAAGCCGGCGAGGCCACCCAGCACGATGGGCACGAGCGCAAACACGCCCGGACCCCAGCCGACCCAGGTGAGCGCCACGATCGCCGCGATGAGCGGGAGCGCGACCCACGGCCCCACGGCCAGCAGCAGCGAGCCGACGAGGCGCCCCACCGGCACCTGCGCCACGATGCGCTCGTCCTCGGTCCCGCCGCTCACGCGGCCAGCCGGGTCGTGCCCCGCGAAGTCCTCGGCGGCGCGGCGCGCCCACGCCGCGGCCGCGCTCTCGGTCCGGGGCCCGCTGAACGGTTCAGGGGTGCCCGACGGCGCGGGGTCGGGACCCGCGCCCCGGTCGCCCGGGTGTCCGGTGACGCTGAGGTCCGAGACGCCCGGCGCGTCGGCGCCGAGCGGCGCCGAGCCGAGCGGCGCCGCGCCGGAGGAGCCAGGCCCCGGGCCGGGGGCGGGCCACGCAGCCCGACCCGGCCCGGCGGCGTCGTGCCGGGCCCCGGCGGCCAGCGCGAGGATCCGCACGCGCAGCGCCTCCGCGTCGGCTGCCTTGAGGAACTCGAGCTTGAGGGCGGACTCGCCGCCGTCCGCCACCTCGAAACGCAGCTCGGAGAGACCGAGCAGGCGCGGCAGCAGCGGGCGCGCGATGTCCACGGCCTGGACGCGGTCGAGGCGCGCCTCGCGCTCCTGCTTCATGAGGACGCCGCGGCGCAGCTGCACATGCTTGGGCGTCACGCGGTAACTCATGAAGCGCCACTGCACCCAGAACACCGCGACGACGAGCGCCAGGACGCCCAGCCCGCCGCCCACGATCCAGGGCAGGGCCGAACGGACGTCCCGCAGCCCGTCCGGGGCAAAGAGGCCGTCCAGCCACTGGCGGCCGGCCGCAAAGAAGATGACCACGATCGCGAGCCAGCCGCGCAGATAGGGCGTGGCCGGGTGGACGCGCTGCCACGGGACCTCTGCCTCCGCGCCGCCCGCCTCGGGGCCCGGTTCGACGGCGCCGCTCACAGCCCCGCCAGCCTCTCCTCACCGCGGCGCGCGAGCTCGTCGCGGAGGCGTTCGCCGTCCTCACGGAGCAGCCCGTCGATCCGCGGATGGGCGTCGGGCGAGGCGGTGTGCACCTGCAGCACGCACAGGCCGAAGGCGCGCAGGAGCGGCCCGGCCTTCACGTCCACGTACTGGATGCGGCCGTAGGGGATGACCTCGCTCTGATGGAAGATCACGCCGCGGGCCACACAGACATCGTCGGCTCGCAGCGCGTAGCTCATGTTGCGCACGCGGAAGGGCACCACGATCGCCTCGATCGCGCCGAAGAGCAGCACCAGCGCGCCGAGGGCCCAGCTGATCCACTCGGGGTAGCCGGGCCACACCTCGAGCCTGCGCAGCAAGAGCGGCGCGGCCACCACTGCCAGGAAGATCACGGAGGTGATGAGGTTGCTGATCTCCTGCACGGCGACGAGGCGCGGCGAGACGCGCTCCCAATCCCCCGGCGGATCAATGAGCGCCTTCGACACCCTCGGTCCCCTTGTCCCCCTGGCCGGAGGAGTCCTCCGGCGGAATCTTGCACCACGCCTGCACCACAAAGCCCACGGCCACGAGCACGACGCCTCCGATCACCTGGACCAGTGCGGCCCAGCTCGCGCCGGAGCCGAAGCCGCCGCCGGACACGAGGTCCACCAAGACGCCGGCGTGCCAGCCGCCCAGCGCCGCGCCGGCGTAGGCCGCCGCCTGCGCGAGCAGCAGCACGCGGAAGGCCACGAGCGGGGAGATGGCGCGCTTGGCCGTGCGGTTTCGCGTGCGATAGACGCGCCAGCCGCCCACGACGACGCCCGCCGCAACGGCCAGGAGCGTCACGAGCGAAACCCAGTGCATGACGGGCGCGGGCCAGCCCCGCAGGGTCGCCAGCACGGACACGATGTCCCCCAGCAGCCCCGCCACCACGGCGAGGATGAGAAGGAAGAGCGGGCGCAGCTGGCTCATGAGCGTCCGGTGTCCTCTGCCGGCGCGGCAGGCTGATAGGCGCGCACGCCAGGGGCGTCCTCCGCCAACTCGGCCAGCTCGAACACGCTCTTGCCGCCCACGAAGGCGCCCGGATCCATCCAGGACCACGGGACCAGGACAAAGCCGCGCTCCGCGGCGCGCGGGTGCGGCAGCGTGAGCTCCTCGTCGGCGCTCGTGAGCGTTCCGAAAGTGATGATGTCGATGTCCAGGGTCCGCGGACCCCAGCGCACGATCCGCTCGCGGTGGTGCGCCTGCTCCACGCGGTGCGCGAGCGCCAGGAGCTCAAGCGGCGCCAGCGTGGTGTGCACCTCGATGACCTGGTTGAGGTAGTCGGGCTGGTCGGCGGGCCCGCCCACGGGCGCCGTGACGACGCGCGGGGACTCCGCGACGACCTCCACGCCCCCGGCGGCGCCGAGCTCGGCGATCGCCTCGCTCAACGTCTCGGCCGAGGCGCCCAGATTGGAGCCGAGCGCCAGCACGGCGATGACGGGGCGGGCCGGCGCCGTCTCCAGCGCCTCCCGCTCGGACGCGTTCCCCGCGGCGCTCCCGGCGGCGCTCATGCGCGCTCCCGGTGGATCGTGATGACCACATCGTCGAAGGGCACGGGAACGGGGGCCTGCGGCTTGTGCACGCTCACGGTCACGCCCGCCGGGTCGAACTCGGAGAGCACCCGATCGGCGATGACGCCGGCCAGCTTCTCGATGAGGTCGTAGGGGCCGGCCTCGATCTCGGCGACGACCGCCTGGGCCAGCGCGCCGTAGTCGATCGTGTCGCGCAGATCGTCGCTCGCGGCGGCCACGCGGGTGGAGGTGTGCAGCGTGAGGTCCACGCGGAAGGTCTGGCCGTCGCGCTTCTCGTGCTCAAAGACGCCGTGGAAACCCGTCGCGGTGATGCCCGTGACGGTGATGGTGTCGTGGGCCGGGGACACGGCCATCACGCCTTCCCTCCCTGGCCCCACGCCGAGGCGACGCGGACCGCGTCACGCGAGGCGGCGACGTCGTGCACCCTGACGGCCCAGGCGCCCGCCCGGGCGCCGAGCGCCGTCGTGGCCGCCGTGGCGGCGTCGCGGTCCAAAGGATCGCTCGGCAGGCCCTGATCCTGCAGCAGGGAACCGAGGAAGCGCTTGCGCGAGGTGCCCACGAGCAGGCGGTGACCGAGCGAGGCGAAGTGCTCCGTGGCGCCGAGCAGCTCCCAGTTCTGGGCCGCGTTCTTGGCAAAGCCCACGCCCGGATCCAGGATGATCTGCTCCGGCTTCACGCCGGCGGCCACGAAGCGATCGCGCAGCTGAAGCAGCTCCGCCGTCACATCCGCGACGGTGTCCGCGTAGTCGGCGAGGGAATCCATGCTCTGCTGATCGCCGCGGCGATGCATGAGCACGTACGGCACGCCGGTCTCGGCGATGAGCTCGGGCATCCCTGGCTCATGGGTCAGCCCGGAGACGTCGTTGATGAGGTGCGCGCCGGCCTTAATGCAGGCGCGCGCCGTCTCCACATGCGTGGTGTCCACCGAGACCACGGCGCCCGTCGCGACGAGCGCCGTGACGACGGGGAGCACGCGCGCGAGCTCCTCCTCCTGCGGGACGAAGTCGGCGCCCGGGCGCGTCGACTCCCCGCCCACATCGATGATGTCGGCCCCCGCGCGTACCAGCTCGAGGCCGTGGTTGATGGCGTCGTCGGCGTTGAGGTAGCGGCCACCGTCGGAGAAGGAGTCCGCCGTGACGTTGAGGATGCCCATGACCAGCGTGCGATCCTGCGGCAGCTCAGCCCAGGCGGCGCGCGCCGGGCGCTTGCGAATCACAGGAATGGGGAAGGTGTTTGGACCAGTACCGGGGGTGGCGGCGAGGCTCATGGCTTCCTTTCGGTTTCTCGGGTTCTGAGGAAGGCGGTGGCGGTGTTCGGGGCCGGGCTAGCGCCGCTAACGGCCGAGGATGAGGCTCATGGCCTCGGCGCGGGTGGCGGTCTCCCGCAGCTGGCCGCGGACGGCCGACGTGGTGGTCGTGGAGCCCGGCTTCTTCACGCCGCGCATGGACATGCACAGGTGCTCGGCCTCCACCACCACGATGGAACCGCGCGGGTGCAGGTTCTCCTCCAGCGCCTCGGCGATCTGCGTGGTGAGGCGCTCCTGCACCTGCGGGCGGCGCGCGTAGAGGTCAACCAGGCGCGCCAGCTTGGACAGACCCGTCACCTTGCCGGAATCGCCGGGGATGTAGCCAACGTGGGCGCGGCCGTGGAAGGGCACCAGGTGGTGCTCGCACGTGGAGTAGAAGGGGATGTCCTTCACGAGCACCAGTTCCTGGTGGTCGATGTCGAAGGTCGTGGAGAGCAGCTCGGCCGGGTCCTGGTGCAGCCCGGCGAAGACCTCGGCGTAGGCCTTGGCAACGCGCGCCGGGGTCTCCAGCAGGCCGTCGCGGTCCGGGTCCTCGCCGACCGCCAGCAGGATTTCCCGCACGGCCGCGGCGATGCGCGGCTGATCGATGTTGGGGTCGATCAGCGTGCTCGCGGGAATCGTCTCGAAGTCATTGTGGGAGGTGCTCACGCTCTCGATCCTACGGCGTGCGCCCGGGGGGGCGGCCCGGGTTGCGCCGTGAGACGAACGCCAGGCACCCACCCAGGCCACGCGCCGCCGTGCGCTGGCGACGCACCGCGCTGAGGCGAGGAATCCGCTGTGAGGCGGGGTTTTCGCGCGTCAAAGCGCAGAACGGGCCTCAAAGCCCGACGACGCGTGACCCGCTCCGCACGCGGCATGCCTCGCCGCGCCCCGGACACAGCACGACGCCGCCCGCCCCGGTGGGGCGGGCGGCGTCGTGTCGGGTGAGGCTTAGCCGCGCTCGCCCGGGCCGGCCGGCGGCAGCTCGCTGCCTGGCTCGCCCTGGGCCGGGTCCAGGATCACCTGGGTGGGCGCCTCGGGGACGGGCTCGGCGATGACCTCGGGCGCGTGGCCCGGGGCCGCGGCGCCGGCGCCCGCCTCGGTGGCGGCGTGGACGCCCTGCGGGTCCGCGGCGACGTCGCGGGCGGCGCGCACGGGCGGCAGGTCCTGGCCGGGGCGCTCCTCGTTGAAGAGCCACGTGCGGCGCTCGGGGATCTTCACGATGTCCTTGAAGATGACCTCGAGTTCCTTCTGGCCCAGGGTCTCCTTCTCCAGGAGCTCGGAGGCCAGGTGATCGAGGATCTCGCGGTTGGCCGTGAGCGCCAGGTAGGCCTCGTGGTGCGCGGTGTCCATGAGCTGGCGCACCTCGGAGTCCACCGTCACGGCGACGCCCTCGGAGTAGTCGCGTCCGGAACCCATGCCGCCGCCCATGAAGGGCTCGGTGTTCTCGCTGCCGAGCTTTACGACGCCCACGCGGGAGGACATGCCGTAGTCGGTGATCATCTTGCGGGCCGTGGAGGTGGCCTTCTCGATGTCATTCGACGCGCCCGTGGAGGGATCGTGGAACACGATCTCCTCGGCCACGCGGCCGCCCATGGCGTAGGCGAGCTGGTCCAGCAGCTCCTCACGCGTCACGGAGTACTTGTCCTCGCTCGGCACCACCATGGTGTAGCCGAGGGCGCGGCCGCGCGGCAGGATCGTCACCTTGGTGACGGGCGCCGAGTGGCGGGACGCGGCGGCCACGAGCGCGTGACCGCCCTCGTGGTAGGCCGTGACCTGACGCTCGTGCTCCTTCATGAGGCGCGTGCGCTTCTGCGGGCCGGCCATGACGCGGTCAATCGCCTCGTCCAGCGCACGGTCGTCGATGAGCTGGGCGTTCGAGCGGGCCGTGAGCAGGGCGGCCTCGTTGAGGACATTGGCGAGCTCGGCGCCCGTGTAGCCCGGGGTCTTTTTGGCGACGGCGTTGAGGTCAACGGAGGGCACGAGCGGCTTGCCCTGCGCGTGCACGCGCAGGATCTGCTCGCGGCCCTTCAGGTCCGGGGCCTCCACGGGGATCTGCCGATCGAAGCGACCCGGGCGCAGGAGCGCCGGGTCAAGCACATCGGGGCGGTTGGTGGCCGCGATGAGGATGACGCTGGAGTCTCCCTCGAAGCCGTCCATCTCCACGAGGAGCTGATTCAGCGTCTGCTCGCGCTCGTCGTTGCCGCCGCCCACGCCGGCGCCGCGCTGGCGACCGACGGCGTCGATCTCGTCGACAAAGACGATGGCGGGGGCGTTGGTCTTGGCCTGCTCGAAGAGGTCGCGCACGCGGGAGGCGCCCACGCCGACGAACATCTCGACGAAGTCCGAGCCGGAGATGGAGAAGAAGGGCACGCCAGCCTCGCCGGCCACGGCCTTGGCGAGCAGGGTCTTGCCCGTGCCTGGCGGGCCGTAGAGCAGCACGCCGCGTGGGATCTTGGCGCCCACGGCCTGGAACTTGGCGGGCTCCGCGAGGAACTCGCGGATCTCCTGGAGCTCCTCGACGGCCTCGTCGGCGCCGGCGACGTCCTTGAACGTCACCTGCGGCATGTCCTTGTTCACCAGCTTGGCGCGGGACTTGCCGAACTGCATGACCTTGCCGGAGCCGCCCTGCGCGCGGCTCATGAGGAACCAGAACAGGCCGATGATGATGACGAACGGCAGGAGCAGGCTGAGCATGGAGAGCAGCCAGTTGCTCGTCTGCGGCTGGTCGTTGAAGCCGTCGTTCGGGTTCGCGGCGTCGATGGCCTTGGCCACCTCCGTGGCGCGGGCCGTGGAGTAGTAGAAGGTGACGGTCTTGCCGAGGTTGCGCTCCTCGAAGGAGACGTCGTCCTTGGTGGTCAGCGTGACGCGCTGGCCGTCGTCGTCCATCTGCGCCTTGGTGACCTGCCCGTTGGAGAGCAGCTCGAGGCCCTGGCTCGTGGGGATGCGGTTGCTCGAACCGGTCAGCAGGAGCGAGAGGCCCAGCAGCACGCCGAGGCCGCCCAGGATGGCCCAGAAGTACCAGGTCTGGTGCAGCTTCTTCTTCTGCGTTGTCTTCGCGTTCATGTGTGGGGCCGTGATCCGGCCGCGTCCCTCCTGCTCAGGCGGGTCCCGCTCGCCGCGGTCCCGCTCCTAGGGGAGCGTGCACACTCCCCCTCACCCTTTGATACACGATCGGCGCGCGGCTTCAGTTCCCGGTTCGCGCCGGGCGTATCGCGGCACACAGGAAAACGACGGCGGCCGCGCCCTCCCGTTGCACGGGGGACGCGGCCGCTCGGCCCGCCTTCAGCGAGTCGGAAACCTCGAGAATCAGGCGTACACGTGGGGCGCCAGGGTGCCCACGAAGTCCAGGTTGCGGTACTTCTCGGCGAAGTCCAGACCGTAGCCGACCACGAACTCGTTGGGGATGTCGCGGCCGACGTACTTGACGTCGATCTCCACCTTGGCGGCCTCGGGCTTGCGCAGCAGGGCGCAGATCTCGACGGATGCGGGGCCGCGCGAACGCAGGTTGGAGAGCAGCCAGGACAGGGTCAGACCGGAGTCGATGATGTCCTCGACGATGAGCACGTCCTTACCCATGAGGTCGGTGTCCAGGTCCTTCAGGATCCGGACCACACCGGAGGACTGCGTGCCGGAGCCGTAGGAGGACACGGCCATCCAATCCATGGTGACGTGGCTGTGCAGCTCGCGCACGAGGTCGGCCATGATCATCACGGCGCCCTTCAGCACGCCCACCACGAGCAGGTCGCGGCCCGCGTAATCGCGGTCGATCTGCGCGGCCAGGTCCTTGACGACCTGCTGGATCTCTTCCTTGGTCAGCAGCACGTGCTCAAGGTCGCCGGTGACGTCGTTCGCATCCACGCGATTTACTCCTGCTCTTGGGGTGGGTTCGGGCGCCCCTGGGGACGGGAGGCCCACCCCTAAGGATGCCACGTTCGGTGGCCCCATGGGCCACGGACCGTGGGTGGAAGCGCCCTAGAGGGCGGTCAGGCCAGTCCCCTGAAACGCACGACGGCGCGTCCGTCGCCGAGGCGCTCGCGCGTCACCGACACGCGCCCGTTCAGCTGCACGGGACCGGCGCTGCCGACGCCGGCGACGAGCCGCTCGAGGGCCGCTGTGCGCTCGGCGTTGGGGGCCCTGCCACCCACGGCCATCGCCGCCTGGCGCAGGGCCCGCGAGCGCAGGGCGGCCGGTGCGTCGCGGATCAGCAGGCGGTCCAGGTCCCACACGAGCGGGGCGCGGCCTGCCACGCGGTCCCCCGCCTCGCCGAGAACGGTGGGTTCGCTCGCCCGGGCTGCGTCCTCCACGAGTTCCTCGGCGAGCCGGTCGAGCAGCTCGGCGTCCTGCGCGGCGAGTCGAGCCGTGCGCACGAGCGCGTCGTCGATCCCCTCACCGAGCACCTCGCGCAGGGCGGGCAGCAGCTCGTGGCGCACGCGGTTGCGCAGGAACTCGGGGCTCGCGTTGGTGGGATCCACCCAGAAGCTCAGCCCGTGGGCCTTGCAGACCGCCTCGGTGTCGCTGCGACGCAGCTCCAGAAAGGGCCGCAGTACCCGCGCACGGCGGGCCGGGATCCCGGCCAGCGAACGCGTGCCGGAGCCGCGGGCCAGGCCCAGGAGCACCTGCTCGGCCTGGTCGTCGGCGGTGTGGGCGGTGAGCAGGAAGTCGGCACCGACGCGCTCACGCGCCGCCTCGAGGGCCTCGTAGCGCGCGGTGCGGGCGGCGGCCTCGCCGTGGCCCTCCACCTCCACGCGCTCCACGATCACGGGGTCCAGGCCCACTTCGCGGCACGCCGCCGCTGCCTCGGCGGCGGCCTCCGCGCTGCCCAGCTGCAGTCCGTGATCAACGATGACGGCCCCCACGGGGCCGTCGATGAGCCCCTCGCCCAGCGCCCAGCCGAGGGTCGCGGCGAGGGCCAGGGAGTCGGCGCCGCCGGAGACGGCCACGAGGTATCCAAGCCCGGCGGGGAGGTGCCCCCGCACGGCCTCTCGCGCCGCGGTCAGCGAGTTGTGCTGCCCGCGCGGCCACCTCTTCTTGGCCACCTCTACCCCTTCATTCCCGCTTGCGTATATAAAGTTTCGGCCCTTCCGCTCTTCGTCCGGCCGGGCGGTTACGCGTCCGCGCTCACCCGCTCCACCCAGAGCCGGGGCTCGTGCAACTCGGCCTCGGTGGGAAGCATCTCGCGGCCCCGCCACACCGCGTTGAAGCCCTCCATCCCCAGCTCGTCCACGGCGGCGCGGACGAAGCGCGCGCCGTCCTGGTACTGCTTCTGCTTGGCGGCCATGCCGATCACTCGCATGATCAGCTTCTGGAGCGCCGAGCGCTCCGTCCCGCGCCCCTCGAAGCGTTGGCGAATGGTCTTGACGGTGGGAACGACGGAGGCGTCCACCGAATCCATGACCACGTTGGCATGTCCCTCCAAAAGGGACATGACCGCCGTGACCCGGGAGAGCGCCTCCTTCTCGCGTGGGCCGGTGACCAGGTCAAGCAAACCCATACCGCCGCCGTCGTGCGCTGGATCCTGCCCGGCGCCGCCCTGCGGCGCCTCCGCGTCCTGCCGCACCGAACCCGTGAGGCTCTTGAGCCGCTCGCGCAGCGAGGTGGGCAGCGACATGAGCCCGTCCATCAGCTCCGTGATCTGCTCGCGCAGATACTCGCGCAACCACGGGGCGGCGGCGAACTGCACGCGGTGCGTCTGCTCATGCAGCGCCACCCACAGGCGGAAGTCGGCCGGTTCCACGGAGAGCGCGCGCTCCACCTGCACGATGTTGGGCGCGACGAGCAGGAGGCGACCGCCGGGTGCGGTGGACGAGACGCTAAAGGCGTCGTACTGACCCAGGACGTGGCTTGCGAGGAAGGTCACGAGGCCGCCCATCTCGGCGCCCACGCCGTAGCCGCCGAGCTTGAGACTCATGGGAAGCCCCTGCGGGAAGCGGTCGCCGAGCACCTGCTTGAGGCCAGGCTCCAGCATCTCCCGGAAGCCGTTGACGGCGGCCGTGGCCCAGCCGGCGCGGTCAACGACCAGCACCTCGGAATCGCGCAGCTCGTGCGCCGACTCCAGGCCCGTGATGCGGTAGACGTGCTCCACGCCCGCGGCGGCGGCGGCCCGGATCTCTTCGACGATGCGCGCCCCCTCTCCGGGCTCGAGGCGCGGGCCGGCCGAGGCCAGCGTGCGGGCGGTGGACGCCGCGACACCCCAGCGCACCAGGCCGCCGGGCCCGGTCGCCGCGGGGGCGGCGGTGCCGGACGCGGACGGGGCCAGCGTGGCCGCGCTCGCGGCGGCGGTGGGCGGCAGGGCGGAGGCGTTCATGCCCTTATCTCATCACGCCGCCGCTCCAAGGTCGCCGGGAAGCGGCTATGAGTCGCCGGCCTCCCTCGGCGGGGTTACTTCAGGAGGGCCGCGGCGATCGTGTCAGCCACACCGCGGGCCTCGGTCAGCGCGCCTTGGACGCCCGAGGCCATGACGGAGAAGCTCAGGAGGCGCCCGTCCGCGGTGGTCGCGTAGCCGGAGAGGGAGACGACGGCCGCGAGGGTGCCCGTCTTGGCACGCACGAGCCCCGTGGTTGCCTCCCCCTTGAGCCGTCCGGCCAGCGTTCCCGTGGCTCCGGAGACGGGAAGCAGCGTGGCGAGTTCGCGCAGATCTGCATTGTTGCTCGCGGCGGCATGCGTGAGCAGGCTGGCGAGCGTGACCGGCGTGACCTTATTGGTGGCGGCCAGGCCCGAGGTGTCGGCCATGGACAGCCCCGTGGTGTCGACCCCCAGCGCCTTCACGGCGGCTGTGACCTGCTCGCGGGCGTGCGGCAGGCTACCGGTGGCACCGCGCTGCACGGCCACGAGTCGGCCGAAGGTCTCGGCCATGAAGTTGTCGGAGTGGGCCTCCATGTAGCCCAGCTGCTCCAGCAGCGTGGCGGATTCCACCGAGGCGAGCTCGCTCGCGTGCTCGTCCTTGCCGGTCTGCCCGCCTGCCGTGAACTCGGTCTCCAGCTTGGCGGCCTTGGCCTGCTCCGTGAGTGCCTTCACGAAGGCCGCCAGTGCCGCGTTGGCCGGCTGCCGCACCACGGCCGAGGTGTGGGAGGCCGAGGCCCGGCCGGCGTTGATCACCGGGGTCTGCACCTCGGTGATGTTGTTGGTCGTGATGAGGTCCTCGGTCCAGTCCGGGTTCAGCGCCGGGCCGGGGAAGAGCGAGGTGTCCGCGAGCACGGTGTAGCTGCGCTCGAGCTTGTCCAGCTTCCCGAGGGCCTCGACCGTGAGCTTGGCCAACGTCTCGAGGCCGGCATGCCCGGCCACGGAGCCCGGCTGCGAGGCGCCTGCGCCGAGCAGAGCGTCGCCGCCGCCCACGAGGCGGAGTCGATGCCCCGAATCAACCGTGACCGAGGTGGTGAAGCGGTGTCCGTGCTCGAAGCTGGCGAGCGCGGCGGCGCCCGTGAGCAGCTTGAGACTGGAGGCCGGGACGCCCGGGGTGGCCGCCTGGCGGTCCACGAGCGTCTCGCCGGTCGCGACGTCTTGCACCGCCACGGCGTAACCGCCGTGCTTGCCCTTCACGGCAGCCTCCACGGCCGCGGTGAGCGCGGCGCCGTGGGGCAGCGGCGCGTCGGCACCGAGCGGGGCGAAGGGCTCGGCGGCCGCACTGGGCAGGGGCGAGGGGCTCGCCGCCGGGAGCTGGGCCTCCGGCTGCGTGCCGAGCGCGTGCCAGCCCACTGGGGCCGCGAGGGCGAGCACCGCCACGAGCCACACCCCTCGGGACAGGAACCGTGCCACCCGTGGACCTCTTCTTCCGTGCGTGCATTCTGTGGAGCCCGGGCCCCGAACGTAGACTGGCCCCAGCAGTGCAAGGCTATCGGGCGACGACTGGAGCCCGCGTGAGGCCTGCCGCACACCTCACCAAGAGAAGGAAGCCATGGAACACGACGTCACCATCGAGATCCCGGCCGGGTCCCGCGTCAAGTACGAGATGGATCACGAGACGGGCCGCCTACGCCTGGACCGCGTCCTCTTCACCCCGATGCAGTACCCCACCGCCTACGGCTTCTTCGAGAACACCCTGGGCCTGGACGGCGATCCGCTGGACGCCATGGTCTACATCCCGGGCGTCGACCTGGTTCCCGGCGTCATCGTTGAGGCCCGCCCCATCGGCGTCTTCAACATGACCGACGACGGCGGCCCGGACGCCAAGGTGCTGTGCGTCCCCGCCGACAAGCGCTTCGACCACATCCAGGAGATCGAGGACATCGACGACTGGACGAAGGCCGAGATCGAGCACTTCTTCACCCGCTACAAGGACCTGGAACCGGGCAAGTGGGTCAAGGCCGAGGGCTGGGCCGACCGCGCCGCCGCCGAGAAGGAGCTCGCCGAGTCGATCGAGCGCTTCAAGACCGAGGGTCACTGACCCGCGCCGGCGAAGGCCTGATTCGAAGGGCGCCCCACCCCACGGTGGGGCGCCCTTCGTGTTCCCACGCGGCGCTCGGCTTCCGCGGCCGACCGCCCACCTGCACGAATCACGCCCCGTCGACATCATTCGTAACGCTGTGGCTTTCATATTTTTTGAGAAGCACATGCCCAGATTGACCCGTGTTTCGGGCTTACTGACCGGGCGGTCCATAAAACATCTTTCATATCTTTGAAGGTTTCATTTCATTCTTGGCACCTGCTGTGTACCTTCGACGCATCAACGTGATGTAGCTCACCTCTCGTCATCGGCGGGATTCACCCCAGGAGTCATCCATGCACGGCAACACCATCGCCCGACGCCTCTCCGCCGCCGTCCTCGCCGGCAGCGTTCTCCTCACGGCGGGGACCGCCGGAGCAGGAGCCGCACTCGCGGCCCCTCCGCTCCGGCCGCCCAGCAGCAAGAGCTCACGAAGGCCAACGCCTACGAGCTTGCCAAGAAGCTAATCCAAGCCAAGACCGTCGCCGAAGCGTCGAAGCTCTGAAGCGCCCTGGGTCTGAAGCGCCCTGGGTCTGATGGAGACTCGCGCTATTTGATTCACACCAGTTGATCGGTGGTGGTTTGGCCAGCATAGAACGTCTGCTCGAACTCGGCGGGTGGAACGTCGCTGAGGTAGCCGTGCAGGCGCTGCGTGTTGTGCCAGTGCACCCATCCGAGGGTCGCGAGCTCGAGGTCCTCGACGGTCTTCCAGGGGCCTGGGCGTGCGGGTCCGCGGACGAGTTCGGTCTTGTAGTACCCGTTCACGGTCTCGGCCAGGGCGTTGTCATAGCTGTCGCTGACGGTCCCGATCGACGGCGTCGCTCCGATCTCCGCGAGTCGTTCGCCGTAGCGAATCGATGTGAATTGAGACCCCGCGTCGCTGTGACACCTCAGATCCTCGTGGTGACGACCTCTCGACCAGCGGGCCATCTCGATCGCGTCGAGGACCGTCTCGGTGCGCATGTGAGACGCGCGCCGCCACCCGGGGGACTGCTGCACGGATTGAGACAGTTGGGGTTAGGCCGCTTGGGCGGCTGGTGGGTTCATGATGAGTTCGAATTCC
>NZ_QQXK01000041.1 GCF_003575975.1 Galactobacter valiniphilus | reverse complement strand
CGAACCTGCGCTAACCTGACCACGCGACCTGAGGAATTCCGATGAGCAACTCTGGGGAATTTCGATGAGCGCCATCAACTGCACGTCGACGTCGATGCCGATCTCCTTCATCCACGGCTTGAAGTACTCCGCGATGGACTGCTCGGTGGAGTCCTCGGAGTCAACCAGGAGGCGCAGCTTGAGCTTCTTGCCGTCCTTCTCGCGGATGCCGTCGGATCCAACGGTCCAGCCGTCGTCCTCAAGCTTCTTCTTGGCGGCCTCGGGATCGTAGCTCTGGATCACCGGGTTCTCCGTGGAGAGGGTCCACTTGGGGAAGGACACCGGGATGAAGCTGGTAGCCAGCACACCCTGGTTGTCCTGGACCTTCTCCAGCAGCGTCTTGGTGTCGGTGCCGAGGCGGATGGCCTGGCGCACCTCCTTATCCTGCAGCGCGGCGTTGCCGGTACCGAAGGACTCACCCGTGCGGGTCTTCAGGCCCGGGTTGATGGAGATGGAGGAGTAGCGGCGGCCCTCGCCGGAGTGCACCGTGACGCCCTCGGCACCCTCAAGCGCCTTGTACTGCGTGGGGGTCAGGCCCGCCACCAGGTCCACGTCGCCGGAGCGCAGCGCCTGCACCTGGGCATCCGAGTTGGTGTAGTAGATGTACTGCAGGCCGTCGATCTTGGGGGCGCCCTGCCAGAAGTTCTTATTGGCAGTGAAGGTGATTGACTCGTTGGCCTTGTAGGACTTCAGGAGGAATGGACCGGAGCCCACCACGTTTTCCTCGTTCTTGAAGTCCGCCGGGTTATCGATCTTTTCCCAGATGTGCTTGGGCACAATCGGGATCTCCACGCCCGGGTTGGGGGCCTGGGAGGACTTGAGCTTGATGACCACGGTCTTGTCGTCCGGGGTCTCAACGCTCTTGAAGTTCTGCACCAGGTTGCCGTTGGCGGTGCCCAGGTCCGGAACGGTCATCATCTGCTCGTACGTGTACTTCACGTCGGCGGAGGTGATGGGCTGATCGTCCGACCACTTGAGGTTGTCCTGCAGGGTGAACGTCCAGGTCTTGCCGTCCGTGGAGGTCTCCCAGTGATCCGCCAGGCCCTTGGTGGGCGAGCCGTCCTCCTGGCCGTTCTGCACCAGCGACTCGTACATGTAGCGAATCGAGTTGGTGGGCAGGAGGTAGATGGAGATAAAGGGGTTGAAGCTGTCCACGAAGCCGGAGGTGGCGATACGCAGGACGTTGTCACCCGACGTCGCCGCGGCGGACTCGGCCGTGACCGCCTGCGGCAGCGAGGCGGCGCTCGCGGCGCCGGCCGTGCCCAGCGGGATGGCGGCAACCAGGGCCGCGGCGGTCAGGGTGCGGGAAAGCCTTTGGAACGTGCTGGTGCGAGGTGATGTGCGCATGAGGTGTGATTCCTTCGGTCGAGACCAGACATCCACCACGGATGTCTGGTCGATGGAGACGATCCAAACCCATGTGATGTGACCTGGTCAACACATTTGAAGCAGATCAGCCCTGAGTTTTACCCGTCAGAAACACAACTACGAGCATGTAAAAGATGAAATCCTGCGGACTTCGATGCCAATTAGTGGCCGAAATCCGCCTAGATACTGCGGAATCTGGAAGAACCACGGGTGGCATTCACATGAACGGGATGTGCCGCCCGCTGGACTGCGCGAGTCCCACACCGGATGATCCGTTACGGATCATCCTTCCGTCAGCCATGGACCCTCCGAAAGTTGCGTGACACATGACAGCCTCATCCCCCGCCTTCAACTCCGCCCTGCTCCGCTCCGACACCGCCCACGGCTGGGACGCAAAGCGGCGCACCTGGACCTCCGCACCGCTCTCCCCCGGTTTCGACGCGGACCAAGTGGTTGCAAGCTGGAACCTGACTCCGGCTTCCGGGGCACTCATCGAAGTGAGCGCGGCCGATGCCCACGGGATGTGGGGCCCGTGGTTGGCGCTGGCCCGGTGGGACGCGCTGGACGGAGCAACGCGCACCAGCACTGCCGCGGGTGATGGCGCGGACGCCACGACGGGATGGGACGCCGAGGAACTCGACGCTGGGCCCGCAACGGTGGAAACTGATGTGCTCACGGCACGCCCGGGCCAGGCCATCACCGCTGCGCGTCTGCGCATCACGCTGAACGAGCCAGCCAACCTCAGCGCAGACAACGAGGCCCTCACCCTGGCGGCCCTGCACTTCAGCGCGCCGGACCCCGCGGCGGCCGTGGCACGCGAGGCGACGGACCCGACCACCGGCGTCGGGCAGGAGGAGACCCCGCTGCCCGGGGCGGCAGACGCAGCCAACCCGATCACCGGCGCTCGGCAAGAAGAAGCCCTCACCGGCGCCACGACGGCCGTGCGCCCGCTCTCGCAGCGGCAGCACAAGCCGCGCACGGATCTGGGCGGCGGCGGGTCGGTGTGGTGCTCGCCCACGTCGCTGGCCATGGTGATGGACGCGTGGGGCGTGGAAGTTCCCGCGGAGATGCCCCGCACGGACGTTCCGCCCACGGAGGGCGACCCGCGCGTGCCGTGGACCGCTGCGCACGTGTTCGACCCGGCCTTCGCCGGCACGGGCAACTGGAGCTTCAACGCGGCGCTAGCCGGTCACCTGGGGCTTGACGCCGTGGTGACTCGCCTTGGCTCGCTGGCGGACCTCGGCACGCTCACGTGCGCTGGCTTCCCGGTGATCTGCTCGGTGGCGTTCAACCAAGAGGACATGCCGGGCGCGGACTACTCCACCGCCGGGCACCTGCTAGTGGCGCTGGGGCTGGACGCGGACGGAAACGTGCGCGTGTCGGACCCGGCCTGCACCACCCCGGAAGAGGGGCTTCGCACGTACCCCGCGGGCGCGTTCGACGCGGCCTGGGCCACGAGCCGCCGCACGGTGTACCTGCTTGGCCTTCGCGGGGCGGCGCTGCCGCAGGCATCGGAGGGCTCGCGCGCCTGGTGAGCGCGCCACTCCGGAGCCGCTCACGTCGTTTCCTTCAGTTCACCGGTCAATAGACACGTGAGGTGAAGGAAACGACGTGCATGGCCGCGGAGACGCGGACACGGGCACCGCGCCGGCCTCAGAACTCCAGCAGCACCTGTGCCAGCAGCTCGGCGCGCTGATGCATGGAGGCCAGGGAGGCCCGCTCGGTGACCGCGTGGGCACCGGCGCCCACCGGCCCAAAGCCGTCAACGGTGGGGATGCCCAGGCTGCCCACCAGGTTGGTGTCGCCGGCGCCGGCGGCGGGCCGCCCCTCGAGCGTGAGCCCCAGGCCCGCGGCAAGACGCGAAAGGGTCCCAGCGAAGGCCGTATCCCCCGCACTGGGCGCCCAGGCCGGGCGGTGGCTGAGGATCTCCACCTCCAGCTGGGCGCGCTCGCGCACGGGCGTGAGACCCCGCAGTGCAGAGAGAACCCGCTCCTCGGTGCGGCCGTCCATGAAGCGTAGCCCCAGCTCGGCCTCGGCGTGCGCGGAGACCACGTTGGCGCGGGTTCCGCCCTGGATGGTGCCGCTGTTGCAGAGCACCTCGGAGGCCAGTGTGGGGTCCCCCGTGATGGCCCGCACGGCCGCCAGCTGGTCCACCAGTTCGTCGATGGCGGAGGCGCCGCCGTCCGGGTCCAGCGCGGCGTGGGCGGCCTTGCCTGTCACGGCGATCCGCACGCGGGTGCTTCCGCGGCGCCCCACCTTCAGCGCGCCGTCCGGGTGCGGGGACTCGAAGCCGATGGCCGCCACCACGCCCTGGCAGCAGCGTTCAAGCAGGGGGCGGCTCTCCGGGGAACCAATCTCCTCGTCGCACACCACCACTACGCGCACAGCGCGGCGCTGGGTCTCGCGGCCGCGCAGGCGATCCACGGCCTCCAACATGACGAGGAGTCCGGACTTCATGTCGAACACACCGGGCCCCGCCACGGTGTCGCCGTCCACCAGCCACGGCACCTCCCCGTCCAGGGATCCAACCGGCCAGACGGTGTCGCTGTGCCCCACGAAGAGGAGGGGTTCGCCGCGCCCCGGAACCTCCGCCACCAGGTGCGTTCCCGCGGGCGTGACGTGCAGGGTGACCTCGGCGCCGGCCGCGCGCCACCACGCAGCCAGGAGCTCGTTGATGCGGGCGCTGGCCTCAGCATCGCGGGAGGGACTCTCCAGGTTCACCAGCCTCCGGAGCCGCTCCAGCAGGCGCGGGCCGTCCGCCTCAAGATCCGCTGCGGACGGGGTGCCTGGCGTCTGGTTCATGTCACTCTCCTGTAAGGAACCGTTTTACGAAACATATAGGACTCTTGCCTGACTCACAACGGGCTTATATTGTCGGAGAAACCTCCTCAAACCGTCCAAACATAGGAAACGTATCGTGGACGACTCCCGCGGAGCACTTCCCGCCGGACTAGGCATCCAAAGCCTCACGGACTCCGCCTCCCTCCTGGAGGCAGCCGAGCTGTACGCCCGAGTTTTCCGGTATCAGCCCAAGGATTTCTCCCTCAACCCGAACCTCCTCTCGGCCCTGGCCAAGAACGGTGGTTCCACCGTCGGCGTCTACGCCGACGCCACCGGACAGGCCCCCCGCCGCCTGGTTGGCTTCGCCTATGGCTTCGCCGGCCGCGACCGCGAGGGCCTTGACTTCCACTACTCCCAGGCCGCCGTGGTGGATCCCGCCCTGCAGGGGGCGGGCGTGGGCCGCGCCCTCAAGCTGGCCCAGCGCGAGGTGGCCCTGGCCTGGGGCCAGCACACCATGCGCTGGACCTTCGATCCTCTTTTGGCACGTAACGCGCACTTCAACTTCAATTCCCTGGGTGCCGTGGGCGCCGCCCACGAGCGCGACTACTACGGGCGCCCGGGCACCGACAGGCTGGTGGTGGATTGGAGGCTCGACGCCGGTGCGGGCCTGGGCGCCGCGGGCGCGGCGAGGGCCGCGGCGACACGCGCGCTCACCCCGCACGGACTGGGAACCACGGAGTGGGGCCTTGCCACGCCGGCCACCGAGCCGGAGGCCCTGGGCGGGTTCTGGATTGCCATTCCCTCCTCGGTGGTGGCGGGGGATGCGAACGACGCCGAGCGCGCGGCGCTGCGCCAGCGGCTGGCGGACACCCTCGACACCATGTTCCGAAACGGAAACGTTCTTCTCTCCTGCTCCCGCGTGAGCGACGATCCGAGTACGGCCGCGTATCTCGCGGTGCCAGCCAGCGCCCTGCAGGAGCAATCATGACCGAGCTTCAGGAGAACACCGCTCCCACCCCGGACCGCTCCCTGCCGTCCCCGCAGGATCGCTTCGGCGAGCGCTTCCGCACCAACGTCTCCGCCGAGGGCGTGCAGGCGCGCGTGATGGAGGCGGAGACGCAATCGCTGGCGCAGACCTTCGCCGAGCTGGCCGCGTCCGGCGCCGCTCCGCGAGCCGCAGCCGTGATCCTGGGAGCCCGCCGCCGCTACATCAGCGGCGAGGGCAAGTCGGGAACCTACGCGGCGCTGCTGGGCGCGGACCTCTCCGCCACCCTCTCCAACGTGTTTGTGGTGGACGGGCGGGCCCTGAACCCGCTTGCTGTGCTTTCCGATGTGCGTTCCTCGGATGTGCTCATCGTCTTCTCCCTGCGCCGCTACCGCAGCGAGACCGTCCGCTTCGGCGAGGCCTTCAAGGCCGCCGGCGGGCAGCTGGTGGTGGTGACCGACGCGGACGACGCACCGCTGGCGCCGCGGGCGGACGTGCGCATCCACGTGAACACGGGGTCCGCCTCCTACGCGGACTCCCCCACCGCCGTGGCCGCCGTGTGCCAGCTGTTGGGGACCCTCACCGCGGCGAGCGCCAAGGGTGCGCGCCGCCGCCTGGCCGTGCGCGACGAGCTCGCCGCGACCCTTGATCTCTACCATCACGAACCAGAAAAGGAGCCAGAGGCATGAGGATCGAAAGGCTGCGGCTGTTCGAGGTTGGCCTTCCCCTGGTCCATAGCTTCCAGACCAGCTCCCACCGCAAGTCCGGGCTTGACCACATCCTGGTGGAGGTCACGGACACCGAGGGCCGCGTGGGCTGGGGCGAGATTGCCTCACCCGCTGACCCGTACTACTGCTCCGAGACCACCGTGACCGCGTGGCACGTGGCGAGCCACTACCTGGCCCCCCGCGTGGTGGGAGTGGACTGGGAGCACCCGGACGAGCTGGATGCAGCGTTCGCCAAGATCCGTGGGCACGAGTTCGCCAAAGCCGGCGTCTCCGGCGCCGTGTGGGACCTTTTCGCCCGGGCACAGGGCCTGCCCCTGGCCACGGCGCTGGGCGGCACGCGCACCGAGGTGGTGGCCGGAGTCTCCCTGGGCATTGAGCCCACCCTCGACGCACTGGTGGAGCAGGTGGAGCGCCAGCTTGAGGCCGGCTATGGCCGAGTGAAACTGAAGATTGCCCCGGGCTGGGACGTGGAGCCGGTTCGCGCCGTGCGCGCCGCCCACCCCACCCTTGACCTCCACGTTGACGCCAACGGCGCCTACCCGGACACCGAGGAAACCGCGGCCGTGTTCGCGGCCCTGGATAAGCAGCACCTCACCATGCTTGAGCAGCCGTACGCGCCGCGAGACCTCATGGCCCACGCCGCGCTGCAGGCCCGCATACAGACCCCCGTGTGTCTGGACGAATCCGTGGTTGACCTGGGAGACCTGCGCACCATGATTGCCCTGGACGCTGGCCGCGTGCTGAACATCAAGGTCTCGCGCATGGGCGGCCTGGGCCTGGCCCGCAAGGCCCACGACATGGCGCTGGAGGCCGGCATCCCCGTGTGGTGCGGCGGCATGCATGAGTTCGGCGTAGGCCGCGCCGCCAACGTGGCCATCTCCTCGCTGCCGGGCTTCACCCTCCCCTCGGACGTGTCCGGCTCCGACAAGTACTACGCTCACGATGTTGTCCTGCCGCCGGTCAGCGCGGACCACGGCGTGGTGACGGTTCCCACCGGCGCCGGCTTGGGCCACCAGATCGACGTGCCGTGGGTGCAGCAGAACACCCTGCGCACCTTCGACACGGCGGCCGTGCCGGCCTGAGTCCGCAGCCACACCGCCAACCCAGCCACCCGCGCGCCGAGACCGGCGCGCGGGGCCCGGTCACCGGCGTCGTGCACCAGAAAACTTTCCTGAAAACCCCAGCAGAACCCATCCAGGAGCCTTCCTTGACCCCCCTGAGCCTCTTCGTCCTTGACCTCTCCGCCGAGGGCGCCGGCCGCCTCACCCGCCACGACCCCGCGGAGCCAGTCATCCCGGTCACGGACCTGGGCGTCACCCGCGGGGACGGCATCTTCGAGACCATCGCCGTGCGCGGCGGCGTGCTGCAGGCGCTGGGCCCGCACCTTGACCGCTTTGAGCGCTCGGCCGCCATGCTTGACCTGCCCGTTCCCAACCGGGCGCACTGGACCGAAGCCATCGAGGCCGCGGCGGCCGCCATCCCCGAGGACCCGCGCCCGGGCGCCGTGAAGTTCGTGATGACGCGCGGCATTGAGGGCGGCAGCCACCCCACCGGCTGGGCGCTTGGATTCCTGGCGGATGACCCGTCCGGCGAGCGCGCGGGCGGCATCAAGGTGGTCACCCTGGACCGCGGCTACCGACACGACGTGGCGCAGACCTCGCCGTGGCTGCTGCAGGGCGCCAAGTCGCTGGCGTACGCCGTGAACAAGGCAGCCGGGCGCGAGGCCGCCCGGCGCGGCGCGGACGACGTCATCTTCGTCAGCTCCGACGATTACGTGCTGGAGGGCCCCAGCTCCACCGTCATTGCCCGCTTCGGCGACACCGCAGTGACCCCGCCCGTGGAGCTCGGCATCCTGCCCGGCACCACGCAGGCCGACGCGTTCACGGCGCTTGAGGCGCACGGCGTCGCCACCCTCATCAAGAACCTCTCCCCCGCGGACCTCGTGGAGGCGGACGCGCTATGGCTGTGCTCCAGCACGCGCGGCGCCGCCCCCATCCGCGAGCTGGACGGCGCGGCCAGGACCGTTGACGCCGCCTGGACCGAACTGATGAACACCGATCTGGACGCTCGGAGGCGTTAGGCATGATTCCCGTTATCGATGGACACAACGACCTGGCCTGGGCCAGCCGCGAGAAGCGCGGGTACAGCGCGCTGGGCTTGGACGGAAACGTCCCGGACCTGCACACGGACCTGCCGCGTCTGGCGGCCGGAGACGTGGGCGGGCAGTTCTGGTCCGTGTGGGTTGACCCGGAGCTGACCGGCGCGGAGCAGGTCACCGCAACGCTTGAGCAGATCGACTTTGTGCACCGCCTGGTTGCCGCATACCCGGAGCGCCTGCGCTTCGCGCGCACTGCGGCGGACGCGCGCGCCGCCATTGGTGAGGGCAAGCTGGCCTCCCTCATTGGCGTGGAGGGCGGCGCCCAGATCGACAATTCCCTGGCCGTGCTGCGCCAGTACGCCCGCCTTGGCGCGCGGTACATGACCCTGACCTGGTCCCGCACCATCGAGTGGGCGGACTCCGCCACGGATGAGGAGCGCCACGGCGGCCTCACCGCCTTTGGCGAGGACGTGGTGCGGGAGATGAACCGCATCGGCATGCTGGTGGACCTGGCACATGTGGCCCCCTGCACCATGCGCGACGCGCTGCGCGTGAGCACCCGCCCCGTGGTGGTCTCCCACTCCGGCGCGCTGGCGCTCACGGATCACCCGCGCAACGTCCCGGACGACGTGCTGCGCGGCATCGGCGAGGGGGACGGTGTGGTCATGGTGGCCTTCGTTCCCTCCTTCGTGAACCAGGCCCGCCGCGACTGGGTTGCGGCCGGCGAGGTGGGCCGGGCGCCCGCCGTAGGCGTGACCGATGTGGCGGATCACGTGGAGCACATCGCCCGCGTGGCCGGGCATCACGCCGTGGGCCTGGGCGCGGACTACGACGGCACCGACTCCATGCCGGATGGCCTTGGGGACGTCTCCTGCTACCCCGCGCTGCTGGACGAGCTGCGCCGCCGCGGCTGGAGCGAGCCGCACCTGGAAGACCTGGCGTACCGCAACGTGCTGCGCGTGATGGAGGCCTCCGACGCGGATCACCTGGCATTCATGGATGGCACCGCCCCGGCCCCGGCCGAGGCGCACCTTGCACCCGTGCGCCAGCTGGCCCCGTCGCAGACGCTGAGCGCGCTGCCGAAGGGTGAGCCGGCTGACGCCGCCAGTGCGGCTGACCCCGCCGCCCCCGACGCCAGCTCCCCTCGCGTCCTGGTGGTCATCAACTCCGTGGATTCCGGGCCGCGCCGCCTCACCGGCTGGCTGGAGGAGGAGGACCTGAACCTCGACGTCCGCGTGGGGGCGGAGGGCCTGCCCTCTACCCTGGATGGATATGACGGGCTCGTGATGCTGGGCGGTGGGCTCATGCCGGATGAGGACAACAAGGCCCCATGGCTGGCTCAGGAGCGCGTACTCGCATCCGAGGCCATCGCAGCAGATCTTCCCACCCTTGGCATTTGCCTGGGCGGGCAGCTGCTGGCCCACGTGGGCGGCGGTGAGGTGCGCGCCAAGTTCGGGCCCAAGGAGCGCGGCGCCACGGCGATTCTGACGTCCGAGGCCGGCGCGGCGGATGCCGTGCTGGGTGCCTTGGGCGCCAGCGCGCACATGATCGAGAACCATCAGGACATGATCACGGCGCTCCCGGCGGAAGCGGTGCTGCTGGGTTCCAGCGCCGAGGTGGCGAATCAGGCGTTCCGCCTGGGCAAGCACGTGCGCGGCCTGCAGTTCCACCCGGAGGCCTGCGCAGAGGACCTGCTGCGCTGGGACGATGCCGCACTGGCCGGCGAGGGCCATTCCCTGCAGGGTCTCGTGGAGACGGCGCGGACCGTTGACGAAGAGAACACGACGGCGAGCCGCGGCATGGCCAGCGGTTTCGCGGCCGAGGTGCGGCAGCGCTTCGCCGGGCGCAAGGAGGCCTGAGGCGTGGCGACTATAGCGAGGACCAAGGCAGGCGGCCCCATTCACACGGCGCGGGCTGTCGCTGTGCCTGGCGACGCGGCCGGCGACCCCGTGAGTGCGCTGAGTCTGCCGGGCCTCAGCACGCTGCCAGGCGCGCGCTACTCGGTGGGTGGCGCCGTGGGCGCCCTGCCCAGCGACCTGGCCGTCGCGGAGGCGGGCCTGGCGGCGCTCGACGAGAGGATGGACGCCGCCACGCTGCGTCGTGCCCCTGCTTCCCTGGCCGCCGTGGTGCACCGCGGCCGCGTGGTGGCGCTACGCACCCACGGCCAGCCGCGGCGCGACGGTGCCACGACGCAGGCGGATACGGTCTTTCGCATCGCGTCCATGTCCAAGTCGTTCTTGGCCGCCGCTGCCCTGAGCCTGCGGGACGAGGGGCTGCTTGACCTGCATGCACCGGTCACGCGCTACGTGCCGGAGTTGGCCTCCGCAGAGTTCGGGGGGCGCTGCGCCGAACTCACGCTTGATCTCTTGCTGTCCAACAAGGGCGGGTTGGCCGAGGACAACGCGTGGGGAGACCGACACCTAGGGCTGGCGCGCGCCGACATGGCCCGGCACGTGGCCGATGGCCTGCGGCTGAGCGCTGAGCCGGGCACCACCTACCAGTACTCAAACCTGGGCATCTCCATCATTGGGCGAGCCATCGAAGCGGTCACCGGCTCCGCCGTGGAAGAGGTCATTCGGCAGCGCCTGCTGGAGCCCCTGGGGTTGAGCTCCACGCTGGCCGACGCACCGCTGTACCCGGAAGGCGCCGACCTGGCCGCGGGCTTCCGCACCTTCGACGACGGCACCACCTTCGTGCCAGAGCCGTACGTGGGGTGCGGGGCGCTGGGATGCATCGGCTCGCTGTTCTCCACCGCCGCTGACATGGCCACATGGATGCACTTCTTGGGATCCGCGCTCGAACCATCCACCGCGGAGAGCGCTGCTGGTGCCGCCGACGAGGCCGTGCTCTCGGCCCGCTCGCGCCGGGAAATGCAGACGGCCCGCACTCTGATGAACGCCACGGCGACATCTCTGGGTGGGCGCACCTTAGAGGGCGTGGGCTATGGGTATGGACTGGTGGCGGAACACCATGCACGCTTCGGCCGCGTGATTCAGCACTCCGGGGGGCTGCCTGGATTCTCCTCGCACATGCGATGGCATCCGGTCAGCGGCGTAGGGGTGGTGGCCTTCGGCAATACTGATGCGTTCGGCGCCGGGGCCATCGCCGGAGATCTGCTCGAAGCAGTGTTGGGCACCCTGTCTGTGCCTTCCGGCGTGGTGCGACCGTGGGCTCAGGCCCGTGATGCCGCCCAGGCCGTGGATGCTGCCGTGCGCGCCGGGGACTCCCTGGGTGCCTTGGCCGACACGCCGGGACTCCTCTCCCCCCAGTTGCTGGCCGATGCCTCCGCCGAGGTGCGCGACGCGCGCCTGTCCGTGCTGCTTGAGACGCTGGGGTCCCCGCTGGCCCGCGAACCGGGCGACGGGTTCGCCGAGCGGATCGTGAGCGCGCCGGAGGCCTCGACCCTTCGCTGGGGCATTCCGTGCCAGAACGGAACGCTGCTGGCCGAGGTGCATCTGGTGGGACTGCACTCCCCTGTGGTGCAGGGATTGACGTTCTGGATGGCCAACGACGAAGGAACGCTCCCCGCGGGGGAGCCCGGCTCCTCGGACTGGCGCTCCGCGGCCGTGGTGGAGGGCTGACCACCGGCGAAGCAGCACGAGCCGGAACCGCACCGAAGTCCGGTGCGGTTCCGAGGCACCGTTGACGCCCGTTGGTGGGGGGCCGGCTCCCTCGAGCCGACTCACCACCAACGCGCCCCAAGCAGGCCGATCAGGCCAGGGCCCCCATGGGATCCCAGGCCGGCAGTACCAGCGGCTCGGTGGCCAGCGCGTCCTGCAGGGACTGCGGCAGGCGATCCTTGCGGACCACCACCTCGAAGACGTACTCGTCGAACCAGGAGTCGTCCATGGTGCAGAAGCCCCCATCGAACTTCTCCGAGCCCCAGCTGTTCTCCACGCGCCAGCGGCGCGGCGTGTTCTCCACCAGATCGACGCCCGTGAACAGCATGGCGTGGGTCATCGCGGATTCTCCGAAGCGGACCCGCTCCTCCTTCGTGGTGGACAAGTCCACGCCATAGACGCCGTTGTAGTCGAAGAGTTCCGCGTGCCAGATGCCGCCGGTGCTTTCCATCTGCGGGTCCACATCGCAGCCGAACCACACGGGCTCGCCCTGCTCAATGCTGGCCGCGGCAACTTGCTTCATGGTCTGCACATCGACGTTCAGGTACAGCACGGGCGAACCGCCCACCACGTTGCCCAGGTGCGCAACCGTGAGCGTTGCGCCCTTGGGATGCTCCGGACGCGGGTCATCCACCAGGCAGACGTACTGCGTCAGGTCAATCTCGGTGTACGTGGCCAGGAAGGACTGCGGCGTGAAGGTTCCCTCGCGGTGGAAGACCCTGTCGTCGTCGTTGTATTGCCACTCAAACTCGGTGGGAGGCACGCCGAGGTGAATCGTGAGGATGCGGTGGGTCTCCTTGAGGATCTCTTCCTTGAGCGAGGTCAGCTCGGCGGCACCAGCGTCGGCCTGAGCCGCCTCGCGCAGGCGCCGAGCGCCGATCCGCAGCTGTCTGCGCAGCGACTGGTTCAGCTTGGAGGTATTGGAGGAGGATTCAGTCTCCGGCATGAGGGCCTTGGGCACGGCACCATGCTTGAGGAACACGGAGACCTCCATGTCCCATTGGCCTCCGTCATCCGCCACGTTCCCCAGCAGGAAGGCGGGCAGGCGATCCTCCGGGGCGGCGTCCGCCAGCTGGATCATGTCCTCCAAGAAAAAGTTGGCCCGCTCCAACTTGTCCCAGTACATCGCGTGGTTCTGACTGAACTCGAACTCCTTGACGTTCAAGGCCCGGCGGGCGTCCGAACGCAGCAGGTTCAAGGCGGCAAAGAGCCAGCAGCGCCCGGAGCGCTTCTGATCCACAGCCTTCCAGTCATCCAAGCGATGGGACATAGAGGTCTGGACGGAGAGCAAGCGTGTGCGGTCAAGGGCCACGTCATCCACCGTGGTGCGCGCGACCGCGTTCATGGACCGACGCGCGGCAGCATCCGCTTCAAATGATTCGAACCAAGCGGCGAGCGTTTCCGGGGAGAGTTGCTGGCGTTTGCGAGATTTATCAGGCATAGGAGAGGTCATGGCCCTATGCTGTCACGCGAGTGATACGAAACATATACCCAACCGGATTCCCTCGATCCTCACGGCACGTTGGACGCCGACCTCGCGCATGACGCGCACGCCTCCGGAGGCCGGGAACACTCCGGAAGGCGTCGCCGCCCCACCGCACACGCAGGGTTGACCTGCGCCCCGCTCAGAGCGCCAACGCTTCCAGCGCGGTGCTGCGTGGTGAGGGCTTCTCTCTGAGTACCGTTCATCGCCGACGCGCGGCACGGCCGCGCCCACAGCGCGACGTCAGAAGAATCCTGGACACGAGCATCGCGGCAAGGATGCGCCAGGATTCAGGGATGACCCAGGATCGAGCAGCCACCGCGCCGCAGGCCAACACCCCAGCGCCAGCGCCCATGCCCACCGGCCCGATAAAGCACGCTGGTGGGTCCCAAGCCTGGCCGGTTCGCTCGGTGGCGTGGTGGCAGCCGTCCTCTCCGTCACGCCGTCGCTCCTCCCCCGCCCCGCCTCGCTCCAGGGCGTGCTCGCGGCGCTCGCGTTTGGTGTGGGCTACCTCGTGGGTGTCCTGGTGTGGGGCGCCGTCCGCGCGGCCCTGCTCCGCCGCTTCACACTGCCCCGACCGGGCCGCAACTCGTGGATCGCGTACGCGCTCGTGTGGCTCGTCGCCGTGATCGCGCTGCCCTCGCTGGCCCTGCACTGGCAGAACGAGATCCGCCAGCTCGTCAGCATGGAACCGCTCAACGGCCTCAGCGTGGGTGCGTTCCTCGGCACCTTCATCCTCCACACCCTGCTCTTCCTCCTCATCGGCAAGGGCGTGCGCGGTCTGTACCGCCGCTTCGCGCGCCGCCTGCGCGCGCCGCTGGCCGGCCTCCTCACCGCCGGCGCCGTCGCGGCCGGGCTCGCCCTCGTCGTGGCTGGCGCGCTGGCCGGCGTCGACCGCATCTTCTATGCCAGCAACCACGGACCCGAGGAGGGTGTGACCGAGCCCGCCTCCACGTATCGATCGGCCGGCGAGGGCTCGGCCATCGCCTGGGACACCCTGGGCCGCCACGGCACGGCGTTCATTGGAGGCGGCCCAAGCGCCGCCAAGATCACCGAGATCACGGGCCAGCCGGCCAAGGAACCCATCCGCGTCTACGCGGGGCTCGAGTCGGCGCGGCCCACGCAGGCCAGGGCGGATCTCGTGGTCAAGGAACTCGAGCGCACGGGCGCCTTCCAGCGCAAGGTCCTCATGGTCGCCACGACCACGGGCTCCGGTCGGCTCGAGGCGCAGACCGTCGATTCGCTCGAGTACCTCCTCGGCGGCGACACCGCGATCGCCTCCATGCAGTACGCCTAACCCCCCCCAGCTGGGTCTCCTTCGTCTTCGACCCGGACGCGCCGGTGGGTGCCTCGCGCGCGCTCTTCGAGACCATCGAGGCCCGCTGGAAGCAGCTCGCGGTGGACGCGCGGCCGCAGCTCCTGGCCTACGGCCTGAGCCTCGGCGCGCACGGCACACAGGCTGTCTTCTCCGACGTGGATGAGCTACGTGCCCGCACCGACGGCGCACTCCTCGTCGGCAGCCCAAACGGCTCCACGATGTGGCGCACGCTCCAGTCCCAGCGCGACGCCGGCACCTCCGAATGGCAGCCGGTGCTCGACGGCGGGCGGCAGGTCCGCTGGATGTCTCGCCCCGGCGACGGGGCGGCAGGGCAGGGCGAGTGGGAGCGCCCGCGCGTCCTCTATCTCCAGCACGCGACTGACCCGATCACGTGGCTCTCGCCCAAGCTCTTCTGGCGGCGCCCCGAGCGGCTCACGCCTGAGCAACGCAGCGCAGACCTGAGCCCCTCGATGCACTGGATCCCCGTGGTGACGGGCCTGCAGGTCACGCTCGACATGCTCGTGAGCGAGGCGGTCCCCGCCTCCTATGGCCACAACTTCGGCGACGTGGTCCTCACCGGGTGGGAGCAGGTCAGCACGGGGTCCACCCTCGATGCGGCCGCGCTCGAGCGCGTGCAGACGGAGATCGCCACGTACGCGCAGATCCCCCTCTTCCAGGAGTAGCGCTCCGCGGAGGCACCCGGCATGTGGCGCCCCGTCCAGCGCGTAATTTGGCCGCATCAGCAACGCTGCGAGGTTCGGAGGAACCGCCATGAAGAGACGCTTCTTGCCAGTGATCGGGGCCGCGATCTGCGCCCTCTACGCCCTCGTGTGGGCGGTGTCCTCGGGGCTGACCGGCGAGGAGCTGCGGTCCATGACGCCGTGGTTCCTCATCATTGGCGGACTCATCGGCGCGTTTGCCGGCGGCGTGGGCGCGATCGCGGAGGCAGCGCAGGAGGACTCCTCCGCCACCCGTGCGCTCGAGGCCGCGATGGTGGCCGGAACGGCGGCCGGTCTGGCCACGTTCGTCCCCGAGCTGCCCTACGCATCCTCCGGGCCGGAGGCCCTGCTGTACGTCGGTCTTCCCGGGGCGCTCATCGCCTTCGGCGCCGTGGCGCTCTTCTCCTGGCGGCACTCGCAACGAAGCGTTCGGCCGGCACTGGGGACGGCAGCGGCGGGGGCACGCTGAGGCTCACCACCGCGGGTTCCGGGTTCGGCAGAACCGCGATGGAACGACACGCCTCCAGCTGACCGGCGCGGGCGCGGGAGCCGCTGCCGCCTTCGCCTCGGCGACCACGCCCCTCCACGGCGCCCACCCGCCGTCGGGCACTGAAAACCCCACACACCAAAGGAGGCCCCGCCAGCAGGCGGGGCCTCCGATGCATCCGGGGGGAAGAAGGTGAATCAGGCGCTGACCTTGTCCTGGGCCTTGCTCGTCAGAGCGCGGATCTGCTCGGCCACGATGATCGCGTCACCCTCGGGGGCGTCGGAGACGCGGTCGGGGCGGGCGATGGTCAGGTAGAGGATGCCGGAGCCGGCCACGACCACGAGGCCGATGAGCACCACGTAATCGGCCCAGAAGTCACCGGTGTCGCCCGGCTTGGCCAGCAGGAACATCGCAAAGAGGCCGTAGGCCAGGGCTACGACGTTGACGACGACGCCCCAACGGCCGAGGGAGAACGGACCCGCCGGCTTCCAGCCCCTGATGCGCTGGCGCAGCGAGGCCAGGACGACGGACTGGAACGCGCAGTAGATGCCGAGGACCGCGAAGCCCGTGATCGGCACCATGAGCGCGGGGTTGATCCAGACGATGACGGCCAGCACAGCGGGGACGGTGCAGGCCACGATGAGCGCGTTGGTGGGAACCTGCGTGCGCTCGGAGACCTTGGAGAGCCACACGTGGCCCGGGAGCATGCCGTCGCGGGCGAAGGAGTAGAGCAGGCGGCTCGCAGCGGCCTGCAGGGAGAGCACGCAGGAGATGAACGCGGTCACGGCGATGATCAGGAAGACCTTGGTGCCGATGGGACCCACCGTGGAATCGAGGATGCTCGGGATCGGGTCCGGGTCCTCGCCGGAGACGATCGCCTGCAGGTTCGGGGCGGCCAGCACGTAGCCGCAGAAGGAGAAGAGCGCGGAAACGCCACCCACCAGGATGGTCATCATCATGGCAACGGGGATGCGCTTGGCGGGGTTCTCCACTTCCTCGGCCACGTCGCCGCAGGCCTCGAAGCCGTAGAAGAGGAAGAGGCCGGCGAGGGCAGCACCGAAGAACGCGGAGGAGTAGCTGCCGGCGCCCTCAACACCCATAGAGTCGAAGAAGACGCTGAAGCTGTTCTTGCGCTGGAAGAGGAGCAGGTACAGGCCCAGGCCGATGACGCCGATGAGCTCGGCCATGAGGCCGATGCGGGCCACGCGGCCCAGCCACTTGGTGCCGGAGAAGTTGATGCCAAGCGCCAGGAGCAGTAGGCCGAGCGTGATCAGCAGGATCACGGTTGGATTGGACGGATCCATGCCAAACAGGCTGGCGGCAAAGCCGGCGCCGTACTGCGCCACCGAGGTGATGGTGACGATGATGGCCCAGATGTAGACCCACGTGGCCATCCACGCATAGCGGCGGTTCCAGAGCCTTCTGGCCCAGGGGTAGATGCCGCCGTGGATGGGGTACTGCGAGACCACCTCACCGAACACGAGCGAGACCAGTAGCTGGCCGGCGCCCACGATGAAGATCCAGAACACGGACGGCGGGCCGCCCACGCTCAGGGAGACGGCAAAGAGGGAGTACACGCCCACGATGGGCGAGAGGTAGGTGAAGCCGAGGGCGAAGTTGGCCCAGAGGCTCATCGACCGCTTGAAGGTGTCGTCGTAGCCGAGCACCGCGAGGTGTTCGTTGTCGCTGAGCGACGCTGGCTTAGGAGCCTGATCAGTCATGAGGGTGCACTCCTGATTGCGAGGGATCAAAACATAGAGCTGTAGATTTTTAACACAGCTCACACTCGAGCGTCGAGGGGTTCGGCGATTGTTTTCATGGCGGAAACACGGGACCGAGGCCGCGGCGTGCACCACCGGAGCGCAACGCACGCCAGAGATAAGGCACGGAAGGGTGGGCGGTGTCTCGTCGCGGGCTTGACGTAAAAGATTGAGATGTGAATGATTAGTGATCACCCTCACCGAAAGGAGAAGCCCGTGCTGATCACCGGAATCAAGAGCCGCCCGACCTACGACGAGCTGACCCCCCTCGCCAGCGGCCTGCGCCACGTCGCCGCCGCCCAGGGCAGCGGAGGAGCTCCCCTCCTGAAGCTGCTTGCGGCCATGACCCCCGCGCAGCGCGCGCAGACCACGGTCATTTACTCCACCGAGTCCTTCGACGGCGACAACCACCTGGCCGAGCTGACCACCGAGTCCGTCGCCGAGCTGATCCCCGTGAGCTCCAACGAGGCGGCCCTCGAGACCCTGCGCGAGGTCCTCGGCACGGCCAAGATGGGCACCCGCCTATACCTCGCCGGCTCCGAGGGCTTCATCGGCACGGCGATGCAGGTCGCCAGCGCCTTTGGCATGGACAGCGACGAGGTGCTGCGCGAGCAGGCCGGCTCGCTCGTCCGCCGCGTGTGGTGCGCGCACTGCGACACCTACACCGACAACGTCACCATGCGCGTCTTCGAGTGCCCGGGCTGCCACCTCAACCTCGTGGTGCGCGATCACTACTCGAGCCGCCTGGCCGCGTTCCAGGGCGTCAAGGCAGACGGCGAAGTTCCCGGCGAGCTTCCCGACATCGATGAGGAGTTGGACACGTGAGCACCGCCAGCGCAGGCACCCTGCACCTCCGCGTCGAGAGCGTGGAGCCCGTCACCCCGGAGATCAGCCGCTTCACCTTTGTCCCCACGGACGGCTCCTGGCTTCCGCCGTTCTCCGGCGGCAGCCACGTCACGGTCCTCATCGAGACGGAGGACGGCACGCACCGCAACGCCTACTCCCTCATGAGCTCGCCGTACGACGCGAGCAAGTACCAGATCGCGGTCCGCCGCGTGGAGGACGGCAAGGGCGGATCCGTGGCGATCCACCAGAACGTCAAGGCCGGAGACATTGTCCCCGTGACGATCCCCGCGAACCTCTTCCCGCTCTCCAAGCACGCCCGCCACCACGTGTTCATCGCCGGCGGCGTGGGCATCACCCCCGTCTTTGCGCAGCTCGAAGAGCTCTCGCTGAAGGGCGACACCTACGAGCTGCACCTCGCGGTGCGCGGTGCCGACCACTCCCGCCTGGGCCTCGAGCTGCGTGAGCGCTACGGAGACGCCGTCACCCTCTACGAGGGCGGCACCGGGAACCGGATGAACATCGCCGAGGTCCTCGCCGAGCGCCCCCTCGGCACCCACGTCTACGTGTGCGGCCCCTCCGGGATGATCGACGAGGTCGTGGACTCCGCCCACGCCCTCGGCTGGACCGACTCCCACATCCACTTTGAGCGCTTCGAGGACACCGGTTCCACGGGCGAACCCTTCAGCGCGACCATGGCCAAGACCGGCGTGGTCATCAACGTCTCCCCCGACCAGAGCCTCCTCGAGGCCGCGGAGGAGCAGGGCTACCGCCTCCCCTACCTCTGCCGCGGCGGCGCCTGCGGCGAGTGCGAGCTGGAGGTCGTCGAGATCGAGGGAACCATCGATCACCGGGATGACTGGCTCTCCGAGAAGGAACGCGCAGCCAACTCCCACATCATGCCGTGCGTGTCCCGCGGCATCTGCTCCAAGCTCGTCATCAACGCCTGAGGAGAATGTCGATGTCTTCCACCCCCATCTTCAAGACGCACGAGACGTACACCCCCGAGGGCGAGTTCGACTACGTCAACTCCCGCGAGAGCGTGCGCCGTTCCCCGTTCCCCTTCCCGGATGACGAGTACATGTACTCCATGAATCTGGAGCCGCACGTCCCCACGGGCGAGGGTGCCCTGCGCGCCGAGTTCGACATCGACGAGCACTACGTCTCCGAGTGCCGCCACCGCGCGCAGATGCTCGAGGACATGCCCGGCGTGCACTACGCAGCCCTGCCGCACATGCTGGAGGCGCAGTGGGATCTCCTCGAGGTGATCTTCGAGGCCTATGCCCGCGACTACCCGGAGCACTTCACGCTGACGAAGAACGGCAACGAATGGCACTGGGTCAACCGCCTGCTGGAGATCGACGACACCTTCACGTTCGGCGACCCCTCCACGCTCCCCATGGATCCCATGGAGTACGCCACGCGCCAGGCCCAGGGCGAGTTCATCGTCCTGGAGGAGAAGGACAACGACCTCATCATCGGTGCCGGCATGGCCACCGAGCGCGCCGACTACTCGCTGCGCTTCAACCTGGGCATGCACTTCTACGAGTTCCACGGCCCCGTGCCGAAGCTGCACGAGATGGGCATCCTCGACCGCGCTCTGAAGTTCCTGCTGCGCATGAAGCCGGGCCACCCGGTGCGCCGCGTGAACTGGTCGCTGACCGTGAACCCGCGCCTGGAGACCTCCGTGGAGACGCTCCCCGACTGGGCCCCGGACCGCGCCACGGTCACGGAGGAGAACGCCGGCGAGAGCGTGTACCTGCGTATCGAGCTGCAGCCCCTGCACCGCCTGCCGCGCTCCAACGCCGTGGTCTTCCCCGTGCGCACCTACCTGATCTCGCTCGCCGAGCTCGTGGAGCACGCCCCGGATTGGGCCAAGCGCATGCACCGCGCGCTCGCCTCGCTCGATCACGAGCTCGTGGACTACAAGGGCTTCCACCGCTACCACGAGCACGCCGTGAACTGCCTTGCCAAGTACGACGACGGCGCGCCGCTGGCCACGGGGTACCCGTGGCTTGAGGGGGGCATCCAGCCGGGTGAGTGACCGGCTCGGTCGCGGGGCTCACCTCATCGAGCCCCGCAGCCTCCACCGTGCGGCGCGGGCCACGGCCCGCGCCGCACGGCTCCGGGGCGGGGCGTCGCGCTCGACGTAAACTGGGCGCGACGCCCCGCCCCTTCCCCTTTGTTCGCGAACAGGAGTCACGTGAGAACCACCGGAGCCGAGCCCCACCCCGCAGCGGCGGCGGAGGAGGCTCAACAGGCCGGCAATGCTCATGTGATCGCGGACCGGATTGCGAACTCGATCTCGCTGGGGCTGCTGGCCGTGGGAGAGCGCCTGCCCCCGGAGATCGAGCTGGCCCAGCAGTTCGGCGTGGCCGTCGCGACCCTGCGCAAGGGCCTGGCCGTGCTGCGCGAGCGCGGCATCGTGGTCACGCACCGCGGCCGCAGCGGCGGCAGCTTTGTCGTCAAGGCACCCTTCCCCTCCGACGCCGAGTCCGAGAACCGCCTGCGTTCCTTGAGCGTCGTGGAACTGAGGGATCTGCGCGACCATTCCATCTCGGTCGGCTCCACCACGGCCCGCCTCGCCGCCGAACGGGCGTGGGACGGGGCGCTGGCGCGTCTGCGCGAGCTCGCCACGAGCGTGACGACCGCCCCCACGGCCGCCACCGCCGCGAGTGCCGACAGCCGCTTCCACATCGAGGTCGCCGTCCTGGCCCAGTCCCGCCGACTCATGAACGCCGAACTGGAGCTGCAGAGCGAGCTCACCCCGCTCCTGTGGGCCCAGAGCCTGTTCGGTGGGGGCGGCGCGCGCTCCATCCAGGAGCAGCACCTGCGCATCGTCGACGCCATCGCCTCGGGTGACGGCGACGCGGCGGCCCGCGCCATGGCCGAGCACATCTCGGCCGATGCCCACTGCGTCATCGACGCCAAGCTCTCACTGGAGGTCACGTCCTCGTGAGCTCGTCTCCCTCCCCGCTCGAGGCCGCCCCAGCGGCCGAGCTCGCCGACCCCCTCGACGAGTCAGGCGTTGCTCCGCCCCCCGAGGTGGATGCCCTCTCGCGCTGGTTCACGCGCGCCTTCGCGGACCTCGACACCCTCAACGCCGACTTCTGCGAGCATCTCGAGAAGGCCTCCTCCCCCGAGGACGACGTCGTGGCGCTGGCCCGCCTGGGCCGCGACGGCATCAAGAAGCGCAGCAAGCGTTTCCTGGCCGAGCACCCGGCCGCCGACGGCGTGGGCGTGATCTTCGCGCGCGCCGCCGATGCCGAGGGGCGCGGGGTCATCGAGTGGTGGGAGCGCGACGCCTCGCTCGGCGTGCACCGCTACGCGTTTGGCCTGAACCCGTCCGGCGACCGCTTCTACGACTACGAGAAGATCGAGTGGTTTGTCATGACCTTCGGGTCCGGCCAGCACTGGATCACCGGCCCGTACATCGACTACCTCGGAGTGGACGAGTACGTCGTGACGCTCACGGCACAGAGCTCGGTGCACGGCCGCCCCGTCGGCATCGCCGGCGTCGACATCAAGATGAGCGACCTCGAGCGCGAGCTGCTGCCGCTGCTGCAGCGCTTCCCCGGCCGCGCGGCACTCGTGACCACGCACGGCAGCGTGCTCGCGAGCAACACCAGCTCGCTCATCGCCGGCGACCGCGTGCGCCCGGCCGAGCTGGGCCTCAAGGAGCACCCGCTACGCGCCTCGGGCGCCTCGGTGACCGTCGTCTACGAGTGAGCCGCGGCGGCGCGGCGCGCCTACCATGGAGCCCATGGGAATCGGCGCCGTCATGCACACGTTCACCGTCCAGCTCGCGAACGTGGACGCGGGAATCTACGAGGAGATCTCGCTGCGCACGGCGCGCCAGGCCTCCGAGACCGAGGGCAACCTCCTGCTACGCGTGATCGCCTACGCCCTCGAGTTCGAGGAGGGCATCGAACTGAGCCAGGGCATCGCCGCGACGAACGAGCCGGCCGTCTTCGTCAAGGACCTGACGCGGGCCTTCACCTCGTGGATCGAGGTGGGAGCGCCCGACGCCGCCCGCCTGCACTACGGCTCCAAGCTCGCCGGCCGCGCGGCCGTCTACACGCAGCGCGACCCCGAGCGGCTCGCCGCCACGTGGGCAGGCAAGCCCCTGCACCGCGGCAAGGAGATTCGCGTGATCGGCTTCGAGCCGCACTCCATCGATAACGCGGCCGAGGCGATCGAGCGCCGCAACGATCTCTCCCTGACGCTCACGGAGGGCACGCTGTACCTCGAGCTCAACGACAAGCAGTTCTCCACGCCGGTGCTGCAGTCCTTCGCGGCCTAGCTGTTCTTCCCACGGTGGTTGTGGTCAGCGTGGCGTGACGGGATGAGGTGAGGACCTCCGGTATCGATGTGGGTTACCACACTCACTCGATCCACGGAGGTCCTCGTGTCCT
>NZ_QQXK01000040.1 GCF_003575975.1 Galactobacter valiniphilus | reverse complement strand
ATCAATTTGTTCCATGGCTATCGCTCACATCGCCCTCACGGGGTGAGGACGGCAAGCAACACCATTTCAAATAAAAACGGTGTCAACAAACTTGGCACACTATTGAGTTCTCAAACAACGAACACCCCACCAGCTACCCCCGGTCAAAACAACCAGGATCACTACAATGAAGCTTCTTTGGTCTGCCGAAGAAAGCCTTTCCAGGCCCTCACCCCGTTCCCGGGGCGTCTCGGCGACAAGAGACAAGCTTACACGAGAATCGGAGGCACGCAAAATCGGGGACTCCCCCGGGCTCAGGCCCGGCTTCGGGCCCGGCTTCGCCAGCCGCTCCCCGACCAACCCCAGCCCGTCGCCGACGCTCGCCCCGCCGGGCTTCCGGCCCCGGTCCTGGCCCCGACCGACGCCCCTACTCTTGCGGCTCCAGCACCAGCCGGTACCCCATGCCCTGTTCCGTCAGGAGGTGCACGGGATGCGCGGGGTCTGCCTCCAGCTTGCGGCGCAGTTGAGAGACGTACAGGCGCAGGTACCCGGTGTCCTGCACATCGTCGGTTCCCCAGATCTCCCGGTACAGCATCTGCCGCGTCACGAGCTTGCCCGCATTGCGCACCAGCGTCTCCAGGAACTTCCACTCGGTCGGCGTGAGCCGCACCGGCACCCCGCCGCGTTCCACGACGTGCGCCCCCACGTCCACGCTCACCTCGCCCAGACGCACCACCGCCTCGGGCAGGGGCGCCGCCGCGCCGTCGTGCCCCGAGCGGCGGACCAGCGCGCGCAGGCGAGCCAGCAGCTCGTCCACGCCAAAGGGCTTGGTCACGTAGTCGTCGGCGCCGGCGTCCAGCGCGCGCACCTTATCCGCCGAGTCGGTCCGGCCCGACAGCACCAGGATGGGCACGGCGGAGAACGCGCGGATCCCCTCGATCACCTCAAAGCCGGAGAGCTTGGGCATGCCCAGGTCAACGAGGCACACATCGGGATGCCGCGCCGTGGCGGCCTGGAGCGCCTCGGCCCCGTCGCGCGCGGCGATGACCTCGTCGCCGCGGGCGCGCAACAGCAACCCCAGCGCGCGGACCATCTGCCCGTCGTCGTCGGCGATCAACACCTTCATGCCTGTGCGTCCTTCTTTGTCTCCCCGGCCAGCGCCGGGTCCGTCTGTTCATGTGCCGCGCCCGGCTGCTGTGGCCGTGGCCGCACCGCCGCCCACGTCCCCGTCGTGGCACCCGGCGCGGACCGCGGCAGGGTGATGACCATGGTGAGCCCGCCGCCGGGGGTGTCCTCGGCCTCGATGCTCCCGCCCATGCCGGTGACGAAGCCGCGCGCCACGGCGAGCCCCAGCCCCAGGCCCGTGGAGTTGTCGGTGTCCCCCAGCCGCTGGAACGGTTGGAACAGCCGCTCGCGCCGCTCGGGCTCGATGCCCGGCCCGGTGTCGACGATCCGCAGCTGCGCGGACTCGCCGAACGCGCTGAGCGCCAGCCGCACGGGGGCCCCGTCGGGCTGAAAGCGCAGGGCGTTCGCCAGCAGGTTCACGAGGACGCGCTGCAGCAGCACTGGATCGGCCAGCACCAGCACCGGCTCCTCCGGCCACACGAGGCGCACCTCGGCGGGCCCGAGCCCCAACTCGTCGAGCGCGGCGAGCGCCACGTCCTCCGGCCGCACGTCCTTGGTCATGACGGCGAGCGCCCCGGCCTCGAGCCGGGAGACGTCCAGCAGATTGGTCACGAGATCGGTGAGCGTCTCGAGCGCCTCCGCCGCGGTGTCCAGCAGCTCGCGCCGGTCCTCCAGGGTGAGCCGCACCTGCTCCGAGCGCAGGGCGCCCAAGGAGGTCACCGCGGCAGCGAGGGGGCGGCGCAGGTCGTGGCCCACGGCGTTCAGGAGCGCGGTGCGCACGCGGTCCGCCTCCTCCACCACGCGGGATTCCACCGCGGACTTCTGCAGCCGCGCGTGTTCCATGGCCGCCGCCAGCTGGCCGGCCACGGCGTGCAGGAGCCGCCGGTCGGCCGCCGTCGCGTTGCCTCCCAGCACGCGCAGCGCGGCGCGCTCGCCCACCGGCTCACCCTGCACGTCCTCGCCGTCCAGCGCCAGGCACGGGATGCGCCCGGAGGCATCAATGCCCGACGGCGCGTGCTCGCCACCAGCGCGCGCCTCGCCGCCCGGGGCGGCGGGACTCGGGGCGGCGGGACCCGGGACGGCGGTACCGGGGTCGGCGAGCCCGCCCGCCGAACGGGCCCCCACGCCGTCGGGCACTGGAAGCGGCGCCGCCTCGGCGCCTGGCTCCTCGTCCCACGCCACGAGGGCGCCGTCCTTGATGAGCTCCACGCGGCGGGCGCCGAGCGCCTCGCGCGTGCGCAGCAGCATCTCGGGCACGGCGGACTCGCCGTGCACCGCGGCCGCGGCCACGTGGGCGAGGAGCTCGGACTCCGCGGCGGCCCGCCCGGCCACGCGAGCGCGCCGGGCCGCCTGGTCCACCACCCAGGAGACCAGGAGCCCGTTGATGATGTAGAGGACAAGCGCCACCACGTGCATGGGCTCCGCAATCGAGACCGTGGTGGTGGGCGCGACGAAGAAGAAGTCGAGCGAGAGGCCGGAGAGCACGGCCGTGAACAGCGCCGGCCACCAGCCGCCCACGAGCGCCACCCCCACCACGAGGAGTTGGTAGGTCAGTGCGTGGGCCACCAGCGCCTCGTCGCCGTGCATGTGGGACATGAGCCAGGTCAGCACCGGCCCGCCGACCACGGCGAGCGCGAAGCCCATGAGCAGGCGCCAGCGCGAGAGCGCGCCGCCGCGAGGAAGCCGCTGGGCGCCCGCCGCCTGGGCGTGGTTGACGAGGTGGACGTCGATGTCGCCGGCCTCGCGCACCACGGTGGCGCCGATGCCCGGCCCCGTCAGGAGGGCGCGCAGCCGTCCGCGGCGGCTCGCGCCGAGGACCAGCTGCGTCGCGTCGACGCCGCGGGCGAAGTCAACGAGGGCGCTCGGCACGTCCTCGCCACGCACCTCATGGAAGGAACCGCCCAGGCGCTCGACGAGCTCGCGCTGCCGGCCCAGCTCGGACGGCTCGGACCGCGTGAGCCCGTCCTGCGGCAGCACGTGCACGGCGAGCAGCTCCCCGCCGGCGGTCCGCGCGGCGATGCGGGCGCCGCGGCGCAGCAGGGTCTCCCCCTCCGGGCCTCCGGTGAGGGACACGACCACGCGTTCGCGCGTGGCCCACTGCTCGCCGATGCCCTGCTCGCGGCGGTAGTCGCGCAGCGCGGATTCCACGCCGTCGGCCAACCAGAGCAGGGCGAGCTCGCGCAGGCCCGTCAGGTTGCCGAGCCGGAAGTAATGGGAGAGGGCGGCGTCGACGCGTTCGGCCGGGTAGACAAGCCCGGCGGAGAGGCGTTCCCTCAGCGCGCCGGGATCCAGGTCCACGAGCTCCACGCGTTCGGCGCGGCGCACCACATCGTCGGGGACCGTCTCCTGCTGCCGCACCCCCGTGATCGCCGCGACCACATCGGAAAGCGACTCGAGGTGCTGGACGTTCACCGTGGTCAGCACGTTGATCCCGGCGCCGAGCAGTTCGACGACGTCCTCCCAGCGCTTGGCGTGGCGGGAACCGGGGGCATTCGAATGGGCCAGCTCATCCACGAGCACCACCTCGGGCGCGCGCTCGAGGATCGCGTCGAGGTCCATCTCCTCGAGGGCCACGCCCTGGTGCTGCACCGCGCGGCGCGGCAGCACCTCGAGGCCCTCCACGAGGGCGGCGGTGGCGGCGCGGCCGTGCGTCTCGACGAGCCCCACCACCACGTCGCGGCCTTGTTGCGCCCACTCGTGCGCCTGCTCGAGCATGGCGTAGCTCTTGCCCACGCCGGGCGCCGCACCGAGGTAGACCCTCAGCCGCCCTTCCTTCATGCCGTGCGCTCCTCATAGACGTCGGTGATGTGGAACTGGCGCCGAGCCTACGCGCGCCGCCGCCCCGCGCGGGGCCGGTTCGCCCGCGCTGGACGGAAGTCTCACGCTTTCCTCACGCCCGCGACGTCGGGCCGGTCTCGCCGGCCGGCAGCGCGGCACGACGGCGGGCGGGAGCCAACGCGGGCCGGGCATCCTGGGCGGGTGCCCGGCCCGCGCGGCCTCGACTGCGGCTACCGCGCGGCGTCGAGCGAGGCGTTGAGCCGCAGCACGTTCACGCGGGCCTGACCGGGCAGGACGATCCACGGCCGTTCGGTCGCCGCCTCCACGAGGGCACGCACCGCGTCCTCGCCGAGCCCCCGCTCGCGGGCCACGCGGGCCACCTGCAGCGCCGCGTACGCGGGGGAGATGTCGGGGTCCAGCCCCGAGGCGGAGGCCGTCACGGCGTCGGCCGGCACCAGCCCGGGCGCCACGCCCTCGAACGCGGCCACGGCCGCGCGGCGCTCGCGGATCGCCTCGACGAGCTCCGGGTTGGTGGGGCCCAGATTGGAGCCGCCGGAGCTCATGGCGTCGTAGCCGTCGCCCGCCGCGGAGGGCCGGGACTGGAAGTAGCGCGGATCCGGCGAGCCGTCGGGCAGCAGGTACGCCTGGCCGATCAACGCTGAGCCCACCACCTGCCCTGAACCGTCAAGCACGAGCGAGCCGGCCGCCTGCGCGGGCGCCACGAGCCTGCCCACGCCCACCATCGCGAGCGGGTACACGACCCCGAGCAGCACGGTCATGATGAGCAGCAGCCGCAGCGCCGTGGAGAGCGGGCCGAAGGGGGAACGGCCGGTGGCCGGGGACATGGGGAGACCTTTCCTGGTGGATGAACGCATGTCAGAAACCGGGGAGCAGGGACACGACGAGGTCGATCAGCTTGATGCCCACGAACGGGGCAATGACGCCGCCGAGCCCAAAGACGAGCAGGTTCCGGCCGAGCAGCTGGGAGGCGGCGACGGCCCGGTACCTCACGCCGCGCAGGGCTAACGGGATGAGCGCCAGGATGACCACGGCGTTGAAGATGACGGCGGAGAGCACCGCGGAGGCCGGCGAGGACAGGCCCATGACGTTGAGCGCCGCGAGCTGCGGGAACACCCCCATGAACATGGCCGGGACGATCGCGAAGTACTTCGCGAGGTCGTTGGCGATGGAGAAGGTGGTCAGCGCGCCGCGCGTGATGAGCAGCTGTTTGCCGATCGCCACGATGTCGATGAGCTTGGCCGGGTCGGAGTCAAGATCCACCATGTTCCCGGCCTCCTTGGCGGCCGAGGTGCCGGTGTTCATGGCCACGCCCACGTCCGCCTGCGCCAGCGCCGGGGCGTCGTTCGTGCCGTCGCCCGTCATGGCGACCATGCGGCCGCCCGCTTGCTCCTGCTTGATGAGCGCGAGCTTGTCCTCCGGCGTCGCCTCGGCGAGCACATCGTCCACGCCGGCCTCGGCCGCGATGGCGCGGGCCGTGACCTCGTTGTCGCCCGTGATCATGACGGTGCGGATGCCCATGGCCCGCAGCTGCGCGAACTTCTGCGGCAGTCCGGTCTTCACGACGTCCTTGAGGTGGATGACGGCCAGCGCCCGCCCTCCGCCGTCGGCGCCCTGCTCGGCGACCACGAGGGGCGTGCCGCCCTGCGCCGAGATCCGCGCGACCTCCGCCTCGAGCGCGGAGCGCACCCCGGCCTCCGGGGCGTTGCCGGCGGCGTCCAGCCAGGCGAGGACGGCGGAGCCGGCACCCTTGCGCAGGGCGGAACCATCGCGCCGGTCCACGCCGGACATGCGTGTGGTCGCGGAGAAGGCAACGGGAGAGCCCGTGAGGCGTCCAAGGCCCGACGGCGCGGCGTCGCCCGCCGCCCCCGACGCGCCTTCCGGCGCGGCCGGGTGAGCGTCCGCCTCGGTGCCCGCCCCCTCGCCCAGCGCCACCGCGGCCGGCGTCCCGCCGAGGGCCGCGTGGGCCAGGGCCGAGGCGGTGCGCGGCCCGTCGCTCAGCGCGAGCGAGAGCACCGAGCGGCCCTCGGGGGTCGTGTCGGCGAGCGAGGCCTCGACGGCGGCGCTCCACGCCTCGTCCGCGTCCACGCCGGGCAGCGGGTTCACGCCCACCGCGCGGCGGTTGCCGTAGGTGATGGTTCCCGTCTTATCCAGCAGCAGGGTCGAGACGTCGCCGGCGGCCTCGACGGCGCGCCCGGAGAGCGCCAAGACGTTGCGGCGCACGAGCCGGTCCATCCCCGCGATGCCGATCGCCGAGAGCAGCGCCGAGATGGTCGTAGGGATGAGGCACACGAGCAGCGCCACGAGCACGGCGAGGTGCACGGGGGCCGAGACGGAGGAGGCGATGGGGTTCAGCGTCAGCGTCACCACGAGGAACACGAGCGTGAGCGTCGCGAGCAGCACGTCGAGCGCCACCTCGTTTGGCGTCTTGCGCCGCGCGGCACCCTCCACGAGCGAGATCATCCGGTCAACAAACGTCTGGCCCGGCGTGGAGGTGATGCGCACGAGGATGCGGTCGGAGAGCACGCGCGTGCCGCCCGTGACCGCGCTGCGGTCGCCGCCCGCCTCGCGCACCACGGGCGCGGACTCGCCCGTGATGGCCGACTCGTCGACGCTCGCGACGCCGTGGACCACATCGCCGTCGCCCGGGATAACGTCCCCGGCCTCGACGAGCACCACGTCGCCGATCGTCAGGGCCGAGGAGGCGCGCTCCTCGAGGGTGGCCCGACGCCCGGCGGGGTCGGCCGAGCGGTCCCAGGCGCCGGCGCCGGAGGTGGCCAGCACGCGGGCCGGGGTCTCCGAGCGGGTCTTGCGCAGGCTGTCCGCCTGCGCCTTGCCGCGGCCCTCGGCCACGGCCTCGGCGAGATTGCCGAAGAGCACCGTGGCCCACAGCCAGGCGGCGATGGCCCAGGTGAAGCCGCCCGGGATGGGCGTGGCCGTCTCGCTCGGGGCGAGGAACGGCTCGGCGATCGCGAGCGCTGTGAGCAGCAGCGCGCCGAGCTCCACGATAAAGAGGACGGGGCGGCGCCACATGCGGCGCGGGTCGAGCTTCCTGAGGGCCAGCGGCAGGGCGGCCCAGAGGGCCCGCGCGCCCAAGGCGCGCTGGGGCTGGGAGTCACCGCCCGACGTCGGGCGTTCCGGTTCAGGGGGCACCCCACCCTGGGCGGGGGAATCGATAACTGGGGCGGACATGATCAGAGGGTTCCTTCCGCGAGCGGGCCCAGGGCGAGCACGGGGAAGTACGTCAGCGCCGTGAAGAGCAGCGTGACGCCCGCGAGCATCCCCTGGAAGAGCGGGGTGTGGGTGGGGAGGGTGCCGGCCGTGACGGGGACCGGGCGCTGGGCCGCCAGGCGGCCGGCGAGCGCGAGGACGAGCACGATGGGCAGGAAGCGGCCGAGCAGGATCGCCAGGCCCAGGGCCCAGTTCAGCCACGGGGTGTTGGCGGTCAGGCCCGCGAAGGCCGAACCGTTGTTGTTGGCGGCCGAGGTGAAGGCGTAGAGGACCTCGGTCAGGCCGTGGTGGCCGGGGTTGAGGATGCTCGTGCCCTCGATGGATTCGCGCAGGGCCGGCACGCCGAAGCTCAGCGCCGTGCCGAGCAGCACGATCGTGGGCGTGACCAAGAGGTAGAGGCTCGCGAGGGTGATCTCGCCGCGGCCGATGCGCTTGCCCAGGTACTCGGGCGTGCGACCCACGAGCAGGCCGGCCACGAAGACCGCCACGATCGCGAGGATGAGCATGCCGTAGAGGCCCGAGCCGACGCCGCCCGGCGCCACCTCGCCGAGCATCATGTTCAGCAGCGGCAGGGCGCCGCCGAGCGCGGTGTAGGAGTCGTGCATCGAGTTCACGGCGCCCGTGGAGGTGCCGGTGGTGGTCGTCGCGAAGAGCGTGGAGCCGATGATGCCGAAGCGCTGCTCCTTGCCCTCCATGGCCCCGCCGGCTGCCTGCGGCGCGGCCCCGGCCCCGCTCAGCTCCGCCCAGGTGAGGAGGGCGTAAGAGACGAGGAAGATGGAGCTCATGACCGCGAGGATCGCGACGCCCTGCCGGCGCGAGCCCACCATGGTGCCGAAGGTGCGCGGCAGCGAGAACGGGATGATGAGCACGAGGAGGATCTGCACCAGGTTCGAGAAGGCGTTGGGGTTCTCGAAGGGGTGGGCGGAGTTGGCGTTGAAGAAGCCGCCGCCGTTGGTGCCGAGCATCTTGATGGCCTCCTGCGAGGCCACCGGGCCGCCGGGGAGCGCATGCGCCGCGCCCGTGAGGGTGGAGATCGTGGTGGGCTCGTTCAGGTTCTGGATGACGCCGGCGAGCAGGAGCAGCAGCGCACCCAGGACGGCGATCGGGAGCAGGAGGCGCAGCGTGCCGCGCACCAGGTCAACCCACACGTTCCCGAGGCCTGCCTCGCCGCGGCGCGAGAGCCCGCGCACGAAGGCGATCGCCACGGCCAGGCCCACGGCCGCGGAGAGGAAGTTCTGCACGGCCAGGCCCGCCATCTGCACCGTGAGACCCACGGTGGCCTCGGGCGAATAGGACTGCCAGTTCGTGTTGCCGAGGAAGGAGGCCGCCGTGTTGAAGGCGAGGCTCGGCTCCACGGCGGGCAGGCCGAGCGAACCGGGAAGCCAGGCCTGGAGCCGCTGCAGCGCATAGACGGCCAGCAGGCCCAGCGCCGAGAAGGCGAGCAGCCCGCCGAGGTAGCGGCGCCAGCTCTGTTCGGCGTCCGGGTTCACGCCCGTGGCGCGGTAGAGCCAGCGCTCCACCCGCAGGTGCCGCGGCGAGGAATAGACCCGCGCCATGTAGTCGCCGAGCGGCACGTGCACGGCGGCGAGGAGCAGGATGACGAGGCCCAGGGCGGCGGTGGCCCACACGACGCTCATTCGAAGCGCTCCGGGTTCACGAGGGCCACCACGAGGTACACGGCCGTGGCGAGGCCGAGGGCAAGGGAGACGACGCCGAAGGCGATCATGCGTCCCCGCCCAGCTTGGACAGCACCGCGGCGAGCGCGGCGAAGCCCACGAATAGCGCCGCAACGACGGCGACGATCAACACGTCCACGAGGGGACTCCTTTGGGGGTTGAGGTGTACGACCGCCCCAGCCTGGCCGCGACGCGCTCGCCGCGCCCCGGGCCCTCACGTTCTACTCACGGAGCGGACCGCTTTCCTCACGGTCTCCTGTGATTCCCGGGCCTCCCGACCCCACGGGCGGCGAAATATCTTAGAGTCCGAGCATGGAAACCAGCGCACAGCCCATCACCGTCCTCGACGAGTCCGCCGCCCTCGAGTTCTTGGGGTCCCAGAGCTTCGGCCGCCTGGCCCTGGTGCTCGCGGGGCGCCCCGACATCTTCCCCGTGAACTTCGTGCTCGTGGAGCGCACCGTGTACCTGCGCACCGCCGAGGGCTCCAAGCTCTTCGGCCTCGCCGTGGGCCACCCGGTCGCCTTCGAGGCCGACGAGGTGCACGAGCTCGGCGCCACGAGCGTGGTGGTCCACGGCGAGCCGCGCATCGTCACCGCCCACGCCGAGGCCGAAGCGGCCGACGCCGCCGGCCTGCGCCCGTGGGTCGCCACGCGGAAGGTGAACACCGTCGCGATCGACCTCACCGAGGTCTCCGGCCGCACCGTGCTCTTTGGCCCCGAGCCCGAGGAGGCGGAGCTCGAGCCGACCGACTGAGCCGCGCCCCTCATCCCTTGGGTGGAGGCAAGCGATACCCAATCGTCACCCCCGGGATGATCCGCCGCGGCGGGGCGGGTGGTTGCATGGAGGCATGAGGTCGAGCAGGGGGATTCGACGCCGAGACATGCTGCTCGGCGCAGGCGTGGCGGTGGCCGCGCTGTCCGGCTTCACCGCCATGCCCGAGTCCAGCGCCCCGCGCCCGCTGCGCGCCGCGCCGGCCACGGCCGTCACCGATCCCGATCTGGTCCCCTCCCCTCGTTCCTACGCCGACGTGCCCTGGGACCCGGAGTCCACCGTCTTCCCGCTGCGCTCTGACACGAGCCGCTGGTGGCTCGTGGGCTCCTCCACGGCGGAGTACGCCGGCGCGCACGTCGCGGCCCTCGCGGAGCGGCTCGGCGCCCTCCTCTACAAGGACGCCAAGGCCGGCGAGACCGACGCGCAGATCGCCTCCCGCATGGGGCTGGCCCCCGCGCGCCTGAGCTTCCCCGGGCGCGAGGTCACGCCCGGCGGCCGCGTGTGGGGCGTGGCCTCGCCCCTGACCACGCGCGTGTCCCGCCCGTACGCGGGGCGGGTCGAGGGCACCGACGTCACGGGCGTCCTCGCGTGGGATCCCCAGCGGGCCGTCCCCTCCTTCACCCGCACCGACGCCGGCGGGCCCGTGCGCGTGCCCGACTCCGTCCGCTTCCTACCCACGCAGGCCCCGGGCCACCGCGCCGATCTGACTCTCTTCCTGGGCGGCGGAAAGAACTCGGTGACCACCGCGGGTGTGGAGTCCGAGGACATCGTGGCCGGCTGGCAGGCCCAGCACGCGTGGCTCGCCCCGCAGCGCCCGGCCTTCCTGCGCCAGGGTTTCTTCGCCAACGCCTACGCTCCCGATCACGGGCCCGTGCGGGAGAACATCGACGCCGTCAACGCGTGGGGGCGTTCCACGCTGGGCGCGCGCTTCCTGGACATCGAGGCGTGGCTTGCCTCCGCCTCCCTCTGGGCCCAGGTGGGAGTCGAGCCCACGCGCGCCGACCTCGAGGCGCAGGCCGCCCGTCGCCTCCCGCCGAGCCTCGCCGACCGCGGCGGTTTCCACCTACGCGACGCCGCCGCCCACGCCTGGGTGCAACACGTCGTCGGGCCGAGGATCTTGGCCCTCGGTTGGGCCTAGACTCACTTCCTCACACTCGCATCCCAGGAGCAGCCATGAGCCGCCACGACGCCGCCTCCCCCCGCGCGGCCAGCGCCCCCTCGGGCGCCACCTCAGCACGCGCGCAGCGCTGGCGCGTGGCGGCCGCGCTCACCATGGGGCTGAGCCTGATCGGCGCCTCCCTGAGCCCGGTGCTCCGCCCGGAGACCGGTGGCTCGGCCCCGGCCACCGCCGCTCCCGTGGTGTCGGTGCAGCGCTCCGCTGACAACGGCGTCTACTCCCTTGACGCCACGGGCGAGGGGGCCCGCGGCACGCAGGCCGCCTCCACCTCCAAGACCGCGTCCACCAGCAAGATCCTCGTGGGCTCGCGCGAGCGGCTGACCGTCATCGTGAACCTGAAGCGCGCTGGCGGCCTGAAGCAGGCCGACGCGATCGCCAAGCGCCACAAGGCCTCCCGCACGGCGTCCTGGCCCGGCCTCGCCGTGGCCGTGTACGCCCTGCCCACCGGTGCCTCGCAGAGCAAGGCCAACGCCTTCACCAAGGCCCTGCGCGGCTCCTCCGCCGTGTCCTCGGCGGGGGTCAGCGGGATCCTCTCCCCGCAGCCCGGTGCCGTGCGCGTGGTGAAGTCCTCCCGCAAGCCGGCGGCCTCCGTCGGCACCATCGCCACGATGGCGCGCTCCGTGCAGGCCAACAAGATCTCCACGGGCAAGGGCGTCACGGTGGGCGTGGCCGACGAGGGCGTCTTCGAGGAGAACCCCGCCATCAAGGGCAAGGTCAACACCAAGCTCGGCGCCTCCTGCGTGGCGGGCGGCAAGCTCGTCTCCGGCGCCAAGCAGGGGCGCCCCACGGCGAGCGATGCCGGGCACGGCACGGCGGTCGCCAACGTCATCGTGGGCTCCACGAGCGTGGGCCCCAGCCGCGGCATCGCGCCCGGCGCCAAGGTCGCCTCCGTCCGCGTCGTCACGGCGGAGGGCGCCATCTTTGCCGAGGCCTCCATCTGCGCCCAGCAGTGGGCCATCAAGCACAAGTTGCCCGTCCTGAACATGAGCTACGGCGTGGACTGGGCCGGGACGCTCGTGGGCGGCGTCTGGAACCCGCGCAACGCCGATCAGGCAGCGGTCATCACGGCCATGAAGCGTTCGCAGGCCTACGCGCAGAAGCGCGGTGTCCTGACCGTCGCTGCCGCCGGCAACGACGGCGCCGACTTCTCCGATAAGGCCAACCTCGAGGACGCGGAGACCGGCCAGGGCCTCACCCGCTCCATGGTGGAGCTGCCCGCCGAGCTGCCCGGCGTCGTCGTCGCCTCCATGACCCAGCGCAACGGCAAGATCGACAAGTGGTCCACCGTGGGCCTGAACCTCGTGGACCTGGCCTCGCAGGGCACCGCCAAGCTGGCCTATGGCCGCGTGAGCTTCGAGACCGTCACGGGAACGTCCTTCGCCTCGCCGGCCGTGGCCGCCACGGCCGCGCTGCTCAAGGCCAAGAACAGGAAGCTCACGCCCGCGCAGATCGCGTCGAAGTTGCGCTCCTCCGCCACGGATCGCACGTGCAAGAACGCCGGGAAGATCATGAGCGGCCAGCCGTGCCGCTCCTCCAAGGGGCGCACGAGCTTCTTCGGTTCCGGCACGCTGAACGCCGAGGCGGCGCTCAAGCGGCGCTGAGCGCCTACCAGTCCTCGCCGCGCGCGAGCCAGCCCGCCACGGGGTTCCCGAAGCGCGGGGGCACACCCACCGCGTCGCGCACGCGGGCCCAGGAGGCCGCCCGACCCACACAGCCCAGGCGCCGGGCGGCGGCGAGCTCGGCCGCCGTCCGCGGATCGCCCGGATCGCGGCCCCACTCGCGCAGATAGACCTCCTGCGCCGCGAGTTCCCACGGCTCCTGGACGGCCACGGTGAGGCTCTGCCACGGGTGGGACACGCTCGCGTCGCCCCAGTCGAAGGCCGTGAGGGACGAGGCGAAGACGTTGCCGGGGTGCAGGTCCTCGTGCTGCACGCTGGGCCGGATCCCCGACGCGGCGAGGCAGGCGGCGTCGGCTTCCCAGAGCGGCAGCAGGTGCGCCAGCTCCGGGGCGTCCTCGAAGACGAGGCGTTCCGCGAGCTCCGGCAGGGCCTCGGGGCGCAGGTCCGGCACGCCCGCCGCGAGCAGCTCGTCGACGTGCGCCTCGGCCGCGCGCTGCAGCCGGGCGTAGCCGCGCAGCGTCTCCTCCCACGGGCCGGCGAGCGCCGCGCCGCTGTCCGCCTCGCCGTCGCCGAGCGCCTCGCTCAAGGTGGGCCCGCCGTCGGGGAGCAGGAGCCATCCCTCGGACGGCTCGGCGGCCAGCACGGGCAGGGCACCCGGCACGCCGGCGCGGGCGAGGATCGAGGTGAGGGCCGCCTCGGCGTGCAGCCCGGCTGGGACCTGTTTGAGCCACGCGCGGCGTCCGCCGGGGCGATCGAGCCGGCGCACGCGCGACCACTCGCGTTCGCGTTCCCAGCCGATGCCCAGGGCCTCAGGGCGCAGGCCGAGCACGCCCGCCGCCCACTCCACGGCCGGGTCGATGCCCGCCGCGCTGTGCCGTCCCGCCTCCCGCGGTTCCCCGTTGCGCGTCTCCATGGCGAGAGTCTGCCAAAGGAACGCCGCCGCGTCTCCCGCTTCATTCGTCCGGTCGCCCGGACATACCCTTCCGACGAGCCGCTGACATTCCCGGATCGACGCGCTTGGATGGCCCCATGAGCACGCAGCCGCACCCCGCCTGGACCGGACGCAACGACGGCGAGGGGCCAGAGCACCGCCGCTGGCACCAGGCCGTGATCGCGGCGGAGGATCCCGCCGCCGGCGAGGCAGGGCTCGCGATCGTCGGCTTCGCGTGCGACGCGGGGGTGGCCCGCAACGCCGGGCGCACCGGCGCCTCCGCCGCACCGCCCGCCCTGCGCCGCGCCCTGGCCCCGCTGGCCTGGCGCGGCCAGCCCGGCGCCATCGTGGATGCTGGCGACGTGAGCGTGGAAGGCGACGCCCTCGAGGACGGCCAGGCGCGGCTCGGCACCGCCGTGGCCAGGCAGCTGGGCGCCGGCCGCTTCGTGGCGGTCCTCGGCGGCGGCCACGAGACGGCGTGGGGTTCCTATCTCGGGCTCCGGGAGGCGCTGCTTGACGGCGCCGCGGGCTCCGGCGCAGGGCAGGCCGCCGCCGGCGGCCCCGGCTCCCAGCCCTCCCCCGGCACGGTTCCCGCCTCCCAGCCGCCGGCGGCGGCCGAGCGACGAGCGGCACCCGAGCGCGCGACGTCGGGCACCCACGCCCCGCGCCTGGGCATCCTCAACCTTGACGCGCACTTCGATCTGCGCGAGGCCCCGCGGCCCAGCTCGGGCACGCCGTTCCTGCAGATCGCTCGCGACGCTCAGGAGCGCGGCGAGGGCTTCAGCTACGCCGTGGTGGGGATCAGCGAGCCGAACAACACGCGTGTGCTCTTCGAGACGGCGGACGCGCTCTGCGTGCGCTACCTCCTCGACGAGGACTGTCAGGAGGACCGGATCGAGGAGGTCCGCGCGTTCGTGCGGGAGTTCGCCGCGGGGGTGGACGCGCTGTACCTGACGATCGACCTCGACCTCATGCCGGCGGCGGTGGCACCCGGCGTCTCGGCGCCCGCCGGCTTCGGGGTCCCCTTCCCCGTGGTGCGCGCGGCGGCGATCGAGGCCGCCCTGAGCGGCAAGCTCGCGCTCGTGGACGTCGTGGAGCTCAACCCGCTCTACGACGTCGACTCTCGCACGGCCAAGGCGGCGGCCCGGCTCCTCCACGACGTCGTGACGCGGCGCGTGGCCCTGGCCTAGCGCCGAGGTACCGCGGCGTCCGGGAGCGTACTGCGCAGCAGCTCCTCCCACGTCGTGATCCCGAGCCCGCCCTCCGTGACGAGCCGCCCTGGGGCCAGGCGCGAGGGCGCGTCCCAGAGGTAGAGCTGGCGGTGGAGCTGGCGCAGCATCGGGGAGGCCACGCCCAGGCCGCGCAGCAACCAGGCCGGCAGCCTGCGCACGCTCGGTCCCTTGGCTCCGGCCAGCGTCGCCGCGTCCCCCGCCATGGCACGCTGCGAGCGGGCGGGGCCCGTGGGCGCCAACAGCACCGCGTTGCCGCCCGGAATCCAGCGGGCGGGCTCCCGCGCAATCGCGAGCATCGCCGCGCTCAGGTCCGCGATCGCCGTGACGGCGTGCGGCGCATCGGGAGCGCCGAGCACCCACGCGGTCTTCCCGGCCGCTGCCGGCAGGAGCACCTGACCGAGGATGACTGCACCCGTCCGCGAGGCGGTGGGGCCCAGGAGATCCGAGGCCACCACGGAGGCGGTGAGCGCCGGATGCGCCGCCCGGGCCGCGAGCAGTTCAGCGCGGACCTCGCCGAGCGGGCTGGCCGGGGCGATCGGGCTGTCCTCGCTCAACCGCTGAGCGCCCACACCGAAGGCGTAGACGGACTCGGGGAAGACGACCGGGATGCCAAGCGCAGCGGCGGCGTCCATGGCAGCGCGCTCCGGCCCTGGAAGCTCGCGGCGCCAGGCCTCGGGGCTGTACGCCGCGTGGACGCAGTGCAGGATCGCTGCCGCGCCCTGGGCGGCCGCGAGCACCGTCGGCGCGTCCGCGGCGTCTCCCACGATGAGCCGGGCGCTCCCCACGGGCTCGGCGGTGCGGCGCAGCACCACCGCCTCCTCCCCGCGCGCCTCGATGTCCGCGACCAGTGCCCGCGCGATCTGTCCCCCGCCGATGACCAAGTACCGCATGACCCCTCCTGAAATGGTGAGCAGTGCTCTCCGTTTGTCACGACGAAGCTATGGCATGCTGATCCGAGAATCAAGAGCGGTGCTCACTAAATTGGTTGTGAGCTTGGCCCGGAGGCGACATGACGGCACCCCGCAGAACCCACGCACAGGCGCGCGCCGAGATGAACGCCGGCATCCTTCGCGAGGGTCGCGCGCAGCTCGACGAGGTCGGGGCGGCGCAACTGTCCCTGCGCGAGATCGCACGCAGCCTCGGGGTTGCCTCCTCCGCCCTCTACCGCCACGTCGCCAGCCGCGACGAGCTGCTCACCCTGCTCATCGCCGATGCCTACACCGAGCTGGCTGACGCGGTCGATGCTGCCCTCGCCGCCCCGGGCGGCGAGGTGCCCGCCGGACGCCAACACGCGGCGTCGGGCCGTGAAGCCCTCTTCCGCCTGGGGCGCGCCATGCGTGTGTGGGCCGTGGCGCACCCGCGCCGCTGGGCCCTCATCTACGGCTCCCCCGTGCCGGGCTACGCCGCCCCCGCGGAGGGAACCACCGAGGCCGGGACACGCGTCATGGGCACCTTCCTCACGCTCACCGCGGGCGGCACGGCACCCGTGAGCGCGCGCCCGAGCCCCGCGCTCGGCGCCTTCCTGACTGCCGCCGCGGGCGAGCTGGGCCTCAACGCGGACGCCCCCACCGCCGTGGAGGCGGTGGGGGCGTGGACGGCGCTCATCGGCGCGATCAGCGCCGAGGTGTTCGGGCAGCTCGGGCCGGAGCTGGCGCCCTTCGGCGCCGAGCTCCTCGAGCGGGAGCTGGAGCGGACCGCCAGCGCGTTCGGGCTGGGCTAGGCCTCACCAGGCCGCGCCGGTCGGACGCTACGCGCGCCCGCCCAGCGAGCCCGTGACGGCCTCGACGGCGGAGAGCAGCGCGCCCGAGGCGAGCACCTGCTCGGCCACGAGCAGATCCGGCGAGAGGTAGCGGTCCGGGCCCGGGCCGCCCACGCCGCCCGCGCGCAGGGCCGCCACGGCGGCGCCGGTCGCGGGCGAGGGGGTCAGCGGCGCGCGCAGCTCGATGCCGCGCGCGGCCGCGACGGCCTCCACGGCCAGGACGCGACGCAGATTGTCCACGGCGCGGCGCAGCTTGCGGGCGGCGTGCCAGCCGAGCGAAACGTGGTCCTCCTGCATGGCCGAGCTCGGGATCGAGTCGACGGACGCCGGGACGGCGAGGCGCTTGTTCTCCGCGACCAGGCCGGCCTGCGTGTACTGGGCGATCATGAGGCCGGAATCCACGCCGGCATCGTCGGCCAGGAACGGCGGCAGCCCGTGGTTGCGGGCCACGTCGAGGAGGCGGTCGGTGCGGCGCTCGGAAAGCGAGGACAGGTCCGCCACCGCGATGGCCAGGAAGTCCAGGACGTAGGCCACGGGAGCGCCGTGGAAGTTGCCGTTGGAGGTCACGGTGCCGTCCGGCAGGACCACGGGGTTGTCGATCGCCGCGGCGAGCTCGCGCCCGGCGACGAGCTTGGCGTGCTCCACGGTGTCACGTCCCGCGCCGGCCACCTGCGGCGAGCAACGCAGCGAGTAGGCGTCCTGCACGCGGGTGTCGCCCTCGCGGTGGCTCGCGACGATCCCGGAGCCGGCGAGCACCGTGAACATGTCAGCGGCGGCCGTGGCCTGGCCCGGGTGCGGGCGCAGCGGAAGGTGCAGCTCGGGGCGGAAGACCTGGTCGGTGCCGAGCAGGGCCTCCACGCTCATGGCGCCCGTGATGTCGGCCTCGGAGAGCAGCGCGTCGAGGTCTGACAGGGCCATGATGAGCATGCCGAGCATGCCGTCCGTGCCGTTGATGAGGGCCAGGCCCTCCTTCTCCTCGAGCGTCACGGGCGTCAGGCCCGCGGCGGCCAAGAGCTCGGGAACGGGGCGCTGCACGCCGTCCGGGCCCGTGGCCTCGCCCTCGCCCATGAGCACCAGGGCGCAGTGGGCGAGCGGCGCGAGGTCGCCCGAGCAGCCGAGCGAGCCGTACTCGCGCACCACGGGCGTGATGTCGGCGTTGAGCAGCCCCACCATGGTCTCGAGGACCACGGGGCGCACGCCCGTGCGGCCAGAGGCGAGGGTCTTGGCGCGCAGGAACATGAGGGCGCGGACCACCTCGCGCTCCACGGGATCGCCCATTCCGGCGGCGTGGGAGCGCACGAGCGACTTCTGCAGCTGCACGCGCTGCTCGGAGGGAATGTGCTTGGTCGCGAGGGCGCCGAAGCCCGTCGAGATGCCGTAGACGGGCGTCTCGGCGCGGGCGAGGCGCTCCACGTGCTCGCGCACGGCGGCGACGGCCTCGATGGCCTCGGGCGCGATCTCGATGGTGGCGCCATGGCGGGCCACGGCGAGGACGTCCTCGAAGCTCGTGCCGGAGCTGGAGAGGGTGATGCTCTGCGTCATGGGTCTTCCTTGTTGTTCAGGTACGGGGGTCTCAGGCGACACGCTCACCGGCACGCCAGACGGCGTGGGTGAGCGGCATGCCCGGGCGGTAGGCGAGGTGAATGGCGGCGGGCGCGTCGAGGACGTGCAGATCGGCGCGGTGCCCGACGGCGATCCGGCCGATGGGTGCCTCGCTCCCCGAGGCGCGGGGCCGGGTCCCGGCCGCGAGGGACTCGCGATCGGCGCGCAGGGCGCGCGCCCCGCCCAGCGTGGCCGCCTCGATGGCCTCGGCGAGGCTCAGCCCCATCTGCAGCACGGCGGTGCCGACGCAGAAGTTCATGGAGCTCGTATAGGAGGTGCCCGGATTGCAGTTCGAGGCGATCGCGATCGTGGCGCCCGCCTGGAGCAGGCGCTTGGCGGGTGCCAGGGGTGCGCGGGTGGAGAGATCGCAGGCCGGCAGCACCGTGGCCACGGTCTCCGTCCCCTCCACCTTGACGCCACCCGCGCCGGTGCCGGAGGCGCCGAGCCGCGCAAGGTCCTCGTCGGAGAGGTGGTTGACGTGGTCAACGCTCGCGGCGCCGAGCTCCACGGCGAGGTCAACGCCGGCGCCGGGGCCGAGCTGATTGCCGTGCACGCGCAGGCCGAGCCCCGCGGCGCGGCCTGCCTCGAGCACGCGCCGGGACTGCGCCGGGGTGAAGGCGCCCCGCTCGCAGAACACATCGATCCAGCGGGCGTGCGGGGCCACGGCCTCGAGCATGTCCCCGCACACGAGCTGCGTGTACTGCTCGGGGTCGGCGCCGGTAGGGACCAGGTGCGCCCCCAGGAAGGTCACCTCGTCCACCGCGGCGGCGGCGAGCGCCGCGCTGCGCGCCTCATCGGGCACCGTCAGCCCGTAGCCCGTCTTGGTCTCCAGGTACGTGGTGCCACCGGCCGACGCCGCGCGCACGCGCTGCGCGAGCAGCGAAGCCAGCCCTGCGTCGTCGGCCGCTCGCGTGGCGTCCGTGGTGACCTGGATGCCTCCCGCCGCGTAGTCGCGGCCCGCCATGCGGGCCTCGAACTCGGCCGAACGGTCGCCGTCGAAGACGAGGTGCGAGTGGGAGTCCACCCACCCTGGGAGGGCAGCCCGCCCGCCCAGGTCGCGCGCGTCGTCGGCCGCCGGAGCATCCTGCGCGCGCCCCACCCAGGCGAAGCGGCCGTCCTCCACGACGACGGCGGCGTCGCGGAGGACCCCGGTGGATTCCTCCACCGTGGTCAGCTCCGCGATCCCGGTCAGCAGGAGCGAGCTCACGCCTGCGCCTTGGGGGCGGCGCCTGCCGCGGGCGCCGTGCCCGCTGCCTCGCGCTCGTCGAGGCGCTGCGCGAGCTCCTCGTCCTGGGCCAGCAGCGGGATCCTGACCCCGCGCTCGCGGGCCACGTCGATGGCGCGGTGGTAGCCGGCGTCGGCGTGGCGGATGACGCCCATGCCCGGGTCGTTCGTGAGCAACGCGGTGAGCTTGGCCTCGGCGAGCTCGGTGCCGTCGGCGACGCCCACCTGGCCGGCGTGCAGCGAACGGCCGATGCCGACGCCGCCGCCGTGATGCAGGGAGACCCACGTGGCGCCGGAGCTCGTGGCCGTGAGGGCGTTCAGGAGCGGCCAGTCGGCGATCGCGTCGGAGCCGTCGCGCATGGCCTCGGTCTCGCGGTAGGGCGAGGCGACGGAGCCGGAATCCAGGTGGTCGCGGCCGATCACGATGGGGGCCTTGACCTTGCCGTCGCGGACCAGCTGGTTGAAGAGGCGGCCGGCCTTGGCGCGGTCGCCGTAGCCGAGCCAGCAGATGCGCGCGGGCAGGCCCTCGAACTCCACAAACTCGCCGGCGGCGTCGATCCAGCGGTGCAGGTGCTCGTTCTCGGGGAAGAGCTCCTTGATCGCGGCATCGGTAACCGCGATGTCCTCGGGGTCACCGGAGAGCGCCACCCAGCGGAACGGGCCGAGGCCCTCGCAGAAGAGTGGGCGGATGTAGGCAGGAACAAAGCCGGGGAAGGCGAAGGCACGGTCGTAACCGGCCTGGCGGGCCTCGTCGCGGATGGAGTTGCCGTAGTCGAAAACCTCGGAGCCGGCGTCCTGGAATTCCACCATCGCCTTGACCTGGGCGGCCATGGCCTCGCGGGACTTCTTGGTGAAGCCCTCCGGGTCAGCTGCGGCCTCGGCCTGCCAGGACTCCACTGTGTACTCGGTGGGGAGGTAAGAGAGCGGATCGTGGGCCGAGGTCTGATCGGTGACGACGTCCACGAAGAACTCGCCGGCGCGGTGGCGCTCCAGCAGGGCGGGGAAGACCTCGGCGGCGTTGCCGACGTAGCCCACGGACAGGGGGCGACTCTCAGCCTTCGCGGCGAGCACCTTGGCGAGGGCAACCTCGAGATCGGTCTCCACCTCGTCCAGGTAGCGCTTGGCCTGCCGGCGGCGCAGGCGGGTCTCGTCCACGTCCACGATGAGGACGGCGCCGCCGTTGAGCGTGACGGCGAGCGGCTGGGCGCCGCCCATGCCGCCGCAGCCACCCGTCAGGGTCAGGGTGCCCTTGAGGCTGGCCTCGGGGGCGCGACCCTCGGCGTGCAACTTGGTGCCGACGGCGGCGAAGGTCTCGAAGGTGCCCTGCAGGATGCCCTGCGTGGCGATGTAGATCCAGGAGCCGGCCGTCATCTGGCCGTACATGGTCAGGCCCTCGGCCTCGAGTCGGCGGAACTCCGGCCAGGTGGCCCAGTCCCCCACGAGGTTCGAGTTGGCGATGAGCACGCGGGGTGCCCAGACGTTGGTGCGGAAGACGCCGACGGGCTTGCCGGACTGGACCAGGAGGGTCTCGTCCTCGGCGAGGTCCGTGAGGGTGTCGACGATGGCGTCGAAGGCCTCCCACGAGCGGGCGGCGCGGCCCGTGCCGCCGTAGACCACCAGGTCGTCGGGGCGCTCGGCGACCTCGGGGTCGAGGTTGTTCATGAGCATGCGCAGCGGCGCCTCGGTCTGCCAACTGCGCGCGCTGATCTCGGTGCCGCGCGGGGCGCGGACGGGGCGGGCTCCTGGCAGGGACATGGCTGGCTCCTCGAGGGTTCTGGTGCGGGGTGCGGATCTTTCCTCCGCTCGACTTGTCCCATGTCACCACGTCGGAAGCCGCGCGGATACGGGGTTTTGACCCCGACTGTCCGGAATACCGGACAGTTTTGTCACGCTGTCCGAAAAAACTTCCCAGCTTGCGGCGAGATTCGGGGGCGGGCCCACTCATCACGGGTAAGACATCCGCTTCGGCGGCCCTGGGGACGGGCCGGCGGGGCAGTCACACGGGGCAGGGGGCTCCCCCGCGGCTGGCGCCGCACACCCTCTGCACCGCACCGCGACAAGGAGAATTGTCGCGGTGACCTGTCAGAAGAGAGCACCATGCGCCAACGACTCACCCGCGCCGCCGCGGTCATCTCGGCCGGCGCGATGGCGCTCCTCGGGGGGATCATCCTGCCGACGAGCGCCCACGCCGCCGCAAGCTTCGACACCACGGCTACGGTGTCCAACCTCAAGTTCGAGGACGCGTAGATCGTCGACCAGACGGACACGAAGCTCACGGGCGAGTGGACCCTGCCGGATCGACCGACCGGAACGGCGGGCTTCACGGTCCCGCTCCCCCAGGAACTGCACGGCAAGCCGGACCGCTTCCCGATCCTCACGCCGGACACGAACGAGCCCCTGGGCACCTGCGTCACCGACGTTTCAACGCTCACGTGCACCTTCGACCAGGCCTACCTCAAGGCCAACCCGCTCGGCCTGCACGGCACCTTCGTGTTCTGGGCCAAGTCGGTCCTGAACAACACCACCGAGGTCTCCCACGAGTTCGACTTCACGGACATCGCGGGCAAGGTGACCACCACGGTCAAGCCGCGCTGGACCTGCACCGAGAACTGCGAGTTCAAGGGCATGGAGGGGCGCAAGTACGGCTACTACCAGAACGAGGCAGACACCATCAGGTGGGTGATCGAGGTCCCCGCCCCGGTCGGCGGCCTCAACGCCGGCGACGACGTCGTCATCGAGGACACGCTCGGCTCGCTGCAGACGCTGCTCGCACAGAACCCCATCTCGGTTCAGGAGGCCACCACGCTCGTCACCGGAGCGCAGGGGAACCAGGTCCCCGCGTGCAAGGACATAGACGCCAGCCGCTACACGGTGAGCCAGGACCCGCTCAAGATCTCCTTCAAGGCCGCCCAGGGCGCGTACTACCGCGCTTTCGTCCGGGTCGACGTCACCGACGCCGGCTTCCAGGGCACCTACGAGAACAGCGCCACCATCACCTCGGGCAAGAGCGTGGTGAAGGAGGTGCAGGGCTCCGTCACGCGCTACGGCGGCAGCGCCTCCGGCCTCGGCACCAACGAGGGCCGCTTCACCGTCACCAAGCAGCTGGCAGGAGACGCGGAGGTCTCCACCGACCTCGAGTTCCAGCTCAGCTACTCCGTGACCTCAGCGGCCGGCGTACTCCTGGAGAAGGCCACCGGGCCCGTCTCCGCCGCCACCCCGTTTGTCTCCAAGGCGTTCCCGCGCGGTTCAGTGGTGCACCTGAGCGAGGAGCAGCCGGCGGACGCCGGGGCCATCGAATGGGCCGCCCCAGAGTTCACCCTCAACGACTTCGCCCTCACGGGAGGCGAGCAGACCAACGTGACGCTGACAAACAGCGCCACGTTGCGCACCGGCACCTTCAGCGCAAAGAAGGTCCTGGCAGGCAGCGGCTCGTCCCTCGTCCAGGAGGACGCCACGTTCACGCTGCGTTACTCCTACCCTGCGGGCGAGGGCTACCCCGCCGGGGAGGGTAGCCTCGAGCTTCCGGCAAGCGGCGAGGCCGTCACCAGCGCGCAGTTGCCGATCGGGGCTAAACTGTCGCTCTCCGAGGACGCCGCTACGCCCGTCGATGGCGCCACCTGGACCGGCGCCGCGCTCTCGGCAACGAGTCTGACCATCGCCTCCGAGCCCTCGGAGGCGAGCATCATCACCGTGACGAACACCCTCGAGGTGCCGCCCACGGTGCCGCCGAGCACGGAGACCACGCCGCCGCCGAGCACGGAAACGACCACCACCCCTCCCGTGGACACCACGCCGTCGGCCAGCACGACGCCGGTGACGACGCCTACCGACACACCCCAGCTGCCGCTCACCGGCGCAGGGGTGGGGCCGCTGCTGATCGGCGCCGGTGTTCTCCTGAGCCTGGGCCTGGGCTTCGCGCTCACGGCCCGAAAGACCCGCCACTGAGCGGGCCGTCCGGCGGAGTCGTGTGCGGTACGGGAAGTCCCCGCCACTGCGCCCCCCCGTGCCCGCCATGGACGGCACGGGCGCTGACATCCCATGTGTCAGCGCCATGTGTCAGCGGCATGGAGGCAGGTCCCGCATCCCGCGGGACCGGCCTTCTTCACGTCGGGAGCGGGCTAGGCCGAGGTGCGGGAGCCGTAGAGCCGCGAGGACAGGGTCGCCGCCGCCGCCGACAGGCGAGCGGCCAGCGCGGCCCGGGCCGCGTCGTCGTGCCGATGACTCAGGAAGGTCAGCGCGAGCCCAGCCACCGGCAGGCCGCGGTGGTCGCTCACGGCCACGGCGACGGAGGCGAAATCCGCGGTGACGTCACCGTCCTCGCTGGCCCAGCCGCGCTCGCGCGTGAGCGTGAGCTCGGACTTGAGCGCCGCGGGCGAGGTGATGGTGCCGAGCTGGGTGCGGGCGCCGAAGGACTCGCGGCCCGGATACAGCGCACGCAGCTGCGCGGCGGTCAGCCCCGCCAGCATGGAGCGCCCGCTCGCCGTGAGATGGGCCGGGATGCGCACGCCGACATCGGTGACGAGCGAGGGGCGGTGGCGGGCCCGTTCCTCGGCCACGTAGACGACGTCGCGCCCGTCGAGGACGGCGAGGTGGCCGCTCTCCCCCAACTCGTCGACGACCCCGCGCAGCAGCGGGGCGCCCAGGCGAGCCAGCGGGTCCTGCCGCGAGAAGGCGCTGGAGAGCTCAAACGCCGCGACGCCGAGGCCGTAGCGGCGCTCCTCCGGCAGGTGCACCACGAAGCCGTTGGCGGCCATGACGGCCAGCAGATCGTAGACCGTGGAGCGCGGCAGCTCGAGGGCCCGCGAGATGGACGCGGCCGACACCGGGCGCGGCCGTTCGGAGAGCCAGCGCAGGATGCGCAGGGTGTTGTGGGCCGCCGGGACCTTGCTCGCCTGTGCCATGGTGAGCATCTTGTCACCAGCCCCGTCTGCTGCACACAACCCCGCCTGCACGCCGTCCACAGAGATACCTGAAACCGCCCTAGATTCGCCGTGTGGAGGGTGATAAAACAACATCGTCCGGATTGGTTTGTGGGGAACCGCCGGCCCGAGTCCACGGCCCATCCAGCGGACCCGGAAAGACGGTTCATGCGTTCCTTGCAGTCTTCGCGCCCCGCCGGCGCCGAAGCCCTCGAGCCTGCCGCCGTGCCCACCGCGCCGGGTGTCGCGGCACCGGCCGACGGGCAATCGCGACTGCACTTCTCTTCCTTCCCGAGCCTGCTGTGGACCACGGCCCTCCTGCTGTGGTGGTGGGCCATGCAGGGCTCCGGCCTCGTGGTGGTGCTCCTGATCCACTTCGTGGTGGTCGCGAGCGCCGAGGTGCTGCGCTGGCTCTAGCACACGGCGGCCCACTGGCTGGGGCTGGACACCTAGGCCGTGTTGCTAAAGGTGCTGGTGAGCCAGGGGAGTGTCGCGGCGAGGCAGAGGCCGGCGTGGTAGTTGCGGGCGGTCTTGTCTGAGCGCATCGCGATCCCGCGCCATTGCTTGAGCTTGTTGAAGCACCGCTCGACGACGTTGCGGCCGCGGTAGCGGACCCGCTGCTGGTCACCGAAGTCGA
>NZ_QQXK01000003.1 GCF_003575975.1 Galactobacter valiniphilus | reverse complement strand
GGGGCATGAAGACCTCCGTGGTGAGAGCTGGTTCCTAGATAGCTCCACACCTCACCCGGAGGTCTTCCTCATGTCACCCCCGCCCCGCCGAAGACGTACCTAACCTGCCGGGGCAATACAGCTAGTTCGCCCCCTCCTCCCGCCTTTTTCGTTCAATCCCTCCCGTTTTGCGCGGGAGTGAACGAAAAAGGCGGGAGGGGACGAGCACAGAGCAGCCCAGCGTGAACGACGGCGGCGTTCCCACCTCAAGGTGGGAACGCCGCCGTCGTTCTGTGCTGTGTCTGTCTAGCGCTGCGCGCGGGGCGCCGGCACATGCCTGGCCACGATGAGCAGCGCGGCGAGCGTGGCAACCACCACGCCGCCCGTGACGACAAACGCCGACCACACGGCCCCGGGGGCCACCTGGAAGTAGCGCGCGTCCATCGGGGCGATCAGCAGGTTGTGCTGGTCCATGGAGACCAGCGCTAGCACGGCAAAGGCCACGAGGCCGATCACGCCGGGGACCCAGCGGCGGGCCGCGCGCAGCCCCCACGCCACGGCCGTGAAGAACACGGCCAGCGCGCCCAGGAGGGCTCCCCACGGGAGCACGATGACGGCCGGCGAGGTCAGCACGGTGGACCAGCCCTGCCACAGCACGGCAACGACCCCCATGAGGGCCCCCAGGAGCACGGAGACCACGACGGCCACCCAGCCCTTGACCGGCTTGGCCGCGGGCGGCTCGGGCTCAGAAACGGGCGCAGCCCACCCCGGCCCGATGACGGGCGGGGTGGGCTGCTGCGCGTTGTTCAAGCGCTGCCTCAGGCGCGGGCGCGCTGACGCGCGACCTTCATGCGGCTGTTGGCGTCCAGGACCACCTTGCGGATGCGGATGGCCTCGGGGGTGACCTCGACGCACTCGTCCTCGCGGGCGAACTCGAGGGACTCCTCCAGCGTCAGGATGCGCGGCGGGGTCAGGCCCTCGAAGTTATCCGCGGAGGCGGAGCGCATGTTGGTGAGCTTCTTCTCCTTGGTGACGTTGACGTCCATGTCGTCGGCGCGCGAGTTCTCGCCCACGATCATGCCCTCGTAGACCTCCTGCGTGGGCTTCACGAAGAAGGAGCAACGCTCCTGCAGGTTGATCATGGCGAACGGCGTGGCGACACCGGCGCGGTCGGAGACGATCGAGCCGTTGAGGCGGTACTCGATCGGGCCGGCCCACGGCTCGTAGCCGGCTGCGATGGAGGACGCGATGCCCGCGCCGCGGGTCTCCGTCAGGAACTTGGTGCGGAAGCCGATGAGGCCACGCGCCGGGACCACGAACTGCATGCGGATCCAACCGGAGCCGTGGTTCGTCATCTCGGTCATGCGGCCCTTGCGGGCGGCCATGAGCTGCGTGATGGCGCCGAGGTACTCCTCGGGGGTGTCGATGGTCATCTCTTCCATCGGCTCGTGGACCTTGCCGTCCACGGTCTTCGTGACGACCTGGGGCTTGCCCACGGTCAGCTCGAAGTTCTCGCGGCGCATCTGCTCCACGAGGATGGCCAGGGCGAGCTCGCCACGACCCTGAACCTCCCAGGCATCCGGGCGCTCGGTCGGCAGGACCTTGAGCGACACGTTACCGATGAGCTCGCGGTCGAGGCGGTCCTTGACCTGGCGGGCCGTGACCTTGGCGCCCTTGACGCGGCCGGCCAGCGGGGAGGTGTTGATGCCGATGGTCATGGAGATGGCCGGGTCGTCGACCGTGATGAGCGGCAGCGGCTTCGGGTTGTCGGCGTCCGTGAGGGTCTCGCCGATCATGATGTTCTCGATGCCGGCGACGGCGACGATCTCGCCCGGGCCGGCCTCTTCGGCGGGGACGCGGGCCAGGCCCTCGGTGGCCAGCAGCTCGGTGATCTTGACGTTCTGCAGCGAGCCGTCGGTCTTGGCCCAGGCGACGTGCTGGCCCTTCTTCAGGGTGCCCGAGTAGATGCGCAGCAGGGCGAGACGGCCCAGGAACGGCGAGGCGTCCAGGTTGGTCACGTGGGCCTGCAGGACCTCGTCGGTGTCGTAGGTCGGGGCCGGGACGTGCTCCATGATGGCGGCAAACAGCGGCTCGAGGTCCTCGTTGTCGGGCAGCGTGCCGTCGGCGGGCTGCTCGCGGGAGGCGCGGCCGGCCTTGCCGGAGGCAAACACGACGGGGACGTCCAGGACGGAGTCCAGGTCCAGGTCCGGCACCTCGTCGGCGAGGTCGCCAGCCAGGCCCAGGAGCAGGTCCATGGAGTCGGAGATGACGCCCTCGATGCGGGCGTCCGGGCGGTCGGTCTTGTTGACGACCAGGATGACCGGCTTCTTGGCGGCCAGCGCCTTGCGTAGCACGAAGCGGGTCTGGGGCAGCGGGCCCTCGGAGGCGTCGACGAGGAGCACCACGCCGTCCACCATGGACAGGCCGCGCTCCACCTCGCCACCGAAGTCGGCGTGGCCCGGGGTATCGATGACGTTGATGGTCACGTCGTGGCCCTTGGCGGACGGGCCGTTGTAGAACACGGTGGTGTTCTTGGCGAGAATGGTGATGCCCTTCTCGCGCTCGAGCTCGCCGGAGTCCATGACGCGATCGTCGGTCTCGCCGTGATCGGAGAAGGCACCCGTCTGCTTGAGCATGGCGTCGACCAGGGTGGTCTTGCCGTGGTCAACGTGCGCGACGATGGCGACGTTGCGGAGGTCCTCGCGTGAGGCAATGGCCATGGAAGTAGTGTCCTTCTCCATAAATTGAGGGGGCGGCGCCTTGGGGTGACGTCCTGGGCGGTCCTCCGGTGGTTTGAACTGCCTCCGGCCGGCCCGACGCGCGCGCAAATCACGGCGCCGTCCCTTATTCTACCGCGACTGCACAGTGTGTGCTGGTGAGCCGCATCACCGCGGCCCGTGGGAGCATAGAAGCATGAGTTCTTCCCCCTCCCCCATGGTCATCACGACCAATCGTTCCGGCTGGGTCTGGGCCGGCTTGTGCGGCGTCATCGGCCTGATCGCGGCCTACGACTGCTTCGCCCGCGGCTACGTTGGCCTCGGCCTCACGGTGTTGGTCTGGACCGCCCTGGTGGCGGCGTTCGTTGCGCTCGTCTTTGTGCTGCCCCGGCTGACCGTGGACGCGGGCGGGGCCACGGTCCGCAATGTGCTCAGCAGCGTGCGCGTCCCCTGGGGGCAGTTGAAGGACACCCGCACCACCATGTTCATCGAGCTCGTCCCGCGCAGCGGCGAGCCGGTCCGCGTCTGGGCCGCCCCGCAGTCGGCCATGCGCCGCGGCCGCGCCACCCTGCGCAACCGGGCGCAGCTGGACGTCGAGGTGCCCGAGGACCGCAGCCCGCGCGTCGACTTCGCCGCATCGCTCCTGGTGGAGCGCGATCGCGCCCTCGCCGCCGGCAACAACGCGCAGACCGGCGGCCCGGTCACGAAGACTTTCCTCAAGCGCGAGTGGGGCCTCTTCGGAGCCCTGGCCGTTCTGGCCCTGGTGTCCCTGTTGCTCGTGTGAGCCGCGGCTCGCCCCAGGCGAGCACCGCACGACGGCGCCGTGCCCACCTTCCGGTGGGCACGGCGCCGTCGTGCTGTGGGGACGTGGGCCGGTGAGCCCCCCAGGCCAGCGCCAACGACGCTGGCCCGCTGGCGCGCTGGCGCGCCGCATCCCGCACTTTTCGTCGTGTCCCGCGCCGTCTGTGCGGGACACGACGAAAAGTGCGGGATGCGAGAGTGCGACGGGCGGCGCGAGAAGCGGCGACGACTCTCTCCGCTCGGTCCGGGCGGTCCGGGCGGGCCAGCCAGTCCGGGTGGGCACAGACCTGGCCCAAGCACGACGGCGCCGTGCCCACCTTGCGGTGGGCACGGCGCGGTCGTGCTGTGCGGGCTAGCGCGAGTTAGGCGGACTTGCCGAACTCGAACTTGCCGCCCGGGATCGCCACGAGGAGGTCGATCGTGTACTGCTCCTTGGGGTTCTCGAAGACCTCGTCCGTGGACGCGGCCTCGACCACCTGGCCCTGGCGCATGACCGTGACGTCGTCCGCCACCATGCGCACGACGCCGAGGTCGTGCGTGATGAACAGGTACGTCAGGTCCAGCTCGGCCTGCAGATCCGCGAGGAGCTGCAGGACCTGGGCCTGGACCAGGACGTCGAGCGCGGACACTGCCTCGTCCAGCACGAGCACCTCGGGCTTGAGGGCCAGGGCACGCGCGATCGCGACGCGCTGGCGCTGGCCGCCCGAGAGCTCGTTCGGGTAGCGGTTGGCCATGTCGGCTGGCAGGGAGACCTGCTCGAGCAGCTCGGCCACCGTCTTGCGGTTGGAGGCCTTGTCCCCGATGCCGTGCGTCTGCAGGGGCTCCGCGATGGAGGCGCCGATGCTACGCATGGGGTCCAGAGTGCCGTAGGGATCCTGGAACACGGGCTGCACGCGGCGGCGGAACTCCAGTAGCTCGCGCTTGGGCCAGGAGCCCACATCGCGGCCGTCGAAGGTCATGGTGCCGGAGGTGATGTCCTCGAGCTTCAGGAAGAGCTTGGCGATCGTGGACTTGCCCGAACCGGACTCGCCCACGATGGCCATGGTCTTGCCCTTGGCGATCTGGAAACTCACGTTGTCGGCAGCCTTGAACTGCGTCTTGCGGAAGCCGCCCTGGCTGATGTTGTAGATCTTCGTGACGTTATCCACGGAGATCAGCGGGGCCTCGGTGGCGACCTCCGATTGCGCGGCCTCGGAGCGCGCCACGGCGATGGCGTCGCCGACAGTGCCGGGCGTGCTCTTGCCCTCCACGGCGGACTGGATGCGGCGCGAGGCAAGGCTCGGCGCCGCGGCCACGAGCCGCTTCGTGTAGGGGTGCTGCGGATCGGCCAGGATCTCCTTGGAATCGCCGTACTCGACGACCTGACCCTTGTACATGACCACGAGCTTCTCGGCGCGCTCCGCGGCGAGGCCGAGGTCGTGCGTGATGAACAGCACCGAGGTGCCGTGCTCGCGGGTCAGGGTGCCCAGGTGGTCCAGGATGCGCCGCTGCACGGTGACGTCCAGGGCCGAGGTCGGCTCATCGGCCACGAGCAGCTTGGGGCGGGCCGACATGCCGATGCCGATCAGCACGCGCTGGCGCATGCCGCCGGAGAACTGGTTCGGGTACTGGCGCAGGCGGCTCGCCGGATCCGGCAGGCCCGCCTCCTTGAGCACCTCGATGACACGATCCTTGGCGGCCTTGCCGCGCAGGGATGTGTTGGCCTCGATGGTCTCCTTGACCTGGAAGCCCACGTTCCACACCGGGTTCAGGTTGGACATGGGGTCCTGGGGCACATAGCCGATCTCGCGACCGCGGATGTGCTCCATCTCCTTGCGGGAGAGCTTGGTCAGGTCCTTGCCGTTGAACAGCGCGGAGCCGCCGGAGACGCGGCCGTTCTCGGCCAGCAGGTCGAGGATCGCCGTGGCGGTCGTGGACTTGCCCGAGCCGGACTCGCCAACGATGGCCAAGTTCTCGCCCTGGTACAGGTCGAAGGACACGCCGCGCACGGCGTTGACCTCGCCACCCACCGTCTTGAAGGTGATCTGCAGATCGCGCACCTGCAGCAGCGGGGTCTCCCCCTCGCGGGAGGGATCCGGGGTGATGGTGAAGCCCTCGCTCATCGACGGGCCCTCGCTTTCGGATCGAGTGCGTCGCGGACGATATCGCCGAGGGTCATGAAGGCCAAGACCGTGAGCGCCAGGGCCAGCGACGGCCAGAAGATCAGTGCCGGGTCGGTGCGCAGCGTGGCTCGACCGGCGGAGATGTCCGCGCCCCACGAGGCCGTGGACAGCGGCAGGCCAAGGCCCAGGAAGGACAACGATGCCTCGGAGACGATGAAGACGCCGAGGGACACCGTCGCGATGACGATGACGGGTGCCAGGGAGTTCGGCACGACGTGCTTGACCAGGATCTTGGCGCGGCTCACGCCGAGCGCGATCGACGCGGTGACGTAATCGGCGTTCTTGGCGGAGAGCACCGCGCCGCGCATGATGCGGGCGATCTGCGGCCAGCCGAAGACAGCCAGCACGATGGCCAGCGTCAGCGCATTGCGCTCCCACGGCATCACCTGCATGACGACGATGGCACCCAGCACGGTCGGGATGGCGAAGAAGATGTCGCCGAGACGGGACACGACGGCGTCGAGCCAGCCGCCATAGAAGCCGGCGATGGCGCCGATGACGCAACCCACCAGCGTGGCAAGGATGGTGGCCACGAGGCCAACGGTCACCGAGGCACGCGTGCCGTAGATGAGGCGCGAGTACACGTCACAGCCCTGCGCGTCCGTGCCGAGCACGTGACCGTTCCCGGGGGCCTGGCGGAAGTTGGCAATATCGCAGGCAGCCCCGGTGGGCAGCTGAGACGTGAAGAGCTGCGGGAACAGCGCGACCACGGCGATCAGGGCGATCAGCGCGAGGCAGGCCCACGTGAGCCAACGGCTACGCATGTCCTTCCACGCATCGCCCCACACGCTCGAGGCCTTGCCATCAAACTTGACGGCATCCACAGCGGCAACCGGGGTCTCCTCGACAGGAGCGACGTAGCGCTGAATCTTGTGATTACTTGGCATAACGAATCCTCGGGTCCAGCACGGCGTAAAGCAGGTCAACCAGGAGGTTGGCCAGCATGAAGACGATAACCATCACGGCAACGAAGGACACCACGGTGGGGCCCTCGCCTCGCTGGACGGCCTGGAAGACCGTGCCGCCGACGCCCTTGATGTTGAAGATGCCCTCAGTGATGACCGCGCCCACCATGAGGCTGCCGAGGTCGGCGCCAAGGTAGGTCACGACGGGGATGAGCGAGTTGCGCAGGATGTGCACACGCACCACGCGGCCGCGCCTGAGGCCCTTGGCCTTGGCGGTGCGCACGAAGTCGGCGCCCATGTTTTCGGCAACCGAGCCGCGCGTCAGGCGGACGATGTTGGCCAGAGATGTGGCAGCGAGCACCATACCTGGGACGAGCAACTCGCTCCAGGTGGCTTGTCCGGAGACCGTTGTTTTGATCCAACCCCATTGCACGCCAGCGAAGTACTGCACCAGGAAGCCGATCACGAAGATGGGCACCGAGATGAAGAGCAGCGAGATAAACAGCGCAACCGAGTCGAAGAGCTTGCCCTTGCGCAGACCGGCGTACAGGCCGATCGCGATGCCGACGACGCCCTCGAACACGAGGGCGATGACGGCCAGACGGGCCGTGATCGGGAAGGCGCGGGCCAGCTCGTCGGCGACGGGGCGACCGGAGTAGGTCAGGCCGAAGTCGCCGACAAAGATGCCCTTGATCCAGAGCAGGTACTGGACGATGAAGGGCTTATCGAGGTTGTACTGCGCCCGGATGGCCTCGAGGGTCGACTCGGGAACGGGCTTGTCGCCAAACAGTGCCTTGATGGGGTCACCGGGCATGGCGAAGACGAGGAAGTAGATGAGCAGCGTCGCGCCGAAGAACACGGGGATCAGCTGCAGGAGGCGGCGACCGATGTACGCAATCATCAGGGCCTCATCTCGTCGATGGGATTCATGGGGTCTCCATTAAAGGGTGGAACGGGCGCGACGTGACGCCCGGGGACAAGTGTCCCCGGACGTCACGTCGGCTTTTACCGGAGGCTAGGAACCGTAGTTCACTCGGCCTTGGTGATGTTGTAGTACAGCGGCACGGAGTTCCAGCCGAACTCCACGTTCTGCACCTTGTTGCCCCAGACGCCGTTCACGTTGGAGTACCACAGCGGGACGACCGGCAGGTCCTTGAGCAGAACCTTCTGGGCATCCTGGAACTTGGCGGTGGCGTCGGCCTCGGACTTGGCGGCCGCGCCCTCCTTCAGGAGACCGTCGAACTCAGTCGAGGTGTAACGACCGTAGTTGGAGCCGGCACCGGTCTGGTACAGCGGAGCCAGGAAGTTGTACATCGACGGGTAGTCGGCCTGCCAACCGGAGCGGAAGGCACCGGTCATCTTGTCCTTGTCCTCGTCGTCAAGCAGCTGCTTGAAGGCGGGGTAGGCCTTGCCCTCGGCCTTGATGCCCAGGTTCTTGGCGATGGAGTTCGTCGCGGCGGTCACCCAGTTGGCGTGGCCACCGTCGGCGTTGTAGGCGATGGTGAAGGTGCCGTCGTACTTGGAGATGGCGTCGGCCTCGGCCCACAGCTTCTTGGCCTCGTCGGCGTTGAAGGACAGAGCGTCCGAGCCCTCGAGCTTGTCGCTCCAGCCCTCGATCACCGGGGAGGTGAAGTCCTTCGCGGCGGTACGCGTGCCGTTGAAGACAGCCTTGATGATCGACTCGCGATCGATGGACATGGAGATGGCCTTGCGGCGCAGCTCGCCTTCCTTGCCCGGCTTGAAATGCTCCAGGTACTGCGGGATGGTGAACGACTGGAAGATCGCGGCCGGCTGGTTAACCGAGCGGCCCTCGAAGTCGGACTCGTAGTTCGTGAAGTTGGAATCCGGCACGGCGTCCAGCACGTCCAGCTCGTCCGACTGGGCGTCGGCGTAAGCGGCGGTCTGATCGGCGTAGAAGGTGATCTTCACGCCGCCGTTCTTGGCGGTGCGGGAGCCCTGGTAGTCGGCGTTCTTGACGAGGGTGACGCCCTCGTTGTGAACCCAAGCACCGGTCTTCTCGAACTTGTACGGGCCGTTGCCGACCGGGTTCTCGCCGAAGGCCTTCATGTCCGCGAACGCGGACTCCGGCAGCGGCACGAAGGCGGTGTAGCCAATGCGCTTGGTGAAGTCGGCCTCCGCGTTGATCAGCTCGACCGTGAACTCGGTGTCGGAGACCTTCTTCAGGCCCTCCATCTCGGCAACCGGGTTCTTCTCATCGGCGCTGTAGCCCTTGATGTTGTCGAAGAAGTAGGAGGCGCCCTGGGCGTTGGCGATATTGGCGCCGTAGTTCCAGGCCTTGATGAAGGAGTCCGAGGTCACCGGCGTGCCGTCGGTGAACTTCAGGCCCGACTTCAGCTTCACGGTCCACAGGGTGTTCGTGTCGTTCGGCGTGATCGACTCGGCCTGGTCCATCTGGACCGCGCCCTTGGCGTCGAAGGAAACCAGACCGGCGAAGATCAGGTCGGCGATCTTGCCGCCACCCACCTCGGTGGTGTTGGTGGGGATGATCGGGTTCTGCGGCTCGGAGCCGTTCGTGGTGATGATGGCGTTCGACGTCGCGGCACCGGACTCGGAGCCGGCGGACGAGGACTTGCCGGAGTCGCCGGAGCCACCGCCACAGGCGGTCAGCGCCAGCGAGCCGGCCGCAAAAATGGACAGGGCGGCAAGCGCCTTGCGATTGGTCTTCACTGTTTCCTCCAGTGCGGGTGTAGGTCGTTCGCAGATCGACGCGGGCGGAGATGCCGTTGTCGGAGGTAGGTCGAGCTTACTCGGTGAAAGCCGCGTCGTGCCCTGCATCACTACCCAAGTTGGGCAAGAGCCACGGGACAATACTCTTCCTGTGCGAACACGGCGGTGTCAGACACATATATGACGAACCCGAAAGGGTCGAGCCCCCAGCCTCGGATCGCAGCGCGCGGGGCAAAAAACCCCGTGATGGCACTGCTTCCATGGGGAGGAATCCTTTCGGGCGATCGGTTGACACCGATGTTGTGTGACGAGACAAAGTGTCACGCGTCACGTGTGAACAAATCTAGGATCCCCCGTCAAGCATGTGAATATCAAGCCTGTCTTTCACAGTTCCTCGTTACCGAGCAGAAACATTGAAGCCTCAACGGTGCCTCCTGTGGGCCCGAAACACGCTTGCCCGCCCCGGCGGACCGGGGCGGGCAAGTGATTGAGAACGGCGTGAGACGGGCTAGGAAGCGCCCATCCCCAGCAGGCGGTGACGCGCCTCCCTGCGCACCTTCTGCGCGTCGGGATCCGGGACCGGCGCCGCGGCGAGCAGCTCCTTGGTGTAATCCTCCTGCGGGAAGTGCAGCACCTGCTCGGTAGGCCCCTGCTCCACGACCTGGCCGCGCTTCATCACCACCACGTTGTCGGCGAGATGATCCACCACCGCGAGGTCATGGCTCACGAAGAGGCAGGCAAAGCCGAAGTCGGCCTGAATCTCCTTGAGCATCTCCAGCACGGTCGCCTGGACGGACACGTCAAGCGCGGAGGTCGGCTCGTCGGCGATGAGCACGGTCGGATCCAGCACGAGCGCACGGGCGATGCCCACGCGCTGCTTCTGTCCGCCGGAGAGCTCGTGCGGATAGCGGTTCAGGACGTCCGCCGGCAGCTTCACGGCCGCCAGCAGTTCCTTGGCGCGCGCCACTCGATCGGCCTTGCTGCCGACCTTGTGCACGACCATCGGCTCCATGATGCAATCGCCGATCGGGAAGCGCGGGTCGAGCGAGGCCGCCGGGTCCTGGAACACCACGCCGATGGCGCGACGGGCCAGCTTGGCTTCCTTGCCCTTGAGCCGGGCCAGATCCCGGCCCTGGACGCGCAGCTCGCCCTCGGCCGTGGGCAGCAGACCGAGCACGGCCTTGGCCACCGTGGACTTGCCCGATCCGGACTCCCCCACGAGCGCCGTGGTCTCCCCCGCCGCGACGTCGAAGCTCACGCCCTCCGCCGCGCGGAAGACGCCCGACTTCACCTTGTAGTCGATCGCGATATTCTTGGCTGAAAGCACCACCTCGCGATCCGCCGCCGCGGCGGCGGCGACCCTTTCAGCCTCGAGGCGACCCGCCTCGTCGTCGTGCGTCAGGGCCACATCGGTGAGCCGGGGCACGGCGGCGAGCAGCGCCTGCGTGTACGGGTGCTGGGGCCGGTACAGGATGTCCTGGACCGTGCCCTCCTCCACGAGATCACCCATGAACATCACCGAGACGCGGTCGGCCATGTCGGCCACGACGCCCATGTTGTGCGTGATGAGCAGGATGCCCACGCCGAGGTCGTCCTTCAGCTCGCGCAGCAGGTCGAGCACATCGGCCTGCACCGTCACGTCGAGGGCCGTGGTCGGCTCGTCGGCGATGATCACCTTGGGTTCGCACGTGAGCGCCATCGCGATGACGATGCGCTGGCGCTGGCCGCCGGAGAACTGGTGCGGGTACTGCTTGATGCGCTTGGCGGCGTCGGGGATGCCCACGCGCTCCAGGAGCGAGATGGCGCGGTCGCGCGCCGCCTGCCCGAAGGCGAGGTTGTGGGTCTCCAGGGCCTCCGTGAGCTGCTGCTCCACCGTCAGCACGGGGTTCAGCGCCGTCATGGGCTCCTGGAACACCATGGCGATCTCCGTGGCGCGCAGCTTGCGCATGCGCTCCTCCGGCAGCCCGATGACCTGGTGACCCGTGACCTCCACGCTGCCGCTGACCATGGCGTTGGGCGGCAGGAGCCCCATGGTGGACAGCGACGTGACGGACTTGCCCGAACCGGACTCGCCCACCAGCGCCACCACCTCGCCGGCCTTGACCTGCAGGTCGAGGCCCTTGACCGCCAGCTTGGCGGTGTCCCCGGCGGCGAAGGCGACCTTGAGATCGCGAATGTCCAGGACCACCTCGCCGTGCGTGGCGCTTTCGCGGGTGCGCATCATCGCTTGCCCTCCTCGTCCTTGCGATCCTCTTCGGCGGCCCCCACGGGGCCCACGGCGGGTTCAATCCCGCCGGTGCCCGACGGCGGGCGGTTGCCCACCGCCTCCTCGGTGCGTTCCGTCGCGGTCGGCACCGCGATGGGACGGATGCCCATGAGCGCGGCGGCGGCCAGGTTGCGCTTCTTGACGCGGCCGGACTGGCGCGGGTCGAAGGCGTCGCGCAGGCCGTCGCCGATGAAGTTCACCGACAGGGCGATGATCAGGATGATCAGGCCCGGCCACCAGAACAGCCACGGGCGGGTCGTGAACGAGTTCTGGTACTGGGAGATGAGCAGGCCGAGCGAGGAGTCGGGCGCCTTCACGCCAAAACCGAGGAAGGACAGGCTCGTCTCGAGGAGCACGGCGGAGGCCGTAGCCAGCGTCGCGTTCACGAGCACGGTGCCGATGCAGTTCGGGATGAGGTGCTTCAGGATGATGCGCCAGCTGCTCGCACCCATGGCCCTGGCGGCCTCAACGTACTCGCGCTCGCGGAGCGTGAGGACCTGGGCGCGGACCAGGCGCGCCAGGCCGGCCCACGAGACCACGCCGAGCATGATGCCGAGGAACCACGGGCTAGCGATGGCCCCCGACGCCGTCTTCGCGACGATCGCCGCGATGAGCAGCAGCGGGATGACGAAGAAGATGTCGGCGATGCGCATAATGATCGCGTCGATCCAGCCGCGGTAGTAACCGGCGACGGCGCCCAAGACGGTGCCGAGGACCGTGCCGGAGATGCCCACGAGGAACGCCACAATGAGCGAGACCTGGGTTCCGCTCATGACGAGGGCGAAGTAGTCGCGGCCGATGTCTTCCTGGCCGAACCAGTGCTCGGCGCTCGGCACGCCGCCGTTCGTGGCCACCGAGGTCGTCTTGAAGTCGTGCGGCCACCAGCCCTTGATGCCAAAGATGCCGATGGAGGTCATCGACACGACGATCAGCACGAGCAGCACCGCGGCCGAAATCATGGCGGGCTTGTGGCGGATGAAGCGACGGAAGACAAGCCGTCCCTGGCTCAGCGAGTCCTGGGAGGCTGCGAGCTTCGCGTCTTCGACGGCCGCCACGGAGGCGAGCTGCGCCTCGGGGGTTTCTGGGGTGTTCATGAGGTTCCTCTCATGCGATCCGGTGTCGTCTGCGTGCTTCGGCGTCATACCCGGATCCTCGGGTCGATGAGCGCGTAGATCACGTCGCTGAGCAGGTTAAAGAGCACCGCCACGCCGCCCGTGACCAGCACGAAGGCCATCACCGGGGCGGGGTCCACGTTCTTCAGCCCCGTCTGGAACAGCTCGCCCATGCCCTTCCAGCCGAAGACCTGCTCCGTGATGACGGCGCCGCCGATCACGGCAGCGAAGTCCATGGCCACGATCGTGACGATGGAGATGAGCGCGTTGCGGAAGGCGTGGCGCAGGATCACGGTGCGCTCGGGCAGGCCCTTGGAGCGGGCCGTGCGCATGTAATCCTGGCCCTGCACGTCGATCATGGCCGCGCGGGTGTAGCGCGAGTAGGACGCGATGGAGACGACGGCGAGCACGATGGTCGGCAGCAGCAGCTGCGTGCCGTTGTCCAGGAAGCTCTCCCAGAAGGTGCCCTTGAAGTTCGGGGTGTTGGAGCCGATCGTCGAAATGGGCCGCGGCTTGAGGGCCATGAACCCGGGCCACGTCACGAAGAGGTGGTCCACGATGGTGAGGAACGCGCCCGTCAGGGTCACGCTCATGGCGGCTCCGACGGCCTGGGGGCGGAAGCGGCCGCCGAGCCAGACGCCGAGCGCCCACGGGACGGCGATGGCCAGGACCAGTCCGCCGAGCAGGATCCACCAATTGGGCTCGGAGAGCAGGTTCCAGCTGGCGTAGTAGACGACCATGACGAGCACGGCGCTGATGAGGGCCGGCAGCCAGACGCGGCGTTCCTTGAAGCCGACGGTGGTCTGCAGGGCGAAGGCGCCCACGGCGAGGATCACCACGGCGATGACGGCGGGACCCATCTGCGGGTACTGCCAGAAGCGCAGCCACGTGAAGTACGGCATGGCCACGCCCACCACCACGGCGACGATGCCGAAGGAGAGCAGGCGCCGCTTCCACGAGCCGCCCATGAAGAGCATGACGATGAGGCCAAGAATGATGGCCGTCAGCACAATCTGCGCCGGTGAGAACGAGGGGTTCGCGATCCAGTTGTTGTAGTTGATCGCGGCGTACTCCTTCAGGAGCACGGCGACCCAGAACACCGGGAGCGAGAACAGCACGAAGGCCGCGAAGGTGATGATGTAGTCGAAGTCCGAGTACTGGCGGATGGCGGTCAGGACGCCCACCAGGATGCCCACGATGCAGGCGATGACCACGGAGAGCAGCACGAGCCGCAAGGTCGAGGCGGCGGCGGATCCGAGCTGGTCGAGGACGGCGTTGCCGTTCACATCGGTGCCCAGATTGCACTGGCCCCAGACGCAGCCGACGGCGCCGCCGAGCCACTTGAGGTAACGAAGGAACCACGGGGTATCCAGATCAAGCGCAACGATGCGCGCCTGCATCTGGGCGGCGACCTTGGGGTCATTGGCCTGCTCGCGCATGCCCGCGAGGGGATCACCGGAGATGGTGGTGAGGAAGTACACGAGCACCGAGGCGAGCAGCAGCACAATGGCCGATACGCCCAGGCGTCGCAGGATGAATTGAAGCACGGCGATTCACAGCCCTTTCGACGCGTGCGAAGCGAAAACGGACGGGCCCGGGATCCTTGGTGAGGACCCCGGGCCCGATCACAGATGGGTCAGGCGAAGCTGAGGTGACCGAGGGTCACTTGGCCACGCGCTGCCACTGATCCGCGTTCCAGGTGATGCCGTCCTGGGTGTTGGTGTGGATGACGTTGGTGACATCCGAGCCCGCGGCGTCGATGCCCGGGTGCTGGAAGATCGGCACGCTGAACATGTCGGTCCACAGCTGCTTCTCCGCGCCGAGCAGGGCGTCGCCGTGCTTGGTCAGATCCATCGTGGTCTTCGTGATGGTCAGCTGCTTGTCGACCTCGGCATTGGAGTACTTGCCGTAGTTCTGCGGCATGCCGGTCATGTAGATGTTGCTGTCGGAGGTCAGCTGGCCGGAGCCGGCCCAGGCGAACAGGAACGCGTCGTAGTCGTTCTTGGTCACCGGACCGCCCTCGGCGCTGAAGCCCTCGGCGGAGATGTCCTTGACGTCGAAGCCGGCCTGATCACAGGAGGCCTTGATCAGCTGCACCTCGTTGGCGCGGCGCGGGTTGGGCGCGTTGTAGCCGATGCGGACGGTGACCTTGCCGTTGGTCTTCTTGGCGGAGGACTCGTCGACGAGCTTCTTGGCGCCCTCGACGTTGACCTTGTCGTAGTCGGCCGCCGGGTAGGCGTCCTTCACGACGCGGTCGTAGAGCTCGTCACCCGGGAAGGAGACGCGCGAGTTGAGGACCTTGGCCTCGGGGTTGAGCGGCTTGATGAGCTGCTCAACGATCTGCTCGCGCGGGATGCACATGGCGAAGGCCTTGCGCAGGTTGACGTCGTCCTTGAAGACCGAGGTGCCGGCAAAGTTGAAGTCGACGTGCTCCCACGTCATGGTGTCGCCCTTGATGATCTTCACCGAGGCGCCGAGGGCCTCCAGCTGCTTGAGCGTGTCGAGCGTGGGCTGCGGGGACATGACGTCCAGGTCCTTGTTCTGCAGGGCCTGCACCATGGCGCCGGAGTCGACGAAGCGGAAGGTCAGCTTGGAGACGCCGGCCTTGGGGCCCCAGTACTTGGGGTTCGGCACGAGGGTCACGGACTGACCCTTCTGCCAGGAATCCAGGATGTAGGGACCGCTGGAGACGTTGAGATCGGCGGCCGGCAGCTGCCCGGCGCCCTTGTTCCAGCCGGTGGACCAGAACGCGCCGGCCTTGGCGAGCTTGTCCTTGTCCTGGGCGCGCAGGGCGGCGACCAGGTCCTCGATGCTCATGCCGGCCTGCTTGGCCACGACGTGGGCGGGCTGCGCCATGAAGGTCTGCAGCTTCCAGTCGAGGTTGGGCTCCTTGTAGGTGACCGTGAATTCCTTGCCGCTCACGTCACCCTCGGGGCCCTTGGGGACCAGCTGGACGAGGTCGCCGGAGACGTTGTTGAAGACCGGGGTCTTGCCGTCGGCGCCCAGGAGGCTGGCGTTCTGCGAGCCCCAGGCGAGCACGGCGTCGGCCACCGTGATCGGGGTGCCGTCGGACCACACGGCGTCCTTGTTGATCGTGTACTTGATCTGCAGCGGGTTATCCGTGACGACCTCGGCGGTGCCGAGCGTGGTGTTCGGGATGACCTTGCCGTCGGTGCCGAAGTAGAAGAAGCCCGAACCGTAGAGCGCCGAGATGGAGCTCGAGTAGGTGTCGTAGGTGGCCGGGGTCAGCGTGTTGTAGCCGCCGAATTCCGTGGAACCCACGGAGACCTTGAGCTCGCCGTCCTGGGTCTGGATGTCCTTCAGGTCCAGCTTGCCGGAGCCGTCGATCTGCGCGGCCTGCTCGGGGGCGGCCGAGCCGGACGAGGAGGCGGAACCGGAGGCGGAACCGGAAGAGGACGGGGTGCTGGGGCCACCCGGCGAGCAAGAGGCCAGGGCGAGGGCGGCCACCGCGCCAGCGGCGACGGCCAGGGGGATGCGCTTGAGTCGCATGTCCACTCCTAAGGGTCGAGGGCCCGGGGTGTCCGGGGAGGGTGCGAGGCGGACCACATGGTGACATGAGCCCGGCCACATGTTTGGGAACTGTAGGCCGCCTGGGAGTCGTCTGGAAATATCAAACGGGACTTTCACGTGTGGTTGTTACCAAACAGTGACATGAACCCCGTTCGCCTCCCAATCACTTTTTCCTTGTCGTGACAAGCAAGTTCACCCCTGTAACAGATGTGAACCAATCGACGGATGCTGTAACCCGCATCCCACGCCATGCGCAATCCCCGAGGTGAAGCGCGTAAGATCAGATGCTTTAGCAAACGTGTCCGGTCGCTAGGCCGCCTCAACCTCAGTGGTGATCCCATGACTCAGTCCCCCGCCAGCGCCACCATCCCAGGGAAGGGGGCAGGCTCCTCGCGCGGCTTCTTCGGGCATCCTTGGGGCCTCGCCAACCTGGCCGGCGTCGAGATGTGGGAGCGGTTCAGCTTCTACGGCATGCAGGGCCTGCTGGCCTACTACATCTACTACGCGGTGAGCGACGGCGGCCTCGGCATGAGCCAGGCCGCCGCCACCTCCATCGTCGGCGCCTACGGCGGCCTCGTGTACCTGTCATCGGTCCTCGGCGGCTGGATCGCCGACCGCGTGCTCGGCGCCGAGCGCACCCTGATCGCCGCGGCCAGCATCATCATGGCCGGCCACATCGCGCTCGCCTTCATTCCCGGCGCGGTGGGCCTGGGCATCGGCCTGCTCTGCATCGCGCTTGGCTCGGGTTCCCTGAAGACCACCACGTCCACGGTGCTCGGCGACCTCTACACCGCCGAGGATCAGCGCCGTGACGCCGCCTTCTCGATCTACTACATGGGCGTGAACCTCGGCGCCTTTGTCGGTCCGCTGCTGACCTCGGCGCTGTGGAGCGCCAAGGGCTTCCACTGGGGCTTCGGCCTGGCCGCCGTCGGCATGGCGCTCGGCCTGATCCAGTACGTCCTCATGCGCCGCCACACGCGCACCGAGGCCAACGCCCGCGCCCCGCACCCCCTGACGAAGCCCGAGCGCACCCGCTGGATCGTCATCGCCGTCGTCGCCGTTGCTGTCATCGTGGCGGCCGCCCTGCTGGGGTGGCTCAAGGCCGAAAATCTCTCGGACATCGTGGTCGTGGTGACGCTGATCGCCGCCGTCGCGCTGTTCGCCGTGATCATCGCGTCCAAGCAGAACAGCAAGGAGGAGCGCTCGCGCGCCATCGCGTTCATCCCGCTCTTTGTTGCCTCGGCCGTGTTCTGGGCGCTCTTCCAGCAGCAGTTCACCGTGCTGGCGATCTACTCGGACGAGCGGCTGAACCGCAGCTTCCTTGGCATGGACCTGCCGCCGAGCATCGTCAACTCGATCAACCCCGTCTTCATCATCATCTTTGCCGGCGTGTTTGCCGCCATGTGGACCAAGCTTGGCCCCCGCCAGCCCTCCACGCCGCTGAAGTTCGCGATGGGCACCGGCATCATGGGCCTCGCCTTCCTTGCCTTCATCCCGTTCTCCGGCGGCGCCGCCAACTCCGTGCCGATGATCGCGATCGTCCTGATCCTGTTCCTCTTCACGATGGCCGAGCTGTGCCTCTCCCCCGTGGGCCAGTCGCTCGCGACCAAGCTCGCCCCGCGCGCGTTCCACTCGCAGATGGTGGCGCTCTTCTTCCTGTCGGTGGCGCTCGGTTCCGCCGCGGCCGGCACGCTCGCTGGCTACTACAGCTCCGACAACGAGGTGCCCTACTTCCTCATGATCGGCGTGGCCGCCATCGTGGTTGCCCTGGTGCTGGTGTTGGTGCGCAAGCCCATCCTGAAGCTCATGGCCGGCGTGAAGTAGCCGCCGCCGGTCCCGCCTCGCCCCGCGTCTCGCGGCGGCACGGAGGCAAACCAAAGGCACGACGTCGCGCGCTCACCTGAGCGCGCGGCGTCGTGCCTTTGTTGTTACCGGGGACGCTTCAGCGAGCCGCCGAGCCGTCATCTCGCGAGTTTCTTGTCTCTCCGCGACTCTTTCTCGCGGAGAGACAAGAAAGTCGCGGGACGGCGCCGCGCCCGTTGGCTACCGGGCCCCGAGTCAGGCCGCCCCCGCGGTCCAGAGCGGCCAGCACGCCCACAGCGTGCAGGCGGCGAGGGCAAGAACGAAGCTCGCGAGCCACAGCCACGCCGGCACGCGCGTGGCGCGGGCCAGCGCCGCCGGGTCGTCGCCGCGGCCGCCGGAGCGCATCACCACGCCGAGGTGGCGCCAGGCGCCCACGAGCAGGAAGACGCCGAGCCCCAGTACCAGCGCGGCCGATCCCCACGCTGGCAGGAACCAGCCGGCCGCGAGCGCTCCCGCGGCGGCGAGGATGACGAGCCCGGCCGTGCCCCAGGAGCGCGCGAAGACCAACGCCAGGAGCATGATCAGCGCGCTGAGCGCGAGCGCCGTGCCCGCCCAGCCGGCCAGCGCGACGTGGACCAGGACGGCACCGAGGACGGCGGGCGCCGGATAGCCAGCCCACGTGCTCAGCACGAGGCCCAGGCCGCTGGGGCGGCCGCTCGTCACGGCGTGCCCCGACATGTCGCGGTTGACGACGAAGCGGCGGAAGCGCCGCCCACAGGCCAGGCCCACCACGGCGTGGCCGAGCTCGTGGCTCAGCGTCACGAGCAGGCGCAGCCGCAGCCAGAGGGGCGGCAACGCGACCACGCCGATAGCCAGCGCGACGGCGAGCGGGGCCCACGCCCCGAGCTCGGGTGCGGCGCCGGGCAGGAGGCGGGTGGGGATCTCAGGCAGCTCGTTCATCTCCGCACCGTCTTCCCCCGCCCGGCTGTGCCGGCCCTGAGCCTGACTAGCTGGGCTTCACCTCGAGGCCGGAGACGTCAACCTTCTCCAGGGGAACCAGGCCCCCGGTGCGGCCGGCGCGCAGGCGATGGATGAGCCAGACCAGCAGGAAGATGGGCAGGCCGATGTACGCCGAGATGACCTCGGGCAGGCGGCCGTCCAGGATCGCCTGGTAGTTCTGGCCGGCGATGACCACGAGCATGACGACAAGCGCGAGCAGCGGGCCCACCGGGAAGAAGGGCGCCACGTACGGCAAGTCCTTCAGCGAGTGGCCCTGTTTGAGGTAGGCACGCCGGAAGCGGAAATGAGACCAAGAGATGCCGACCCACACGATGAAGCCGGACAGGCCGGAGACGTTCATGAGCCAGGTGTACGCACCGCCGTCACCCAGGACGCTCGTGAGGAAGGCAAACACGCCGATCGCGGCGGTCGCGAGCAGCGCCATGACGGGCACGCCGCGCTCGTTGAGCTTCACGAAGAGCCGGGGCGCCTTGCCCTCCTTGGCCAGCGAGTAGAGCATGCGCGTGGAGGCATACAGGCCGGAGTTGCCGGCCGAGAGCACGGCGCTGAGGATGATCGCGTTCATGACGCCCGCGGCGATGCCGATGCCGGCGCGCTCGAAGACGAGGGTGAACGGCGAGGCCGTGACCTCGCCGGCGTCCGCCGAGGCCAGGAGGCTCGGGTCGGTGTACGGCAGCAGGAAGCCGATGATGGCGATCGCCAGGATGTAGAAGAGCATGATGCGCCAGAAGATGGAGCGGATGGCGCGCGGCATGTCCCGGCGGGGATTCTCGCTCTCCCCCGCGGCCACGCCCACGAGCTCGGTGCCCTGGAAGCTGAAGCCGGCGATCATGAACACCGAGACGATGGAGAGCCAGCCGCCGGCGAAGGGCGCGTCTCCCGTGGTCCAGTTGGAGAAGCCGGGGCTGCCCCCGCCCATGACGCCGACGATCATAAGCGTGCCGAGGACCAGGAAGACGAGCACGGTCACGACCTTGATCGCGGCCAGCCAGAACTCGCCCTCGCCGAAGGCCCGCGCCGAGAGCCAGTTCAGGCCCGTCAGCAGCGCCAGGAAGACCGCCGCCCAGATCCAGCTGGGCACGTCGGGGAACCAGAAGGACATGATGACGCCGGCGGCGACGAGCTCGGCCGCGAGCGTGATGGCCCAGTTGAACCAGTAGTTCCAGCCAGTGGCGAAGCCGAAGGAGGAACCCACGTAGCGCGTGGCGTAGGTCTGGAAGGAACCGGCCACGGGCAGGTGCGTCGACATCTCGCCGAGCGACTGCATCACGAAGAGCACCACGATGCCGATCACGGCATACGCGACGAGCGCGCCGCCGGGGCCGGCCTGCGCGATGGTGCCGCCGGACCCCAGGAACAGGCCGGTGCCGATGGCACCACCGATGGCGATCATCTGCAGGTGGCGAGCCTTGAGCCCGCGCTTGAGTTGCGGTTCCGTTCCGGGCTGCTGGGAGGCGCCGGGTGCGGCCGTGGACATGGGTGTCCTTCCGTGTGGGGTGCGTTCCCTTCAAGGCTAGGCGCGTGCCCGGTCCACCGGACCCTCCGCGGGGCCCGTGACGTCCGTGCGTTCGGACACTGAACCGGCTGGACGGTCAGTCCGCGGTGTCATCGTCGCGCGTTGCGTCGGTGGGTGCCACCACACTCGGAGGCGTTATCACTTCGCCCCAAGGAGCACCATGAAGCGCCTGCCCCGCGCCCTCGCCGTCCTCGGCCTCGCCGCCGCCGTCACCGCCGCCGGCCTGCCGACCGCCTCGGCCGCCAGCTGGGGTCCCATCGACCCCGTGTCCTACTCCGTCAAGGACGTCACCGTGTCATCGGCCGAGCGCGGATGCACTGACCGAACGATCTCCATGAGCGCCAAGAAGGCCCCATTCACGGATGTGGTCCCCAAACATTCGCTCGTGTTCGTTTCGGTCCAGGACCCCCAAGATCAGTACATCGGCCAGGAAGCGCTGGTATTCCAGGATCCGAAGTTCAACAACAAGACGAAGCGCTACTCGGCGAGCATGCGATGGCCCGTCTGCAATGGAGCGACAGCTTTCGGCCGCTACACGGTCGGCCTGGCTGAGATCCGTTACGGCAACTCCGTCAATGATCTCTGGGAGGCGAGCGGCGACACTCTGACGGCGACGGATACCACTCTTGCTCACTACTACGTTCGCCGGGCATCGAAGGCAGTTATCAAGGCCACGCGCAGCGGCAAGAAGGTCACGTTGTCCGTCGCAGCCAAGCGCTACAGCCCCATCGTCAAGACCGCGGAATGGGGAGAGCGATACGACGCAATCACGCGCTATTCCACCTATTCGGGCCAGAAGGTCCGCTTCGAGGTGAAGTCCGGCAAGACGTGGAAGCCCCTGAAGACCGTCACGCTTTCCAAGGGCAAGGCCTCCCTCAAGGTCAGCTCCTCGAGCAAGCGCCAGTACCGAGCGGTGCTCATCAAGAACAGCACCACGGCGGGCAAGACCACCTCCACCGTGCGGCGCTGATCCACCGCCGTCTGGGCGGCGCGACCCACCGAACTGCCCGTCTGTGGGGCGGCCACCCGGCCGCCCCACAGGCGTCTTCCGATGCGCGCGTGGCACCCCGCGCCGTCGTGCGTTGAGCCCCCCCTATCCGCCAGGACATGATCAGAGATCGCGTAGCAGGTCAAGTCACCCCGATGCCAATTTACTGTCGCGCGGCAACTAAAATGTCCCCGTGAACACCCAGACATTCCCGCATCTCATGGCTTCCGGCCGCATCGGCCCCATGGAGACAGCGAACCGCATTGTGCTGCCGGCGATGGACATGAACGTGTCCGAAGGCGGCGAGATCGAGCAGACCGAGATCGATCACTACGTCGCCCGCGCCAAGGGCGGGGCCGGCCTGATCATCACCGGCGCCTGCGCCATCGCCTTCCCGTACGGTGCCGCCTCCATGAAGGAGCCCGGCCTCTCGGATGACAAGTACATCCCCGGCCTGAAGGCCCTCGCCGACGCCATCCACGCCGTCGGCTCCAAGCTGTGCATCCAGTCCACGCACCACGGCAAGGTGGCCCGCATCGATACGGCGAACGACCGCCCGGTCCTGGCTCCGAACCCGCAGGACTACAGCTACTCCATGAAGGCCATGGCCGATTGCACGCCGGAGGAGCTCGCCAAGATGGGCGCCGCCACGGCGGGCAAGCAGACCACCTTCAAGACGATGAGCAAGGAAGACATCGACTGGCTCGTCGAGACGTGGGCAGACGCCGCCGAGCGCGTGGCGAAGTCCGGCGCGGACGCCATCGAGATCCACGTGGCCCACGGCTACATCCTTGGCGTCTTCCTGAACCAGCGCGACAACCAGCGCACCGACGAGTACGGCGGCTCCCTCGAGAACCGCGCCCGCCTGGCCTGCGAGGTCATCTCCGCCGTCAAGGCCCGCGTGGGCGATTCGCTCGCCGTCATCGTCCGCGTCTCCGGCGAGGAGTACGGCCAGGAGGGCGCACTGTCCCTGGCCGAGTCCACCGAGGCCTCGCAGCTCTTCGAGAAGGCCGGCGCCGACGCGATCCACGTGACCGGCTGGGGCCGCAACCCCTTCGACAACTTCACCGACGGCCCGCTGCCCAACAAGGTCGGCGCCTACGTGGAGAGCGCCGGTCACATCAAGAAGCACGTCTCCGTGCCCGTCATTGCCGTGGGCCGCATGCTCCCCGACGTCGCCGAGAAGGCCATCAAGGACGGCAAGACCGACTTCGCCGCCATGGGCCGCCAGCTCCTGGCCGACCCGGAGCTGCCGAACAAGCTCGCCGCCGGCAAGCCGGAGACCGTCCGCCCCTGCATCAACTGCTACCTGTGCGTGGGCGAGAGCTTCTTCGACGACACCCCGTTCTGTGCGGTGAACCCCTCCCTCGGCAACGAGAAGGTCCTGCCGCTGCGCCCCACCTCCGCGTCCAAGCACGTGGTCGTCATCGGTGCGGGCCCCGCGGGCCTCGAGAGCGCCCGCGTCCTCACGGAGCGCGGCCACCGCGTCACCGTGGTGGACAAGGCCGACCGCCTCGGCGGCACCATGTGGTTCTCCACCATGACCACCCCGGACAACGAGCGCCTGCTGCGCTGGTTCAAGCAGGAGATCAAGCGCCTGCGCATCTCCGTGAAGCTGGGCACCCGCGCCACGGGGGCGCTCATGCGCGAGCTCAAGGCCGACCACGTCATCGTCGCCACGGGTGCCGTGCGCCCCAAGCCCGACTTCCCGGGCGGCGACCTGCCGAACGTGCAGACGGGCGACACGCTACGCGCCATGATGCTCGGCACCGCCACGGCCCAAGAGGCCGGCTTCGTGCTGTCCACGCTGGGCAAGACCGGCCGCCTTTCCGGCCTGACCAAGTCCCCCGAGTTCGTACGCCAGTTCACCAAGTACTGGCTGCCCATGGGCAAGGACGTCGTGGTGATCGGCGGCTCGCTCGTGGGCCTGGAGCTCGCCGAGTTCCTCGTCGAGCGCGGGCGCCGCGTGACCCTGCTGCACGAGAAGCAGCAGCTGGGCCTGCCCCTGGCCATGCCGCGCCGCTGGACCGCCGTGAAGGATTCCGAGGCGCACGGCGTCAAGATCCACCGCAACGTCAAGGTGGACCGCATCACCGAGAAGACCGTCGAGTGGACCGAGGGCGGCGAGAGCTTCAGCGCGCCCGCCTCCATGGTCGTGTACGCCGACGGCACCACCTCGGCCGCGCCGTTTGCCGCCGAGCTCGAGGCCGCGGGCATCGCGCACGACGTGGTCGGCGACGCCGGCGCCGTGAACTACATCCACGGCGCCATTCACTCCTCCTTCAAGGTCGCCTCGGAGCTCTAGCTCCCGGGCTTCCGGCGGGCCTCACGGCCCGTCGGAGGAGTCAATTGCTCGACGCCGGTCGGGGCCCCTGTGAGGGTGGGTCCCGGCCGGCGTTGTGCCGTGTCCGGGGCGGAGGTGGGGTGTGCCGCCGGCGCGCCGCGCGCTAGTGTCCAAGCACCCCCTTGACCCTGCGCGTGGAGGAATCGATGAACATCGCCGAATGGCTCTCGGCCGCCGCCGCCGTCGGAGCGCTGATCGTTGCCTGGTGAGCGGCAAAGACCTCGGTGAAGCTGTTCAAGATCGAGACGTCCCGCGACCGCGCGAGCGAGGAACGGGCCGAGATGGAGCAGGCGAGCGGGATCGCCGGCTGGTGCGTCTTCGCCCAGGATCGGGAGAAGGGCCACCAAAAGGGCATCCAGCTGCACAACTCCTCCGACGCCCCCGTGTACGACGTCGTCGTGGAGAGCACCTACGCCGCCACGGCCAAGGGCGAGGCCCAGCCCCTGCAGCCCATCCGCCTCTCGGTGCTTCCTCCGGGGGACTACGTCGTCTTCGAGCATCCCGAGTATCACTGTGCCTACGCCGAGGAGCGGGCGGCCCTCCCGGCGTCGGTGCGACCGGTGTCGAAGAATCCCAAGTGGGTCGTCGGGAGCGTGGCCTTCACCGACGCCCACGGAGTGAAGTGGATCAGGCGCGGGGGCGCCCTTCGCCGCCTCGATCAGGCCACCGGACCCGCCGCGTCCGGGGCGTGAGCGGCCCCGATGGCGGCTTCCAAACCGCCCTCGACCACCCGCGACGCGAAGCCCGCTCGCCAGGCCGGCGGCTCGGTGCCGCCCACCTGCACCCAGTACTCCATCGAACGCGCGATCAGCCCGTCGACGACCTCCGTGAACGCCGCCACGCGGAAGACGCCGACGTCCTCATGTGGCACCTCGACCTCGGCCACCACCGTGCCACCGCTCTCCACGAGGCGCAGGACGCGGATGTCCCAGCCCTCCGGGTACTCGGCGTTGACCCGCACGATGGCGTCTGCACCGGCGAAGCGCTCGTTGGTCTCCGGCCACACCGCCACGGCGTCCGGGGCGAGCATGGCCCGCACGCCGTCCCAGTCGCGCTCGCGCATGCGCTCCCAGAAGGCGCGCACCACCTCGACCGCGCTCACGCCCGGCCCTCTTCGGCCGCGGCGCCGAGCTCGGCAAGCGCCTTCTCGAGGCGGCGCTCCCGCGTCGCCTCCTGTTTCGCCTCCGCGATGGAGCGCGCGATCTCCTTGCGACGGGTGAAGGACAGCGCCTCGAAGGCGGCGGCCACGACGGGATCGGCGGCGAGCGCCGCGGCGAGCTGCTCCGGCACGTCCACCGTGCGCTCCGCCTCGTCGGGGCGGATCAGCGCCTCGACGGTGTCGCCGATCTCCACGCCGAGCTGCGCGCGCACCGCCTTGCTCAGGCCGATCATGTTGATCCCGCCCATGCGCGCCAACCGCAGGCGGGCGCTCACGCCGTTGACCTCGACCAGCACGGGGAAGGCCTTCTTGCTGCTCAGTTCTGCGACCTGTTCATCGCTCAGGACAAAGGCGGAGGCGGGGCCGTGGGGCTCGAGGGTCTGGGTGACGCGGAGGCTGCTCATGGGGTGACCCTAGGGCCGGCGGCACCCGCGCCGCCAGTGCTACCCGAACCCCGCCACCGCCCCGCACCGTCGGCGATGTGCCCGGCGGCACCGTAGGCTCGAGGCATGAATGACGAGAACGCCGAACCCCTCTCCCCCGCCGAACCGGTCCCCGGGCGTGAGGACACCGCGGACGACGTCGCGGCGTGGCTCGTGGAGCGCATCCAGCGCGTCACCCCGCACGCCTTCTACGCCAAGACGGCCGTGCGCGAGGTGGAGGAGGACTTCGGCGAGGACTTCATCGTCGCCGACCGCAACGATCACGCCTCGCTGCGCCCCGATGTGCTCGCGGCCTTCGCCGAGCTCAAGCCGGCCGAGATTCGCTGGAACACCCGCTCCAAGTCCTGGTGGCTGCCCACGCCGGAGCAGCTGGAGGCCTTCCGCGAGGCCGACGAGCGCAAGGCGTCCAAGAAGCGCGCGCACGTGGCCGCCCGGGGCGAGCCGACCGCCTGAGCCGGCCACCCGCCGTCGGGCACTGGGCCCGCGAACCCAGGCGGGCCCGCCGCCCTAGCGGCGGGCCACCACCGTGCCGGCCTCCACGTGCCAGTGGTGGTCGGTCTTGACCGTGTCGAGCATGCGGCGGTCGTGCGTGACGAGCAGGAGGGCGCCCTCGTAGGACTCCAGCGCCTGCTCCAACTGCTCGATCGCCTCGAGGTCGAGGTGGTTGGTGGGCTCGTCCAGCACGAGGACGTTGACACCGCGGGCCTGCAGCAGGGCCATCTCCGCGCGCGTGCGCTCGCCCGGCGAGAGCTCCTGCACCGGGCGATCCACGTGATCGGCCTTGAGCTTGAACTTGGCCAGGAGCGTGCGGACGTCGCCAGAAGACATCTCCGGGACCACGGCCTCGAAGGCATCGGCGAGCGGCGTGGCCGGATCCAGGAGCGAGCGGGCCTGGTCGATCTCGCCGATCTCCACGCTGCTGCCGAGGCTCGCGGTGCCGGAGGTCGGTGCCTGCCCGCCCAGGAGCCCCCGCAGCAGGGTCGACTTGCCGGCCCCATTGGGGCCCGTGATCATGACGCGTTCGCCGGCGTTGACCTGGATGGAGACGGGACCGAGCGAGAAATCACCCTGCGTGAACACCGCCTCGTTGAGGGTGGAGACCACGGTGGAGGAACGTGGCGCCGGCGCGATGGAGAACTCCAGCTTCCACTCCTTGCGCGGCTCCTTGACCTCCTCGAGCCGCGCGATGCGGCTCTCCATCTGCCGCACCTTCTGCGCCTGCTTCTCGGAGGACTCCGCCGAGGCCTTGCGCTGCAGCTTGTCGTTGTCCGGCGCCTTCTTCATGGCGTTGCGCACGCCCTGGCTCGTCCACTCGCGCTGCGTGCGCGCGCGGGAGACCAGGTCCGCCTTCTTGTCCGCGTACTCCTCGTAGGCCTCGCGCGCGTGGCGGCGCAGCGTGGCGCGCTCTTCCAGATAGGACTCGTAGCCGCCGCCGTAGAGCCGGTGGGAGTTCTGCGCTAGGTCAAGCTCCAACACCTTGGTGATGCACCGGGCCAGGAACTCACGGTCGTGGCTGACCAGCACCACGCCGCCGCGCAGGCCCTGCACAAAGGTCTCGAGCCGCTCCAGGCCGTCCAGGTCGAGGTCGTTGGTCGGCTCGTCCAGCAGCACGATGTCGAAGCGGGAGAGCAGGAGCGCGGCGAGGCCCACGCGGGCCGCCTGCCCGCCGGAGAGCCCGGCCATCATGACGGAGTCGAGGTCCTCGCCGAGGTCCAGGTTCAGCTCCGCGAGCACGCCGGGGATGCGGTCCTCGAGATCCGCGGCGCCGCTGGCCATCCAGCGGTCAAAGGCCACGGCGTACTCGTCGGCCGCCGTCTTCTCCTGGGCCGGGTCGCCCAGCGCCTCGGCGCTGGCCTCCATGGCGCGGGTGGCCTCGGCGCAGCCGGTGCGGCGTGCGATGTACGCCGGGACGGACTCGCCCTCGAGGCGCTGATGTTCCTGGGGCAGGAAGCCGACAAACGCATCCTGCGGGGCAAGCGACACCGTGCCGGCCTGCGGCTGATCCACCCCGGCCAGGAGCTTCAGCAGCGTCGACTTGCCTGCGCCATTGGCACCCACGACGCCGATCACATCGCCGGGGGCCACGGTGAGGTCGACGCCCTCGAACAGGGTGCGGTGGCCGTAGCCGCCGGCGAGTCCGGAAGCGACGAGGGTGGCGGTCATACGTGGTTCTCCTTGGGGGTGTGTGGCGCGCGGTGGGGCGGCGCGCCGCCCCACCATTGTCCCGCACCGGCATCGAGCCCGGTTACGGTGAGGCATGATCAGCCACCTCTTCGCCCGCGCCTTCTGGGCCCTCAGCCGCTGGAAGCTGGTCTCCTCGCCCGCTCCGAGCGAGCCCACGGTGCTCATCGGCGCCCCGCACACCTCCAACTGGGACTTCGTGTTCATGCTCGCCATCTCCTGGCGGCTGGGTGTGGAGGTGAAGTGGCTCGGCAAGGACAGCCTGTTCAAGGGCTGGCGCGGGCCCCTCATGCGCGGGCTCGGCGGCATCCCCGTGGACCGTGCGAACGCGAGCGGCGTCGTGGCCGAGGTCGTGGAACGCGTGCGCTCCGGCGAGGTGTTCGGGTTGGTCGTGGCGCCCGACGGCACGCGCGGCGGGAATAGCCATTGGAAGTCCGGCTTCTACCGGATCGCGCGCGAGACGGGCCTACCCGTCACCCTCGGCTACGTGGACCGCACCACCATGACCGCGGGCCTCGGCCCCACGCTGCGTCTGAGCGGCGACGTGCGCACCGACATGGACCACATCCGTGCCTTCTTCGCCGACAAGGCCGGGTTCACCCCGTCCCGGCGCGTGGAACCGCGCCTGCGCGAGGAAGACCCGACCGAGCACTGAGGTTTCCCGGCGTGCGGGAGAATGGGTGCATGGACGATCTGCCGGTGCCGCCGGGACCCGGGGCGCCGCGCGGCCTGCTCATCCCGGCGCGCGAGCTGCGGGAGAGCTTCTCCCACTCCTCCGGCCCCGGCGGACAGGGCGTCAACACGAGCGATTCGCGCGTGCAGCTGAGCTTTTCGGTGGCCGAGTCCGAGGCCTTCAGCCCCGCCCAACGCGCCCGCCTGCTCGAGGTCCTCGGCCCGCGCCTGGTGAACGGCACGCTGACCCTCGCCGCCCAGGAGCACCGCTCGCAGCGCCGCAACCGGGCCGCGGCCCGCGCCCGCTTGGCGCAGATCCTCCGCGAGGCCCTCATCCCACCGCCCCCCCGCCGCGCCACGAAGCCCACCAAGGGCTCTCAGCGACGCCGGCTCGAGGCCAAGAAGCAGCGCTCCGAGGTCAAGGCCAACCGCCAGCGGCCGGGCTACTGAACGAGGCAAGAGTGACAGCAGGCTGTCACCTTTCGCTCGCCTCACACAGCTCCAGACGTCGGGCCGTCGCCTCCCAGCGCCCGCCCGCCGGGCGGGCGGGCGGATCGCGACGCCGAGCGACTACCGTGGTGGCATGAGTGATTTCCTGAGCCATGTGCGCGAGCTCGACGGCTCCACACGAACCCTTGCCAACGCCCTCGTGGGTGAGTGGGAGGTCATGGTGGGCGGCGGCCCCGAGCTGTTCGTCCTGACGGCGAGCGCCGGCGGCGGACAGCGCACCGCCAACGCCATCACGAGCGCCCCGGTCACCGAGGCCCAGACCGCCTCCATCACGGTGAGCGGCCAGAGCGTGGAGGGGCCGGCGCTCTACGCTCTGACCCTGGACGAGGTCGCCGAGGCTCTGGAGCACCTGCGCAGCGGGCAGCTGCCGGCCGAGCGCTGGATCGTGCTCTAGAGGGCACGCCAGGACTCCAGAACCGAGCATCACGCGGTGCTCGAGCACGAGCACTGCACCCTGGAGGCTTGCGGGGCCGCATTCTGGGCCTCGTGGTTCTCGATGCTGCTCGGTACGGTTCTTCCCCCGCCGGGTTCAGCTGAGCGACTTCAGCCCCGCGGGATCCGGTTGAAGAGCTGATGCGTCAAGCCGGAGGACGTGCTCACGGTCTCCACCTCGAAGCGATCGTGCAGCCCCTCCAGCTGATCCCAGACCGCGCCCCGGCCCCGAGCACCACAGGGACGATCGCAAGGTGCAGGAAGTCAACGAGACCGCCTCCAGGAACTCGCGCACGCTGCTTGGTCCCCACCAAGGCGCACATCCAGGCCACCCGCTGTATCTTGCGCCAGCGCAAGCGCCTCGTGGGGCGAGGCGTCGATGAAACTGAAGCTCGTGCCGTTCTCGACAGAGATCGCCTCCCGCGGGTGGTGCGTCAGCACGAAAGTAGGGTGAGGAACGGAGGAGCCTCACCCCACCAGCCCTGCCATCCGTCGTCGGGCCACAGGCCCTCCTGCGGCCCAAACTTGCGCCGCCCCATGATCTCGGCGCCGATCCCTGGGCCCCACAGCGCAAACAGCGCCCGTTCCACCGTCACCGGGGCATCGACGCCCTGGATGTCATGAATGACCCGACGATCGAAGCGTGAAAAGAGGGCGGCCGCCTTGCCGATGGGTTCCACGAGGGTGACGTACTCCCCCGCCGCGTAGCCGTCCGCGGAAACGAAGAGATTGTGGACTCTGGTCTTGGCCGCTGGGGCTCCTTCACGAGGTGATCCGGGCGGTGTGCGCGAGGCTATGCCCGCCCACACCCGGGCGGCAAGGGGCCGCCCGTGCAAAGTCGTTGTACGGCGTGCCTGTTGCGCCGTGCGCGGTGCCTGCCGACCCTAGAATTGGATCCATGCCTCAGACCCCCGCGCGACAGCTCGGCGAACTCGGGGCGGCGCTGCTCGACTCCGGCGTTTCGGTCACCGACGTCGCCACCTCACTCGACCGCGCGGCCGCCCGCAACGGCGTGGCGCGGCTGGATTTTGCCGTACTGCCCGAGCTCATCATGATCACCGAGCCCTATTCGGGCAGCACCACGGTGGTGCAGTCCCCCAAGCAGGAACTCACGTTCAGGCAGGCGGCGTCGGTCAACCGCCTCGCGGGGTGGGTCGAGGCTGGCAAAGTCACGCTCGCCGAGGTGGAGCCGCGCGTGGCGCGAATCCGCGCCGTGGTGCGCACCTGGCCCGGCGTGAAGTGGACCCTCGGCACGGCGCTCCTGGCCCTCGGCCTCGCGCTCCTGTTCCGCACCCCGTGGTGGGCCGTGGTGCTCTCCTTCTTGGTGGGCGGGCTCGTCGGCGCGATCAGCAAGCTGCTTGGACGCATCGGCGGCGCGGCGGCAATCATGCCATTTGTGGTGGGCTTCGTGTCCACGGCGGCGGTGGGCGCGGTCGCGGAGCTGCTCTCCACCGGGCCCGTGCCGCTCTACGCGGTCTGCGCCCCGATCGCCATCCTGGTCCCCGGCGCGCTCATCACCAACGCGCTGCTCGAGCTGACGGCCTCGGATATCGTCACGGGTGCCTCACGACTCGTCTACGGCTTGATCGTGCTCGGCTTCATGGTCGCCGGGATCACCGCGGGCGGCGCCCTGACCGGGCTGCACGTGGACCCGGGGTCCGTGGTGCTCGTGGGCGACACCGCGAGCGCGACGGCGCTGGGCCCCGGTTGGCAGGAGATCCCCCCGCTGTGGTTCTCGTGGGTTGGCGTGGTGTTCCTGGCCCTGGGGATCGGCCTGGCCTTCGGCTCCGGCCGCAAGCTCAACGCCGTGAACGTGGTGGTCATGCTCGGCGCCTACACGATGCTCTCCGCGCTCACCGGGCCACTCGGCAACCTGCTGGCCACGGGCGTGACCGCCGCGAGCCTCTTCGTGGCGGCGCGCCTCATCGAGCGCCTGACGCTGGCCGTTCCAGCCACCGTGTCATTCCAGCCGGCGTTCCTCCTGCTCGTGCCCGGCACCATCGGCCTCGTGGCGTTGTACGCGTTCGACGTCGAATCGCTCATCACCTCGCTCCTCACGTTTGCCAGCCTGTGCATCGGCACCAAGGTGGGCGACGTGATCTCCGAGGCGCTGGTGCGCCGGCGCAAGGGGACGGCCTAACCTCAATAGCTCCGTTGCCGCGGTTTGCCGATGACCGACCCTGCACAGTTCAGGGACCACTCGGGGACGGCCCGCCCAGTGCCAGGCGAGTGGTGTCGGGGCGAGCCTGGACCGGCGACGCCCCCTCTTCGAAGGCTCGGGGCGTCGCCTGCGTATTCGGAGCGCGCCGCGGGCGGCCGCGCCCCTGGGCCGAACTGTTACCCCTCGGCGCTGACGCTCGCTAGGCATCGAGAAATAACAAACGTTCTGGGGGAAAACATGCGACTCATCGCGAAAGCTGCCTTGGCACTGACGGGGGGTGCTCGCGATCGCCGGATGCAGTTCCGCTCCGGCCACGCCCTCCGCGGTGCCGCCCTCGTCGAGCTCCGAGGCGCCCACCGCACCCTTCGCTTCAAGCACGCCGGCGGCGGCCAGCGCCACCCCGACACCCAGCCCCACGCCGTCGCCCACCCCTCCCCCCACGCCGACGGCGCCGACGGGCATTGAGGGGCGCTGGTGTCCCACAGCGGACAGCATGAGCAAGGCCTGCTTCACGGTGACCGGGAATACGGTCAAGACCGAGGGTGGAGGCACGAGCACGATCGTGCGCGGGCCGACCAAGATGAAGGACGGCGGGCTGATGTATTCGTCCGTCGACGCACCCCTGGGGATCTACTACCCCAAGGACACCGCGATCGAACTGCCCGCGGGCTATGAGCTCAAGGACGTGCCCAAGCAGGACCGCATCTGGAACGGGCAGACCGTGGACATGTATGTGCGCGCCGAGGCCGGCGCCGCTTCCTCCGCCGCTGCCGCCCCGAGCGTCAAGGGCTTCCCCGCCGAACTGCAGGGCGAATGGTGCTCGATGGACGGGAAGAACTGCTTTAGCCTGGCCGAGTTCCGGGCGGAGAACCCGGAGTCGTTCCTGTCCAGTAAGAGCGCGTCGACCGAGGTGCGCGGGGCCACCGAATACACCGTCTGCTACGTCCGGAACATGGGCAGCGACGGGTGCACCACGTCGGCGAGCATGTTCCTGCGCTACCTCCCGGACGGCACGGCCTGGAACTGCAAGACGATGGGCGCGCCGCGCTTCAACTTCAGCAAGTGCAAGCCGGACTACACCAAGGACCACGACGTTTCGAAGGCCCGGCTGGTGATCCAGCCGAACCACCAGCACGACGCCGACTTCGTCGACAGCCAGCCGTTGTATCGGAAGTAGCGGCCCGGCCTACGCGTCCGTCGCTGGCTTCATCCAGAACGGCGAGTAGTGGTAGCCGTCGGGGTCGTCGAACTGGCGCTGGTACATGAAGGGGTAGTCGTCGGTGTCGCCGACGCGACCGCCGGCGGCGCGGGCCCGCTCCACAAGCGCGTCCACCTCGTCCTGGCTGCCGAGGTCGAAGGACAGCGTGACCTTGGACGGGGTGTCCGGGCCGCCGATGAGGTCCTCTGTGCCGCCCACATCGGCGTAGCTCGCGCGGCTGGCCAACATGATGAACTGGTCCGCTTGGGCGTCGCCGATCGCGAAGCAGGCCACGCCGTCGCCGGAGTAGTCCGGGTTCTGGGACCAGCCCAGTGCTGTGTAGAAGGCGCTCGCCAGATCGACGCTCTCGACGGGGCACGTGATGAAGAGGCTCATGCGGCCATGGTTCGCCCGGCGCGGTTAACTGTCAACGATGTTCCCGCTGGACTAGCCCCAATGCGAAGCCGCCCCGGCGACCTTTCGCGAGAAAAGGCGACCGGGGCGGCGTCGGGCACTAGACCGGAGAAAACTCAGACGTTGAAGCGGAACTCCACCGCATTCCGGCACATACCAACCTGTGGTTGCGTGTCTGGCTGGCATCGCCTCGGCCCCCACCTCGCCCCTTCCGGAGACGCAGAAGGTGGGGCAGCGGGGGCACGCGACCCGATCTCGCGTTCGCCTCTGTCGGCAGCCCCTGATAGGACATAATGACAGGTGACTGCGACCCACAGGGAGGTGACTTGGTGCTGCCTGCACTTGACGAGCAGACGGGCCTGCTTCCGCTGGGCCGATTCGGCGCGTCGTTGGAAGAGATCAAATCCCACTACGTTGACGATCCCCGGTTCGCGAAGTCGGCGACCCGCGCCGAGATCTGGCAGCACTTCGAGTCCGCTACCGACGGCATCCGCTCTGTCGTCCCCGTGGTGTGCGTATGGGTGGGTGGCAGCTTCCTTACCGACAAGATCGATCCTGACGACATCGACCTCGTCTACTGGGGCGAAGACGTGCTCGTTGACCAGGTGACCGACCCCAAGGATCGGTACATCCTGCAGATGTTCGGGATGAACCAGGTCCGACCAGCGACGGGCCTGCGCGTTGATACTCGATACTGCCTATGGCACGTGTTCCCCGAGGCGGACCGCGCCCACTCAGTCGAGCACCAGTCATATGCGTTGAATCGTGGCTACTGGGATGACTTCTGGATGCGCAAGCGCAACGGCGCGAAGGAAGATCCTCCGCAACGGCCGGATGCCCTACCGCAGCGCGGCTACTTCGAAGTGACTCTGGACGGTTTCCATGGCGTTTGACTGGGAGCAGTTCAAGGCCAACGTCCAAGGCGAAGCTGAGTGGCAGGACGCAGATGATCTTGCGCGCATGAGCATCGAGACTCTGCGCGCTGAGCACGGCTTGCTGCGGCGCGACGCTTCTTCAGGGTCTCTGCGCCTGACTGGGCCAGGAATCACGATCCACTCGGGAGCGATCGACGGGATTGCTGACACGCTTCGCAATTTTCAGCGCCTGGTGCTTGCGACAGGCCTCGCGGTGAAGGGGCACAAGTCGTTGCGTGGGCAACCGCCCGCCGACGTCGTCTCGAAGACCCGACTGAACCTCAATGGTTCACCACTGCCGGGAAGCCTCATCCTGCAGATCGTGCCGACGACTTCGCCAGCGGACGAGATCTCACCCGATGGCCAAGTCGGGCTGTTCGGAGACGACAATGCAGAGCCCCAGTTGATCGACACCGCCATGAAGCGAGCACTGGGACTGCTCGAGGACGGACGTCGTCTCGGCCCAGATGCCGACACCAGTGACTTCTTGGCGCGCATCCGCGAGTACGGACCGCGCGTCGCCACAACGTTGCGCGACTTCTCGACAGGTCTGGTGAAATCAGGGTTCGAGCCTGATCTCACTTGGTCCCAGCCTCGCCAGGCGCGCCTGCGCACGCGCCTCTCCACGGCTGAACTCGCTCACATTGGAGAGCTCATCGCTTCTCGGGAACTCGAGCTCGAGCCGACCACCATCCGCGGCATCTTGCGGACTGTCAGCGAGATCAGCGCTTGGCAGCTGGAGATCGAGGACGGCGAGATCGTCAAGATCGACGCGAAGAAGATCCCTGCGGCGAACACTGCAACGCTGCGCACCGGCATGTCAGTTTCAGTCGATGTGTCAGTCACGGAAGAAACCGGCCCTGCCGGCGAAGTTAAGCCCAAGTACACGGCGACGTCGTTCACAGTGCTGAGCAACCCGTAAGGCCGAGTCGTTACACCACATCTAGTCCAACGGCTGGATCCGGAGGTTGGTCCGCGGCGGCAAATCCCAGCCGTGACGCGCATGAATTTCCCTAACCAACTCTTCCGCGTTGACCTGGAGCTTGGCAAGTGCAGCCGCGTCGTGGCCGACTGATCGTAAATGGCGCAGGTTGCTGCTCAGCGCGTGCGCCCAACTCATCAGCGGGTCGAGGTTCGCCACCCGCCGCTCAACGGTGTCGCCGGGCTTGGCGGCCTCAATCACCTGGCGGCCGATGGTCGCGCCCAGCGTGCGCTCGGCCTCCAGCCACGAGTCGATACCATCCCAGCCGTCGAGCTGGTCGACGAGCGCGATCGACGTGATGCGCAGGTTGGCGAGCCGCTCCCCCACCGGCTCGGCCGTCGGATCGAACCCGATTAGGCGCTGCACGGCTTCCTGCACCGCGAACCAGCGTGCGTCCTCGGCCGCCTTGCGCGACTCGGCGAGTGCCTCGTTCGCGCGCTTGTTCGCTTGGTAAGTGCCGACGCCGGCGATCAGCAGCGACAGGGCCGAGATCACCAGCGCGAGGACATCCATGGCTCGATCCTGCCACTACAAGAAGCAGTTCCTGAAGCACTTCCGGCTATTGCTTGCCCGAGGCGCGTCAGCCGACTAACCCGCGCTCACTACGATGCTCCGCGCGGCGACCAATCCCTACAGCGCGAATCTCCACTCCACCGATTTCCGGTACATACCACCCTCTTGAGGTGTGCAGTGAAGCGCTCGGCCCCGCGTCCGGGACCGACAGCTTGCGTTCGACGTCAACGATAGGTCTCGTGCAACGCCTCCTCGATCTGAGACGGAGTCGGTGCACCGGCGTACCCGCGCTCAGTCGCGTAGACCCGGCACGCGAGCGAGCGAACCGGTTGCGTCGGAAACAGGTCGACGCCGTCGACGAGGATCGTGGGCGAGCCTCCGAATCGGGTGTTCGCCGCTTCGGTCTCGGTGTGGATCGTTTCCAGCTCGATGGGCACTTCCGCGAGCTCGGCGGCATCCAGCGCGGCGCGCGCGTTTGCTTCGGCGATGGCCGTGTTCGGGCAGTCGACGATGTGCAGCAGTTCGACCTTCATACGATCTGCTCCTTCCGGGTCCGGGCCGCGCGCAAGCCATTGAGGATCACGATGACCTCCGCGATCTCGTGCACGAGCACCACGGCAGCGAGTCCCAGGACGCCGAAGAGGGCGAGCGGGAGCAGGGCGATGATGATCAGCAGCGACAGGATGATGTTCTGTTTGATGATGTGCCGTCCGCGCCGGGCATGGTCGAACGCGCGCGGCAGCAGCCGCAGGTCGTGCCCGGTGAACGCGACATCGGCCGACTCGATCGCGGCATCCGACCCGGTCGCGCCCATCGCGATCCCGATGTCCGCGGCGGCGAGGGCGGGGGCGTCGTTGATGCCGTCGCCGATCATCGCCACCGAACCATGCTGGCCGAGCTCAGCGATCGCAGCGGCCTTGTCCTCGGGGCGCAGCTCGGCGCGCACGTCCTCGATCCCGGCCTGCGCCGCGAGAGCGCGGGCGGTGCGGGCGTTGTCGCCGGTGAGCATCGTGACCCCGATGCACTGCGCGGCGAGCGTGCGGACGACCTCCGGGACCTCCAGGCGCAACTCGTCGCGGACGCCGATCGCAGCGACCGGCTCGCCGTCGCGGTGCACGATGACGACCGTCATGCCCTGCTCCTCCAGCCCTGCGACCCGGTCGCCGAGCGTCCCGGCGTCCAGCCAGCGGGGGCTGCCGACCGTGATCCGCGCGCCGTCGAGCTTGCCCTCGATGCCGTGCCCGGCCTGCTCGGTCACGTCCTCGGCTACTGAGGCCCCCGGCGCGGCGGCGGTGATCGCGGCCGCGAGCGGGTGGGTGCTGTGTTGCTCCAGCGCGGCCGCCCACGCCAGCGCCTGCGCCTCGGTGGTCCCGTCGGCGGTGAGAACGGCGTTGACGACGGGCTCGTTTCGGGTGAGGGTGCCGGTCTTGTCGACGGCGACGTGGCGGATCACGCCGAAGCGCTCGAACGCGGCACCGGACTTGATGATCACGCCGAACTTGCTCGCCGAGCCGATCGCGGCGACCACGGTCAGCGGCACGGAGATCGCCAGCGCGCACGGCGACGCCGCCACGAGGACGACCAGGGCGCGAGTGACCCACAGCTCGGGGTCGCCGAACAGCGAACCGATCAGCGCCACCAGGACGGCGAGGACGAGCACACCAGGGACGAGGGGTCGGGCGATGCGGTCGGCGAGGCGGGCGCGGTCTCCCTTCTCGGCCTGCGCCTGCTCAACGAGCTCCACGATCGTGGTCAGCGAGTTGTCGGTGCCCGCCGCGGTCGTCTCGACTTCCAGCGCGCCGGCGGAGTTGATTGCACCGGCCGAGACTGCATCTCCCAGCTCGACCTCGACCGGGATCGACTCTCCAGTGATCGCAGACGTATCCAAACTCGAACGACCCGTGACCACGACGCCGTCGGTCGCGATCCGTTCGCCCGGCCGCACCAGCATCAGCTGGCCCACCTGGAGGTCTTTCGCGGCGACCTCGACCGACGCGCCGTCGCGGCGGATGGTCGCTGTCTCAGGGACGAGCTTGAGCAGCGCCCGGAGCCCGCCGCGGGCGCGGTCCATCGCCTTGTCCTCCAGCGCCTCAGCGATCGAGTACAGGAACGCCAGGGCCGCGGCCTCCTCGACGTAGCCGAGAATCACCGCGCCAATGGCGCTGATCGTCATCAGCAGGCTGATGCCGAGCTTGCGCTTGAACAGTTTGCGGATCGCGCCCGGGGTGAACGTCGACGCTCCCAGCAGCAGACCGAGCCAGAACAGCACCAGCGCCAGAATCTCGAGCCCGGACCACTCCAGGACGAGACCGGTCAGGAAAGCGACGCCGGAGAGGACCGGGACCATGATCCCGCGGTCCCGCCACCAGGGTCGCTCCTGCACCTCCTCAACTGCTTCGCCGACCGTGGTCTCGGGCTCGTCGCAGCCGCACGCCGCGCTCATGCGCCTGCCCCCGTCCCGCAGCAGCCCGGCACCGGGCACTGGTCATCAACGCATGGCGCGTGCTCGTCGACGGCCAGCGTCACATCCACGAGCGCCGTGAGCGCCGCAGCAAGGTGCGGGTCGGCGATCTCGTAGCGCGTCTGCCGTCCCTCGGGCTCGGCGGCCACGATGCCACAGTCGCGCAGACAGGTCAGGTGGTTCGACACGTTCGACCGGGTCAGCTCCAGCTCGCGCGACAGCACCGCCGGATAGCTCGGGCCGTCGAGCAGGGTCATCAGGATCCGGGATCGCGTCGGGTCCGCCATGGCTCGGCCGAGCCGGTGCATGACGTCGAGGCGTGAAGTAATGGTCAGCATGCACTGAACTATACAGTGACTGCTGACCTATTTTGGTCATCGCATCGGCAGGTCAGACCACTCAATCGACGCCAGAGGTTATACGGCGAAACGAAATTCCACCACGTCGCCGCAGTTAGCGAACGTCTGAAGACTGTCACCTGATGTGCCGGCCACGCACTCGGGCGCGAAGCCGACGTCGATAGCCTCGAGGTCGCCGTACGACTGTCCTTGACCTCGGCCAGCGCCTTCCTCCACCTCGACGCGAGTCAGCTCGCGGATGGGTCTTCGTACCCCGGCACTCCGACACGTAGCGTTACTCGCACGCATTGCCCCGGTCAAGGTCGTGCGGCACGACGAAGCTGCGTATGGCGTCCGCCTCGTCGATCGCCGCGGCGAACTCCTCCTCGGTGGCCGAGCTCAGCAGCTCGAGGGGCGATCGGTCCGAGCCGTCCGCGCCATGGGGCAGGTCCGGGTGCGGCGTCTGCCACCAGTCCAGTAGCGCCCTGGCGACGTCGGTCGGATCCGAGCCTCCGCAGGACCGGGCGAGCGCCTGGTTGATCTCGGCAAGCGCGTCGATGATCTTCCCGTCGCGGAACTGGAAGGCCGGATAGAACTTCGTCCCTCCGAGCTCGACCTCGATCACGACGTTGTGCTTGAGGTAGGTCCGCAGCAGGCTGCGCTGGGCGGCCTTCTTCGCGCGCGCTGCCTGCGCCGGGGTACGTGTCCGCTCCGCGTCGATCACTTCCGCCCCCGTCAGCGATGCGCGGGTCTCGGCGGCGGTCATGCACTCGGCTCGGTCGAGCAGGCTCGCGGCCATCATCGGTGAGCGGTCGAGCGCGAAGGCCCGATCCCAGATCGGGCTGCTCCTCCAACTGTCAGGGAATCCGAGCTGCTCCATGCCGAAGCCGACGGTGCGGGACTTCTCTTCGACGAAGTCGGCCAGGTCCACGACGTCGCCCTTCTCCGGCGCGATGCTCAGCAGGAGGTGGCGCAATACGAGCAGCACTCCGTAGAGCCTGTTGTTCGTCCCTTCTTCCGCGAGCGACGCGAGCAGGTCGTCGGCGTCCTTTCGAGCCTGCCCCGGCGCGTCGATGAGCACATCGAACGCGCGGTTCCACACACGGCCGTAGTGGGCGCAGATGTTCCGCACGTTCCTGAGGTTGTTGAGCCAGTTCCCGAGAGCGCCGCGATCTCCGTGGCCGTCGGCGGTGCGGACCTGGAACCGTGCCGCGAGGATCTCCTGGTCGGGCTGCAGCATCAGGTCGTAGAGGCTGCTCAGCACTCCGAAGGACATCACTTCTGTCGCGACCCAGATGGGCAGGTGCGGACCGTAGTGCTGGCGGAAATGTACGACGAAGTCGCCCCGGGCGCGCTGCTCGTGCCGGTCGTACTCCTCGAGCCACTCGCGGTAGGCGGCGGTCGGCTCGGGCGGCGCGCCGGGATCTTCCTGCCTCGTCGCGCCGAGCGCCCAGGGGTGCCTGTGCGCGAACGCGTCGATCCTGCCGAGCCGGTGGCCGATGAAGAACCGGAAGGCCGTCTCGACGGTACTGAGGACGTCGCCGAGGCGCATGCGCAGCTCGTGGTCGAACTCGTACAGCGAGACCACGTGCGCGAGGCCGGTCCCGGGCACGAACGTGTCCAGGCGGATCTCGCGGTCCTCTTCGTCGAACCGGGGCGCAGGAGGAGCGGGCCGGTCACGGTAGAGGTGCCAGTAACCCGAGAGCCGGTAGTAGCCGTATCGCTGCAGGACCTCGGCCGCGTAGGCGTTGTCTCCGCAGTCCATGCCGCGCCCGCGCAGCCGGCGGATCTGCTCGGGGACCGTGAGGAACGGCTTGGCGTAGGTGCTGTTCGGGGTCGTCACGTGCGCATCGTCCTGGTGTCCCCGGCACCCGGGGGTAGAAAGAGAACAGGCCCGCGTCTCATCTAGAGAAGCGAGCCTGTCGTGTTACTTCGAGGATACGGGTTCCACCTGCGCAGGTCAAACACTGCTCGGTCGCTCAGCGTCGACAGCTCCGGGCACTGCTTGCCCCGGCCACGACCTCGGTGCTGGAACCAACGCGCTGGTGAAGCGCCCTGGGTTCCGTTAGGGAGGCAGTCGGCTCCTGCGGAGGTTCCGCAGGGGCCGGTTAAAAGCGAAGGTCAGCGCCATTAACGCTCAGCAACTGATGGTAGATCGAAACTCATCCGTCGATCCCAACAGGAAGCCGAGAAGGTAAAACCCCTGGTCAGAGGACTTTTTTAGACATTGAACCGGAATTCCACCACATCGCCGTCGCGCATGATGTAGTCCTTGCCCTCCATGCGGGCCTTGCCGGCCTCGCGGGCGGCCTTAACCGAGCCGAGCTCCACGAGGTCCTCAAAGCCGATGACCTCGGCCTTGATGAAGCCACGCTGGAAGTCGGTGTGGATGACGCCGGCGGCCTCGGGGGCCGTGGCGCCCTGCTTGATGGTCCAGGCGCGCGTCTCCTTGGGCCCGGCGGTGAGGTAGCTCTGCAGGCCGAGGGTCTCGTAGCCGGCCTTGGCCAGCTGCTCCAGGCCCGACTTCTCGTAGCCGGCCTCGTGCAGCATCTCGGCGGCCTCGTCTTCGTCCAGCTCCACGAGCTCGGACTCGAACTGCGCGTCGAGGAAGACGGCGGTCGCGGGGGCCACGGAGGCCGCAAGGCGGGCCTTGAGGTCCTCGTCGGCCAGCGTCTCGTCATCGAGATTGAAGACGTAGATGAAGGGCTTTCCAGTCAGCAGCTGCAGCGGCTTGAGCAGCTCCAGGTCCAGCTTCTCGGAGGCGGAGAAGATGGTGCGGCCATCCTCGAGCACGGCCTGGGCCTTGATGACCTCGTCCACGTAGGCCTTGTCGACCTTCTTGTTGGAAAGCTCCTTCTGCAGGCGCGGAAGGGCCTTCTCGACCGACTGCATATCGGCCAGCACCAGCTCGGTGGTGATGGTGTCGATGTCGTCGTCCGGGTCCACCTTGCCGTTGACGTGAATCACGTCCGGGTCGGCGAAGCCGCGCGTCACCTGGCAGATCGCGTCGGCCTCGCGGATGTTGGCGAGGAACTGGTTGCCCAGGCCCTCACCCTCCGAGGCGCCCTTCACGATGCCGGCGATGTCCACGAAGGACACGGAAGCCGGGATGATCTTCTCCGAATTGAAGATCCCGGCGAGCACCTTGAGGCGCTCGTCCGGCAGCGGGACCACGCCGACATTGGGCTCGATGGTGGCGAACGGGTAGTTCGCCGCGAGCACCTGGGCGCGGGTCAGGGCGTTGAACATGGTGGACTTGCCGACGTTGGGCAGTCCGACGATTCCGATAGTAAGAGCCACGAGAGACCATCCTACTTGCCTCAACCCGTCAGGGTGTGGTGACAAGGTGGGGGCATGGACTTCGCGATGGTGTTGTGGGCCGTGTTGCTGCTGGCCGTGGGTGCCGGGCTTGGCGTGTTGGGCACGCTGGTCTGGGGACCAAGGCACGACGGCGCGCGCTTGAGTGACGCTTTGGCGGACGCTTCCAGCGCCCGCGAGCAGGCGGCGGCCGCCGTGGCGCGGGCGCAGGTCTTGGAGCGTTCCTTCTCCTCCGAGGAATCGCGACGCGAGCGCGACGAAGCGGTCCTGCGGGCCCTGGCACCGGTCTCCGAGCGGCTGGCGCGCATGCAGCAATCGGTGACGGTCCTGGAGCGCGACCGCGTGGATCAGTACTCGCAGCTCAACGAGCAGCTCGAGCGCGCCGCACGCCTGGACGCCGAGCTGCTGCGCACCACCACCACGCTGGCCGGTTCCCTGCGCGATGCAGGCCGCCGCGGCGCCTGGGGCGAGGTGCAGCTACGCCGCGTGGTCGAGGCCGCCGGCATGCTGCGCCACGTGGACTTCGACGAGCAGGTCGTGGTGGGCTCAGGCCGCCCCGATCTGGTGGTGTGGCTGCCGGGCGGCAAATCCGTGGCCGTGGACGCCAAGGTGCCGCTGGCCAAGCTGCTGCAGGCGCACGAGGTGGTGCTGGACGGCTCGGCCTCCTCGTTGCAGGAGCGTGCGCGCCTGCTGTCCGAACACGCCAAGGCCCTGCGGGCTCACGTCGTGGCGCTCGGCGACCGCCGCTACCAGGACGCCCTACCGGGGTCGCCCGAGCTGGTGGTCTGCTTCGTTCCCGCTGAGTCGGTGCTGGCTGACGCGTTGGAGGCCGACGGCTCGTTGCTGGACGATGCCTTCGCCCGCGGCGTGGTGCTGGCCTCCCCCGGCACCCTGCTGGCGATCCTCAAGGGCCTTGCCGTGTCCTGGCGCCAGGAGCTCCTGACGCAGAACGCCCGCGCCCTGTTCGACGAGGCGCAGGAACTGCACCGCCGCCTGGGCTCGCTGTCCGGACACCTCGACAAGCTCGGCTCCTCATTGCGCACCTCGGTGGAGGGCTACAACCGCTTCATCGGCGCGCTGCAGTCCCGCGTGTTGCCGTCCGTGCGACGCCTGGGCGAGATGGACCCGGCCCTGCCCGAGGGCGCGGCCGTGCCGTTCGAGGGCGCCCCGGTGCTCGAGGTGTCCCCGCGCGGCGTTCCCGTGGAGCTCGAGGACGCTCCCCCGGCCCGCTCGGCCGACGCTGCGTTCGGCGCAGCACCCGGCCGCGCGGCGGCGGCCGACCCCCGCGATGCCCAGCACCCCCGCAGCGCCTGACCGCCGGGGTCCGTGCTCCGGCTGCGCGTGCCACGCGGGTACGCGGGCAGCGCCGGTACGCGGGCAGCGCCGGTACGCGGGTACGCGGGCAGCGCGGGCCGCGCGGCCTGTGATGTGCCCGCGATGCTCCCGCGAGACCGAACCGACCCCGGGCCGTACCTGTGAGCTCGGGTATCTCCACGCCCCTGCACGATTTCGGACAAACTCAGTGATTTCGGCGCCGCTTTTGACCGAAATCGCCGCGTGCTCCAGCCGAGGGCCCGTGTACTCACCGAAAGCGGCGGACATTGCCCCGCTCGTCGCGTACGGCCGGCGGCACCCCGTTCGCGGACAGAGCCTTGCGGAGTGCGTGCGGGTTCGAGATGTCGGCCCAGCTCAGGCGAAAGACCCGGAATCCCGCCCGCCGCAACGCTTCCTCGCGTTCCTTTTCGGCCCTGCGAACCGCGCCCTCGTTGCCCGCGTACTTTCCTTGCCCGTCGAATTCGCCCAAGAGTGCCAAGGACCGCCACGCGTAGTCGGGTCTGAAGCGGTGCCCATCCGCTGTCACGACAAGCTGGAGCTCGGGCGGCTCGAACCCCAACCGAATCATGCGCACGCGGGCCAGCGTCTCTCCGGCACTTTCTGACAGCGACGTCGAGGCCTTCCAGGCCACGGAAGCACGCTTCCGCGCGGCGGCCTGAGGAAGCCCCTCGAGCGATCTGCGCAGCTCATCCTCAGCGTCACCTCGCAGCAGCAGATGGCGCCTGACTCCGTCCAGCGCCACCACTGCGGATTCGACGTCGTGGCCCGCGGCCACATGGGACGCCGCCCAGATAGGGCCCACAACCGGGACTCCTTCAAGGAGCTGAACGGGGTCGTCACGATCATGCTCAAGGAGTCTCCACCGCCCTTTGAGCCCTTGGCCGCCGGCGGCTTCAAGCCAGCGTCCCCGCGGGCGCCCACCTGGGCATTGCACGTGCAGCGCAGTCCCGTTCCGATCAAAGGTGGGTAGCCCCCGCGCCGCGAGCCCGGTCCCGTCAGCTAGCGCCACACCGGGATGGGCCAGGGCAAACACGTGTGCCACCAAAGCCCGGCGGTCCCAGGGTGCCAGCCCCTCCCACGCTTCGATGTCGACAAACCATCCGGGGCTCACCCGCACCACCGCGCCAGCTTCAAGGCGCCGCCGCAGTGTCCGGGCAGGTTCTCGCTCCAGCTCGATGTTGCGCCAGACATGCCAAGGTTCCATCCGCCTAGCCTGCGCTGAAAGCGGCCCCGGCCGCCCGCCGTCGTGCATGAATCGTGGAGGAATCCGCACTGTGAGGAAAACCGCCGCGAAAACGGACAAACTCCCCGCCGGAGGCGAGGAGTTTGTCCGTTTTCGCGGAGTCGAGCCGGGAACCGGCCGCCGGGCACCCGTCAGCGGGAGGGCTTGGCCCCTCGGCCGCCGAGGCCGCGGGAGGTGTCGCCGTCCTCCTTGAGCTTGGCGCGCAGCTCCTTGGGCAGCGAGAAGAGGATGTCCTCCTCGGCCGTGGTGACCTCGCGGACGTCGGCGTAGCCGTACTCGGCCAGCAGCTCCAGCACCTCGCGGACGAGCACCTCGGGCACGGACGCGCCGGAGGTCACGCCGACCGTGGCGACGCCCTCGAACCAGGACTCGTCCACCTGACGGGCGAAGTCAACGCGGTGCGCTGCACGCGCCCCGTACTCCAGTGCGACCTCCACGAGGCGCACCGAGTTGGAGGAGTTCGCCGAGCCCACCACGATCACCAGATCGGCCTGCGGAGCGATCTCCTTGATGGCGGCCTGGCGGTTGGTCGTGGCGTAGCAAATGTCGTCGGACGGCGGGTCCTGCAGGTGCGGGAAGCGCTCGCGCAGGATCCCCACGATCTCCATGGTCTCGTCCACGGAGAGCGTGGTCTGCGAGAGCCACGTGACGTTCTCGGGGTCCTTGACCTGCACGGTGCGGGCCTCGGCCGGGTTGTTCACGATGGTCGTGGCCTCGGGGGCCTCGCCGTACGTGCCCTCGACCTCCTCGTGCCCCTCGTGCCCGATCAGCAGGATCTCGCGGCCGGCGCGCGCGAAGCGCACCGCCTCGCGGTGGACCTTGGTCACGAGCGGGCACGTGGCGTCGATGGTGCGCAGCTCGCGATCGGCCGCGGCGTTCACCACGGCGGGCGAAACACCGTGGGCCGAGAAGACCACCAGCTCACCCCGCGGCACCTCCTCGGTCTCGTCCACGAAGATGGCGCCCTGGGCCTCGAGGGTCTCCACGACGTGGCGGTTGTGCACGATCTGCTTGCGCACGTACACGGGGGCACCGTAGTGCTCCAGGGCCTTTTCCACGGCGATCACGGCGCGGTCGACGCCGGCGCAATAGCCGCGCGGCGCTGCGAGGAGGACGCGCTTGTCGCCCTCGACCGGCGCGGCGGCCTCGATCTCGCCGCGCGAGCGGCGCTGACGGGGCACCTCGGGGAGCCCCAGCGAGACGGACACAGCTGCTGAAGTCATGCTTCCCAGTCTACCGAGCGGCGGCGGCGCACCGCGGCCCCGATGATGAGCATCACGATGCCCAGGACGAACAGCGCGCCGCCGGCGATCGCCACGGGCTGCGAGGTGGAGTTGACCACGCCGGCGATGCTGCTGGTAGCGGCGGCCATGATGGGGTTGCTCGCGGCGGAGCCGATGCCGCCAACCACACCGGAGGCCCACAGCCCCACCACGCCGGCCGAGCCTCCCACGAAGCCCGCGGTCACCACGGGGATGCCGCGCTTCTTGGCCGAGAGCAGCGCCAGTGCCATGAGCACGACGGCGGCGAGGGCGTACCAGCCCCAGTGCTCCGACTGCGACACGCTCAGCTGCAGCACGGGCACGCTGAGCGAGGCGAGCGGAGAGATGTCACCGATGTTCTGGTCGAGGCGCCACGCGACGGTGGCGGGGGCCTGGACCTTGATCCCGGCGGAGGTCAGCCCGGAGGCGACGTGCTGGGCCGCGAGCGTGGCCAGCGGATCCAGGACCACCTCGATGCGCCCGGCGGAGCCGCCCTCGTCGCGCACGCGCTGCACGTAGAGCTCGCGGGAGCGGTCCAGCGACGTCAGCCACGCCTCGCGCGTCTTGGGGTCCTCCAGCACGCCGTTGGTCGCGGCGGTGATCGCCGTGTCCACGACCTTCTCGAGCTTCTTGGGGATGACGCCGCCGGGGAGGCGCTCAACGACCTGCGCCTTGACGCGGGTGCCGATCATGGCCCGAACGCCTTGATCGTCGATGAGGGTGCCGAGGGTGCTGCGGACCGTCTCGGGCTGGGTGAGAGCCTTGTCGACAACGGATCCGCCCCAGGCGGAGGCACCGGAAATCGCCGCAAGGGCCGCGAGCAACACGGCCAACACGTTGCGCATTCGCGCTCCTTCCCCGCGCCGCGCGCGGGACAAGTGGTCAGGGGCTTCTAGTCTACTGGTGGGGGTGTTTCACTCCCGGAAAGGAACGCGTGAGATGAGTCAAGAGCGAGAGCCCGCCGCGACCGCCGCGGACACGGACCCGGAGAACCCGTGGCCGCTGCGCCGGCTCGCCGAAAACCTGAAGACCCACATCGAGCGCGCGCCGGCCACGTGGATCGAGGGACAGCTCATCGAGGTGAGCGTGCGCAACGGCCACGCCTTCCTCACCATGCGTGACCTTGAGGTGGACAACTCGCTTCCACTGACCCTGTGGTCGAGCGTCCTGCGCCAGCTCCCGGAGCGCCCCGAGGTCGGCTCGCGAGTCGTGGCGCAGGTCAAGCCGAGCTTCTTCCTGAAGACCGGCCGGCTCTCCATGAACGTCTCCGATCTGAAGCCCGTGGGCCTCGGCGATCTGCTCGCGCGCCTCGAGCGCCTGCGCCGCCAGCTCGCCGAGGAGGGCCTCTTCGATCCCTCGCGCAAGCGCCCGCTGCCCTTCCTCCCCCAACGCATCGGCCTCATCACGGGCTCCAACTCGGACGCCGAGAAGGACGTGCTGCGCAACGCCACGCTGCGCTGGCCGGCCGTGGCCTTTGAGGTGCGCCACGCCGCCGTGCAGGGCCCCCGCTCCGTCCCCGAGGTCATCGCCGCCCTCGAGGAGCTGGACGCGATCCCCGAGGTGGCCGTCATCGTCATCGCCCGCGGCGGCGGCGCCCTCGAGGACCTCCTGGGCTTCAGCGACGAGCGCCTCGTGCGCGCGGTCGCCGCCGCGCGCACCCCCGTCGTGAGCGCCATCGGCCACGAGGCCGACCGCCCGCTGCTGGATGACGTCGCCGATCTGCGCGCTTCCACCCCCACGGACGCCGCCAAGCGCATCGTCCCGGAGGTCGAGGCCGAACTCGCGCTCATCGCCGAGGGCCGCGCCCGCCTGGGCCGCGCCGTCGAGCTCATCCTCGAACGCGGCGCGCGCGAGCTCTCTCAGCTGCGCAGCCGCCCCGTCCTGGCCGAGCCGGAGGGGATGATCACGGTGCGTGCCGAGGACGTCGAACGCCTGCGCGAGCGCTCGCGCCTCTCGCTGGGTCACCGCCTCTCGCGCGCCGGAGACGAGGTCACGCAGCTCGCCGCCCGGGTCCGTTCCCTCTCGCCGCAGTCCACCCTGGACCGCGGCTACGCCGTCCTCCAGCTGGAGGACGGCGCCGTGCTGCGCGACGCCGAGCTGGCACCCGCGGGGACGGGCCTCACGGCCCGCCTCGCGAGCGGCCGGCTCGCACTGGTGTCCGACGGCGCGGTCCCCGGTTCCCAGCCCGGCGCCCCGTCCCAGCCACGCGACGTTTCCGCCCCGGCGGCGTCCGCCGAAGCCGCCGCGCCCTCCACCGATCCCAGCACCGAAAGCGATGTGAACGCATGAGCGAGTCCACCCCCGTCGAGTCCCTGTCCTACGAGCAGGCCCGCACCGAGCTCATCGAGGTGGTGCAGCGGCTCGAGGCCGGCGGCGCCACCCTCGAGGAGTCCCTCTCCCTGTGGGAGCGCGGCGAGGCCCTGGCCCAGCGCTGCGAGGCCTGGCTCAGCGGCGCGCGCGAGCGACTCGCTGCGGCCCGCGCCGCGCAGCCCGGACAGGAGGGCTGAACGCCCAGCCGCCGCGCCCGCGCCGGCACCCGTGCTCGCCCTCGACCCAGGAGCACCGCAGGGTGGGGGCGGCGGGAGTGGACCTTCCCCCGCCGGCAGCCGCACCTGCGGCTGGCAGCACCCGCGGCAGGCAGCACCGCGTCCTCGACCGCGACGGGCCTGCACAACGCTTGCCGCCCGGTGCACCAACCGTGCGCCGACACCCCCGGCGTGGCGTGATGCGGCTCACGTGGCCTAGCCTGGAGGGATGAGCCTCAGCCTGAGCGAGGTGCGCACCGACGACGTTGCGCCGGAAGATCGCATCGCCTTCTGGGAAGAAGTCAACGCCCACACCCTCTTTGGCCTGCGTTGCTCCACCTTCAACAACGACCTCAGCCTGTCCTCCGGGCAGCGCCGCGTGGACGGCCTGCAGCTCACGGAGGTCAAGGGCAGCCCGCACGTCGTTGATCGTTCGGGCTCCCACCTCGCCTCCGAGCGCGAGGATTCGCTCATGATCAGCGTGCTCTTGGAGGGCAGCGGCTTCTTCCACGGCCCCCACGGCACCTCCGCGCTCCGGGCCGGCGAGGCCATGACGTACTCGACCTCGGATGCGCACCTCTTCGGCTTCGACACGGATCTGCGCCTGCTCATCGTGGACGTCCCGCTCGAGACGCTGCGCCTGGAGTGGGCATGGGACCCGCTGGCCGCTCCGAGCCACCTTGGCCGCGAGCGGGTCGCCACGCTGGCCGCCTCGCTCGCGCAGTTGGCCAGCGGCCCGCACACCCCGGAGGCCCGCATCGGCGAGCTCGTCCGGGCCACCCTGCGCCCCGCCACCGCCTCCCCTCACGCCACATATCTGCGGGCCATGCAGGCCATGCGCGAGCGGCTCAGCGACCCGGATCTCACGCCAGACGCCGTGGCCGCCCGGTTGGGCCTCTCGGCCCGCCAGCTGCACCGGGTCTTCGCGGCGGAGGGCACCAGCCCGGCGCGTTCCCTCCTGCTGACCCGCCTCGAGGCGGCGCAGCACGAGCTGGTTCACCGTCGCGCCCTGAGCCTGACCGACATCGCCGGGCGCAGCGGCTTCTCCTCCCCCTCGCACTTCTCTCGCGCCTACCGGCGCGAGTACGGCCTGGCCCCCTCGGCCGCGCGCGAGGAGGCCCTCGCCTCCGAGTAGGCGGCACACGCGAACGCCGCCCGCCTTCCCCTACGTCAGGGGAGGGCGGGCGGCGTTCTTGTTCGGGCGGAAGGGGCCGGACCTCGGGGGCCCGGCCGGAAGGCCGGCCGGAAGGCGAGCCGGGCGGCTCAGCCGGCCAGGGCGTCGTCGTGCACCTGGTCCTCAACGCCCTGAGCGCGTTCGGCACCGGCTCCCGCGGTGCGTGCCGTGCGCGGCGCGGTCTCGCGGAGGAAGAAGGCGAGCACCACCACGACGCACGCGGCGAGCGTGCACATGACCATGACGGAGTTCAGGCCCCACTGATCGGCGAGCATGCCGGCCACGGTCGGCGCCACGAAGCCGCCCAGGATCTCGCCGAGGCCCATGATCAACCCCAGGCAGGAGGCCATGATCTGCGGCGCCACGGTCTCGGCCGGGATGGTCGCCATGAACAGCGTGAAGCAGCCCATGCCGGTGTAGGTCAGCGCCATGACCACAAACAGGAGCCCGGCGTTGTCGATGAAGATCATGGCCAGCGGGGCGAGGGCCGCGATGGAGGCGAAGATGATGATCGCCGGCTTGCGGCCGATGCGGTCGGAGAGCGCCGGCACCAGGCCGCCCCACACGACCCAGCCGATGCCGATGCCTGTCAGGACCAGCGAGGAGGAGCCGGCGTCGAAGCCCTTGGCCTTGCTCAGGAACAGGGCGCTGAAGGTCTGGGTCGTGATGAACCAGGTCACGAAGAAGACCGCGATGCCCATGCACAGCCACATGTTGCGGGTCTTGAGCGCGGCGCGGAACGTCGTGGGGCGCTCGGAGAGCGGGATGGCGCCGGCCATCGCGTCGGCCGCGTCGGCGTCCAGCTCGCCTGCGGCGTTCGTGGCCTTGAGGCGCAGGTCCTTGACGAAGAAGAGCACCAGGAGCGTCAGCAGGATGCCGGGGACGATCGTGATGTAGAACGCGGAGCGCCAGCCCCACGCGTTGGCCATGGCAACCGTGACGATCGGGCCCACCACGCCGCCGAGCAGGCCGGCGGCCGAACCCTGCAGCAGGCCCATGTTCAGGCCGCGGCGCTTGGGAGAGGAGGAGTACATGAGCAGCGTCTGCGAGAGCGGCAGCACGCCGCCCTCGGCCATGCCCATGATGGCGCGCAGCAGGAGCAGGCTGGCCAGGCCGCCCACGAGGCCGGAGAGCGCCGAGAAGATCGAGAAGCCGATGATGCACGCGATGATGAGCGGCTTGCGGCGGTCGATCCGGTCGGAAATGACGCCGAGCAGGAGCCCGGAAATGGCCCGCGTGAGGGAGGGCAGGCCGCCCAGCAGGCCGATGGCGGTGTTGTCGAGGCCGAGCTCGTCCATGAAGTACGGCGCGAGGTAGTTCAGCGCCATGCGGTCGAAGAAGACGAAGCCGAAGGTCGCGAAGAGGACCGCGAGCAGGACGTTTTGGTAGTGACCGCCGCGCGGGGGCGCCGTGTAGGCGCCGCGGCTGGTGGTGGAGGACATGGGTCTCCCGGGGTGCGAAGGGGGAATGTGCGGACCGAAATAGTCTGCGATCCACCTCACACCCGGGGCATGCCACGGTCCGCCAGCCCACCGCCCATTTTCCGCCGCGGCCCGTGCGCTCCTGCGAGCGCGGCGCCGGCGCACACCACCACAAGGGCCCTGCACGACGGCGCGTGGAGACGACGGCGGGCCCGGCACCTGTCGGCGCCGGGCCCGCCCGCGTTCAGCCTTGCCGGCGGCTCAGCCGAGTTCCGCGAGCCGCTTCTGCTCGTGGGCCACGTCGAAGTCGGCGGCCGGCCACTGCGGGTCGATCTTCTTGAGGGCCTGCGTCAGGAGCGACTGAACGGCCAGGCGCGCGTACCACTTGCGGTCGGCGGGCACCACAAACCAGGGCGCCTCGTCCGTGTGGGTCTTGTCCAGGGCGATGCGGTAGGCCTCCTGGTAGTCGTCCCAGTACGCGCGATCGTCCACGTCTCTCGGGTTGTACTTCCAGTACTTGTCCGGGCGGTCGAGGCGCTCGGCGAGGCGCTTGCCCTGCTCCTCGCGCGAGAGGTGCAGGAAGACCTTCACCATCACGGTGCCGGAGGCGACGAGCTCGCGCTCGAAGTCGACGATCTGGCCGTAGCGCTTCTCGACCTCCTCGAGCGGGGAGAGCCCGCGCACGCGGTGCACCAGCACGTCCTCGTAGTGCGAGCGGTCGAACACGCCGATCTTGCCCGGCCCGGGCAGGGCCTTGCGGATGCGCCACAGAAAGTCATGGGCGCGCTCCTCCTCGGAGGGGGCCTTGAAGGCCGTGAGCTCCACGCCCTGCGGGTCAACGGAACCCACGACGTGGCGCACGATACCGCCCTTGCCCGCCGTGTCCATGGCCTGCAGCACGAGCAGCACGTTGCGGGTCTCGCCGCCCTTGGAGGCGGCGAAGAGCCGCTCCTGCAGCTCGTCCAGGGCCGAGGTCCCGGCGGCCAGCGCCGCCTCGCCGGCGGCCTTGTCGCCGTCGAACCCCGGCTTATCCGCCGTGGTGGAGTCGTTCATGGGCGAGCCGGGCACCCACGCCAGCGCCGCCGCGGCGTCGGGCAAGGCCTGTCCTTCGATACCGAGGTCCTGCGTGTCCTTCTGAGCCACCGCTCCTCCTGCTTGCGCTCGCGCGGCCCGCCCGGGGAGCCGGGCGGGGCGGAGGGCTCAGGCCCTTTCGCGCAGGCCCTCCAGGTATTCGGCGATCCTACCGATCGCGTCCTCCAGCATCTTCACATCCGGCAGTGTCACGAGGCGGAAGTGATCCGGCGCGATCCAGTTGAAGCCAGTGCCCTGGGTGACGAGGATCTTCTGCTGCTTGAGCAGGTCGAGGGCGAAGCGCTCGTCGTCCTGGATCGGGTACACCTCGGGATCCAGGCGCGGAAAGAGGTAGAGGGCGCCGTAGCCCTGCTCGCAGGAGACGCCTGGGATCTCGTTGAGCATCTTGTGCGCCAGGTTGCGCTGCTCCAGGAGGCGGCCGCCGGGCAGGATCAGGTCGTTGATCGACTGGTATCCGCCCAGCGCGGTCTGGATCGCGTGCTGCGCCGGGACGTTGGCGCACAGGCGCATGTTGGTGAGCAGGTTGAGGCCCTCGATGTAGTCCGTCGCGAGGTGCTTGGGGCCCGAGATGGCCATCCAGCCGGCGCGGAAACCGCACACGCGGTAGGCCTTGGAGAGGCCGGAGAAGGTGAGGGTCAGGACGTCGTCGGAGAGCGAGGCCATGTTGATCGCCTCGACGCCGTCGTAGGTGATCTTCTCGTAGATCTCGTCGGCAAAGACGATGAGCCCGTGGCGGCGCGCGAGCTCCAGGATGCCCTCGAGGACGTGCTTGGGGTAGACCGCACCCGTGGGGTTGTTGGGGTTGATGACCACGATGCCCTTGGTGCGGGGCGTGATCTTGGCGGCCATGTCCTCGAGGTCGGGCATCCAGCCCTCGGACTCGTCGCAGAGGTAGTGCACGGCGCGGCCGCCGGCCAGGGACGTCGAGGCCGTCCACAGCGGGTAATCCGGCGTGGGGACCAGGACCTCGTCGCCGTCGTCCAACAGGGCGTTCAGGCTCAGCGAGATGAGCTCGGAGACGCCGTTGCCGAGGTAGATGTCGTCGACGCCGATCGTCTGGATCCCGCGGGTCTGGTAGTACTGCGAGACCGCCGTGCGCGCGCTCATAATGCCGCGCGAATCCGAGTAGCCCTGCGCGTGCGGCAGGTGGCGGATCATGTCCACGAGGATCGCGTCGGGGGCCTCGAAGCCGAACGGCGCCGGGTTGCCGATGTTCAGCTTGAGGATGCGGTGCCCTGCCGCCTCCATGCGCGTAGCCTCCTCCAACACCGGACCGCGGATGTCGTAGAGGACGTTGTGAAGCTTGGATGACTGCTTGAATTCGGGCACGGACACATCTTGTCACCGCTCGAGGGCAGATGCCTTCACATGACGGGATAGCGCGGGCCACAGCCGCCCGTGACCCGACTCACTCCCCTGACGCGTTCAGGAGCCGCTCGGGGCCGTGGACGGGCCGGCCTCGCTCACGAGCGAGCGGGCCCTGAGCCACGCGGCGAGGTCCGCGTCGCTCACCCCGGACTCGGACTGCAGGCGCTGCAGCTGGTCCCAGTTCTCGCCGCTGAGGGAGGAGGCGAGCTTGCTGAGCTTCTCCAGCGCGTCCTTGCCCACGCGATCGGAGGAGATCACACCGAGGAGCGGATCAGCGCCGAGGGTGTTGCCTGGATCCTGGAGGGAGCGCAGTCCCCACGCGACGATGCGGGGGTCGTTGGAGCGCGCGATCGCCAGCTCCGCCTTGCCGCCCACGAGGAGCTCGAGGGCCGCGGTGGTGTCGGCGGTACCCGTGGTCTCGCGCGGTGCGCAGCCGGAGCGCGACTCCCACGCGGTGCCGGCGGCGCCCACCCAGTCCCGCGGCGCCGCGAGGCGGCCGGAGGGGCAGAACGCGGGCAGGGTCGCGACCGATTCGAGCGTGTGCAGGGCGGCGACGGACTTGGTGGTGATGGCGGCGAGGCGCCGCTCCCCGAGGGCGGCCGTGCCCACGGCCAGGCCCTCGTCCAGCGTGGCGCGCACGGCGTCGGTGGCCGAGCCCTGATCGCTCGGCGTGGATCCGGCCGTGGCGTCGGCCTCGGCGTCGCCTGACGCCTCGGCGGAGCCGGGACTCGCGCCGGTGGAAGCGGGCGCCGTCGAGCCGCTCGCGGTAGCCCGCTCGGCGGCGGTCGCCGACACGAGCCATTCCTCGGCGCCGCCGAACACCAGGTCCACCTTGCCGCCCGCCAGCTGCGCGCGGGCGTCGTGGGAGCTGACGGTCTGCGAGCCCGTGAGCTGCGCCTTCACGCCGGCGGCGTTGAGCACCTGGACCGAGGCGCGCGCCTGCAGCAGCGCGTCGGCGTCGCCGTCGAGGGCGGCGATCCGCACGACGCCGCTCGTCGTGTCCGGCGCGTTGGTCACGGGCGGCGCGGGAGACGAGGGCGTGCAGGCGCCCAGCCCGAGGGCCAGGGCGGCGCCGAGCGCGACGGACGCGGCCGTGCGCGCCCCGCGGGGGCCGCGCTGGCGGGTGAGCGGCGAGGAAACGAACGGCAGTGACTTCACCCCTAGAGCGTATCCGGGCGGCGGCGCGCACCCCAGCCGCGGGCTCCTCGCGCGCGGCGTGTGGTCAAATGTGGGCATGACTCACACGAGCGATTCCTCGGGGCTCGACGCCCTCGATCGCGCCATCATCAACGCCCTCGTGGCGGACGCCAGGATCTCCAACGCCGCGCTGGCCGAGCGCGTCGGCGTGGCACCGTCCACGGCGCTCGTGCGCACGCGGGCGCTCGTGGAGCGCGGCGTCATCGAGGGGTACCACGCGACCGTCTCGCTCGCGGCCGTCGGCCGCCCCGTGCAGGCGCTCATCGCCGTCAAGCTGCGCGCCCACGACCGCGAGGAGATCGACCGCTTCACGCGCTTCGTCCCCGACCTGCCGGACGTCGTGGAGATGTTCCATGTCTCGGGCGGCACCGACTACCTGCTGCGGATCGCCGTCGCCTCGACGGACGCCCTGCGCAATTGGGTGCTCGACCACCTCGCGACGGATGCCTCGGTGGCCCACACCGAGACCACGCTCATCTTCGGGCACCACCCCGGCACCACGGGGCCGCTGCTGCCCTCCGGGCCGGACGCGAGGGACTGAGCGGAGCCAAGAACGCCGCAGGCCGGACCCCACGGGGGTCCGGCCTGCGGCGTTCTTCGATCGTGCTGGATCAGGCGCGGCGGCGCTGCAGCACGGCGTCGAGATCCAGTCGCTCGGCGCGCTGGGTGCGCTCGGCCTCGAGGCGCTGGGCCTCGGCCTGGCGGATGCTCGTGATGACCTCGGCCCGCTTGGCCTCCTCGCGCGGCAGCGGCGCCGGGGCGGGACGCTGGGCCGGCGTGGCGCCAACGTAGCTCGGGGCCGGCAGCTCGCGCGGGGTCCACTGCTGCGGCGCGGCCTCGGCGACCGGCGCCGCGACGACGGGCTCGTCCGCGCCCACAACCTCGTCCTCCGGTTCCTCGGCCAGCATGTCGAAGGGGGCGTCCTGGCGCTCGGCCAGGCGGCGCTCCAGCTCGGCGGCACGCTCATCGGCGAGGCGGGCCGCGGCGAGCTCGCGCTCCGCGGTCTCGCGCGCCTCGCGGGCGGCGGCGTCCTGGGCGGCGGACTCGATGAGCGCGGCGGGAACGGAGACGGCCGCCTCGTCCCAGGCCTTGCGGCGGCGGTCGCGCACGGCGCTGGCGCGCAGTCCGGCCACGCACAGCGCGGCAAGGACCAGGGCGATCAGCGGGACCCACAGGCTGAGCGGGCCCACGAGGGCCACCACCAGCGTGATCGGTGCGGCCAGCGTCGCGAGGGCGCCGAGCGCTGCAAGCGAGAGCTTGCCCCAGCGCACGGTGAACGTCCCTTGCGGTTGCGTCATGGCTCCTCCTGATGGGCTGCGGGCGGGGGTACCCGTTGAGTCCCCAAGTTATCGGCAACCGCAGCGTGAAACCGTGAGAAACGGCGCGTGTCACGCAATCAGGCCAAGGAGTTTCTTCCTCCGGGCGGCCATTCCTCCTCGGTCAGGGCCAGCACGAGGTGATCGCACCAGTTCCCCCGCACCCACAGCGCCCTCTCGCGCACGCCCTCCTCACGGAAGCCGAGCCGGCGCAGCAGCGCCAGGCTCGGGGCGTTCTCCGGGTGCACGAGCGCCTCGACTCGGTGCAATCCGGCCTCGCCGAAGCCGTGGTCGAGCACCACGCTCACGGCCTCCGAGGCCAGGCCCCGGCCGCTGAAGCCCCGATCGATCCAGTAACCGATGCTCCCTTGCCGCGCCGCGCCGCCCGTGAGCGAGTGCAGGCTCACCTGCCCCAGCACCGCCGCGGGTGCCTGCGGCGCGGCGGCGCGGGCGCCCAGGCGCAGCGCCCAGCCCCAACTGCGGCCCTGCTTGGCGGCCCGCTTGGCCTCGCGCAGCGCGCCGGAAAAGCTCCCAGCAGCCGGCGCGGCGTGTGGGTCGGAGGCGCCGAAGGGAGCGAGCCAGTCGCGGTTTCTCGCCACCAGCGCCTTGAAGGCGCGCTTGTCGCTCCCGCGCAGGGGCGAGAGGGTCACCCGCTCACCGCTCAGCACGGGGCGTGGATCGCGAGGCGGCGTGGACATGACTGCACCCTAACCGCCGCCCCCACGCTGGCGGCGGATGCAAGGATGTGGGCATGCAGCCCACCCCCGAGTCACCGGCCCCGCAGCACGTCCCCGGGGTCGCCACCGGCGCGTCTTCCCTGCCCGACGGCGCGGCGCGGCCGGGTGCCCCGGCCGCCTCGGGAGTCGGAGGCGAGCCGGGCGCCGCCAAGGCGGCCCTGCGCTCCGCACTCCGCGCGCGCCGTCGTGCCGTGGAGCCCGGGCAACGCGAGGCCGAGCGGCGCGGCTGGGCCGCGTGGGCCGGGCAGCTGGCCGCCTGGGCGCTGGCCGCCGCGCCGCCGGGCCGGCCGGCCTGCCTGGCCGCCTATCTCCCGGCCGCGTCCGAGCCGGATCCCACGGCGGCGATGGCCCAGTGGCATGCGGCCGGGCTGAACGTGCTCGTGCCGCTCTCGCTCCCCGGCCGGCGCCTAGCCTGGGTGCGCTGGACCCCGGAGCTGCGGGTGGCCAGGGGCGCCCTCGCTCCGGTCCCCGAGCCCGTGGGCGGCGAGCCGGCCGACCCCGCGGGAATCGACCTCGTGGTGGTTCCTGCCCTCGCCGTGGGCACGGACGGGACCAGGCTGGGCCAGGGCGGCGGCTTCTACGACAGCTTCCTCGCGGGGCGGGCGACGCCCACCGTGGCGTGTGTGCGCTCCGACGAGGTGCTGGACATCGTGCCGTCCGAGGCGTGGGACGCGCGGCTCGACGCGGCGTGGACCCCGGAGGGGCTGCGCCGGCTGTCCGCGGTCTGAGGCGCCGCCGACCGCTGTGACGCGGATCCTCGCGGGAGGGCGCGCGGCACGCGTACGATAGATCGGCGGCGGAGCGCGCCGCCAGGCGCTGCGCGGCGACCGCCCACCGGTCCCCGCCGACCCCATGAAGAAGGAACTTCCATGCCCACGTATGAGTACGCCTGCAAGGACTGCGGGCGCCACTTCGATATCTTCCAGGACTTTTCCGAGGCGAGCCTGACGGTCTGCCCGGAGTGCCAGGGCCACCTGCGCAAGAAGTTCGGCACCGTGGGCGTGACCTTCAAGGGCTCGGGCTTCTACCGCACCGATTCCCGCTCCTCGGGTTCCTCCGGCTCGTCCGAGTAACCCACCCTTCCCTCACACGGCCCGTCCCTCCACGGACGGGCCGTTGTCGTCTGCGGGCGCGGCGGCGCGGGCGCAGGCTGGGTGGATGAGTCAGCTCGCCGGCCGCTTCCGGCCCCACCCCTCCCCCTTACGGCGGCGTGCCCGCACAGCACGCGGCGCACGCCGCTCCCCCGCTCGCGGCACCCGGCTCCCGTCCCCGCGCCGCACGCCCGGCGAGTGGTGGGCCAGGCACCGGCGCTGGCTCAGCGCGCTGTGCGTCTTCGTTGCCGTGTGGGCCGGGCTGCGGGCCGTGGCTCCCGCGCAGGTCCCCACGCGGGAGGCGTGGGTGCTCACCACACCCCAGGCGGCCGGGCACACGCTCGGGGCCGACGAGGTGCGGCGCGTGAGCTTTCCGCTGCACGCCCAGTTCCCCGGGACCGGCCCGCCTGGCGCGAGCGACGACACGGCGGAGACTGCCGCGTCGGGTGTCTCGTCCGGCTGGATCGAGGCCAGCGTCGTGGGCCGCACGCTCGCCGTCCCGTGGCCGGCGGGCCTCCCCCTGCACGAGGGGGCGCTCACGGGCTCGGGGCTCCTGCGCTCGCTGGGGCCGGGCGAGGTCGCCGTCCCGCTGAGCTGGGACGACGCCGCCGCCGCGCGACTCATCTCCAGCGGGGACCGGGTGGATGTGGTGCTCTCGATCCCGCGGGACGGGGAGGCCCCCAGCTCGCGGGTGCTCGCGGAGGACGCCCGGGTGCTGTGGTGCGAGGCGGGCGCACAGGGCGAGCAAGGCTGGCTGAGCACCGACCGGGCCTCGGGGGCCACCGTGGTCTTGGCGGTTCCCCGCTCGCTCGCCGCCGAGCTCTCCTCGGCCCCGCAGCACGGCGCGGTGAGCCTCGTGCTGACGCGCTAGCGCAGGGGGCTCAACCCCAGTGCGGCGGGCGCTGCGAACGGATCCAGGCGGCGCGGGCCCGATCCTCGGCGGCTGCATCGGGATCGCCCCAGGCCGCCTCGGACTCGGTCTCCGCGCGTTGGGGCAAGCCGGTGCCGGGCTCCGTGGCGCCGGGCCGGGCCCCGCGGGCGGCGGCCTCGGCCTCTCGGCGTTGCCGCAGCTCCTCGGCGGCGCGCAGAGTCGCTGCCTCGGCGTCTTCGAGCGAGGAGCCGGCCTCCCAGCCCTCGACCACACCGTGGGCGCCCTCGCCCGCGAGGCGCGTGGGCGGCTGGACCGCCGCGCGGCGCGCGCGGGGTCCTCGGCGCGGCGCAGGGTTCGACGGCGTCTGGTTCGCTGGGGTCGCGTCTGCCTGGGGCGCTGTCCGCTCCCCCGGGGGCGGTGCCCCGGGGGTGACCTGCGAAGCGCTCACACCCCGGCCCGGCGCCCGCGCTCGGCGGCCTCTGCGGGGGCGTCTGAAGACTGACCTCCCGCGGCACCGGCCGCCTTGCCCACCTGGGCCGAGGCGTCGTGGCGCCCGCGCGGGGTCTGCAGGCCCAGCGCGGCGGCGATGTGCCTGGCCACGGCGGCGGGATCGGAGAAGACGTCGATCGTCCAGACCTGGATGGGGTTCCAGCCGCGGCGCACGAGCTCCAGCGGCAGAATCCGCGAACGCTGGCGCACCGTGGCCGAGGCGTAGTCGTCCCCGGCGTCGCTGATGACCGCCACGGGCGGGCGGTCCCCACCCTCGGGGCCAAACACGGCCAGGTCGATGCCCTCGTACGGGGCCTCGCTCACCTGCAGGCCCCAGACCTTGAGCCGCTCGGCCAGGTCGCGCATGAGCGGATCGCTCAGCTCGGCCCCGGCCGGGTCCTGGCCGCCCTGCTGCAGCGCGCGCATGGCGGTCACGAGCAGCGCGGAGCCGTGCCGCAGGCGCCCCGAATCCAGCTCGGACGGCGAGAGCGCGGACACGATCCTGACCCACTCGCGGCCCGAGAGCAGCGCGGCCGCGACGGCGCGCGCGCCCTGCGGCGTGCCGAGCTGACCGAAGTCGTGCACCGGACGGCCGTGCACCGTGCGCCCGTACCCGAGCGTGAAGATGACGGCGTCGCGGCGCAGGCCCTGCAGGCGCTCGGCGCTCGTCACCACGAAGGGCTCGTAGCCGCGCTTGAAGGCTGGCTCGGCCTCGGGGTGCGCGCGCAGCGCGGCACCGATGCCGCGGGCCACGGCCCTGGCGTGATGCGCATTGCCGGCCACGACAGCGAGCGAGCGCTCGGGGTGCTCGGCCAGCTGCGCGAAGACGAGCTCCACGACGGCGTCGACCTCGGCCTGCGTGCTCTCGGCGGCCGCCTGCCCGGCGGTGGAGACGCCCTCGGGGACGTGCAGCACGGCCGCGCGGCGCTCCCCCGTGCGCGGATCCGGATGCGCGTTGAGCTCACCGTCGTAGTGCGAGGACAGGGCCTGCACCAGCCGCTCGTCGAGCGGGCGGTGCACGCGGGTCAGCGAGCGGCGCGGCGTCACCTTGGCGAGCGCCTCGTAGGCGCTCAGGGGAACGCGGCGGGCCTGGGAGGCCTCGCCCGGGTCCACCGTGACGTTGAGCGGGCGCGGGGCGCCGGAGCCGGGGTCACCGATCGCGATGACCTGGTCCGAGCGGCCCACGGCGCCCAGGGCGGAGACGAGCGAGAGCGACTCGGCGTCCAGCAGGATCGTCGCGTCGAAGCGGCTCCAGCGCGGCAGCGCGGAGGGTAGGAAGAGCGGAGCACCGATCCAGATCGGCACGAGCGCGCCCGTCAGATCGGGCGAGATCGCGGCGAACTGCGCCACGGTCGGGTCGCCGATCTTGAGGAGCGCGCGCAGATCGCGTGCCGCCACGCGGTGATCGGCCAGGGCTCCGCGCCAGCGCTCGGCCAGGCGGTGCTTCACGGCCTCCGCGCCGCTCGCGATGTGCTTGGCGTCGGCCTGGGCGAACTCGCGCTGGGCGCGGCCGAGCACGCGGCCGTCCTGCAGGGCGAGGTAGTCGTCGCCGGAGACCATGGCCTCGAGGACCGACTGCCACCAGGCCTGGTCCAGCTCGCTCGGGATGAGCTCGCGCAGCACGCCGCGGCGTTCGAAGTCCTGGAGCAGCTCGCCGAGACCCTGTTCGCGCAGCGTCTGCAGCAGCAGCGTGCGCTCGGGCAGCACCTCGAGATCGGCCTCGGCTGCGACGAGCCGCTCGAGCGTCGACTCGAGCTCCGCTGCGGGCAGGCCGCGCAGGGTGCGCCCCTCCTCGACCGGGGCGGGGAGCACGGCCTCGAGCTTCTCCAGCCGCGCTGACACCTCGCGGAAGGTCGCCAGGACGGCCTCGAGGCCGCTCGGCACCGTGGGGTAGCGGCGATCGGTCGCGAGCACCTCCCACGCCTTGCGCTGGGTCTGCACCTGGGTCAGGGCCGTGTGCAGGTCCTCGATGTGCACGCCGGGGCGCACGTACTCCTTGGCCACGCGGCGCAGGCGCGAGCGCGTCATGGAGCTCATCTCGATACCGCGGTCCTTGCGCCAGGCAGGCGAGGCGGTCGCGGCGATGAGGTCGTCCACGGCCTTGTCGAAGATGTCTGGCTCGAAGTGATCCAGGCTGTGGCGCACGTCCACGAGCAGGCGCAGGGTCTTCCCCCACTGTTCAAAGGTGCGCACGGGCTTGATGCGCGTTGCCTTGGCGGTGGCCTCGAGCTTGGCGCGCAGGGGCGGCACGTCCTTGGCCAGCGAGCGCACCAGTTCGAGGGCGCTCTCGGCCTGGCCGCGGTGGCTCAGGCGCGCGCCGAACCACGGGCTCGTGCGCGTCGCGTCGTCGAAGGCGCCCAGCTCGGCCGCGCGCATGAGCTGGGTGGCCACGGGGCCGCGCTCGGGCATGGCGTCGAGCACGGAGCGCTTGAGGCGCACCGTGGTGGAGGGGGCGGGCACGCGCGAGGTCACGCGGGCGAGCTCCTGCATGGCCTGCAGGGGCGAGGCGTTCCAGCGCGGGCGTACGCTGCGCAGCGAGCGCACGTGCTCCAGGAGGGAGACGCGGCGATCGCGCAGGAGCGATTCGTTCGTGCGGGGGTGCGGCTCGGAGGCCTGCTCGTTGCGCAGCACGGCCTCCACGAGGCGGCGGCGCAGCTCCTCGGCGTCGACGTCGCGGCGCAGCGGCAGGGCCAGCGTGTCGAGCCCGCGCAAGCCGAGCTGGGCGATGAAGTCGGTGACCGATTGCTCGCGCTCCGCCACCACGAGCACGCGCTTGCCCTGGGCGGCCAGGCGCACGGCGGCGTTGACGGCAAAGGTGGTCCCGCCCGTCCCGGGGGGCGCGCTCAGCGTGAGCGAGCGGCCGCGGGAGACGAGGTCGAGGGCCGCGTAGGCCTCCTCGTCGGCGTCGAGCACCAGCAGCTCGTCGGCCGGGTCGCGCTCGTCGGAGCCGGGCGTCGTGACGTCGTCGCGCAGCGTGGGCGACTGGGCCGCGAGCGCCGCGCGCTCGGCGGCGCCCTGGGCCGCCTCGGCGGCAGCGTCGGCGGGATCCGGCTCGCCGGGAGCCAGGATGCGGGGAGTTTCCTCGGTGCCCGACGACGGTGCGTCGGCTTCCGCCGTCTCCTCGCCCGCCGCCTCGGCCGGCTCGGCAGCGGCGGCGTCGTCGGAGGCCACGCCAGCGGCGCCGGGGGCCTCGACGGAGGCTTCCCCCGCGGAGGCGCCCTGCTCCCCGCCGCCAGCGGCGGCGTCGTCGTGCTCCTCACCCGCGGCGGCCTCGGCGGCCTCGGCCGGCTCGGCTTTGGCCGCCTTCGCCGCGTTGCGCGCTGCAAGGCGGGAGTGGCGCGAGGTGTGCACGGTGTCGTCGCCCACGGCGTCCATGAGCGCGGCAACCACCGGATGCTGCGGGGACACCACGCCGGGATCGGCCGGATCGGCCACATCGGCGAAGGTCGAGACCACGAGGCGATCGGCCACGACGAGGCCGGGGATGTCGCGCAACGCCTCGCGCAGCACCTGCAGGGGCGCGGAGGGATCGAAGCGCGCCGTGACGTACGCGGCGTCGCTCAGGGTGGTGGCGTCGATGCTGATGCCGAAGGCGTGGCGCAGGTGGCGCAGCAGGGCCGGGTTCGGCGTGCTGCGCTCGGCGATCTGCAGCTCCTCGTCGTCCACGCCGTCGCGGCGCTCGAGCGAGACGTGCCCCAGCATGACGGGGGCCGAGTAGAAGTCGTTGCCGCCCTGGCGCAGCGTGCGCCACGTGACCAGGCCGGAGGCGAGGTAGCCCACCTCGATACCGCGCTGGGCCGCGACATCCTCGATGCGCGCGCCGATGGCGCGGGCCGTGCGGCGGGCCTGGGAGTACTGGACTGGATCGCGCAGCAGCGTCGACAGGCGCGTGCGGCGCCCGGCCAGCAACTGGGCCAGCCCGGAGGGGTGCGCGTGCGTCAGCTCGACGCTGTTGCGCTCGGAGGGAACGAAGTGCAGGAGCGTATCGGTCCCGCTGCCGGACCCGAGGGACTGCAACCACGCGCCAAAACGGGCATCCTGGTTCGGCTGTGCGCTCACGAAAGTCCTCTTACCTTCCCGGGGCAGGGCTCCGGGGTGCCTGCCTCGTTACTCACCGTAGTTCACCGGCGCGCGCGGGAGGGTGAGGCTCCGCTTCACACGCCGAAAAGGCGTTCGGCCCCGCCGCTCCGCTCGCGATGCGAGGCGGTGCGGCGGGGCCGTGATCAGATCACTCCCACTCGATGGTTCCCGGCGGCTTAGACGTAACGTCCAGTACCACGCGGTTGATGCCATCCACCTCGTTGGTGATGCGGTTGGAGATCTTGGAGAGCAGATCGTAGGGCAGGCGCGACCAGTCGGCCGTCATGGCGTCCTCGGAGGACACCGGGCGCAGCACCACGGGGTGACCGTAGGTGCGACCGTCGCCCTGCACGCCCACGGAGCGCACGTCCGCCAGGAGCACGACCGGCATCTGCCAGACCTCGCGGTCCAGGCCGGCGGCGGTCAGCTCGGCGCGGGCGATCGCGTCGGCCTCGCGCAGCAGGTCGAGGCGCTCGCGCGTGACCTCGCCGATGATGCGGATGCCGAGGCCCGGGCCCGGGAAGGGCTGGCGGTGCACGATCTCGTCGGGCAGGCCGAGCTCGGTGCCCACGGCACGGACCTCGTCCTTGAAGAGCGCGCGCAGCGGCTCCACGAGCTCGAACTCGATGTCGTCGGGGAGGCCGCCCACGTTGTGGTGGCTCTTGATGTTGGCCGTGCCCTCGCCGCCGCCGGACTCGACGACGTCGGGGTACAGGGTGCCCTGCACCAGGAACGCGACGTCCTCGCCCTCGGAGGCGGCGATGATTTCGGCCTGCGCACGCTCGAAGGTGCGGATGAACTGCTCGCCGATGATCTTGCGCTTGGCCTCGGGGTCGGTGACGCCGGCCAGCTTCTCCAGGAAGATGTCCTCGGCGTGCACGACCATGAGCTTGGCGCCGCCGGTCGAGGCGCCGAAGGCCTTCTCGATCTCGACGGACTCGTTCTGGCGCATGAGGCCGTGGTCAACGTAGACGCAGGTGAGCTGCTCGCCGATGGCGCGCTGCACGAGGGCGGCGGCCACGGCGGAGTCGACGCCGCCGGAGAGCGCGCAGATGGCGCGCTTGGAGCCGACCTGCTCGCGGATGCGGGCGACCTGTTCCTCGACGATGTTGCCGGGCGTCCAGTCGGGCTTCAGACCGGCACCCTCGTAGAGGAAGTTGGTCAGGACCTTCTGGCCGAACTCGGAGTGATTCACCTCGGGGTGCCACTGCACGCCGTAGAGCTTGGCGTCCTCGTTCGCGAAGGCTGCAACGGGGGCGCCGGCGGAGGTGGCAAGCACGGTGAAGCCGGCGGGAGCCTCGGAGACCGAGTCGCCGTGGCTCATCCACGCGACCTGCTCGGCGGGCACGCCGTCGAACAGGCAGCTCGTGGCCTCGGTCGCGTTGACCGGGGTGTGGCCGTACTCGCGCAGGCCGGTCTTGGCGACCGTGCCGCCGAGGGCGTTGGCCATGGCCTGGAAGCCGTAGCAAATGCCCAGCACGGGCACGCCGGCCTGGAACAGGTCGGCCCCCACGGACGGGGCGCCGTCCGCGTACACGGACGACGGGCCACCGGAGAGGATGATCGCGGCCGGATTCTTGGCCAGGATCTGCTCGGTGCTCGCCGTGTGCGGGACGATCTCGGAGTAGATGTGAGCCTCACGGACGCGGCGCGCGATCAACTGGGCGTACTGGGCGCCGTAGTCGACCACGAGCACGGGCCGCTGCTCGGGAGCGATGGGGGTGGAAGTCACGGGTCAAGCCTAACGGAGAGAGAGGCGGGCGGGTTGCGTGGGGTGAGCCGGGCCACCGGGCCCGGCCGCCGGGATCAGTAGCGCCGCACCGCGTCCGGGTTGGCGGCGAGGTCCAGCTGCACTTGCTTGTGCACCTTGGCCTCCATGATGAAGGAGAGGAAGGGCACCACGCCTCCGAGCGCGATCGCGATGAACTGGCCGAGGCTCCAGCGCATGCGCGACCAGAGGATGAACACTGCCAGCAGGTAGACGACGTACAGCCAGCCGTGGGCGATGAGGATGGCGATGGACACGTTGACGCCGCCGATGACCTGCCCCTCCTGCGCGAGCGTGAAGACGTTGGCTGCACCATCCAGGTGGGTGCCGCCCGCGTAGGCCACGAGCTTGAAGCCGTACTTGAGGATCATCTCCACGACGAGCAGCAGCAGCATGATGCCCGTGATGTAGGACGCCACCTTGTAGAAGGTCGCGGCCGTCTTGATCTGCGTCCGGGTGCCGGCGAAGGTGCGCTTGCGCTCCGGCATCGGGTCATCCTCGGCCGCGGGCAGCGGCTTCGGGACGGTCTGGTCCTGCTCGCTCATGACTGGAGAGTCCTTGTCCTTGGGTGTTGCTCTAGTTCAGGTGCTGGGTGTTCTGTGGCCGCTTGCTCAGTGGCCGGGGCCCGACGGCGCGGGGCCGGGCTGGGTGGGCGACGCCGCCTCGGCGTCGCCTGCCTGCCCCTCGGCGCCGGGGGCGCCGTCGCCGCCGCTGGCGGCGAGGGCCTCGCGGGCCGCCTGGCGCTGGCGCCAGGCCGCGAGCTCGAGCTCGTACTCCTCGTCGCGCTGGTAGTCGTCCTTCACAAGACGCCACCAGATGAAGAAGGCGAAGCCGGCGAAGACGACCCACTCGACGCCGTAGAAGATGTTGAGCCAGTTGACAGTGGTGCCGGAGGGCTGCGGGCCCACCCAGATCTGCTCGAGGCCGGCGGAGGCTGCGCCGGCATCGTTGCCGCCGGAGGTGGCCTTGAAGGCGACGATGAAGCCGTCGTAGCTGTCGCGGTCCCAGGCGTTGGCCATCCAGGCGGCCGAGATCTCGGCGTAGGGGCCGTTGGCGACCTCGCGGGTGCCCGTGGGCGATTCGGAGGGAAGCAGGCGCCCCTCGAGCGAGACCTCGCCCGTGGGCAGCGCCGCCGGGGCGTCCGCCTCGGCCTGCCAGCCGCGCACCACGGGGATGACGTTCTTGCCGGGAGCGCCGTCTGGCTCGAAGGCCGCCGCCACCCAGTAGCCCTCCTTGCCGTCCTGCAGGCGCCCGGAGACGAGGAAGGCGCTGCCCTCAACAAAGTGTCCCGTGGCCGTGACGATCTGGTCGGCGTCGGCGACGTACATATCGCGGCCGGGCTGGAAGTGTTCGGTCAGCGGGACGGCGTGCTCGGTGGTGCCACTCGTGTCCGCCGTGACGGTTTTGGATTCCCCGAATTGCCACTGGCTGAGCCACACGAAGGCGGTGGCGGCGAGCAAGGCGCCCACGAGCGTGGCGATCCACTTGGGCTTCAGGGCGGTCTTCAACACAGCTCAATTCTACGGCCGATAGAGAAGCGGCGCTGACCAGCCCTCCCCCGCGCCGAGGTGACGCCACGGCGCGCCGGGCCCCACGCGCCGTCGTACCCCAGAAGACACCGAGGGCCCCGCGTCCCCTCCGGAAGGAAGGGACGCGGGGCCCGCCGGCTCCGGCCCGCCTAGCGGGAGAGGTACTGCGTGAGGACCATGTCGACCTTCTGGAAGGACTTCAGGTCCACGTAACCGGTGGTCGCCATGGACTGGCGCAGCATGCCGGTGAGGTTGGAGGTGCCATCGGTGTGGTGCGAGGGGCCGTGCAGCACCTGCGCCATGGGGCCGACGGTGCCCACGCGGACGCGGTCGCCGCGCGGCACGGAGCCGTGCGCGGCCTCCATGCCCCAGTGGTAGCCGCAGCCCGGGGCCTCCTCGGCGCGGGCCAGGGCCGTGCCGAGCATGACGGCATCCGCGCCGAGCGCGATCGCCTTGACGATGTCGCCCGAGGTGGACACGCCGCCGTCGGCGATGACGTGGACGTAGCGCCCGCCCGACTCATCCAGGTAGTCGCCGCGGGCGGCGGCGACGTCGGCGATGGCCGTGGCCATGGGGACGTGCACGCCCATGGCGCGGCGCGTGGTGCCGGTGGCGCCGCCACCGAAGCCCACGAGCACGCCGGCCGCGCCCGTACGCATGAGGTGCAGCGCCGGGGTGTACCCGGCCGCGCCGCCCACGATGACGGGGACGTCGAGCTCGTAGATGAACTTCTTCAGGTTCAGCGGCTCGTGGCGCTCGGAGACGTGCTCGGCGGAGACGGTGGTGCCGCGGATGACGAAGACGTCGACGCCGGCCTCCAGCACCGTCTTGTAGTGCTCCTGCGTGCGCTGCGGGGTGAGGGATCCGGCCACGACCACGCCGGCCGAACGGATCTCCTCGAGGCGCGCCTTGATCAGCTCGGGGCGGATCGGCGCGGCCAGCAGCTCCTGCAGGCGGCGCGTGATGCGCGGATCGGAGCCGTACTCCGTGGCGGACTCGAGGGAGGCGATCTCCTCGAGCACCTTGGCCGGATCCTCGTAGCGCGTCCACACGCCCTCGAGGTTCAGGACGCCGAGGCCGCCCTGGCGGCCCAGCTCGATGGCCGTGGCCGGGGACATGACCGAGTCCATCGGGGCACCGATGAACGGGGTGTCAAAGGAGTAGGCGTCGATCTGCCAGGACGTGGAGACGTCCGAGGCATCGCGCGTGCGGCGGGAGGGGACGATCGCCACGTCGTCCAGCGAATAGGCCTGGCGGGCCCGCTTGAAACGGCCGATCTCGATGTCGTTGCTCACTCTGCCTAGCCTACCAACGCCAACGGCGCCCACCCGACCTGGGTGGGCGCCGTCTGGCACTGTGTGACGTTGGCTTCGTCACCGCCGCCGATCAGCGGTGGTAGTTCGGGGCCTCGACCGTCATGGCGATGTCGTGGGGATGCGACTCCTTCAGACCCGCCGCCGTGATGCGCACAAACTTGCCGCGCTCCTTGAGCGCCGGGATGGTCTGGCCGCCCACGTAGAACATGGTCTGGCGCAGGCCGCCCACGAGCTGGTGGACCACGGAGGAGAGCGGGCCGCGGAACGGCACCTGACCCTCGATGCCCTCGGGGACCAGCTTCTCGTCCGTGGGCACATCGGCCTGGAAGTAGCGATCCTTGGAGTAGGAGGTGTTCTTGCCGCGCGTCTGCATGGCGCCCAGCGAGCCCATGCCGCGGTAGGCCTTGAACTGGCGGCCGTTGACGAACACGAGGTCGCCCGGGGACTCCTGCGTGCCGGCGAGCAGCGAGCCGAGCATGACCGAGTCGGCGCCGGCCACGAGGGCCTTGCCGATGTCGCCCGAGTGCTGCAGGCCGCCGTCGGCGATGAGCGGAACGCCGGCCGGGATCGCGGCCTTCGCGGACTCGTAGATCGCGGTGACCTGGGGGACGCCCACGCCGGCCACGATGCGGGTGGTGCAGATGGAGCCCGGGCCCACGCCCACCTTGATGGCGTCGGCGCCGGCGTCGATGAGCGCCTGGGCGCCCTCGCGCGTGGCGGCCTGGCCACCGATGATGTCGACGTGCGCCGCTGCCGGGTCCTTCTTGAGGCGGGCGATCATGTCCAGCACGCCCTGGCTGTGGCCGTTGGCGGTGTCCACGACCAGCACGTCGACGCCGGCGTCCACGAGCGCCATGGCGCGGTCGTAGCCCTCGCCGAAGAAGCCCACCGCGGCGCCGACGCGCAGGCGGCCCTCGTCGTCCTTCGTGGCCAGCGGGTAATCCTCGGCCTTGTCGAAGTCCTTGACCGTGATGAGGCCCTGGAGCACGTCGTTGGCGTCGACGAGGGGGAGCTTCTCGATGCGGTGCTTGGCCAGCAGCTCGAGGACCTGCTCGCGGCTCGTGCCGACGGGCGCCGTGATGAGCGGCATGGCCGTCATCTTCTCGTGGACCTGCGTGGTGGCCCACTCGGCGCGCGGCACAAAGCGCGTGTCGCGGTTGGTGATGATGCCCAGCAGCTTGCGGTTCTCGTCCACGACGGGCAGGCCCGAGACGCGGTAGTGAGCGCAGAGATCGTCCAGCTCCTGCAGCGTGGCGGTGGGGGTGATGGTCACCGGATCGGTGATCATGCCCGACTCCGAGCGCTTGACCTGGTCCACCTGGCGGGCCTGGTTCTCGATGGAGATGTTGCGGTGGATGATGCCGATGCCGCCCAGGCGGGCCAGGGCGATCGCCATCGGCGCCTCCGTCACGGTGTCCATCGCGGCAGAGAGGATGGGCACGTTCAGGCTGATGCGCTTGGACAGGCGCGTGCTGGTGTCGGCGTCGGACGGGATCACGTCCGTGGGGCCGGGCAGCAGCAGCACGTCGTCATAGGTCAGCCCCTCGAATGCGAAGGGATTGAAGTCATCGTTGGCGCTCACGCGATGCCTTTCGGAACGAGCCGGTGGGGGTTAGAGACAATCCTAGAGCGCTCCGGGGCGCCCGATCATTCCCGCATGCCCCGCCACCGGCCCGACGCGCGTGATCCTGCTCACCATTGCTTGCCGGTGGGTCACAGCGACGGCCCGCGCGGCGCGCCACGGCGGGCTTTAGCCCCGGGCGTCCCAGCCGAGCGCTGCGAGCAAACGCCGCTCAAAGATCTCTCCCGTGGTGAGCGCGAAGCGCGACGTCAGGTGCGAGTCGTCGATCCACACGTTGACGTTGCCGATGGCCGGCACGCACGTGCCGTCGGGACAGACGACGTCGCTCATGTCCATCGCCGTCAGGCCCTTGAGCCGCGCAGGGCCGGACGTGAGCTCGAGGAGCGGGTTCAGCGGGGCCAGCTGCTCGGCGAGCGGCACCGAGCACTGCTCCTCCGTGGTGGTGAGGCGGGCCGCGCAATCGGCCATGTCGAAGCTGAAGCGCGGGGTGTCGCGCAGCCCCACCACGGGCAGACCCTCCTTGAGCCAGGGGGAGATGGCGTCCACCAAGCCGGGCACGACCACCTCGGACTCGCCAGCGCTCGCGCCGTCCTCGCCCGCGGCCACGGACTTCGTGGCCACCGTGACGATCGCCGAAATGGCGCCGGTGCGCCCGGCCACGTAGTCCTTGGCCTCCTGTGTGTAGGCGGCGCACTCGGGATCCGCCGAGCCCTCCTCGGTGGAGCCGAAGCGGCAGCCGGGCCGGTAGAGCGCCACCCAGTGCCAGCCCTGCGCCTGCGCCGCCGCGTCGAGCGCGGGCGTCCACTGCTGCGCGTGGGAGTCGCCGACGACGAGCACCGTGGTCTTCGAACCGAGGTCCCCTCCCTCGTGGCAGGACTCGATGACCTGCGAGTCGATGGCCCACTGCCCGGCGCAGGCCTGGCCGGTGGTGGCCCAGTCCTGCTTCTGATCCGCCGGCAGCGGAAGGGCGATGGCCGAGGAGGCGATCTCGTCGGAGTAACCGGGTTCCAGGGTCGCCGCCCCGGGGTTATCTTGAGGGCTCTGCGTCGCGGCCGACTTCGCCTGCTGGTTCAGGCTCGCCTGCCACAGCGCCACGGGCAGCGCCACGGCGAAGCACAGGGCCACGATGGCCAGGGCGCGGGCGTGCCTGTCCAGGCCGCCCACGGCGCGGCGGGGCAAACGCTCGACGCCGCGCCGGGCCTTGCGTGCCACGCGTCGCCAGCCGCGGGGGCGGGAGCCTCGGACCGGCTTGGGTGCCGCAGGTGCGGCGGGCACGCGCGCCTCGAGGGCGCGCAGCGGGCGGGCGGCCCAGCGCGCGGCCGGCAGCTCGACGAAGCGGTGCGTCGCCATGGCCAGGAGCACGGCGAGGACGAGCACCACGGCGCCCTGCCACAGGTTCAGCGCCGTGCTCCCCCACAGGAAGAGCCCGAACACGAGCAGCGGCCAGTGCCAGAGGTAGAGCGGGTAGGAGATCTCACCGAGCCACACGGCGGGGCGGCGAGAGAGCCACCAGCTCACATCGGCGCGGTTCCAGCCGGAGCTCCCGCTGCCGGCCACCACGATCGCGGCGGCGGCGAGGGTGGGCCAGAGCGCCGCGTAGCCGGGGAACTGCCCCTCGACCTGCAGCACCATGCCGCAGCTGATGAGCGCGGCAAAGCCGAGCCAACCGATGCACCGCGCGAGCCAGCGCGGCAGGGTGGGGATCTTGTCCACGACGAGGGCCAGGAGCGAGCCGAGGGCAAACTCCCACAGCCGGGCCGGGGTCGAGAAGTAGGCGCGCCCCTGGTCCTGCGCCGTGAACACCACCGAATAGGCGAAGGACGCGATGAACACCGCGCCGAAGAGCGCGAGGCTCACGCGGCGCAGGCCCCAGCCGAACCGCCGGGTGTACCTCGCCACCAGGCCCGCCCCCGCCAGGAGGAGCGGCCAGAGCAGGAAGACCTGGCCCTGCACCGAGAGCGACCAGAAGTGCTGCAGCGGCGAGGACTTGGAGTGGTCGGGGTTGTAGTAGTCAACGGCCACATTGGCCAGGTGCACGTTCTGGGTGTAGCCGAGCGAGGCCCAGGCCTGCGAGAGCGTCTCGGGCCAGCGCGTGCCGGGCAGGATCAGCAGCGTGAGGAGCAGGATCGTCGCGATGACAAGCGCCGCGGCGGGCAGGAGCCCGCGCAGGCGCTTGATCCACGAGGAGAGGATGCCGCGCGGTCGCCCGGATTCGGTGGCCCGCACCCACCCGCCGGTCAGGAAGAACGCGGACATCAGCAGGAAGACGTCGACGCCTCCCGAGACCCTGCCGACCCAGATGTGATAGATCGCCACGAGCAACACGGCGACCCCGCGCAGTCCGGCCAGATCGGCGCGGAACCCGGCGGGTGAACGATGCGGGGCGGTGGCTGTGGAGTTCTGCATAGGTAGACGGGTCGAGAGGGAGCCGACCCATCGCACGATGGTACCGGCGCGGGGCAAGAGAACGCTGTCCGCTTCCTTTGCCCCAGCCATGCGCGGGGCAGAAACGGAGGAACCCTCCCCGCCCGGTGGACCGGGTGGGGAGGGTTCCTGCGCGTTGTCGGTGGACGACGGCGGGGAGGATCAGTCCTCCTGGTCCGCCGGCTTCTCCACGACGAGGGTCTCGGTCGTCAGCACGAGGGCGGCGATCGAGGCGGCGTTGCGCAGGGCCGAGCGGGTGACCTTGACGGGGTCGATGACGCCGGCGGCCAGCAGGTCCTCGTACACGCCGGTCTTGGCGTTGAAGCCGGAGTTGACCGGGGACTCGGTGACCTTGGCGGCCACGACGGCGCCGTCGAAGCCGGCGTTCACGGCGATCTGCTTGACCGGGGCCAGCAGCGCGCGGCGCACGATGTCGACGCCCGTGGCGACGTCGCCCTCGAGGGCCGTGATGGCCGGATCGGTGTTCAGCACGGCGACGGCGTCGACGAGGGCGGTGCCGCCGCCGGCGACGATGCCCTCCTCGAGCGCTGCACGCGTGGAGGACACGGCGTCCTCGATGCGGTGCTTGCGCTCCTTGAGCTCCACCTCGGTGGCCGCGCCAACCTTGATGACGCCGATGCCGCCGGCCAGCTTGGCCAGGCGCTCCTGGGCCTTCTCGCGATCCCAATCGGAATCGGAGCGCTCCATCTCGGCCTTGATCTGGGCCACGCGGGCTGCCACATCCTCGGCCTCGCCGCCGCCATCAACGATGGTGGTGGAGTCCTTGGTGACGCTCACGCGGCGGGCGGTACCGAGTACCTCGACGCCGACCTGGTCCAGCTTGAGTCCCAGGTCCGGGGAGATCACCTGCGCACCCGTGAGGGTGGCGATGTCCTGGAGCATGGCCTTGCGGCGGTCGCCGAAGCCCGGGGCCTTGACGGCCACGACGTTGAGCAGGCCGCGCAGCTTGTTCACGACGAGCGTGGAGAGGGCCTCGCCCTCGATGTCCTCGGCCACGATGAAGAGCGGCTTGGAGGCCTGCAGGACCTTCTCCAGCAGGGGCAGCAGCTCCTGGACGGAGGAGATCTTGCCGGAGTTCAGGAGGATGAAGGGATCCTCGAGGACGGCCTCCTGGCGCTCGGCGTCGGTGACGAAGTGCGGGGACAGGTAGCCCTTGTCGAACTGCATGCCCTCGGTGACGACCAGCTCGGTGTTGGTCGTGTTGGACTCCTCGATGGTGATGACACCCTCGGTGCCCACCTTGCCGAAGGCCTCGGCGAGCAGCTCGCCGATCTCGTCCGACTGGGCGGAGATGGCGCCGACGTGGGCCACATTGGCGCCCTCAACCGGACGGGCATTCTCCTTCAGGCGCGCCTCGACGGCGTCCACGGCGGCCTCGATGCCGCGCTTGACGGCGCCCGGGGCGGCACCGGCGGCAACGTTGCGCAGGCCCTCCTTGACGAGCGCCTGGGCCAGGACGGTGGCGGTGGTGGTGCCGTCGCCGGCGACGTCGTTGGTCTTGGTCGCGACCTCCTTGGCGAGCTGGGCGCCAAGGTTCTCGTACGGATCCTCGAGCTCGACCTCGCGGGCGATGGTCACGCCGTCGTTGGTGATGGTGGGGGCGCCCCACTGCTTGTCCAGGACCACATTGCGGCCGCGGGGGCCCAGGGTGACCTTGACGGTGTCGGCCAGGCGATCGACGCCGGCCTCGAGGGCCTTGCGGGCCGCCTCATCGAAAGCAAGCTGCTTTGCCATGAGTGAATGACTCCTTAGTGGAGGTGGGTCTGGGGAACTGCTGGCCGCGCCCGGCCGTGTTTCAGGCGCGCGCGGCAAAGACGCACCATCGCCCCGCGCTGCGCTGCGCGCTGCGTCGGGGCGATGGCGTCAAAGAATCACTTCTCGATCTTGGCGAGAACGTCGCGAGCGGAGAGCACCAGGAACTCCTGGCCGCCGACCTTGACCTCGGTTCCGCCGTACTTCGAGTACAGGACGACGTCGCCCTCGGCGACGTCGAGCGGAACGCGGTTGCCGTTGTCGTCAACGCGACCCGGGCCAACGGCCACGACCTTGCCCTCCTGGGGCTTCTCCTTGGCGGTATCGGGGATGACCAGGCCAGAGGCCGTGGTCTGCTCCGCCTCGAGCTGCTGGATGACGATGCGATCCTCGAGGGGCTTGATGGAGACCGACATGCGGCTCGCTCCTTTGTCTTGAAACCAGTGGTGTCAACGCCTTCCGGCACCGGTGCGTCCGCCGTCGCGGGGGCCGGTCGCTGGGCCGAAGGGCTTAGCACTCGCGCGCGGCGAGTGCTGATGGTTCAACTGTAGGAAGACGCTGGCACTCGGTCAAGGTGAGTGCCAGTTGTTCACCCACGGCGTGCCGGCTCGCCCCGCGTGGGAAACTGGCTTCATGCCCGTCTCCCCTCCCTCCTCCGAGCCGCTCGCCGCCCTCCTCACCCCGGAGGGACTGGATCTGCTGAGCCAGCACCGTCCCGAGGAGGCCTCGGACGACGACGCGGCGATGCGCCTGACGCTCGCCCTGCGCAAGGCGGGCCACGCGCCCGAGGTGGTCGCCGCCGTCGTGCACCAGCTGAGCCTGCGCCACCGCGGCGAGGCCAAGTTTGGGCCGTTTGCCGCCGAAATGTTCCTCACCCGCCCCGGCCTGGAACAGGCCACGCGCCTGCCCGTCTCAGCCCTGCACGCCCAGCGCTTCGCGCGGGCCGGGGTCAGGCACGTGGCCGACCTCGGCTGCGGCATCGGCTCCGATTCCCTCGCCCTCGCCTCGATGGACCTCGAGGTGACGAGCGTCGAGGCCGACGAGACGACGGCCGCCGTCGCGACCCTCAACCTCATGCCCTTCCCCCAGGCCCGCGTGATCCACGGTTTCGCCGAGGAGGTCCCGCTCGAGGGGATGGACGGCGCGTGGCTGGACCCGGCCCGCCGCGACGAGGACAGCTCGGGCACGCGCCGGCTCTTCGACCCGGAGGCCTTCACGCCGCCGTTGAGCTTTGTGACGTCCCTGGCGGGTTGCGGGCTCGCCGTGGGCGTCAAGCTCGGCCCCGGCCTCCCCCACGACGCCGTGCCCGAGGGGGCCGAGGCGCAGTGGCTCTCCGACCGCGGGGACGTCGTCGAGGCGACGCTCTGGTTCAACTCCCTGGCGCGCCCCGGAGTGCGGCGCGCCGCGGCGGTGCTCGGCGCTGCAGGCGTCGTGGAGCTCACGGCCGCGACCGGCTTCCCCGGGATCGACCCCGCCGCCGCCGTCCTGGAGGGGGGCGGTCTCCCCGCGCCGGGCGAGTACCTGCACGAGCCGGACGGCGCCGTGATCCGCGCCGGCCTCGTGGCCGACCTGGCGCAGCGGCTCGGCGCGCAGGCCGTTGACCCGCACCTCGCCTACCTGCGCTCCGCCACCCCCTCCCCCGACGCCCTCGCGACGAGCTACCGCGTGATCGGCGAGCTGCCCCTGAAGACCAAGGCCCTGCGGACGTGGGCCAAGACGCAGAACGTGACGACCCTGACGATCAAGAAGCGCGGGGTGGACATCGCGCCGGAGACGCTGCGGCGCGAGATCTTCGCGGGGCGCGGCAAGCTCAAGGGCGGACGCGCCGCCACCCTCGTGCTGGCCCGCGTGGGCGAGCGCCGCGTGGCGCTCGAGGTCGAGCCGGTGGCCTGAGCCGCCGGGTTTCTTCCCCGCCAAACCGCCACCGCAGCCAGGGCGGGTCTCCACGGGAGGCCCGCCCTTCGCGCATCCTGGCACCATCAAGGTATTGACATGGCATCATTGTGATGCCACAGTGATGCCATGCAACTCGATCGCTTCGTGAACACCGTGCAGCGCGACCTCCTGGCCGCGCTCCCCGAGGACTCGGCCGCCGCGGAGCACGCCGAGCGCCTCGCCGCCGCGCTCGATTCCTCGCTGCGCCTCGCGCTCATTTCCGCCCTGGCCGCCGCCGCCGATGAGCTCAGCGCAGACCTGGCCCCGGGCACCGTCTCGCTGCAGCTCAGCGGCAACGAGCCCCGGCTCGTGGCCCAGGGGCTCGACGCCGACGCCCCGGCTGCCGCACCCGCCGCCGAGCCCGCCACCCCGGCATGGGGCGCCTTCCCCGCCGCCGGCCCGGCCGGTTCCGCCGCCGAGGACGGCGACACCGCCCGCTTCAACCTGCGCGTCCCGGAGGGCCTGAAGTCCCAGGCCGAGTCGCTCGCCGCCGAGGCGGGACAGAGCCTGAACTCCTGGCTCGTCAAGGCCGTCGGCTTCGCCGTGGCCGCGGCCGACGTCGCGGCCACCGGCACCGAGGACGCCCTCCGCCAGGCCGCCTCCTCCACCCGTGCGGGCGCGCGCCAGCGCGTCACGGGCTGGATGAACTGAGCACCCGCCCCTCCCTCCACCCCGACGCAGCGCTAGGAGCACACCATGCAGAACTTCCCCGTCGCGGGCATCCCGCGCATGATCATCGATCTTCCCTCCGCCATCCTCGACCTCGACACCCACGAGGAAGCCACCGTCCTCGTGCGGATCACCGCCGCCCGCCCGGGCCGCGCGGCCGATGAGCGCGCCGCCGAGCGCATCGAGGTCAGCGCGGACGCCGACACCGTCTCCCTCTTCCACGCCGGGCCCAAGATGTTTGCCCTCGGCACGGCCCACGTGCGGATCACCGCACCGGCCGGCACCCTCGTGGAGGCCAAGACCGGCAACGGCGCCATCACCGCCCGCGGGTCGTGGGGTCAGGCCAGCCTCAAGACCTCCAACGGCTCCATCCGCGTCGACTCCGCCGCCGGACTGCGCGCCAACACCTCGAACGGCCCCGTCACGGTGGGCGCCGTGGGCGGCCGCGCCGAGCTCACGAGCTCCAACGGCAGCCTCGAGGTCGGCGAGGTCTTCGGCGACGCCGAGCTGAAGACCTCCAACGGCGACATCCGGGTGGCGGGTGCCGCCGGAAGGCTCGGCGCCAAGACGAGCGCGGGCACCATCCGCGTGGGGCGCTCCACTGGCGAGACCACGCTCAAGACCTCGGCCGGCGCCATCAGCGTGGCGAGCCTCGAGGGCGGCAGCCTGACGGCGGCCACCTCGGTCGGCGAGATCGACATCGACGTGGCCCAGGGCGTGGCCGTGTGGGTGGACGCCAGCACCAAGGCAGGCAGCGTCATCAACGAGCTGCGCGCCACCGACGGGCCCGCCTCGCAGGCCACGGCGGAGCTGCGGGCCAGCACGAGCCTCGGCACGGTGCGCCTGCGCCGCCTCGCCGCCTGAGCGCGCCTGAGGCCCGTGTGACGCGCCGCACCGCGTCGCACGGGCCGCGTCGCCGCTCCCCCGGTCCTAGAATCACGATCAACGGGGCGCGTGCCCCGTCACGAGGGGAGCACAGCAGCAGTGAACATCGATTTTGCGCAGTCGGCGGCAAACACGCTTGGCATCGAGTGGGAGATTGCCCTCGTCGATCGCGACAACGGCGATCTGCGCTCCGTGGCGCAGGAGGTCCTGGACGGCGTGCGCGTCGCCGCCGGCCTGCCCGAGGGGCAGGAGCACCCCCGCGTGACGCAGGAACTGCTCTCCAACACCGTTGAACTCGTCACTGGCGTGCACACGCGCGTGGCCGACGCCCGTCAGGAGCTCTCCGAGACGCTCGCCGAGGTCCGCGCCGTGACCGATCCGCTGGGCGTGGAGCTCTACTCCGCCGGTTCGCACCCCTTCGCCCAGCCCACGCAGCAGCCGGTCACGGACAAGGAGCGCTACTCCAAGCTCATCGACCGCACGCAGTGGTGGGGCCGGCAGATGGTGATCTACGGCGTGCACGTGCACGTCGGGGTGGATCACCACGCCAAGGCCCTGCCCATCGTGGACGGGCTCATCAACTACCAGCCGCACCTGCTGGCGCTCTCCGCCTCCTCCCCCTTCTGGGGCGGCGACGACACGGGCTACGCCTCGCAGCGCTCCCTCATGTTCCAGCAGCTGCCCACGGGCGGTCTGCCCTTCCACTTCGATCAGTGGAGCGAGTACGAGAAGTACGTCGCCGACATGATGCACACGGGCGTCGTGGACGAGCTCAACGAGATTCGCTGGGACGTGCGCCCCGTGCCGCGCTTCGGCACGGTCGAGATGCGCATCTGCGACGGCCTCTCCTCGATCCGCGAGGTGGCCTCGGTCGCGGCGCTGACGCAGTGCCTCGTGGCCGACATGTCGGCCCAGCTCGACGCCGGGCGCCACATCCCGGTCATGAGCAATTGGTTCCGCGTGGAGAACAAGTGGCGGGCGGCGCGCTACGGCCTCGACGCGATCATCATCCTCGACTCGGCCGGCAACGAGAAGCTCGTCACGGAGCATCTGGCCGACGAGCTCACGCGCCTCACGCCCATCGCCAAGCGCCTCGGTTGCGAGGAGGAGCTGGCCGATGTCTGGCGCATCGTCACGGACGGCGCCGGCTACCAGCGCCAGCGCGCCGTCGCCGGGGCCCACGCCGGGGATCTGCAGGAGGTCGTTCTGGCCAACACGCGCCGCCTGCGCATCGAGGACTGAGACCCAGCCGGCACCCAGCGGCGCGGCTTCCGGCCCGACCGCGCCTCGGCGCCGGTCGGCTGAGGCGGCCCGGCTCAGGCGGCCGGGAGCGAGACGATCGAGGGCGGCAGCCCCGTGTCGGTGCCGAACTCGGTGCCGGTCGGCTCAACGCCGGCGGAGACCAGCTGGGAACCGAGGGCCGCGATCATGGCGCCGTTGTCGGTGCACAGGCCCGGGCGCGGGATGCGCAGGCCGATCCCGGCCGACGCGCAGCGCGCGGCCAGCAGGGCGCGCAGGCGCGAGTTGGCGGCGACGCCGCCGCCGAGCAGGAGGTTCCGCAGGCCGTGCTCCTGGCTGGCCAGGACGGCCTTCTTGGTGATGACGTCGACCACCGCCTCCTGGAAGGACGCGGCGACGTCGGCCACGGGCACCTCGACGCCGCGCGCGCGGCAGTCCTCGACGTAGCGCGCCACGGCGGTCTTGAGGCCGGAGAAGGAGAAGTCGTAGCGGTGCGGGCCCGGCTCCTCGGCCGTACCCATGAACTTGCCGAGGGTCAGGCCGCGCGGGAAGCGGATGGCCTTGGGGTTTCCCTCGGCCGCGAGCATGTCGATGACCGGGCCGCCCGGGTAGGACAGGCCGAGCAGGCGCGCGACCTTGTCGTAGGCCTCGCCGGCCGCGTCGTCGATCGTGGAGCCGAGCAGCTCCACGTCCCCCGTGAGCGAGCCGACGCGCAGGATCTCGGTGTGCCCACCGGAGACGAGCAGGGCGCCGAGCGACTCGGGCAGCTCGCCGCCCTCGAGCACGCCCACGCCCACGTGCGCCACGAGGTGGTTCACGGCGTAGAGCGGCTTGCCCGTGGCCAGGGCCAGGGCCTTCGCCCCCGCCACGCCGACCATGAGTGCGCCAGCCAGGCCGGGGCCCGTGGTCACGGCGATCGCGTCGACGTCGTCCATCGTCACGCCCGCGGTGTCCAGCGCCTGGCGCAGGGTCGGGACGAGCGCCTCGAGGTGCGCGCGGGAGGCGATCTCCGGGATCACGCCGCCGAAGCGGACGTGCTCCTCCATGGAGCTGGCCACGGCGTTGGCCAGGAGCTCGGTGCCGCGCACCACGCCCACGCCCGTCTCGTCGCAGCTCGACTCGATGCCGAGGACCAGGGGCTCGCTCGCGCTCACGCGCTCTCTCCTTCGTTGTGCTCCGGCAGATCGGGGATCTGCGCGAGCAATGACTTTTGCATGATGAGGGCGTCGCAGCCGTCGTTGTAGTAGCCGCGGCGCGTGTGGATCACGGTGTAGCCGTGGCGCTCGTAGAGGGCCTGCGCGCGCTCGTTGTCGACGCGCACCTCCAGGAGCAGATCGGTGGCGCCCCAGGCGCGCGAGCGCGCGGCCATGAGGCGCATGAGGAAGCCGCCGAGGCCGCGGCCCTCGTGGGCCGGGCTCACGGCGATGGTCTGCACATCGGCCATGCCGGAGCTGTACTGCGCCCCCGCGTAGGCAACGATCTCCGCGCCGGCCTCGAGCACCCAATAGAGCCGCCACTCTGGGTGGGCCAGCTCCTCCTCGAAGAGGTGCAGGGGCCAGGCATCCGCGGGGAAAAGCACGGTCTCCAGCGCGTGGACGGCTGACAGGTCCGCGCCCGTCATCTCGCGCAGGGTGTAGCCAGCAGGCAGTCCCTCCAGCTCGGCCGCGGTGGCCGGCGCGAGGCGGTGGCTCACTTGACCCCGCCAGCGGAGGGCGCCAAGGAGGCGGGCGCGACGGCGTCTGACTCGCGCAGGTAGCGGGCCACCGGCGCATGTTCCGGACGGCCCGCAGCGAGCCAAGCGAGGGCTAGGTGCGCCGCGGAGACGGGGGTGTCCTCGGTGCCGGCCACCACGGGGGTCCCGGCCGCGCTCAGCTCGGCCTCGCGGGCGCGCACTCCGGCGCCGGCCACGGGCAGCCCGGCGGGAAGGGTGCTCACGGCGCCGACCTGAGGGCCGCCGAGCGGGCGGCCGGTGGCGTCGTAGCGGCCCCAGTACAGCTCCTTGCGGCGCGCGTCCAGGGCGGCGATGAACTCGCCGCCGGCGGCCGGCGCGAGCTGCCGCGCCAGCCCGTCGAGAGAACACAGGCCGAACACTGGCACGCCCCAGGCGAAGGCGAGGACGTCGGCGCTCGCGAGGCCGACGCGCAGGCCAGTGAAAGGGCCGGGGCCCTCCCCCACGAGGATCGCGTCCGGTCGCTCCCAGCCGGCCGCGGCGAGCGCGTCGCGCACGGCGGGGACCAGATCCTCGGCGTGGCGGTGCGTATCGGTGCCGAGCGCATCGCTCACGATCACTGGCTCGGCGTCGTCGGACACCTCGAGGAGGGCGACGGAAACCACGGACGAGGTATCGAGACTCAGCAGGCGCACGCCTGCCATTTTACGCCCGGCGGCGCGGGCCCCCGCGGTGGGCTCCCTCACGCCCCGCCAGGGCGGGGCGGGCACGTGACGGGCGCCGCGCCGTCGTGCCCCTCGGTGCCCGACGGCGCGCGGCCGGCCCGGCGCGCGGGCTAGAGGCCCAGCGCGGCGGCGAGGGCCGCCCTTGCCTCGGCGTCCCAGCGCGGGCCGATGGCCCGCACCGTGAGGGTGCGTTCGACGACGTCGTCCTCGAGTTCCTCGGACTCCCACGGCGCCGGGGCGCCGGGGGCGAGGGCGCCGCCCACTGGGCGGATGAGCTCCAGCTCGAGGCGCGAGTCGGCCAGGCCCTCGGCGCGATCGCGGCCCCACTCGACCACGGTCACGGCGCGGTCCATCGTGTCGGCGAGGTCGAGGTCCTCGAGCTCGCCCGCGCTGCCCAGGCGGTAGGCGTCGACGTGGACCAGCTCCGGGCCGCCCACGAGCGAGGGGTGCACGCGCGCCAGCACGAAGGTGGGCGAGATGATGCCGCCGCGCACGCCGAGCCCCTCACCGAGGCCCTGCGTGAAGGTGGTCTTGCCGGCGCCGAGCTCGCCGATGAGCAGGAGCAGATCGCCGGCGCGCAGCACCGAGGCGAGGGCCTTGGCCGCGGCCTGCGTGTCGGCGGCGGCGGGCAGGGTCAGCGTCAGGTCGGCGGAGCTCACGGGCGGGTCCCTTCGGGTGCGGCGGCATCGGCGGCGGCGTGGGCGCCCACATAGGCGCGGGGAACGCGCGGGGAGATGCGCGTGACGATCTCGTAGTTGAGGGTCGAGGCGGCCTCGGCCCATGCCTCGACGGGCGGCTCGCCCTCGCCGCCGAAGAGCACCGCCTCGGTGCCAACCACGTCCTCGGGGGCCACGTCCGGGCCCAGGTCAACCACAAACTGATCCATGGCCACGCGGCCCACGCTGCGCAGGACCCGGCCGCCCAGCAGGACGGGGGCGCCCTCCGCGATGCGCGGGATGCCGTCGGCGTAGCCGAGCGGGATGAGCGCCAGGGTGGTGGGGCGCTGCGCGTGCCAGCGCAGGCCGTACGAGACGCCCTGGCCGGCGGGGACGCGCTTGGCGGCGGCGACCTGGCAGGACAGGCGCATGGCGGGGCGCAGCCCGAGGTCCGCCGACGTCACGCCCTCGAGCGGCGAGAGGCCGTACATGCCCAGCCCCAGGCGCACCATGTCGTAGTGCGCGTCGGTGCGGGTCAGTAGGCCGGGGGTGTTGGCGATGTGCCGGGTCTCGGGGCGCAGGCCGGCGGCGCGCGCCACCTCGAGGGCCGCCTCGAAGGCACCGAGCTGTTCCCCGGTCTCGGGTCGCTCCGGCTCGTCGGCCACGGAGAAGTGGGAGAAGATCCCGGCGACCCTCAGCACGCCCTCGGCCTCGAGCTCGGCGGCGCGGGCCGTCAACGCAGGCCAGAGATCGGCGGGGCAGCCGTTGCGGCCCAGGCCCGTGTCGATCTTCAGGTGCACGCGCGCCGTCCGGCCGGCGGCGCGGGCGGCCTCGGCGATGGGCTCCAGCTCCCAGCCGGAGACGCCCAGGTCCACGCCGGCGGCGAGCGCGGCGGGGAAGTCGGTGGAGGCGGTGTGCAGCCACGAGAGGATCGGCGCGTCGATGCCGGCCGCGCGCAGCGCGAGGGCCTCGGAGACGTGCACCGCGCCGAGGAAGGCGGCGCCGGCGCGCAGGGCGGCGCGGGCCACGGGAACGGCGCCGTGCCCGTAGGCGTCGGCCTTGACGACGGCCATGACGCGGGCGGGCGCCACCTTGCTCGCGATGGTGCGTACATTGTGCTCGATCGCGTCCAGGTCGATGGTGGCGACGCGTTCCGCGCCGCCGGGGGTCAATTCGGGGTGATGCACGGGCACCACCCTAGACCCGCGCCGTCGCCCGGGCCGGTCCGCGCGGGGAGACGTGACGGTTCGGCACCGGGGTGGCGGCCCCGGGAACCCCCGCCTGCGGCCGCTCGAGGCCCGCGTGGCAGAATGCTGGGCATGCCCTCCCCCTCCCTGCCGCAGCCGAACCCTGAGCACTCGCATCCGCGCGGGGACGCGGCGGCGGCCCCCGCGGGCGCCTCCGCGGGCGTCCCGGAGCGCCCGGCCGCGAGCCCCTCGGCGCAGGCCGTTCCGGCGGACGACGCGTGGCCGGCCGTGAGTTACATCATGCCCGTGCTCAACGAGGAGCGGGACCTCCGCGAGGCGGTCGAGGCGGTGCTCACGCAGGACTACCCGGGCGAGGCGGAGATCGTGCTCTCGCTCGGCCCCTCCCACGACGCCACCGACCGCATCGCCGCCGAGCTGAGCGCCGCGGATCCGCGCATCCGCACGGTGCACAACCCCGAGACCAACATCTCGATGGGCCTGAACCTCGCGATCAAGGCCTCCCGCCACCCCATCATCGTGCGCGTCGATGCCCACGCGACGCTCTCCGAGGGCTACACCCGCGCCGCGGTCGAGACGCTCCTGCGCACGGGCGCCGCCAACGTCGGCGGCATCATGAGCGCCAAGGGCCGCACCCCCGTCCAGCGGGCCATCGCCGTGGGCTACAACTCCCGCGCCGGTCTGGGCGGCGGCGCCTATCACGGGCACGGCGAGGCTGGCCCGGCCGAGTCCGCCTACCTCGGCGTGTTCCGCCGCGGGCCCCTGGAGGCCGTGGGGCTTTTCGACGAGAGCATCGCCCGCGGCGAGGACTGGGAGCTGAACCTGCGCCTGCGCGAGGCCGGGCACCTCGTCTGGTTCGAGCCGAGCCTGCGCGTGACCTACTGGCCGCGCGCCTCCTGGGGCGCCCTGGCCCGGCAGTTCCACGCGACCGGCGTGTGGCGCGGCGACCTCGTGCGCCGCCTCGGCACGCGCAATTCCCTGCGCTACTTCGCTCCCCCGCTGCTCGTGGTGCTCCTGGGCCTGGCCGTGATCGTGGCCGTGCTGCAGCTGACGGGCGTCCTCGGCGGGACGATCGGCGCCGTCGCGAGCCTCGTCTACGTTCCCGTGGCGCTGTATGTGCTGGTGCTGCTCGGCGCGGCGGCGACCACCAAGGACGCCGGCTCCCCCGGCGTGCGCCTCCTGGTGCCCGCCGTCCTGGCCACGATGCACCTGTGCTGGGGCGGCGGCTTCCTGCGCGGCGTGGTCACGAAGGGCGAGGGCACGGTGGACACCTCGCGCATTCGCACGAACGGCTAGGCCCCGGGCGGGCACCGCTTCGCGCACCCCGCGGGGCGCACGGCGCGGCGCGGTGTACCGGCGGCTCAGGCCGCCGGGGGCAGGAAGCCCTCGGCCTCGAGGCGCTCGACGACGCGGGCTCCAGCCCCGCCGTCGTCCCACGGCGTGTAGCGCTCGCGCCACGCGGCGTAGGCCCCGGCGAAGGCCTCGGGCCGCTCCCACAGACCGGCGATCGCCGCCGGCAACGCGGAGGCCTCGCGCACCACGGGCCCCGGCGCCTCGGCCTCGAAGTCGAAGCTGAGGCCGCGCTGCTCGTCCCGGTAGAGCTCGAGGTCCGGCACGAAGAAGGCGAGCGGCAGCGAGATGGCGGCGGCGTCGAACATCATCGAGGAGTAGTCGGTGACGAGCGCGTCGGCAGCGCGCAGGAGCTCGCCCAGGTCCTCGTGGCCGGAGACGTCGAGCACGCCTGGCGCCCCCTCGAAGCCTTCAGTGACGCGCGAATGTGCGCGCACCAGGAGCGTGGTCCCCTCCCCCAGGGAGGCGGCGAGCGCCGCCAACCCCGCGCCGTCGAGCACCACGCGCCCGTCGTCGCGCCACGTGGGGGCGTAGAGCACCACGCGGCCGGACTCCGGCAGGCCGAGCGCGGCGCGGGCGTCGGCGCGCGTGCCGAGCACCATGGCGTCGTTGCGGGGGTAGCCCGTCTCCCAGACGGGGCCGCGGTACGCGTAGTCGCCGGCCAGGGCCGCGGAGCAGAACGGGCTCTGGCTCAGGAGCGCGTCCCAGCGCCGGGTCTGGCGCAGGATCGCGAGGCGCGTGCGCAGGCCCACCTTGGGCCGGCCCAACGCGAGGCGCTTGAGCGGCGTGCCGTGCCAGGTCTGCAGCACCTTTTGCCTCCGGGGATCGGCCACGGGGGTGCGCAGCCAGTCGTTGACCACGAGCGTCGAGGCAGCGGCGCGCTCGCGTGCCCACGCCGGGGAGCCCTCGAGCACGGCGACCGCGCCCTCCGGCACCGTCACGGTGTCGTTGGCGACGGACCAGACGCGGCGCACATCGGGGCGCAGGGCGGCCAGGGCAGCGTCGATGCCGGCCGGGTTGTCGTTGGCGCGGCGGCCGTAGAAGCTCTCAAAGAACACCGTGGGGCCCGTGCCGGTCGCCGCGTCGGCGGGCACCTCAGCCGGCGAACCCGACGGCAAGCCCGCGGGAGCAGCCGCCACTCCGCCGTCGCGGCGCGCCAGCACCTGCTCGTAGACCCGGCCCGGCGCCCCGGGGGTGCGCACCTCGAAGAAGCGGTCCCGCAGCGCCTCGGTCGCGGCGAGGGACGCGGCGGCCTCCGGCCCGCTGGTCAGGCGAGCCTCGAGCTGGGCGATGACGCCGGCCCAGGTCTCCTCGTGCCCGCCCGTCGTCGCCTCGTAGTCCTCGTAGAGCCCGCGGCTCTTCTCGTAGCTGGCCCGGTCCGGCGCAAACCAGACGATGTGCCCGCCCGCGAGGGAGTAGTCCAAGGCCACCGACGAGTAGTCGGTGACGAGCGCGTCCACGGCCGAAAGCACCGCGTTGACGTCGGGAACGGCCTCCGAGCTGACCATGCGCAGGCGCGGGGCCCCGGCGATGGCGCGGCGGTAGGCGCCCAGGCCCAACGGGTGCGGGCGGAAGAGGATAAGGGCGTCGAGGCGCTGCGCGAGCGCCTCGAGGGCGTCGCGTTCGGCCTCGGTGGGGACCGTGGGGTCCTCCACGCCGTCGCGCCACGTGGGGGCAAAGAGCACCAGGCGGCGTTCCCGTTCCTCGCCGGAGAGCACGCCGGCACCGAGCAGCACGCGCAGCGAGTCGGCGCGGCGCGACGCGGGGGTGCCGGCCACGAGCGCCTCGTCACGGGGATCCCCCGTGACGGCGATGCGCGCCGGGTCCAGGCCAAAAGCGCTCGCGATGCGCGAGCCCACGAGCTGGGAGGGCACGGGGAAGAGGCTGATGGCGCGGGTGGAGAGGCGGTACATGCCGCGCAGGATGCGGCCGGCCGCGGCCGGCAGGCGACCGCCCAGGGCAAAGGTCGCCGGGGAGTCGAGATGGATGCGCTTGAGCGGAATGCCGTGCCAGAGCTGCACCAGGAAGGCGCCGCCCGAGCCGTAGCGATTCACGTCCCCCAGGCCGTGCGTGACGACCACGGTGCCGGCCCGCAGGGTGCGCCAGAAGCCGGCCCAGCTGTCCTTGGCGACGAACTCCACACCGGCGTCGACGGCCTGCTCGGCCTGCGCCTCGTTCGCGACGAGCCACGTGAGCCGCGCGTCGGGTTCCCGCGCCGCGACCTCCTGCCACAGCTCCCAGGCACCCTGGGCCAGTCCGGCACCGGAGCCGAAGACCCACTCGCGGCGGCTGCGGGGGGTGAGCCACTGGGCCGGCCGGGCCAGGACGTAGAGCGGGAGGCGGGCCAGCTTGGAGAGGTTTCCCCCCGCAAAGGTGAAGCGTGTGGCCACGGGTGTTCCGATTCTCCTCGTCAGCGACGCCGACGCTCCAGGCGGGCGCGACGACAGGGCGCGCCCCTGCGGCGCGCGAAGTCCCAGCATACGTCTCAGCGCGGTCCCAGCAGCTCCCGCAGGCCGGCCGCGAGCGGCTCGGCCCCACGCCCCGGCGCGCGCGTGGCGGCGAGACCGTGGAGCACGGCGCCCGCCGCGCCGAGGCGCTGCAGCTCGGCGGCATCCAGGGGCCGCCCCTCGGCCGCCGCCCGCGCCGCGTGCGTCGCCAGCAGCGCGCCGAGGAGGCCCGCAAGCGTGTCGCCGCTGCCCGCCACGGCCAGCTCCGGCCCGGCGGAGCAGGCGGCGAGCACGCCGCCGTCGGGGGCGGCCACAAGCGTCGTCGAACCCTTCAGGAGCACGACGGCGCACAGGGCCTTCGCCGCGGCCGTTGCCGCGGCGACGGGCCGGGTCAGCGGATCGGGCCAGTCGGCCCCCAGCCGGCGGGCCAGCGCCCGCAGCTCCCCCGCGTGCGGCGTGAGCAGGCGGGGCACGGGGGACGGTTCAGCGGAGGGCGCCACGACGGCGAGCGCGGAGGCGTCGACGACGACGGGAGCGTCCGTCGCCAGGACCCTGCGGGCCGCATCCAGGTCCTCCGGTTCGTCCCCCAGCCCGGGGCCCACGAGCCAGGCGTTCACGCGCGAGGCGGCCGCGCCGTCGGGCGCGTCCTCGCGGCGGGAGACGACGGCCTCGGGGATCGCCCCCGAGAAGGTGAGGCGGGCCGTGCCGCGCGTGAAGGCGCTGAGCATGCCCACGCCCGTGGCGAGCGCCGCGTGGGCGGCCAGCACGGCGGCGCCCGGGTACGCGGGAGAGCCGGCGACGAGGCCGAGGACGCCGCGCGAGTACTTGTGCTCCTCCGGCCGCGGTGACAGCACGCTGTCCATGGCCTCCCGTTCGCTCAGGACGCTGAACGCCGGATCGCCCAGGAGCGCGGGATCCAGCAGCCCGGGCAGCCGCACGAGGCGCAGCTCCCCGGCGAGCGAGCGCCCCCGGCCGAGCAGCAGCCCCGCCTTGAGCTCCCCGAAGGTCACGGTGGTGTCGGCGGCCGGCACGCTGGGGTCGGCCTCGCCGTGATCGGCGTCCAGGCCGGACGGGACGTCGCATGCGATGCGCCAGGCGGAGGCGGGAACGCGCGGGCGCCCGGCTTCCAATCCCGGGAGGTCGATGCCGCCGTTGGCGCCGGTGCCCAGCGCTGCGTCGATGAGGATCTCCGCTCGGGCCAGGGCGCGCCCGGCGGCGGGGCCGCTCGCAGGAAGGACGCGACCACCGGCCGCGCGCAGGCGGGCCGCCCCCGGCTCATGATGCCGCTCGGTCACGAGCACCGCCGTGGCCTCGGCGCCGCGCGCGGCAAGCAGCGAGAGCGCGTGCAGGCCGTCGGCGCCGTTGTTGCCGGGCCCGACCCAGGCCACGACGCGCCGCCCGCGCACGCCGGCCCCGCCCAAGACCCGCACCTCGCGGCGCACGGGAACGGGGCCGGAGACCTCCGGCGCCGGCAGTCCGGCCGCGCCGAGGTGGCGCAGGATCACGGAGGCCAGCCCGTGCGCCGCGCGGGCGATGTAGCGCTCGGGATCCCCCGCGGCCGCCGCCGCGGCGATGGCCGGCGCCTCAGCGGCCCGCACGGCCGAACCGAGGAAGACCGGGAGCATCAGCCCTCGCCCTCAGCGATGACCATGGCGATGGCGCTGTCCCCGTCGTGGGTCAGCGACACGTGCCAGCGCGACACCCCGAGCGCCGCGGCGCGCGCGGCCACGGAGCCCGTGGCCTTGATGGAGGGCGCACCCGACGGGGCCGTCACGACCTCGCAATCGTGCCAGTGCAGGTCCCCGGGCGCTCCGAGCGCCTTGGCGACCGCCTCCTTCGCGGCAAAGCGCGCGGCGAGGGAGCGCGGGTGCAGCCCGCGCTCGTCGGGGCAGAAGAGCCGCTCCACGAGGGCGGGGGTCCGCTCGATCTTGCGCTCGAAGCGCTCCAGGGCCACCACGTCGACGCCGATTCCCACAATCACGTCACCGATCGTAGCCGCGCGAACGCACCCGACGCCGGGCACTCAAGGCGCGAAGTGGTTGAATGGCCTCATGAGTTCGCACAAGGTTCGCAAGGCCGTCTTCCCTGTCGCCGGCATGGGCACGCGCTTCCTGCCCGCCACGAAGGCCATGCCCAAGGAGATGCTGCCGGTCGTCGATATGCCGGCCATCCAGTACGTCGTGGAGGAGGCCGTGGATGCCGGCCTGCACGATCTGCTCATGGTGACGGGGCGCAACAAGCGCTCTCTCGAGGACCACTTCGATCGCATGCCCTTCCTGGAGGCGCAGCTGCGCGAGAAGGACGACACCGCCAAGCTGGAGGCCATCCAGCGCCCCACCAATGTGGGCGACATCCACTACATCCGCCAGGGCGATCCCCGCGGCCTCGGCCACGCCGTGCTGCGCGCCAAGGGTCACGTCGGCGACGAGCCCTTTGCCGTCCTCCTGGGCGATGACCTGATCGGCGAGAACGAGTCGCTGCTCAAGGACATGATCGCCGTGCAGGAACGCGTGGGCGGCTCCGTCATCGCCCTCATGGAGGTCCCCCGCGAGTCGATCTCCGCCTACGGCTGCGCCGACGTGACCGAGGTCGAGGGCGAGGACTACGTCCGCGTCAACACGCTCGTGGAGAAGCCGGCCGTCGCCGACGCCCCGAGCAACCTCGCCGTGATCGGCCGCTACGTCCTGAGCCCCGCCGTGTTCGAGGTGCTCGAGCGCACCGAGCCCGGCCGCGGCAACGAGATCCAGCTGACCGACGCGCTCCTCGAGCTCGCCACGATGCCGGCCGAGCAGGGCGGCGGCGTGACGGCCGTCGTCTTCCGCGGCCACCGCTTCGACACGGGCGACAAGCTCTCCTACTTGAAGGCCGTGGTGCAGCTCGCGAGCGAGCGCAAGGACCTGGGCCCGGAGTTCTCCGCCTGGCTCGGCGAGTTTGTCGCCTCCCGCGGCGAGGCGAAGTAGGGCCTCTCCCCTTCCGCAGAACGACGACGGCCCGGCAGCGTTTCGCTGCCGGGCCGCCGTCGTTCTGGCGTGCGGTGGGCCTACTCGACCGTGACCGACTTGGCCAGGTTGCGCGGCTGGTCCACGTTCAGACCCTTGGCGCCGGCGAGCGCGCAGGCGAAGATCTGCAGCGGCACGACGCTCAGGAGCGGCATGAGCAGGGTCTTGGTCTCTGGCACGCGGAAGACCCACTCGGCGAACTCGCCCACGGCGGTGTCGCCCTCTTCGGCGATCACCATGGTGCGGGCACCGCGGGCGCGCACCTCCTGGATGTTGGAGACGACCTTGGAGTGCATCGAGTGGCGACCGCGCGGGGACGGGACCACCACGAAGACCGGCTGGCCCTCGTCGATCAGGGCGATGGGGCCGTGCTTGAGCTCGCCCGCGGCAAAGCCCTCCGCGTGGATGTAGGCGAGCTCCTTGAGCTTGAGCGCGCCCTCCATGGCCACAGGGAAGCCGACGTGGCGGCCGAGGAAGAGCACGCTCGTGGTGTCCTTCATGGCGTGGGCGAGGGAGATGACCTCGTCCTTGCGCTCCAGGATGTCCTGGATCTTGGCCGGGATGTCGGCCATGTCCGCCAGGATGTCCTTGATCTCGCCCTGGAAGAGCTTTCCGCGCAGCTGGGCCAGGTACAGGCCGAGCAGGTAGGTCGCGGTGATCTGCGCCAGGAACGCCTTGGTGGAGGCAACGGCGATCTCGGGCCCGGCGTGCGTGTAGAGCACGGCGTCGGACTCGCGCGGGATCGAGGAGCCGTTGGTGTTGCAGATCGCCAACGTGCGGGCGCCCTGCTCCTTGGCGTAGCGCAGGGCCATGAGGGTATCCATGGTCTCGCCGGACTGGGAGATCGTCACCACGAGGGTGTCGGGGCCCACGATCGGGTCGCGGTAGCGGAACTCGTGGCTGAGCTCCACGTCCACGGGGATGCGGCACCAGTGCTCGATGGCGTACTTGGCCACGTGGGCCGCGTAGGCGGAGGTGCCGCACGCGAGGACCACGATCTTGGAGATGTCCTTGAGCTCCTGCGGGTCGATGCGCAGCTCGTCGAGCTCGAGGCGACCCGAGGCGTCGGCGCGGCCCAGCAGCGTGTCGGCGACGGCCTGCGGCTGGTCGTGAATCTCCTTCTCCATGAAGGAGTCGAAGCCGCCCTTTTCGGCGGCCGCGGCGTCCCAATCGACGTGGAACTCGCGACCCTCGGCCGCGTTGCCGGCAAAGTCAGTGACGGAGTAGGACTCGGGCGTGATGGTCACGACCTGATCCTGCTCCAGCTCCACGGCGCGGCGCGTGTAGTCGATGAAGCCGGAGACGTCGGAGCCGAGGAAGTTCTCGCCCTCGCCGAGGCCCACCACGAGCGGTGAGTTGCGGCGGGCGGCGACGACGACGCCGGGCACCTCGGCGTGGACGGCCAGGAGCGTGAAGGCGCCCTCGAGGCGCGAGGCGGTCAGCTGCATCGAGCGGGTCAGATCGCCCTCGCCCGCGCCGCGGAAGATCTCGCCGAGGAGCACGGCGGCGACCTCGGTGTCGGTCTCGGAGAGGAACTCGTGGCCCTTCTCGCGCAACTCGGCGCGCAACGAGGAGAAGTTCTCGATGATGCCGTTGTGGATGAGGGCCAGGCGACCCTCGTCCCCGAGGTGCGGGTGGGCGTTGCGGTCGGTGGGCCCGCCGTGCGTGGCCCAACGCGTGTGACCGATGGCCGTGGAGGAGGCCGGCAGCGGGTGCGCCGCGATCTCCTCGACCAGGTTCACGAGCTTTCCGGCCTTCTTGCGCGAGGAGATCTCTCCGTCGGCCACGACGGCCACGCCGGCCGAATCGTAGCCGCGGTACTCCAGGCGCCGCAGGCCCTCCATGACGACGTCAACCGCGTCGTGTCCACCTCGGTCCGCTGAAAGACCGGCATATCCAACAATTCCACACATGCAGATCATCCTAGCGACTGCCGCCGGAATGATTTGTGTGGCCGCACACACGCGGTGAACAATGGCGCACGTGACTTCCCCCGAGCCCGTCCGTCCGGCGGCCCCCGTCAACCAGACGCCCGGTTCGCCCTTCGTGGAATTGGACCGCGCCACCTGGGCCCGCCTCTCCAACGAGCTCGAGCAGCCCTTCGACGAGGCGGACCTCGCGCGCCTGCTCGCGCTCGGCGATCGCCTGGACCTGGACGAGGTCCGCGAGGTGTACCTCCCCCTCTCGCGCCTGCTCGCCCTGTACGTGGAGGGCACCGACAAGCTGCACGCCGCGACGTCCCGCTTCCTGGGCGAGCACCGCCGCCGCACCCCGTTTGTCATCGGCGTGGCCGGCTCGGTCGCGGTCGGCAAGTCGACGACGGCGCGCGTGCTGCAGGAGCTGCTGCGCCGCTGGCCCGGCACCCCCAAGGTGGACCTCGTCACGACCGATGGCTTCCTCTTCCCCAACGCGGAACTCCTGCGCCGCGGGATCATGGAGCGCAAGGGCTTCCCCGAGTCCTACGACCAGAAGGCGTTGCTGCGCTTCATCTCGGCCGTGAAGTCCGGGGCCCCCAAGGTCGAGGCGCCGCGCTACTCGCACCTGAGCTACGACATCGTCCCCGGCGAACGCATCGTGGTGGACCAGCCGGACGTGCTCATCGTCGAGGGCCTCAACGTGCTCGCGCCTGCGCGCCCGCGCGCCGACGGCACGGTGGGCCTGGCCCTGTCGGACTTCTTCGACTTCTCCATCTACGTCGACGCCCGCACGCGGGACATCGAGCGCTGGTATGTGGACCGCTTCATGCGGCTGCGCTCGGGCGCGTTTGCGGACCCGGCCTCGTTCTTCCACCGCTACGCGAGCCTCTCGGACGCCGAGGCCGTGACGACGGCGCTCGGGATCTGGCGCAGCATCAACGAACCCAACCTGCGCGAGAACGTGCGCCCCACGCGCGGGCGGGCCCGCCTCGTGCTCTCCAAGGACGCGGATCACTCGATCCACCACATGTTGCTACGCAAGCTCTGACGACACTCCGCGGGGCGCCCCGTGATGTATCTCGCGGAAACGAGTTTGCGAAAGCCCCTGGGAAATACACCTCGAGGGTCTTACGATGAGTCCATGCTTCAGGGATTCAAGGACTTCATCACTCGTGGCAACGTCATGGACCTTGCCGTCGGTGTCATCATTGGCGCCGCCTTCGGCAAGATTGTCGATGCCCTCGTCAACTCCGTGCTCATGCCGGCCATCGCCCGCGTCTTTGGCACGCCGAGCTTTGACGATTTCCTGGCCTTCGGCGACATCAAGTTCGGTGTCCTGCTCACGGCCATCGTGAACTTCCTGCTCATCGCCCTGGCCGTGTACTTCGCGCTCGTCCTGCCGATGAACAAGCTCGCCGAGCGCAAGGCCGCCAAGGAGGGCATCACTGAGGAAGAGGCCGTGGACCCGCAGCTTGAGCTCCTCACCCAGATCCGCGACGAGCTCAAGGCCAACCGCGGCGCCTGAGCGTCACCACCATCACTCCATCCGCCTCGGGGCCCGGCACCTTTCGGTGCCGGGCCCCTTTGCGTGAGCACACGGCGTCGCGCTCCGCTCCCCCAACGCCAAGCGCACGACGGCGCCCGGCTCAGCCGGGCGCCGTCGTGCGGTGAAAAAGGGGGAGGCTCAGGCGAGCGCGAGCTCGGTCTGCACCGTCTGGGCCAGCGAGCGGGCCACGTCCTGCGCGCTCTGGTGGTCGGCGGCCTCGACCATGACGCGCACCACGGGCTCGGTGCCCGAGGGGCGCAGGAGCACGCGGCCCGTGTCGCCGAGCTGTTCCTCGGCACGGGCCACCGCGGCCAGCACGGCGGCGTCGGTCGCTGCGGCCGCCTTGTCCACGCCGCGCACGTTGATGAGGACCTGCGGGAGCACCGTGACCACGGAGGCGAGCTCCTTGAGGCTCTTGCCCGTGGCCGCCATGCGCGAGGCGATCTGCAGGCCGGTCAGGACGCCGTCGCCCGTCGTGGCGTAGTCGGCCATGATGACGTGACCGGACTGCTCACCGCCCAGGTTGTAGCCGCCCGCGCGCATCGCCTCGAGCACGTAGCGGTCGCCCACGCCGGTCTCCACGAGCTGGATGCCGTGCTCCTTCATGGCGAGCTTGAGGCCGAGGTTGGACATGACCGTCACGACGAGCGTGTCGTCCTTGAGCGTGCCGGCCTCCTTCATGGCGATCGCCATGATGGCCATCTCCTTGTCGCCGTCCACGATGGTGCCCTCGGCGTCCACCGTGAGGCAGCGGTCGGCGTCGCCGTCGTGACCCACGCCGAGGTCGGCGCCGTGCTCGATGACGGCGGCCTGCAGCGCCTCGAGGTGGGTGGAGCCGTAGCCGTCGTTGATGTTGACGCCGTTGGGCGAGGCGCCGATGACGACCACCTCGGCCCCGGCCGCCTTGAAGGCCTCGGGCGAGCAACCGGAGGCCGCACCGTGCGCCGCGTCGATGACGACCTTGAGGCCCTCGAGGCGGTGCGGCAGCGACTGCAACAGGTGCATGACGTAGCGGTCCTCGGCGTCGGCGAAGCGGCGCACGCGGCCCACCTCGCCGCCGTGGGGGCGCAGCGGCTCCTGGCTCAGGCGGGCCTCGATGGCGTCCTCGATCGCGTCGTCGAGCTTCTGGCCGCCGCGGGCCAGGAACTTGATGCCGTTGTCGGGGGCCGGGTTGTGCGAGGCGGAGATCATGACGCCGAAGTCGGCGCCCAGATCGGCCACGAGGTACGCGGCGGCGGGGGTCGGCAGGGTGCCTGCGTCAAAAACGTCGACGCCCGAGGCGGCGAGGCCCGCCTCGATCGAGGCGGAGATGAAGTCTCCGGAGATGCGCGGGTCCTTGGCGACCACGGCGATGGGGCGCTGCCCCACCTCGACCTCGTTGAAGCCGAGCACCACCGCGGCGGCCTGCGCGAGGCCCATGGAGAGTTCGGGGGTGATCAGCTCGTTCGCGAGACCGCGAACGCCATCGGTGCCAAAGAGTCGTGCCATAACACGCGATTCTAGACCGTGGCCCCGCCATCGCCTCGCTCGCCGTGCCGGGGCGGCGCTACTGACCGACGGTGCGGCTGATCAGCCCGCGGATGCCGTCGAAGTGCCCGCGCATGCGCGCCGTGGCGAGCTCCTTGTCCCCCGCCGCGACGGCGTCGTAGATCCCGCGGTGCTCGCGCGAGGTCTCGGCGAGGTCCACGGCGTCCGGGGACAGCGTCTCGTGCATGCCGGAGTAGGCGGCCCAGAAGACGTCGAGCAGATTGCTCAGCAACGCGTTCTCGAGCGGGGCGAAGAGCGCGCGGTGGAACTCGCGATCGGCCTCGACGAGCGAGTGCCCGCGCGCCGCGTCGGCTTCCATCTGCTCCACCGCCGCGCGCACGGCGGCGAGGGATTCGGGCGTCATGGCGTCCACGGCGGCGGCGATCAGCTCGGATTCGAGGGCCTGACGGACGTCGACGAGCTCCACGGCCTCGCGGCCGGAGTGGGCCAGCGACATGCGCGCGTGGAATTCGAGGGTCACGGCGAGCGCGTCCAGTTTCTTCTTGGCCACGAACATGCCGTAGCCGTGGCGCACGTCCACGATGCCGATGGCCTGCAGGACCTTGAGGGCCTCGCGGACCGTGTTGCGCCCGACCCCCAGTTCCTCCACCAGTTCCAGCTCGGTGGGCAGCGGGTCGCCCGGCAGGAGTCCCCGCTCGAGGATGAGCGCCATGATCTCGTGTTGCAGGGCGCGCGAGCGCAGTTTGGCACTCTCGCGTGCTTTGTTCGCGGTGCTGATGGTCATCGCGGCTCAGTGCCCTCCTCGAGCGAAGTGGTGATCACGGTCGTAGCGGTCTAACAACGCCATTGTGTCGCCCCTCATCACGCATTGTGTCCTAGTTGACGCGTCGATGTGATCTGCCCTACGTTTGTGTCTCGTGTAGGACATCCTACATCCCACCCCGCTTCACTCCACCGACACCCCTAAGGCGGTTTCATGAACTCCCCCGAGATCCTCGCGCAGGGCACTTCACGTCGTACGGTGCTCAAGCTTGCCGGTGCCATGGGCCTGGCCAGCGCGTTCGCTGCCACGCTGGCCGCTTGCTCCTCCTCGGACTCCGGCTCCGCCGCCGGTTCCGCGAGCAAGACCATCGAGGCGGGCATGTCCTACCCCCTCTCCACCGGCTTCGACCCGATGACCTCCTCCGGCGCCACCCCCATGGCCGCCAACCTCCACGTCTTCGAGGGCCTGACCGAGCTGCACCCCGCCACCCGCGAGCGCTACAACGCCCTCGCCGCCGCGGACCCCAAGAAGATCGACGAGAAGACCTACGAGGTCTCGATCCGCGAGGGTGCCACCTTCCACAACGGCAACAAGGTCACCGCCGAGGACGTCGCCTACTCCTTCGAGCGCGTGCTTGACCCGGCCAACGCCGCCCTCTTCGCACAGTTCATCCCCTTCATCGACAAGGTCACGGCCAAGGACGCCTCGACCGTGACGATCAAGCTCAAGTACGCCACGCCGCTGCTGGCGGACCGCCTCTCCGTGGTCAAGGTCGTGCCGAAGGCCGTGGCCTCCGCCGACCAGAAGGCCTTCGACGCCGCCCCGATCGGCACCGGCCCGTACAAGCTGATCTCCGCCACGAAGGACGACAAGATCGTCTTCGAGCGCTTCGACGCCTACAACGGCCCCATGCCGGCCAAGGCCTCCGGCATGACCTGGTACCTGCTCTCCGACGCCGCCGCGCGCGTCTCCGCCGTCGAGTCCGGCCGCGTGCAGGTCATCGAGGACGTCCCCTACCTGGACATGGATCGCCTGAAGGCCACGGCCACCGTGGAGTCGGTGCAGTCCTTCGGCCTCATGTTCCTCATGTTCAACTGCAAGGCCAAGCCCTTCGACGATGTGCGCGTGCGCCAGGCGTTCCAGTACGCCGTGGATCGCGAGTCCATCATCACCAAGGCGCTGCTCGGCAACGCGACCCCCGCGACGTCGTACGTGCAGAAGGAGCACCCGAACTACCACGAGGCCTCCACCGTCTACAGCTACGACGCCGACAAGGCCGCCTCCCTCCTGAAGGAGGCCGGCGTGACCTCGCTCAAGGTCGAACTGCTGACGACGGACACCGCGTGGGTCAAGGACGTCGCCCCGCTGATCATCGAGACCTGGAACAAGCTTCCCGGCGTCGAGGTCACGCTGCGCTCCCTGCAGTCCGGCGCGCTGTACGCCGACAACGTGGACAAGGGCACCTACCAGATCGTGGCCGCCCCGGGCGATCCCTCGGTCTTCGGCCAGGACATGGACCTGCTCCTCTCCTGGTTCTACCGCGGCGCCGTCTGGCCGCAGAAGCGATTCTTCTGGTCCGACACCGCCGAGTACAAGCAGGTCCAAACCCTCCTCGACACGGCGGCCCAGGCCACGGACACCGCCAAGGCCCAGGAGACCTGGAACCAGATCGTGGACATCGTCGCCGAGCAGGCCCCGCTGTACCCGCTCTTCCACCGCAAGCTCCCCACCGCGTGGAAGGCCGATCAGCTCACGGGCTTCAAGCCGCTGCCGACGACCGGCCTGTCCTTCGAGGGCGTCGGCCGCGCCTGACGCACCCGCCCCGGGGCGCCGCTGACCCCCAGCGGCGCCCCGCCTCGCTTGGGAGGGTGCGCGCACCACACATCGCGCGCCCTCCCACCCCTTCCCCCCAAGACCCTGATCCCCTTCTAGAAGGAAGTGGAGCCTTGCTGGCCAACATCCTCCGACTCCTCGGTAGGCGCCTCCTCGCCTTGCCGTTCATGGTGCTCGGCATCACCTTGCTCGTCTTCGTCATCCTCCAGTTCGCACCGGGCGACCAGGCCACCACGGCCCTCGGCGAGGGCGCGAGCGAGGAAGCCAAGGAGCTCTACCGACAGGAGAACGGGCTCAACGACCCGGTCTGGCTGCAGTACGTGCACTTCCTCGGCCGCCTCGTGACGCTCGACCTCGGCAACACGACGCCGCCCGCCCAGCCCATCCTCGGCATCATCGCCAAGGCGTTCCCCCTGACCCTCCAGCTCACCTTCTGGGGCGTCATCATCGCCGTCATCCTCTCCCTCCTCCTCGGCGTGACGGCCGCGCTCTTCCGCGATCGTTGGCAGGACCAGCTGATCCGCGTCTTCTCCATCGCCGCCGTCGCGACCCCGTCCTTCTGGCTCGGCATCCTGCTGATCCAGTGGCTGGCGCTCGGCGTGCACGTCTTCCCCTCCGGCGGCTTCGTGCCGTTCTCGGAGGATCCGGTGGGCTACTTCAAGTCCATGGCCCTGCCGGCCCTGGCCCTCGGAATCCCGGTCAGCGCCTCGCTCATCCGCGTGGTCCGCACCTCGATGGTGGAGGAGATGGACCGCGACTACGTGCGCACGGCCATCGGCAACGGCGTCCCGCGCCCCGAGGTGATCCGCAAGAACGTGCTGCGCAACGCGCTCGTGACCCCGGTGACGGTTCTCGGCCTGCGCGTGGGATACCTGCTCGGCGGCGCCGTCGTCATCGAGATGATCTTCTCGCTGCCCGGCATGGGCCAGCTGATCCTCAACGGCATCACCAACTCGGACGTCAACCTCGTCCAGGGCGTGACGCTCACCATCGCGATCACCTTCGTGCTGGTGAACATCATCGTCGACGTCCTCTACCTGCTCATCAACCCCCGCATCAGGACGGTGTGACATGCGTTCAAAACTCGCCGACCGCCTGAGCCGCCCCGGCATCGCGTTCCGCTCCATGCCGTGGGGCTCCAAGCTCTCCCTGCTCTTCCTGGTGCTCATCGCCCTCGCGGCGATCTTCGCCCCGGTGCTCGCCCCGCACGATCCGCTGGCCACCGGCATGCCCGCCCAGAAGCCCTCCGCGGAGCACCTCTTCGGCACGGACCGCCTGGGCCGCGACATCCTCTCGCGCCTGCTCTACGGCGCCCGCACCTCGCTCATGATCGGCCTCGGCTCGGTGGCGCTGGCCATCGTCGTCGGCGCCATCATCGGCGCCCTGGCCGCGACCTCCCGCAAGTGGGTGGACGAGGGCACCATGCGCGTCATGGACGTCATCATGGCCTTCCCCGGCATCGCCCTCGCGGCCGTGCTGCTGGCCACCATGGGCAACTCGGTCCCGGTCATCATCCTGTCGATCGCGATCATCTACGTCCCGCAGCTCGCCCGCGTGGTGAGGGCCAACGTCCTCTCGCAGTGGAACGAGGACTACGTCCGCGCCGAGCGCGTCCTGGGCGCCGGCCGCCTGCGCATCCTGCTCAAGCACATCGTGCGCAACATGGCCGCCCCGGTGCTCGTGTTCGCCACGGTCATGGTCGCCGACGCGATCATCTTCGAGGCCTCGCTCTCCTTCCTGGGCGCCGGCGTGCAGGACCCCGCCCCGTCGTGGGGCAACGTCCTCTCCTACGGCCGTACCCTGGTGCTCAACGGCGCCTGGTGGTCAACCACCTTCGCCGGCCTGTGCATCCTGCTGACCGTCCTGGCGCTCAACGTCCTCGCCGAGGGCCTCACGGACGCCATGGTCAACCCCCGCCTGCGCAAGGCAGTCAAGATCAAGGACGCGAACGACGACGCCGCCGTCACCTCCCGCGGCGCTGCCCAGGCCGCGCGTGAGGGCGAGGAGGCGAACCGGCTCGACGCCGAGCTCGCCCAGCTCTCCGCCGTCGAGTCGGCGCGCACTGATCGCCTCCTGAGCAACGAGCAGGCGCCCGTGGTGCTGGAGGTCAAGAACCTCTCCATCCGCTTCCCGGACCGCTACGGCGACTCGGCGCTCGTGGACAACGTCTCCTTCACGGTCCGCGAGGGCGAGACGATGGCGCTCGTCGGCGAGTCAGGCTGCGGCAAGTCCATCACCTCGCTCGCGATCATGGGCCTGCTGGCCCCGAACGCCCGTGTGTCCGGCTCCATCACCTTCGAGGGCAAGGAGCTCGTCACCCCCGGCGGCGACGAGCGCGCCCGCGACAAGGTCTACGCCGGCCTGCGCGGCGAGCAGATCGCCATGGTGTACCAGGACGCGCTGTCCTCGCTGAACCCCTCCATGCTGATCAAGGATCAGATGGAGCAGCTGACCAAGCGCGGCGGCCGCCTCTCCCCCGAGGAACTGCTCACGCTCGTCAAGCTGGACCCCCGCCGCACGCTGCGCTCGTACCCCCACGAGCTCTCCGGCGGCCAGCGCCAGCGCGTCCTCATCGCCATGGCCCTCTCCCGTTCCCCCAAGCTCGTGGTGGCGGACGAGCCGACCACGGCCCTGGACGTCACGGTGCAGAAGCAGGTCGTCGATCTGCTCAACGAGCTGCGCGAGCAGCTGGGCTTCGCGATGGTGTTCGTCTCCCACGACCTGGCGCTCGTCGCTTCCCTGGCCCACCGCGCCACGGTGATGTACGCCGGTCAGATCGTGGAGTCCGGCGCCATCAAGGAGATCCTGACGGACCCCCGCCACGAGTACACGCGCGGCCTCCTGGGCTCCGTGCTCTCGATCGAGTCCGGTGCGGAGCGCCTGCACCAGATCCCCGGCTCCGTCCCGAGCCCGCACGACTTCGCGACGGGCGACCGCTTCGCCGCGCGCTCGCTGGATCCGAACGCGGACCCGAACCGCCCGCTCGTGCTGACGCAGGTCGGCACCGCCGATCACGTCTACGCCCGCGAGGTCACCGACGCGGAGCGCAGCTCCCTGCAGAAAGGAGCCCGAGCATGAGCCCGGCTCAGCACGTGGCGCCGCAGCCGGCGGTCTCCACCACCTCTACCCCGGTTCTGGAACTCAAGGACCTGCACGTCCACCACCGCGCCCGCGGCGGCAAGCTCTTCAAGCCGACCATCGTGCGCGCCGTCGACGGCGTCGACTTCTCGGTCTCCCGCGGCGAGACCGTCGGCATCGTGGGCGAGTCGGGCTGCGGCAAGTCGACGCTCGCGTCCGTTCTGGTGGGCCTGCAGGCCCCCACGAGCGGCACCCGCCTCTTCAACGGCGCCGAGTACACGGGCCGCACCGCGGCCCAGCGCAAGGAGTTCGGCCGCGCCGTCTCGATCGTGTTCCAGGACCCGTCCACGGCCCTGAACCCGCGCATGACGGTGCACGACATCCTGACGGACCCGCTGATCATCCACGGCGTGGGCGACACGGCCTCCCGGGACGCCCGCGTCTACGAGCTGCTCGAGGTCGTTGGCCTCCCGCGCTCGGCGGCCGAGGTCACCCCGGGCCAGATCTCGGGCGGCCAGCGCCAGCGCGTGGCGATCGCCCGCGCCCTGGCCCTGGAGCCGGAGGTCATCGTCGCCGACGAGCCGACCAGCGCCCTCGACGTGTCGGTCCGCGCCCAGGTGCTCAACCTGCTGGGAGACCTGAAGGAGCAGCTGAACCTCGGCATGGTCTTCATCTCCCACGACATCCAGACCGTCCGTTACATCTCCGATCGGATCTGCGTCATGAACGCCGGCCGCATCGTCGAGGAGGGAAGCGCCGCCCAGGTCTTCGACTCCCCGAGCAACGACTACACCAAGACCCTCCTCGGCGCGGCACCCACGCTGCTCGAGAACCCCACCACCACGGAGGAAGCATGAGCCCCCAGACCACCACCCCCCTCTTCACGGGCGTTGTCCCGCCGGTGGTCACCCCGCGTACGGCCGAGGGCGAGCTTGATCTCGCCGGCGTCGAGGCCGTCGTCGAGCACCTGATCCAGGGCGGCGTGACCGGCCTGTTCCCGCTCGGGTCCTCGGGAGAGACCCCGTACCTGACCCAGACCGAGCGCGACGAGGTCCTGCGCGCCGTCGTCTCCGCCAACGCCGGCCGCGTGCCGCTGCTGGTGGGCGCGAACGACCAGACCGTCGACCGCGTCGTGGACGAGGCCAAGAAGGTGCTGGCCATCGGCGCCGACGCCATCGTCGCGACCTCGCCGTACTACGCGATCAGCGATGCTGCCGAGGTGAAGGCGCACTTCCGCGCCCTCGCCGCCGCCGTGGACGTGCCGGTCCTGGCCTACGACATCCCGGTGCGCACGCACTACAAGCTGCCCATGCAGCTCGTGGCCGAGCTCGCCGCCGAAGGCACCCTCTCCGGTGTCAAGGACTCCTCGGGCGACGACGTCTCCTTCCGCCAGCTGCGCCTGCTGACCCGTGGCGTGGAGGGCTTCAGCCTCTTCACGGGCCACGAGGTGGTCTGCGACGGCGCCATGCTCTCCGGCGCCGACGGCATCGTCCCGGGCCTCGGCAACGTGGACCCGGCCGGCTACCGCCGCCTGTACGACGCGGCAGTCGAGGGCCGCTGGGCCGACGCCCAGGCCGAGCAGGATCGCCTCACGCGCCTGTTCCGCATCGTCGACGTCCCGAACGGACGTGTCTCGCCCGGCGCCGCCGGCCTGGGCGCCTTCAAGACGGCCCTCGTGGAGCTCGGCGTCTTCGCCAGCAACCGCATGGCCGCCCCGATGCTGAGCCTGAACGACGAGGAGGCGGCGGCGATCCGCACGATCCTCGAGACGGAGGGCCTGCTCTGAGCATGAACGCCCCTCTCGCTCTGGGACTCGACCTCGGCGGCACCAAGACCGCCGGGGCGCTGATCACCGGCGACGGAACCGTTCTCGCGCGCGCCCGCGCGGCCACCCCGGCCGCGCGCGGCGCGCGCGCCGTTCTGGGCACCATCGCCGACGTGGTCAGGGAGCTGCTCGCGCAGGCCCCCGGCCCCGTGCTCGGCCTGGGCCTCGGCGCCGCGGGGACGATCGACCCGGCCTCGGCCAGCGTCGTCGCCGCGACCGACACCCTGCCCGGTTGGACCGGCACCCGGCTTCGCCCGGGCCTCAGCGAGGCCCTGCACGACGTCGCGCCGGCGGCTTGGGTGGGCGGCTCACCGCGCATCGAGGCCGTCAACGACGTCCACGCGCACGGGCTGGGCGAGGCCTGGCTCGGCGCGGCTGCGGGCGCGCCGACCGCCCTGCTCGTGGCCTTCGGCACGGGCGTCGGCGGTTCCTTCCTCGTGGACGGCGTGCCCCTGACGGGCGGCCACCACGTGGGTGGGCACGTGGGGCACGTCCCCAGCGTGCAGGCCGCCGGGCTGCCGTGCTCGTGCGGTGCCACGGGCCACCTCGAGGCGATCGCGGCGGGGCCGGCGCTGGCAGCCCGGTACGCCCGCCTGGGCGGCGCCGCCGTCGACACCCCCGAGGTGATCGCGCGGGCCGGCGCCGGCGAGGCGCTCGCCTCGCGCGTGGTGCAGGCCGCCGCGACCGCGGCCGGCGAGGGTCTGGCCGGCCTGGCGAACGCCCTCGACCCGCACCGCTTGGTGGTCTCGGGCGGCCTCGCGGACGCCGGGCCCACGTGGTGGGATCCGGTGCTGCGCGCCTATCGCGCCGCGGCCCTGCCCGCCGTCCGCGCTGCCGTGCCGGTGAAGGCCTCGCTCGGCGGCGACGCCGCGACCCTCGGGGCCGCTTCCCTGCTGTTGCGCGGGACCCCACCCGCCTGACGCCCCACCCGACGCCGTCCGCCTCAGCCGAGGCGGGCGGCGTCGGGCACTTTCCCTCACTTCAGTACCCGGCGCCCGTGGCGCCCACCGCCCTTCTTCCAAGGGCACCCGAAAGGAACCCCATGCTGCTCGCCCAGCCCCAGCTCGCCGCCCTCGAAGGCGGACTCATCGTCTCGGCCCAGGCCTACCCGGGCGAGGCCATGCGCGATCCGCGCACCATGGCGCAGGTCGCCGCCGCCTCCGTGGTGGGCGGCGCCGTCGCCGTGCGTGTGCAGGGCCTCGCCGATGTGCAGTTCACGCGCAGCGCCGTGGAGGTGCCCGTGATCGGCCTGTTCAAGGACGGGCACGACGGCGTCTTCATCACGCCCACGTTGCACCACGCCCTCGCCGTGGCGCAGGCCGGCGCCCACATCGTGGCGCTGGACGGCACGCGCCGCGAGCGCCCGGACGGGCGCAGCCTCGCCGAGACGATCGCCGGCGTGCACGCCGGCAGCGGAGCGCTGGTCATGGCCGATTGCGGCTCGCTCGACGACGCGCTCGCGGCCGCCGAGGCGGGCGCCGACCTCATCGGCACCACGCTGGCCGGATACAGCGGCGAGCGCCCCAAGACCGAGGGCCCCGACCTCGAGCTCATCGCCCAGATCGCGGCGGCGGGCCTGGAGCGCCCGCTCATCGCCGAGGGCCGCATCCACACGCCGGCACACGCCCGCGCCGCGCGCGAGGCCGGAGCCTTCGCCGTGGTGGTCGGCACCGCGATCACGCACCCGAGCTCCATCACCTCCTGGTTCGACGCCGAGCTGCGCCGATGAGCGCGGACGCCGCCACCGCGGCCGCCGTCGTCCTGGCCCGCCGCGGGGACCTCGGCTATCGGCAGTTCCGCATCCCGGCCCTGCTGCGCACGGGGGCAGGCACCCTGCTGGCGGTGTCCGACGCCCGCCCGCTGCTGGATGATCTGCCCTCCCCCATCGACCTCGTGATCCGCCGCAGCGCGGACGAGGGCGCCACCTGGGAGCCGTGGGAGCCGCTGCGCATCGGCGCGGGGCTCGAGGGCTTCGGCGACGCCGCGCTGCTGCAGGACCCGGCCACGGGCGCCGTCCTCTGCTGGCACGTGACCACCACCCGGTGGGGCTTCTTTGAGTCGGAGGCCGGGCTCGAGCGGACCCAGCACTGCGATCTGAGCGTGTCCCTCGACGACGGGCTCACGTGGGAGCACCGCCGGCTCACGGCGCAGCTCAAGCGCCCGGGGATCCGCTCGCTCTTCCCCGCCTCCGGCTCGGGGCTCGCCCTGCGCCGCGGCCCGCACGCCGGGCGCCTGCTGCAGCCGTTTGTGGTCATGACCGATCCGGTCGACGGCACGCCCGGCGTCATCGCCTCGGCCGTGGCCGCGAGCGACGACCACGGCGCCACGTGGAGGCTGAGCGAGCCCTTCTCCCCCACCGCGGGCGGCGTGCACACGAATGAGCACTCGCTCGCGGAGCTGCCGGACGGGACCGTGGTGTCCTGCTCGCGGGCCACGCCGCACCGGCTGTGGTCCGTGTCCACGGACGGCGGCCTGACGTTTGGCCGGCCGGCGGCCGTCCCCGAGCTACCGGACCCCTCCGACAACGGCTCGGTGCTGAGCGTCGACGGCCTGGTCGTCGTCTCGCACAATCAACACCCGTGGCTGCGCTGCGACACCGTGCTCACGGTGGGCGTGGCCGGCGCCGACGGTGCCGTGACCTGGGGCGGCTCGGCGCAGCTGTGCCCGGGTGCCTCCGGCTATTCGACGCTCGTGGAGCTGACCGGCGGCGACGCGGGAGTCCTGTTCGAACGCGGCGCCTACGAGGAGCTCGCGTTCGTTCGCGTCCCCCGGGCCCAACTCGAGGCCGCGGCCGCCCGGCCGACCGGGTCCGCGCCCGCGGCCGGTGCGGCGGCTGAGGCCGTGCTCGCCTTGCCCGGCCTCGACTCGGAGGCCTGGGCCGCCGAAGCCCGCGAGGACACGCCCCACGGCGCCCTGCACACCCGCGTGGTACCCCGCTCCATCACGCCGGCTCCGCCGGAGCGCTGGGAGCTCAAGGACGAACACCTCTTCCTCTCCGGCGAGGCCATCACGGCCCCGGCGAGCGAGGGCAAGGAGAAGGGCGCGACGGCCACGCAGATCGTCGCGACGCGCGCTGACCTGGCCGCCAACCTGGCCCCGGCCAGCGCCACCCCCAGCCCGGCGGACCTCATCACGCTCTCGGCGACGGCGCGCTGGGACGGAACGCGCGACGTCGTGCTGCACCCGCGCTGGGTGGCCGACGGCCGCCCAACCGGGGATCCCCGGACCGCCACCCCCGGCACCACCGTGGCCTGGCTGCACCTCTCCCGTGCCCTCGGCGACGGGGAGCTGGGGCTCACGTGGGACGTCACGCCCGCCTGAGGCCCGCGAGTTTCCCCGGTGCTTGCACTTTTCCCCGTGTATCCACCGGGGAAAAGTGCAAGCACCGGGGAGTCAGCAGAGAGAGCCCAAGAACGCAGGAAGGCCCCGCACCGAAGAGGTGCGGGGCCTTCCTTCCATGCCGGCACGAGGCCGACAACGCTGGATCAGCGCTTGGAGTACTGCGGGGCCTTGCGGGCCTTCTTGAGACCAGCCTTCTTGCGCTCGATGACGCGAGCGTCACGAGTCAGGAAGCCGGCCTTCTTCAGGGCCGGGCGGTTGTTCTCGCGGTCGATCTCGTTCAGCGCGCGGGCGATGCCGAGGCGCAGGGCGCCGGCCTGGCCGGAGGGGCCACCGCCGTTGATGCGAGCGGTGACGTCGTACGCACCCTCGAGCTCCAGCAGCTTGAAGGGGTCATTGACCTCCTGCTGGTGCAGCTTGTTCGGGAAGTACTCGGCCAGGGCGCGACCGTTGATGGTCCACTCACCCTTGCCCGGCACGAGGCGCACGCGAGCGATGGCCTCCTTGCGGCGGCCGGTGGCGTTGCCGCCGACGGTGAGGTTGCGCTCCACGGCGGGGGCACCGCCCTCAACCGAAGCGGACGACTCGGTGGTGTAGGTCGAGGGGGCCTCGGCCTCCAGAAGCTCTTCGTTCTGAGCCATGATTTCTCCTTTAGAAGTTTCTACTCGTTGGCCCAGAATTACTGGGAGACCTGCGAGATCTCGTAGGGCTTCGGCTGCTGAGCGGCGTGCGGGTGCTCGGCACCGCGGAACACCTTGAGCTTCGTCAGCTGCTGAGCGGCGAGCGAATTCTTCGGGAGCATGCCACGAACGGCCTTCTGCACGGCGAGAACGGGGTTCTTCTCGAGCAGCTCGGCGTAGTTCACGGAGCGCAGGCCACCCGGGAAGCCCGTGTGGCGGTAGGCGCGCTTGTTCTCGAGCTTGGCGCCGGTGAGGGCAACCTTCTCGGCGTTGATGATGATGACAAAGTCGCCCATGTCCACGTGGGGGGCGAAAGTCGGCTTGTGCTTGCCACGCAGCAGGGTTGCGGTCTGGGTGGCGAGGCGACCGAGGACGACGTCGGTGGCGTCGATGACGTGCCACTGACGATCGGCGTCGTCGGCCTTCGGGGTGTACGTACGCACTGTATGTATGCCTTCGTTTACTTGACTGGTCAGACGTCCGGCACCGAGGTGGGCGTGAGAACCGCCCGGCGCGGGCGCCGTGGTGTTGCTGTGCACAGGAGGAACGGTCCAGGTGAGGACTTTTCCGCTCAACAGCTGAGGCTCTCGCTCCGCTCGCAGACCAGTGGCCCTGCAACCGGGCCGTCACGCGAAGCGGGTGGTGTCGAAAGCACACGCGCACAACAACTATCAATGGTAGCCGAAGAACCCCGCGGGTTCCAAGGCGAAGAGACGCGGGCCATACCTCGCTCCCATTCGAGGTATGGCCCGCGCGTTTCTGGGGTGTACCCGCCCCAGGTGAAGGGCGGGTACGCGGGTGGGTGGCCTTGGCTGTTGCCGCGCTGGTGCACGACGGCGTGGGGCCGGGTGGGTGGATCAGGCGTGGCTGCGCTTGCCCTTGCGGCGGCGCAGGATGAGCGGCAGTCCAAGGGCCAGCAGCACGAGCCCGGTCAGGCCCAGCGCCATGACGGGCGTCCCGAGGCCCGTCGAGGGAAGGTCTCCCCCGCCGCCTCCGGCCGGGGGGGTGCTGCTCTTGACGCCAGCGTCGATGCCGTCGGTCGCGGTGGTGGTTACCGTGACGGTCGTGGGCGGAATCACGGTGTCGCTCGGGGCCGGCGTGCTCGTCGGGGCCGCCGTGGTGGAGGGCGGCGGGGTGCTGTCGATGACGTAGCGCATCGTGGCGACGATCTTGAAGTCCATCCACGGCCCCTCGGCACCGTTGGCCGCGTTATCCGGATCCACGCCGCAGGCATTTCCGTACATCCAGGCGTACTGGGCGCGAACCGGGACCTCCTGGCCCGCGGCGACGTCCCCATCGAAGAGCACGATGTCGCGCCCCACGAGGTTCGGGATGGTGTCATCCACCTCGAGGTCGGAGGAGGTGCCCTTGAACATCTGCAGGTGAATCTGCTGGTAGAAGGGGTCGCTCGCGCTGCGCCCCTCGGCCAGCTGGGCGTTCTGCAGGGTCACCGTGAGGTGCGCCTCGCGGGTTCCACCGTTGCGCACGAGGGCCGAGCGGACCTCGGTGTTGCACGGCACCATGTTGGAGACCGAGAACATGGGCTCGTCGATCTCCTGCGACCAGGTACCCGCTTCGCCGTCCCAACTGACCTCGGGAGCCACCTCGATGGTGGTGTCGGCACCGGCCGGTGCCGCTGCACCTGCAGCCAGCAGCACGGCGAGCGCTCCTGCCGCGAAGACACGGCGTAGCTGGCGGTTCATGATGATGCACCTCTCAGGTCAGGGATACGAGTGCCGGGCTGCGCGTCGACCGCCGCTTCGGCGTTCGGTGCGGCGTCACCGCGCCGGCGGATGATGAGCGGCCACAGCGCCGCAATAACGATCACGACGGCGAGGCCGACGAGCGGGGCGGGTCCTGCGGCGTTAAGCCATTGGCGCGCATAGCCGAGGTAGGGCAGCGAATAGCTGACCGTGCCGCGGATCTGCTCCGCCGTGATCGGCGGGTCGTCCGTGTTGTTTGCGTCGCCGCGCGTGACCCACTGGGTGCCCTGTGCTCCGACGTGGATGGCCACCACGCGGTGGGTGATGAGGTCCTCTGAGCCGCTGTCCGGGCGGAAGGTGACGATGTCGCCGACCTGGATTTCGGAGGGTTGCACGGGCTTGACTGCCACGAGCGCGCCCGGGGCAATCGTGGGTTCCATCGACCCCGTCAGAACGGTCAGGGTCGTGGCCCCGGTGGCCAGGGGCACGGCGACGACGAGACCGAAGACGCCGAGCAGCGCGGCGGTCACGAGGAGGCCGAACGCCTTGCCCAGGAGGTTCACGGCGTGGCCCGGTTCAGGGTGGGGGCCACCTTGAGCTGCAAGGAGAAGGAGCGCTGCGCCGCGGTGAAGCCGACGCCGCCGCCGCTCGTCCAGGTATCCGTGGCCTTGACGGTGCTCTGCGAGAGGCCCGTACCTTCACCGTTGACCGTGACCTCGTTGGTGTACGGGGTCGAGGAGCCGGGGACGCTGAACTGCAGGCAGACGTACTTGGTGTCCGAGGCGCTCGCGGCCGGATTGCCCTGCACTCCCTGGACCGGATTGCTCGGCAGAGTGGCTGCGTCGCTGAGCGGTCCGGAGTAGATCGTGGCCGCCGAGCTGGGAACGTAGCTCGGGGTGCATGCGGCGCTCGAGCTGACGGTGGAGATGACCACCTTGGAGGCCGCGATGAGGGCGGTGTCCGCATTGCCGGCACCCGTGTAGCTCGTGCTCAGCCCCTTGAGGTCGAAGGCGAGCCCGAAGCGACCCCAGGCCGAGGAGTCCACCTTGATCGGGTAGGCCTGCGGCGCCCCGGAATCCAGGGCCGCCAGCGGATCGGCCGGGCGGTTGCCGGCCGGGGTGGCGGCGTTGACGTTAAAGCCGATGGTGCCGTAGCTCGCCGCCGCCCAGGAGGAGGGGGTGCCGCCTCCGTTGCCGTCCTGCACCTGCAGGGAGAACTGGCCCGTGGTGACGGAACTCTTGATCGAGGTGTCCGTCTTCCAGAGGGCGAACGTGGCACTTCCGGCGGCGATGCCCAGCGCCGTGGCGCCGGCCAGGACCGCTGTGGTGGTGACGACGCTTCTGGTCTTCACGGTGTCTCCTTTCGGGCCCGGTGCCCGCCCCGCAGGGCGGGCACCGGAGGGTGATGCAGTGGGTGCGACGACGCGTTGTCGCCTAGCGGACCTGAGTCAGGGAAACCTGAGTCGTGTCGATGAGCTTGGCCGTCTGGTCCAGCTGGGTGGCGGTCGTGTTCGGGTCGAGGTTGCCGGCGGCCTTCGCGAAGGCGTACTTCACGTAGACCGTGTACACGGCGGTGTCGGTGGCAGCCGGCGTCAGGCCCGACTTCAGGTTGAGCGTGGTGGCACCCGCGGCCGGGTGGTAGTCGCCGGCCACCGGGGTGGTTCCGGCGGGGACGGCCGCGTAGGTGACCGTGAGATCGGAGGCAAGGGCCGCCGGGATGTCCAGGATGTTGCCCGTGGCGTTCACGAGCGACAGATCGGCCTTGAGGTTCTTGCCCACCAGCGTCACGGTGACGTCCTGCTTGCTGATCACGGTGTCGCCCGGAACGATGCGGTAGGTCGAGAGCCACGTGGTGTTGGCAGCGTCCGGCGAGGCGTCGGTGTAGCTCACGGCGCCAGCGGCGACCGCGAGCTTGCCGGTGGTGACGCCGCCACCGTTGAGGGTGGCCGTGGAGTTCCAGAGGGCGAACGTTCCGCCGCCTGCGGCGAGGCCAAGGGCAACGGCACCGGCCAGAACAACCTGGGTGTTCTTCTTCATGATGTCTCCTTGTGGAGTGGTCGCGAGCGCGACAGGGTGGGGTGTTCCGACCATCCGGGCCGGGCGGTGGGAGGTGCGGGTGAGATCAGCGGGTGACCGCGCCCGTGGCCTTGCAGTAGTAGGTGCCGCCGGTCGGGAGCACGGAGTTCCCGGAGAAGGCACCCCAGGTGGCGAGCGCTGCCGACTTGTTCGTTGAACAGGTGACGGCGACGTTGCCGAGCTGAGGATCGGACACCGAGGTGAGCTTGATGGGCGCTTTGCCGGTGTTCTTGATCGTGAAGAGCCAGGTGTACTGGCCCGTGAAGATGGGACTGCCGCTGGCCAGTTCCGTCCCGTTGCTGAGCGGATCGGGGGTGCCGGCGTAGGCCGTCTTCGTCACCTCAAGCCGGAGGAGGCTGTTGGTGAACGTGCAGTTGGCGCTCTTGCCGCGTGACACCGTGACCTTCTGGGTGCCTGCGTCGTAGCTGCCGTTCGAGCAGACGACATTGGTGAGCTCGAAGTTGGTGTTGGCCGCCAGGTTGCTGGGCCCGCCGGACTCGGAGATGCCGTAGGCGACACCCGGGGTCACCGGGTAGCTCGTACCGGTCTTGCCCGTGCCCTTGCCAGTCACCGTGAGATCCCACAACGTGGCCGCTGCCGGCACGTCGGTGGTCGTTTCGACCTGCTTGATGAGCGTGAGCTGCGTGGTGCACTTCAAGGTGTGCGTCACGAGGAAGGCGTTGTCAGCGGCTGCCGCCACGAGCGCCGTCGCACCGGAGGGAGTGACCGCCACGGACTGCACCGTGCAACTGCCCGTGTAGGCGCTCTTGAGGCTCGGGGCCGTCCCCACGGTCACCGTGGCCGTATCCCCGGCCTTGAGCGCCGAGCCGGACCACGTGCTGACCGTGGCGCCGTACGTCGCGGCGGCCGCCGTACCCGTGTTGACCTTGAGCGCGGGGTTGCCGTCGTTCGCCACAATGTCGCTGAGGTCCGCGGCCGGGATAGCCGCGCCGTTCTCATCGACCCACGCGTGCTTGATCGTGAGCGAGGTGTCCTTGGGCTTGGGCTTGTTGTAGACAACGCAGGTGATGGTCTTGGTGGTGGACCCGGCCACCGTGAAGGAGTTTGCATCCCCGGCCACGGCGTTCACCGTGACGGAGGCACCATCCGCCGTGCACGAGGCTGGCTTGCCGTTCTGCGGCACGATCTCGTAGTCGGGCTGCGCCACCTCAGTGAACTTCTGGGCCGCGCTGCTCGTCACGTCGAAGCTCACCGCGCCGTTGTTGTCCGTTGCCTTGGCCCCTGCGTCGTTCTGCTTGAAGGTGAAGCCGACCCCGGGGGTGGAAGCGGCTTCCGTGGTGGTCCCGCTGGCGGTGACTCGCTTGACGATGTTGACCGTGCCCTTGCAGTTCTGCTGGGCCAGGGAGGTCAACGTGCTCTTGAGCGCGCCCAGGTCGCTGGCCTTGTAGACCTGGCCCGCGGCCAGCAGCTTGAGGTTCAGGTCCGCGCCCAGTTTGGCAAAGTCGCTGCCCACGCCCACCGCGATGATGCTCTGTGGGCCGGCCTTGACGGCGTTGGCCGACCAATTGGCGTGCTGGACCACGTCGGCGGTGGCCGAGTTGCCCGGACCGCTCGTTGAGTTGCCCCTCATGCGGTAGGTCGGCACGCCGTCGGTCACGATGACCACGGCGTCGAGGCCGGCGTTGCGCATGCGGTAGAGGCCCGCATCCCAGTTGGTAGCGCCCGTGACGTTGCTGTTGTTGAGCTGGTCGATGGCGTTGTTGAGCGTGGTGACGCCGCCCTGGGTCGCGACGGAGGTGAGCGTTCCCACCTCGGCGCTCTCAACGGCCGGGGAACTGTCGGCAAAGTTGCGGATGAGGACCTGTGAGGGGGTGCCCTGGAGCGCGGAGACGAAGGCCTTCGCGGCATTCTTGAGGTTCTTCACACCGTCCGTGGAGTCGGCAATGGAGCCCGAGACGTCCATGAGCAGGCCGAGCTTGAGGCCGCATTTGCCGCTCAGGCTCGGGTTGTTGCGCACCACACTGAACACGGCGCGGGGGTTGTTCGTCGAGTCGCTCGTGATGTCCTCGGCCTTGGCCGTCTTGTTGGCCTTCGGCATCTTGTCGCCGTCGAGGTTGATCACGTCGACGGTGGTGAGCGAGCCACCGGATGAACCGGTGCCCACCTGGCTCAGCCGCGTGACGCCGGCACCGGTGGAGACGAGGTTGACGCTCACCTCTGAGTACTGAAAGAGGTAGGTCACCGGGGCGACGTCGAGCGAGCACAGACCGGTCGACGTCGAGACGCACGTCGCCCGCACACTCGAGGCGCTCCAGTTGCTCCAGAAGTCGTACCAATATGCACGTGAACGCGTCTTGGCGACGAGCTCCACGGTGGCCCCCGCGTAGCCCGTGGCCGCCTCGGTGCTCGACCCGTTGCGATCGAGCAGCACACGCACCGTGACGGTGCCCCGGTCCCCGGCGGCGAGCGGGGTGATCGCTGCGGCGGCCGCAACCGGCTCGCTCGCGGCTTCCTCGTTCGGGGCGGCTTCGCTCGCGGGAGCCGCGGCGCGCTGCGCGCCGGCCTTCGAGGAGGCAGGCGCCGCCGCGGACGAGCTGCTCGATTCGGCGGCGGGGGTGCTCGGCTCGTCGCTCGCGGGGGACGCGGGTGCGACAGCAGCGGTGTCGGAGGCCGGAGCCTCCCGCGTGGCCGGAGCCTCCTGCGTGGCCGGCTGCGATGCCTCCGCCGGCTCGTCGGCGGCCGGGGCCTCCTGGGCTGCGGGTGCCGGCGCCGCGGCGGCGGGCTGCGCCTCATCGGCGACAACGGGTGCGGCCTGCTCCTGGGCGGCGGGCGCCGCTGCGGCCACCGCCGCGGGCGCGTCGTCCGTACCCGGCGCGGCCGCGGAGACGATCGGGGCCACCACGAGCGGCGCCACGATCAGGGCGGCGGCCGCGGCCCATGCCGTTCCCGGTCGCAAAGTTCTTCTGACGCGCACGAGGGGCTCCTTCGCAAATGACGCTGAGGAGCCCCGGAGGGACGAAGCATGGGAGCTCCTTCGATGACAGCGATAACGCTAGGAGCGGGTCTTCTTGCCGAACTACGTAGTCGGCACGGGACTTTTTATAGAACTACGTAGAGGCATTGAGTAGGTGTTTCATGAATGGTCATTCACAACAACGTTCGGTTTGAGGAGGTCCTCGAGCTCGAGGGTCCAGCGCCGCGCATCGGCCGGATTCCAGCCCAGGGCGACGAGCTGATCGGCCTTCAACTTGGCGGTGGAGCGGTGCGTTTCGACCGTGCGCTCGCTGATCCCCAGGCGCGCCGCCGTCGTGGCCACCTCTTCGCCGGCCAGGCGCGCGCGCTCGATGTCGATCTCGCGTGCGGTGAGCGTGCACGGCTCCACGAGGACGCGCAGGGCCTCGAAGTTGCGGGCCGCCTCGGCGCGCCCGCGCCCGGCCTGCATGAGCAGCGCCGAGGTAGTGGGATGGGCCCGTCCCGGGTCCAGGATCAGGGCCACATTGGCCAGCCAGATCACGAGCATGTCCTCGTGCACGTCGGCGAGCGCCGCCGCGGCCGCCACGGGTTCCTCCGTCTGCATCACGGCCCGAGCCCAGAGCACGGCCGAGCGGGTGCGCGCGTCCTCGCCCTCGCTCGGGAGCGCGGCCAGGGAGGCGATCGCCGTGAAGTCGCCCTTCAGGCCCCGCATCCACGTGGCGAGCAGGTCCCGCTTGCCGCGGAACAGGGCGCCCTCGGTGTCCTCGCCGAGCGCGGCCTCGCCCGTCCAGGTGTCGGTGGCCAGCACAAACGCGGCTCGGCCCACCGTCCCGTGGTGCCAGGCCCGCGAGTGATTGATGGCGCGCTCGAAGCGAGCGCGTAGCTCGCGGTGCCAGCCGCGCGCCACATCGTCCACGGCGAGCGCCAGCTCATTGACGCCGGCCAGCGCGCCGAGCCACGGTCGCACGTCCGCCACGAGGGTGTCCGTCACGCTCTCCAACATGGAGCGGTACCCGCCCACGCCGAGCGCCATGAGCATGCCCTGCCCGGCGATCACCCGGAAGAGGCGGCGCTTGTAGGCCTCGCGCGCCACGTCCGCCCGTTCACGCCCCTCCGTCTCGAGGGGCCGCAGGACGAGCCGGACCAGGCGGCCGAGGGCCACGGCCTGACGGCGCACGTCCCCGCGCTCGCCAGCGCGCAGGCCAGCGCGCATGAGCTCGCGCAGCTCCGACTCAGGGGCCAGGTCAAGGACCAGGTCGTCGTCGCGGTGCTGCGGCGCGCGCCCCAGTTCCTGCTGGGCGAGGGAGGCCACGCTGCGGTAGATCTCTCCGCTCTCCAGGGTGGCGCGCACGAGCATGCCCCGGGCCAGCGGGCCGGGCAACGAGAGGGCCCGTGCTCGGCGCAGGCAAGCGGTGGCCCCTCCCAGGAGGAAGTGGTGCTCCATGACCAGCGCCACCACGAGGTCGGCGAGCGGATCCTCCGCCCACGCGGAACGGAACTGAATGAGGCGTTGGGCCGGCAGCCGCCCGGCCACGGCGTCCATGGCCTCGTTCGCGCGATCGAGCCGCAGGAGCTGTTCCTCCCAGGCCCCGGGGCTGGACGGCAGCGCGTGGGGCGCCTCGCGCGGCTCCAGCAGGTGCGCCTCGATGGCGGTGCGCATCAGCTCGCTGGCTGCCCTCACGCGCGGGCCTCCCCGCCCGCCGAGGGCCTCGGCGAGGCCGCGCGAGGTCAGGCGCACCATGGCCTCCACGTCGGAGCCGAACACGGGGAGGGCCTCGCCGCTGTGCACCAGCTGCGTTGCCAAGGCCTGCTCGCGCTCGCTGAGCGATTCGAGCAGGCGCAGGAGGGCGCGGTCCAGCGGTGAACCGGCGGACCGCTGGGCGGCCGTGCCGTTCAGCAGCGCCACACGGGCGGCCTCCTCGTCCTCGAAGGCCCCGAGCGCGAGCTCGGCGACGTCGAGTCGATAGCCGCAGGAGGACAGGAAGGCCGCGAGCGCCAAGACCGGCACACCCTGCGTCACGGAGGACGGAGCCAGGCTGACGACGTCACCCACGCGGGCCACGGGTGAGGGCAGCTCATGGAGGGCGGACTCCTCCCCCGCTCCCCAGTCGTCCGGCATCTCATCCTCGCCGCCCACGACGGCGAGCACCTGGGCACCGCCGGCGCGGGCCGCCGCCACCAACCATCCGCGCACGGCGGGGCGCAGGGCGAGGGGACGGCGCGTGAAGTACGTGACGAAGCCGTGCTGGCCCACGAGTTGGGCGTGCAGGGAGATGATGCGCGCGCCGGCACCGCTGCTCTCCTCAGCAGCGAGCAGACGGGCGAGGTCGACCTCCGGGCCGGCGATGCCGAGCACGGCCTCCGCGACGGCGTGATCGAGGTCGACCACGATCCCCTGCCGCGCGAGCCGCGCCAGCCAGTGGCGTTCGAGCACGCCGAGCGGGTCGACTGCCCACCAGCCGGCGCTCAGCAGGGGCGCGGGCAGGCGCACCCCCGCGGTCCAGCCGGCGAGCAGTCCGGTCTCCCTCACGCGCCGCCCCCGGCCAGGCTCATGCCCAGGGCGGCGGCCAGCTCTTGCCGCGAAGCGATATCAAGCTTCTTGTAGGCGTTGGCGGCATGCTTCTCCACCGTGCGCGGCGAGATGCCGAGGCGCTGTGCCGTCTCGGCCGCTGTGTAGCCGTGCGCGAGCTCCACGCAGACCTCTTTCTCCCTGCGGCTCAGAATCACCGCTGACGGGCTGGCCTCCTCGGGGAGTGACAGCCAACTGTCAAGTCCGTACACGCCGCCGAGGCGGACCAGGTTCGCGCGGGCGACGGACCGCCCGGCCTGACCGGGCGAGGCCGAACTCCACAGCGCGAGCTGCACCCTGGCGAGCGTGGATCCGGCGGACGTCACCGCCTTCTCCTCCTCGTCAGATCCTCGCACGACGGCGCCGCGCTGGAGCATTTCGGCGCGCGAACGCCACACCCCCAAAAGCCTGGCGAGGCCGGGCTCCTCGGGTCGCCTCACGCGCGCCAGGGTGGCCGGGGACGTGAGCTCCGCGTCGTCGGCCACGACCCGCGCGAACGCGGTGAGCCAGGCCATGCCGTGGATGCTGTCGGCAAACACGCAGCGCGTGAGGCGCCCGTGGCCGCGGTCCACGCCCATCGCCACGGCCACGATGGGCCAGCTGCCCGCGTCGTGACGCAGCCACGTGTTGGCGCGGCGCGGGAACGGCTCCGGGCGCATGCCCACGCGGTTCCATTCCCCGAGCACGAGGCACGTGAGCGCGTGAAGGTCGCCGAGCAGAGCCTCCCAGAGCGGCGAGACCGCCTCGAGGGGCGTGTAGCTCGACGGCGTGGCTCCGAACATGAGGCGGTAGGCGCTCACCGTGTCATCGGAGAGTGCCGCATACCACGCCGCCAGGGCGCGGCGCAGCGGCGCCAGCCCCAGGGCGTTGGGCTCGGTCCCCGCGCCGGCCCCCACGTCGGCGAGGCGCTGGGCGCCGGCCAGGTCGCCGTCTCGGGCCAGGGAGATGGCCCCCAGGATCTCCGGGACGTGCTCCACCTCGCGCAGCTGATCCAGCGCCGGGCGGTTGAGCCCCGCCAGGGCCAGTGCCAAAAGCCGCTGGGCATCGTTCCCGGAGAAGCTCGCTCCCTCCCCCAGCAGGCTCGCGAGCTCGTTGCGGCCGGCCGCGGTCTCGCCCAGGAGCGCCGCAGCCTCGAGGCGCAGCAACCGCGCCTCGGGCGAAGCCTGGCCCTCGAGTCGGCGTCGCGCGCCGTCGGGCATGCACATCTCGAGCCAGCGCCTGGCGGCCGTCGTGGCGGGCTCAGGGTGCTCGGCGGCCGCCAGGGCGGTCTCGGCATCGTGCGCCACGAGCCGGCGCAGGATGGGCACGGCAATCAGGAGCCGCGGGCTGTAGTCAGTCTCGATCGCCTCGCCGCGCTCGAGCAGGAGCCGCGCATCGGCGGGCGTCTCGACTCCCCGGCCCAGGCGTTCCATGGCTGCGCGCGCCTCGACGCCCACCCCTAGGCCCTCACCGAGGACGCGCGCCGTGCGCTGGAAGACGTTCCATTCGTAGGTGGCGAGCTCGCCGCGGCCAGCCAGCTTGGCCTCGGGCGGCACATGGGCCGAGGCCTTGGCCCACTTGTGGATCCACCCGGGACGCCCGGCCGTCAGCTCGTAGACGACGTCGACCATGCCGGGCGAGGGCTCGTGCCCCCACGTCTCGGCCAGGATGTCCCTGGCCGCCTGGGTGCTGACCGTGCTCACGCGCAGGTGGCCGGCGCCGGCCGCGAGCAGGGCCGCGACGCGCGTCTCGGCGCGGCCCATGGCGACGGTCATGACCCAGCGGGTCCCGTGTTCCTTGGAGAGGCGCTCGATCAGGCCCCACGCTTCGTCATCGAGCAGGTGAAGATCGTCAACCACGGCGAAGGTGGGCTGCTGCCCCGAACCGGAGGCGCGGGCCACGGCCACGCGCGTCGCGATCCACATCCGCAGGTCGTCGATGTCCGGCCCCTGGGCGCCCTGAATGATCAGCCCGTGACGGCCGCCTTCCGCGACTTCGGCTGATACCGCGGCGAACGCGGTGCTGGAGCGGCCGCTGCCGCTCGGACCCTCAACGATCACCACGCTGTGCCGCCGCCAGAGGTGGCGCACTTCGTGGGCGCGAGGAGCTGACTCCACCAAGGGGGGATCCTCATTCATGGCATGGGGCGATGTTCCTCTTGACGGGATTGGATCACGCTCACGCCGTCAGGAAAAAGGGGGCAGCTCCACGGAAAGACACTTCACAGGGCTGCGCGCTTGGCCCGGGTCGCCTTGGCCCGGGCACCGGCGACCTCGTCGTCCGGATAACCGACGCCCGTAAGGACCAGCGCGTGCCCCGCCACCATCTTGGTCTTGGCATCGCGCGTCCGCTCCCCCAGGCGCCGCCCCACCCAGCCTGACGGCTCGCGCCCCTCCCCCACGGCCACGAGGGCACCCACGATGGTGCGCACCATGTGATGGCAGAACGCGTCGGCCCGCAGGTGCACGCGCACCAGGCCGTCCTCCCCGCGCACCACCTCGCCGCCCTGCAGCTCCCGCACCGTGGTGGCCTCCTCCCGCGGCTTGCAGAAGGAGAGGAAGTCGTGCAGCCCCAGGAGCGAGTCGAGTTCGGCCTGCATGGCGTCCACGTCGAGGGCGCGCGCGTGGAAGAGGGTGTCGCCGCGGCGCAGCGGATCCCAGCGCCGCTCGCCGTCCGCGATCGTGTACGTGTAGGAGCGCCAGAGCGCGGAGAATCGGGCGTCGAAGCCGGGCGGCACGGGCCGGGCCGAGTGGATGAGCACGGCGCGTCCGGTGGAGCGGGCGAGCACCGCGTTGAGCCGCCGCACGAGCGTCACCTCGACGGGCTCTGCGCCGTCCCGCACGCCCACCTTGGCCTGGGCGGCGGCGTCGAGGTCCACGTGCAGCACCTGGCCCGAGGCGTGAACCCCGGTATCGGTGCGCCCAGCGACGACCACGCGCAGCTCCTGCCGGCTGACCACGGCCAGCGCCGACTCGATGGCCTCCTGCACGGAGGGCAGGCCCGGCTGCCGCGCCCACCCGTTGAACGGGCCCCCGTCATAGGCCAGGGTCAGGGCAAAGCGTTGGGGGGAGGGCACCGGCTCAGACACCCCACCATCTTAGGGTGCAGTGCCCGACGACGCGGGGCCGGGTCCCGGCCCCGCGCCCGCTCGGGCGGGCGCCACCCGGCCCACCACCCGCCGTCGGGCATCGGAAACCCGGAGCAGCTCCCCGGGCGCACACAAAGAACCGCCCCTCACCGGATCCGAAGATCCGGTGAGGGGCGGCCCTCAAGCGTTGATGCCGGCGGGCTCACGCCCGCCGATCATCACTCGCCCTGCTGCTGAGCGGCCTCGCCACCCGCCGGCGCGAAGCCGGCGGCCTTGGCATCCTCGGCGGTGGCGAACCACACCTCGGCGACCGTCTGGTCGTACCAGCGCGAGCCAGGCACGTGGTACTTCATGGAATCGGCGTTGCCCTTGATGTCGGCGCCCTCGGGGGCGGCGGCATCGGCGTTCGCGGCGATGGCGCCGGCGAACTTGGCGGCGGTGGCCTCGGCCTTGGCGGAATCGAAGTCGGCGGCCGGGGCCTCGACAACGGTCTCCTCGACCTTGGTCTCCTCAGCCTTGGCGGCCTTCTCGGTGGCCTTGGCGGCCTCCTTGACGACGGCCTGCTTGGCAGAAACGGGCTCCATGACGAGCTCGATCACGGCCATGGGCGCGTTGTCGCCCTGGCGGTTGCCGATCTTGGTGATGCGGGTGTAGCCACCATCGCGGCCGGCCATGGCCGGGGCGATCTGCTCCATCAAGGTGTACACGACGCCCTTGTTGGTGCGGCTGCGCGAGGCCAGGACGGACTGCACACGACGACGCGAGGCCAGGTCACCGCGCTTGGCGATGGTGATCAGGCGCTCGGCGAAGGGACGCAGGCGCTTGGCCTTGGTCACCGTGGTCGTGATGCTGCCGTGCTCAAAGAGCTGGAGCGACAGGTTGGCCAGGATGAGGCGCTGGTGCGCCGGGCTGCCGCCGAGGCGGGGACCCTTGGTAGGGGTAGGCATGGGATTTCTCCTTGGAAGAGACCCTCACGGAAGCCATCCGAGAAGGCAGAAAGCTTAACGAATCAGGCGTCGTAATCGACGTCGGCGTGGGCCGAGAGGTCGTAGCCGGCCGGGGAATCCTTGAGGGAGAGACCCAGCTCCACGAGCTTGGCCTTCACCTCGTCGATGGACTTGGCGCCGAAGTTACGGATGTCCATGAGATCCGCCTCGGAACGAGCCACGAGCTCACCCACGGAGTGGATGCCCTCGCGCTTGAGGCAGTTGTAGGAACGAACCGTGAGCTCCAGGTCCTCGATCGGCAGCGCCATGTCGGCCGCCACCTGGGCGTCCGTCGGCGACGGGCCGATCTCGATGCCCTCGGCAGCGACGTTGAGCTCGCGGGCCAGACCGAACAGCTCCACCAGGGTGGTGCCGGCCGAGGCCACGGCGTCACGCGGCAGCATGGACTCCTTGGTCTCGACGTCCAGGACGAGCTTGTCGAAGTCGGTGCGCTGCTCAACGCGGGTGGCGTCGACGCGGAAGGTCACCTTCATCACCGGGGAGTAGATCGAATCAACGGGGATACGACCGATCTCCGCGTCGGCGTTCTTGTTCTGCGCCGCCGAGACGTAGCCGCGGCCACGCTCGATGGTCAGCTCCATGTCGAACTTGCCGTTCTCGTTGAGCGTGGCGATGTGCAGATCCGGGTTGTGGATCTCCACACCGGCCGGCGGGGTGATGTCCGCGGCCGTGACGACGCCGGGGCCCTGCTTGCGCAGGTAGGCGACGACGGGCTCGTCGTGCTCCGAAGAGACGGAGAGCTGCTTGACGTTCAGGATGATCTCGGTGACATCCTCCTTCACGCCGGGCACCGTGGTGAACTCGTGCAGCACGCCATCGATGCGCACGCTGGTGACAGCGGCGCCCGGGATGGACGAGAGCAGGGTACGACGGATGGAGTTGCCGATGGTGTAGCCGAAACCGGGCTCCAGCGGTTCGATGGTGAACCGGGAACGGTTATCGGCGACGACCTCTTCGGTCAGGGTCGGGCGCTGTGCAATGAGCACTGATGATGTCCTTTCAGCGAGCGTCCGCTATATGACGCAACACATGGCGACTTAAGGACGACGACACCTCTTGGTGGGTGAACCGTCGGCGGGGCACGAGCCCCTGGACGGGACGGGCGGCGCGGGCTATGCAGCCCGCGCCGTCACCGTCCCAGCGCGCGACCCGCGATCAGACGCGGCGACGCTTCGGCGGACGGCAGCCGTTGTGGGCGCTCGGGGTGACGTCCTGGATGGAGCCAACCTCGAGGCCGGCGGCCTGCAGCGAACGGATGGCCGTCTCGCGACCCGAACCCGGGCCCTTCACGAAGACGTCAACCTTGCGCATGCCGTGCTCCTGCGCGCGCTTGGCGGCCTGCTCGGCGGCCATCTGCGCGGCGTAAGGGGTCGACTTACGCGAGCCCTTGAAGCCAACCTGGCCAGCGGAGGCCCAGGAGATCACGGCGCCGGTGGGATCCGTGATCGAAACGATGGTGTTGTTGAACGTGCTCTTGATGTGCGCCTGACCGGCGGCAACGTTCTTCTTATCCTTGCGACGCGGCTTACGAACCGCGGTGCGTGCCTTGGGGGGCATGTCTACTCCTACCTAAATCCTGTGGGTCCCGCTGAGGATCAGCGGGCCTTCTTCTTGCCGGCGACGGTCTGCTTCGGGCCCTTGCGGGTACGAGCGTTGGTCTTGGTGCGCTGGCCGTGGACGGGCAGGCCCTTGCGGTGGCGAATGCCCTGGTAGGAGCCGATCTCAACCTTGCGGCGGATGTCGGCGGCGACCTCGCGGCGGAGGTCACCCTCAACCTTGTAGTTGCCCTCGATGTAATCGCGCAGCTGGACGAGCTGATCGTCGGTGAGGTCCTTCACGCGGATGGACGGGTCGATACCCGTGGCCGCGAGGGTCTCCTCGGAGCGGGTCTGACCCACGCCGTAGATGTAAGTGAGTGCGATGACCACGCGCTTTTCGCGCGGGATGTCGACACCAGCGAGACGAGCCATAGTTGGTTGTCTTCCTATCGATATCAGGAGGTGTGGAGCAGCCTCATCATCCGGATCCGGTGTGGATCCGGCCCCAGCCTCCTTGGCCCGGGGGTTCTCACTGCGGTGAGCGGTGCTGGACTGCCTAGTACATGTGTGGCGTGTAGCTGAGATTCCCTCTTCTGAGAAAGAAGAGGAGGGAATCAGCCCTGGCGCTGCTTGTGACGCGGGTTCTCGCAAATCACCATGACGCGCCCGTTGCGACGAATGACCTTGCACTTGTCGCAGATGGGCTTCACGCTCGGATTGACCTTCACGGTTCGATTCCTTCGTGTTGGACTGGTCGGTTGAGTGTCACCTCATGGCCTGCTTCAGGGCGCCCCTCACGGCACGTCCGTCGCCCGGCCACCGATCACTTGTAGCGGTAGACGATGCGCCCACGGTTCAGGTCGTACGGCGTCAGTTCGACGACGACCCGGTCCTCGGGGAGGATGCGAATGTAGTGCTGTCGCATCTTCCCGGAGATCGTGGCGAGCACGACGTGCTCGTTCTGGAGCTTCACGCGGAACATCGCGTTCGGCAGGGCTTCCGTGACGGAACCCTCCAGTTCGATGACGCCTTCTTTCTTGGCCATGTCCTCCGCTAACGTCGGTCCGGAACGCAGCTGCGCCCGGTTGTGTTTGGTGACGTGGTGGCCTGAGCGTCGATACCCGCGGATGCGCGCACGACAACAGACAACCAACGATCAAGAGTAGTCCATGGCGGGCCGCTTGCGAAATCCCCGCGTCGCGTGTACCTGCTCACACCGCCGCGCGGGGCGCTCCGGCCCTCCCGCCGGGAGGCACGGCTACCGGCGGGCGCCGGCCCGGCGCCGTCGTTCACTGCACGACGACGCGGCGGGGCCGGGCTGGGAGCCCGGCCCCGCCGCGATCACGGGGTTGCGCTGGTTCAGGCCAGCGGCGAGGGGGTCACGCCGTAGCGCGCGAGACGCTCCGCTCCCCCGTCCACCGCCGTGGAAACCCAGATGCCGCGCTGGTGCACGAGCACGGTGTGCTCCCACTGGCTCGCGCGCGAGCCGTCGGTCGTGACGACGGTCCAGTCGTCCTCGAGCGTGACGGTCTCGATGTTGCCGCGCACGAGCATGGGCTCGATGGCGAAGGCCATGCCCGGCTTGATGCGGGCCCCCTTGTGCCCTGAACGGTAGTTGAGCACGTCGGGGGCCATGTGCATGGCCGAGCCGATGCCGTGGCCCACGTAGTCCTCGAGGATGCCGAGCGGGGCTCCGGGCTGCTCCGTGACGAAATCGTCGATGGCGTCGCCGACCTCGCCGATGTGGCGGGCGGAGGCGAGGGCAGCGATGCCGGCCCACATGGCCTCCTCCGTGATGTCGGAGAGGCGCTGGTCCTCCGGATCGGCCGTGCCGAGGATGACGGTGCGCGCCGAGTCGGCGTGCCAGCCCTCCACGACTGCGCCGCCGTCGATCTTCAGGACGTCGCCGTCCTGCAGGATGCGCGCGCCGGGGATGCCGTGCACGACCTCCTCGTTGACCGAGGTGCAGATCGTGGCCGGGAAGTCGTAGTAGCCAAGGAAGTTGGACGTGGCGCCGTGCTTGGCCAGCACCGCGGCGAAGACCTCGTCCAGTTCCTTGGTGCTCATGCCGGGGGCGGCGGCGGCCACGGTGGTGTCCAGGGCCTCGGCGAGGACCAGGCCGGCGGCGCGCATGCGCTGCAGCTCGGCCGGCTTCTTGTATTCGATGCGTTCAAGGCCCATGCTCGGGCCCCCTTTCTTGGCTGTGCGTGACGTGGACGCGGGGCGGCGGCCCCGCACCCACGCATCAGCCCCCGCGCAGAGGTCTCTGGCGGGGGCTGGCGCTCGCCTGCGCGATCAGGCGGGGTGATGTGTCAGGCGTCCTGGCGCAGGGCGGTCAGGATGCGGGAGGTGACGTCCTCGAGCTCGCCGAGGCCATCGACCTCGCGGACCAGGCCGCGCTCGCGGTAGGCGGCGACGACGTCCTGCGTCTGCTCGCGGTAGACGGAGAGGCGGTGGCGGATGACGTCCTCGGTGTCGTCCGCGCGGCCCTCGATTTGCGCGCGCTTCAGGAGGCGGGCCACGAGCTCGTCCTCATCGGCGGTCAGCAGGACCACGGCGTCGAGGTTCTGGCCGTTGGAGGCCAGGATGTCGTCCAGCTCGGCGACCTGGGCCACCGTGCGCGGGTAGCCGTCCAGGAGGAAGCCCTCGGCGACGTCGGACTGCGCCAGGCGGTCGCGGACCATCGCGTTGGTCACGGAGTCCGGAACGTAGTCGCCGGCATCCATGTACTGCTTGGCCTCGACGCCGAGGGGCGTCATCTCCTTCACGTTGGCACGAAAGATGTCACCCGTGGAGATCGCCACAACGCCGAGCGAATCGGTGATGCGGGCTGCCTGGGTACCCTTGCCGGACCCGGGGGGGCCGACGATGAGGAGACGAGTCATCGCAGTAGTCCTTCATAGTGTCGCTGTTGCATCTGAGCATTGATCTGCTTCACCGTCTCGAGACCCACGCCCACCATGATGAGGAGCGAGGTGCCGCCGAACGGGAAGTTCTGGTTTGCACCGACCAGCGTCAGGGCCACGATCGGGATCATGGCGACGACGGCCAGGTAGATGGCGCCCGCGAAGGTGATGCGGGAGCTCACGAAGCCGAGGTACTTGGCCGTGGGCTCGCCCGCGCGGATGCCGGGGACAAATCCGCCGTACTTCTTCATGTCATCCGCCACCTCGGTGGGGTTGAACGTGATGGACACGTAGAAGTAGGTGAAGCCGAACACCAGCAGCACGTAGAGCAGCACGTGCAGCGGCGCGGAGGTGGAGACGAGGTTGTTGTTGATCCACTCGACCCAAGGGGCGAAGTTCTGGCCGGCCGGGGGCTGGTTGAACTGCACGATCATCATCGGCAGCGCCAGGAGCGAGGAGGCGAAGATGACCGGGATGACGCCGGCCATGTTGACCTTGATCGGGATGTAGGTGGACGTGCCACCCACGGTGCGGCGGCCGATGGTGCGCTTAGCGTACTGCACCGGGACGCGGCGCTGGGACTGCTCCACGAACACCACGAGGGCCAGGATCACGAGGCCGATCAGGATGACCAGGATGAAGGTCCACCAGCCCTTGTTCTGCAGGATGTTCATCATGGAACCGGGGAAGCCCGCGGCGATCGAGACGAAGATCAGCAGGGACATGCCGTTGCCGACGCCCTTCTCTGTGACCAGCTCGCCGAGCCACATGATGAACATGGTGCCGGCCGTGAGGACCACGATGAGCAGCAGGATCGTCCAGATCGAATCGCCCGGGATGATCTCGTACTGGCAGTTGTTGAACAGCGCGCCGGACTTGGCCGTCGTCACCAGCGTGGTGGCCTGCAGCAGGCCCAGCGCGATGGTGAGGTAGCGCGTGTACTGCGTCAGCTTGGCCTGGCCGGCCTGGCCGTCCTTGTGCAGCTCCTCGAAGCGCGGAACCACCACGCGCAGGAGCTGGATGATGATGGAGGCCGTGATGTACGGCATGATGCCCATCGCCAGCACGGAGACCTGCAGTAGCGCGCCACCGGAGAACATGTTGACGAAGTCATACAGGCCACCGCTGGTGCCGCCCAGCGCCATGCACTGCTTCACCGCGGTGTAGTCCACACCGGGTGAGGGGATGTACACACCGATGCGGTAGATGACGATGATGCCCAGGGTGAAGAGCAGCTTTCGCCGCAGGTCCGGGGTCTTAAACACCCGGGCGATGGCGCTGAACACGCAGTCTCCTTCATAAGGGAAGTGACGGAAGTGGCCCAAGTAACGACCGAGGGCGAATTGAGTCTAGCGTCCGCGCACGCCAATCCCCGCATTTGGGGACACAAGTGAGGCGCGGCAGAAGGTGGGAAGGCCCCCGATCCACAGCCACATGGCTGCGGACCGGGGGCCTACCTCAAGTGATCACGCGGACGTGCCGCGTGCCGCTCAGATGGTCTCGGTCGACCCGCCGGCGGCGGCGATCTTGTCCAGGGCGGACTGGGAGAAGGCGTTGACCTTCACGTCCACCTTGACGGTGAGCTCGCCCTGACCCAGCACCTTGACGGGCTGGTTCTTGCGGACGGCGCCCTTGGCGACGAGCGACTCGATGGAGACCTCGCCACCCTCCGGGAACAGCTCCGAGATGCGGTCCAGGTTCACAACCTGGAACTCAACGCGGAACGGGTTGGTGAAGCCGCGAAGCTTCGGCAGGCGCATCTGCAGGGGCAGCTGGCCACCGGCGAAGCCGGCGCGGACCTGGTAACGGGCCTTGGTGCCCTTGGTGCCGCGGCCGGCGGTCTTGCCCTTGGACGCCTCGCCACGACCCACGCGGGTCTTGGCGGTCTTGGCGCCGGGAGCAGGACGCAGGTGGTGAATCTTCAGCGCGCTCTCGTTGTTCTCAGCCATGTTTACTTAGCCTCCTCGACGGTCACCAGGTGCTTGACCGTGTTGACCATACCGACGGTGACCGCGTCAGCCGTGCGCTCGACCGTGTGGCCGATACGCTTCAGGCCGAGCGAGCGGACGGTGTCGCGCTGGTTCTGCTTGGTGCCGACAACACCCTTCTTGAGGGTAATGACGAGCTTGGCATCGCTGGGGAGCAGGTTCTTCGACATGCTCATGCACCTGCCTTCTGGTTCTGGAGCTTGCGCAGCATGGCGGCCGGGGCCACCTCGTCCAGGGGCAGACCACGGCGAGCAGCAACGGCCTGGGGCTCCTCGAGGGCCTTGAGGGCCTCGATGGTGCCGTGGACCATGTTGATCTGGTTCGTGGACCCCATGGACTTGGAGAGCACGTCGTGGATGCCGGCGCACTCGAGCACGGCGCGGATCGGGCCGCCGGCGATCACGCCGGTACCCTCAGACGCCGGGATGAGCAGCACGACACCGGCAGCGGCCTCGCCAGTCACGCGGTGAGGAATGGTCGTGCCAACGCGCGGAACGCGGAAGAACGACTTCTTGGCCTCTTCGACACCCTTGGCGATGGCCGCGGGCACCTCCTTGGCCTTGCCGTAGCCGACACCAACGAGACCGTTGCCATCGCCCACCACGACGAGCGCGGTGAAGCTGAAGCGACGGCCGCCCTTGACGACCTTGGAGACGCGGTTGATCGTGACGACGCGCTCAAGGAACTTGTCCTTGTCCTCGTCCTGGCCACGGCCCTTGTTGTCGCGACCGCGACCGCGGCCATCACCGCGACCGCGGCCCTCGCCACGGTTGCGGTCGTTGCCGCCACGGCCGCCGCGGCGGTCGTTGGCAGCCTGCTCGGCACCGGCCTCGGGGGCCTGCGTGGCGGATTCGCTCACCTGAGTGTCCTTCTGGTTGATCTCTTCGCTCACAGTGCCAGCCCACCTTCACGAGCGCCATCGGCAACCGCGGCCACGCGGCCGTGGTACTTGTTGCCACCGCGGTCGAAGACCACGGCCTCAACGCCGGCAGCCTTGGCGCGCTCGGCGACGAGCTCGCCCACGCGCTTGGCCTTGGCGGTCTTGTCGCCATCGAAGCCGCGCAGGTCGGCCTCCATGGTCGTGGCGGACGCAACGGTCACGCCGCGGCTGTCGTCCACGATCTGCGCAACCATGTGGCGCGCGGAGCGGTTGACAACCAGGCGCGGGCGCAGCGAGGTGCCCGTGATGCGCTTGCGAACACGCAGGTGACGACGACCGCGCTTGGCGGCCTTGCTCTTTCCCTTGATAGCGAGAGCCATGGTCACTTACCTGCCTTTCCGACCTTGCGGCGAATGATTTCGCCCTCGTACTTGATGCCCTTGGCCTTGTACGGATCGGGCTTGCGGAGCTTGCGGATGTTGGCGGCGACCTCGCCCACCTGCTGCTTGTCAATGCCGGAGACGGTCAGCTTGTTCGCGCCCTCGACGGTGAACGTGATGCCGGCCGGCGGCTGCACCGTGATGGTGTGCGAGTAGCCGAGGGAGAACTCCAGATCGGAGCCCTTCGCCAGCACGCGGTAGCCGGTGCCGGAGATCTCGAGCTTCTTCGCGTAGCCCTCGGTGACACCGATGATCATGTTGTTGATCAGGGTGCGGGTCAGGCCGTGCAGCGAGCGGGAGGTGCGCTGGTCATCGGGGCGCGACACCGTGAGGGTGCCGTCCTCGAGGCCAACCTGGATGGGCTGAGCGACGACGTGCGTCAGCTCGCCCTTGGGGCCCTTGACGGTCACGTCCTGGCCATCGACCTTGATGTCGACGCCGGCCGGAACCGTGATGGGGAGACGTCCAATACGGGACATGGTGTGTTACTCCCTTCCCTTACCAGACGTAGGCGACGACTTCGCCGCCGACACCCTTGGAGTGAGCCTGGCGGTCCGTCAGCAGACCGGAAGACGTGGACAGGATGGCGATGCCAAGGCCGCCAAGCACGCGGGGAAGCTGCGTCGACTTCGCGTAGACGCGCAGACCCGGCTTGGAGATGCGGCGGATGCCGGCGATGGCACGCTCGCGATTCGGACCAAACTTGAGGTCGATGGTCAGCTTCTTGCCGACCTCGGCCGCATCTTCCTTGAAGTCCTGGATGTAACCCTGGGCCTTCAGGATCTCGGCGATGCGGACCTTCAGCTTGGAGGACGGCATGGTGACGTCCTCGTGGTGAGCGGAGTTCGCGTTGCGCAGGCGCGTGAGCATGTCTGCAACGGGATCAGTCATTGTCATGTGGGCTAGTGCCCTTCCTCGACGTGGTTTCCCCGAACGAGCGGGGACCTACGACGTAGTTGGATTAGTTGTCAGCCTTGAAGGGGAAGCCGAGCGCCTTCAGCAGCGCGCGACCCTCTTCGTCGGTCCTGGCCGTCGTGACGACCGTGATGTCCATGCCGCGCGTGCGGTCGATGGAATCCTGGTCGATCTCGTGGAACATGACCTGCTCGGTCAGACCGAAGGTGTAGTTGCCGTTGCCGTCGAACTGCTTGCCGTTCAGGCCGCGGAAGTCGCGGATACGGGGCAGGGCCAGCGTGACCAGACGGTCGACGAACTCCCACATGCGGTCGTTGCGCAGCGTGGCGTGGGTGCCGATCGGCATGCCCTCGCGCAGCTTGAACTGGGCGATGGACTTGCGGGCCTTCGTCACCATCGGCTTCTGGCCGGTGATGGCGGTGAGGTCGCGCACGGCGCCCTCGATGACCTTCGAGTCCTTGGCAGCCTCGCCAACACCCATGTTGACGACGACCTTCACGAGGCCGGGGATCTGCATGACGTTCTCGTAGGAGAACTGCTCCTGCAGCGCAGCGCGGATCTCGTCCTTGTACTTCGTCTTCAGACGCGGCGTGATCTTCACGGTGGTCTCAGTCATCACAGGGCCTTTCCGGAAGCCTTGGCGTAGCGAACGCGCACGGTCTTCTCGACGCCGTCACGGGTCACGGTCTCGAGGCGGAAGCCAACGCGGGTCGGCTTCTTCGTCTCGGGATCGACCACGGCAACGTTGGAGACGTGAAGCGGGGCCTCAACGTGCTCGATGCCGCCGGTCTTGGAACCACGCTCGGTCTGGCCGACCTTGGTGTGCTTGGTGATGACGTTGACGCCCTCCACCAGCACGCGGTTCTGCTCGGGGAACACGGCCAGGACCTTGCCCTGCTTGCCGAGGTCGCCGCCGCGCTTGGCGGAGGCGCCGGTGATGACCTGAACCAGGTCACCCTTCTTGATCTTTGCACCCATGATCAGAGCACCTCCGGGGCCAGCGAGACGATCTTCATGAAGCGCTTGTCGCGCAGCTCGCGGCCCACGGGGCCGAAGATGCGCGTGCCGCGCGGCTCGTTCTCGTTCTTGAGGATCACCGCAGCGTTCTCGTCGAACTTGATGTAGGAACCGTCGGCACGACGGCGCTCCTTCACGGTGCGGACGACGACCGCCTTGACGACGTCACCCTTCTTGACATTGCCGCCCGGGATCGCATCCTTGACGGTGGCGACGATGACGTCACCAATGCCTGCGTAGCGACGCTTAGAGCCACCGAGAACACGGATGGTCAGGATTTCCTTCGCACCAGTGTTGTCAGCAACCTTGAGTCGCGACTCCTGCTGAATCACTTATATCTCCTGTCGTCTCGCTGGTTCTCCGTACTCGGAGCCTTGCGGAACGGGTTGATGGACTCCCCCACCCTTTTCGCTTACCCCTGGATCCACGCGCGAGCTGCAAAAGAACTCACGCCGCTCACGCGGAGGAACCAAGGCCGAGGCGGTATGGCTGGGGGCCGTGCACACGTGCTTGGGTTACCCCAGTTGCACGCCTGGTCCCGCGAGTGGAGGTGGATAGTCTCCTCGCGCGGAACGCACGGACCCTTAAGTCTATCGCACAAAGACGAAGGACCCGAAATCCTCCGATTTTTCGGGGACTTCGGGTCCTTCGAGCCTTGCGGCAAGACCTCAGAAGAGGCCTAGATCACTTGGCCTTCTCGATGATCTCCACCAGGCGCCAGTTCTTCTGGGCCGACAGCGGGCGGGTCTCGGCGATCAGAACGAGGTCGCCGATGCCGGCGGCGTTCAGCTCGTCGTGAGCCTTGATCTTCTTGTTGCGACGCATGACCTTGCCGTAGAGCGCGTGCTTCACGCGGGACTCCACGTCAACCACGATGGTCTTCTGCATCTTGTCGGACACCACGTAACCGCGAAGGGTCTTGCGGTCGTTGCGGGCTTCAGCCTGCTCAGCCACGGCGTTCTCCTTCTCGCTCATTACTCGGCGTCCTCGGCCGGAGTCTCCTCGGCCTTCTTGGCGGACTTCTTCTTGGTTGCCTTCTTGGTCTCCTCGACCTTGGCAACGACCTCTTCACGAATGCCGAGCTCGCGCTCACGCAGGATCGTGTAGATGCGGGCGATGTCGCGCTTGACGACCGCGATGCGACCGTGCTGCTCGAGCTGACCCGTGGCCGACTGGAAGCGGAGGTTGAAGAGCTCCTTCTTGGCGTTCTTCAGCTCCTCGCCCAGGCGAGCGTTATCGAACCCCTCGAGGTTCTCGACCGAGAGTTCCTTCGAACCGATGGCCATGGATCATTCACCACCCTCACGGCGCACAACGCGCGCCTTCAGCGGAAGCTTGTGGATCGCCAGGCGGAGGGCCTCGCGAGCAACTTCCTCATTGACACCCGAGAGCTCGAAGAGCACACGTCCGGGCTTGACGTTGGCAACCCACCACTCCGGGGAGCCCTTACCGGAACCCATGCGGGTTTCGGCCGGCTTCTTCGTCAGCGGACGATCCGGGTAGATGTTGATCCAGACCTTGCCGCCACGCTTGATGTGACGGGTCATCGCGATACGCGCGGCCTCGATCTGACGGTTCGTGACGTAGGCCGGCGTCAGGGCCTGAATGCCCCACTCACCGAACGACACCGTGGTGCCGCCCTTGGCCATGCCCGAACGCTTCGGGTGGTGCTGCTTGCGGTACTTGACTCGACGCGGGATCAGCATCAGGCCTGTCCCCCTTCCGGAGCCGCAGCGGCCTCAGAGGCCGGGGCGCCCTGGTCGTTACGACGGCGGCGCTCGCCACCACCGCGACGCTCGCCACCACCGCGGCGGTCGTCACGACGGCCACCGCGCTGGGGAGCGGCGGCCTGCTGTGCCGCGAGCTCCTTGTCGGTCACGTCGCCCTTGTAGATCCAGACCTTGACGCCAATGCGACCGAAGGTCGTCTTGGCCTCGAAGGTGCCGAAATCGATGTTGGCGCGGAGCGTGTGCAGGGGCACACGGCCCTCGCGGTAGAACTCCTTGCGGGACATCTCGGCGCCGCCGAGACGGCCGGAGCACTGCACGCGGATGCCCTTGGCACCGGCGCGCATGGCCGACTGCATGGCCTTCTTCATGGCGCGACGGAACGCGACACGGGAGGCCAGCTGCTCGGCGATGCCCTGAGCAACCAGAGCAGCCTCGATCTCGGGGTTCTTGACCTCGAGGATGTTCAGCTGCACCTGCTTGCCCGTGAGCTTCTCCAGCTCGGTGCGCAGGCGATCGGCCTCGGCGCCGCGGCGACCGATGACGATGCCCGGGCGGGCGGTGTGGATGTCGACGCGGACGCGGTCACGCGTACGCTCGATCTCCACCTTGGCGATGCCCGCGCGATCCATGCCCTTGGTCATGAGCTCGCGGATGCGGACGTCTTCCTTCACGAAGTCGGCGTAACGCTGACCCGGCTTGTTCGAATCGGCGAACCAGTGCGACTTGTGGTCGGTGGTGATACCGAGTCGGAAGCCGTTCGGGTTGATCTTCTGACCCATTTACTTCTCCCCACCCTTCTCAGGCGTCGCGACGACCACGGTGACGTGGCTGGTGCGCTTGTTGATGCGGAACGCGCGGCCCTGGGCACGCGGCTGGAACCGCTTCATGGTCGGACCCTCATCGACAAAGGCCTCGGCGATGTACAGATCGTCCTCGTTGAACGCCTCGCCGGCACGGTCCGCGGCGACGCGGGCGTTGGCGATGGCGGAGGCGACGACCTTGTACACCGGCTCCGAAGCTGCCTGCGGGGCAAACTTCAGGATGGCCAGCGCCTCGTTCGTCTGCTTACCACGAACGAGGTTGACGACGCGCCGGGCCTTCATCGGCGTCACGCGCAGGTGGCGCGCAATAGCCTTGGCTTCCATTGCTTTCCTTCTTCCGTCTTGAAGAGGAGCTAAGCGACTCGCTAACCCGGGGGTCAGCGGCGCTTGCCCTTCTTGTCGTCCTTCACGTGGCTGCGGAACGTACGCGTGGGCGCGAACTCACCGAGCTTGTGGCCGACCATCGACTCGGTGACGAACACCGGGACGTGCTTGCGACCGTCGTGCACCGCGATGGTGTGACCGAGCATGTCGGGCACGATCATCGAGCGGCGGGACCACGTCTTGATGACGTTCTTGGTGCCCTTCTCGTTCTCGGCCAGCACCTTCACGTAGAGGTGCTGATCAACGAAGGGGCCCTTCTTCAGGCTGCGTGGCATGTTCTGAGCTCCTTATCGCTTGTTCTTGCCGGTACGACGACGACGCACGATGAGCTTGTCGCTTTCCTTGTTGGGGCGACGGGTGCGACCCTCGGGCTTGCCGTTCGGGTTGACCGGGTGACGGCCACCGGAGGTCTTGCCCTCGCCACCACCATGCGGGTGATCGACGGGGTTCATCGCGACACCACGCACGGTCGGGCGGACGCCCTTCCAGCGCATACGGCCGGCCTTGCCCCAGTTGATGTTCGACTGCTCGGCGTTGCCGACCTCGCCGATCGTCGCGCGGCAGCGGACGTCGACGTTGCGGATTTCGCCGGAGGGCAGACGCAGCTGGGCAAAGCGACCCTCGCGGGCCACCAGCTGGATCGAAGCGCCAGCGGAGCGGGCGATCTTGGCGCCGCCGCCCGGACGCAGCTCCACAGCGTGGATCACGGTGCCCACGGGGATGTTGCGCAGCGGGAGGTTGTTGCCCGGCTTGATGTCAGCCGTGGGGCCCGACTCAACGCGATCGCCCTGCGCCAGCTTGTTCGGCGCGATGATGTAGCGCTTCGTGCCGTCGATGTAGTGCAGGAGCGCGATGCGCGCGGTGCGGTTGGGGTCGTACTCGATGTGAGCGACCTTGGCCGGCACGCCGTCCTTGTCGTGACGACGGAAGTCGATCACGCGGTACTGGCGCTTGTGGCCACCACCCTTGTGACGGGTCGTGATACGACCGGTGTTGTTACGTCCGCCGGACTTGGTCAGCGGGCGAAGCAGGGACTTCTCCGGAGTGGATCGCGTGATCTCGGAGAAGTCGGCAACCGACGAGCCGCGCAGGCCCGGGGTTGTCGGCTTGTACTTACGGATACCCATGTTTTAGTTCCTCGTTAAAGTGGTCTCCGCTCAGGCGAGCGGACCGCCGAAGATATCGATGGTGGCATCGCCCTTGAGGGTGACGATGGCGCGCTTGGTGTCCTTGCGCGCACCGAAACCGAAGCGCGTGCGAACGCGCTTGCCCGGGCGATTGATGGTGTTGACCGAAGCGACCTTGACGCCGTAGATGGACTCCACGGCGGCCTTGATCTCCGTCTTGTTCGAGCGGGGGTCCACGATGAACGTGTAGCGACCCTCGTCGATCAGGTTGTAAGACTTCTCGGACACGACCGGCGCGACGAGAACGTCGTGCAGGGACTTGTTGATCGCGGAGCTCACTTGGCGTCCTCCTTGTTGACCAGGGCATCGAACGCAGCCTTGGTGAACACCACATCGTCAGCAACGAGCACGTCGTACGTGTTCAGCTGGTCGACGTAGAGGGCGTGCACATCATCGAGATTGCGCACCGAAAGAGCGGCAATGTCGTTGGCGCGGTCGAGAACCACGAGCAGGTTCTTGCGCTCGGAGAGCGAACGCAGGGTCGCCTTGGCGTCCTTGGTGGACGGCTTCTCGCCGGAAACCAGGGACTCGACGACGTGGATGCGGCCGTTGCGGGCGCGATCCGAGAGGGCGCCACGCAGGGCGGCAGCCTTCATCTTCTTGGGGGTGCGCTGCGAGTAGTCGCGCGGCTGCGGGCCGTGGACAACGCCGCCACCGGTCATGTGAGGAGCGCGGATCGAACCCTGACGGGCGCGGCCGGTGCCCTTCTGCTTGAACGGCTTGCGACCGGCGCCGGAGACCTCGCCGCGGTTCTTCGTCTTGTGCGTGCCCTGGCGGGCGGCGGCAAGCTGAGCCACGACGACCTGGTGCAGCAGCGGCACGTTGGTCTGAACGTCAAAGATCTCCGAGGGGAGATCCACCTTGATTGCCTTCGTAGCCATAGTGATCAGGCTCCCTTCACGGCAGAGCGGACCAGGACGACCTGGCCACGAGCGCCGGGAACGGCACCCTTGATGAGCAGGAGGTTGTTCTCCGCGTCCACACCGTGAACCGTGAGGTTCAGGGTCGTGTGGCGGACGGCACCCATGCGGCCGGCCATGCGCTGGCCCTTGAACACGCGCGACGGGGTCGAGGCCTCGCCGATCGAGCCCGGCTTGCGGTGGTTCTTGTGGGCACCGTGCGAGGCGCCAACGCCGGAGAAGCCGTGACGCTTCATGACACCGGCGAAGCCCTTGCCCTTAGAAGTGCCGACGACGTCGACCTTCTGGCCGGCCTCGAACAGTTCAACCGACAGTTCCTGGCCGAGGTTGTACTCGGCGGCGTCGGCGGTGCGCAGCTCGACCACGTGGCGGCGCGGCGTGACGCCGGCGGCCTTGAAGTGGCCGGCAACCGGCTGGGTGACCTTACGCGGGTCGATCTGACCGGCGGCGATCTGGAGAGCGACGTAGCCGTCCTTCTCCTGGGTGCGCAGCTGGGTGACGACGTTCGCGTCGGCCTTGACGACCGTGACGGGGATCAGGTTGTTATTGCTGTCCCAGACCTGGGTCATGCCGAGCTTCGTGCCCAGCAGGCCCTTCACATTACGGGATGCGGTCATAGTCTCTCAGCACCTCCCTCTCAGAGCTTGATTTCGATGTTGACGTCCGCCGGCAGGTCGAGACGCATCAGCGAATCCACGGCCTTCGGAGTCGGGTCCACGATGTCGATGAGGCGCTTGTGAGTGCGCATCTCGAAGTGCTCGCGGCTGTCCTTGTACTTGTGGGGCGAACGGATGACGCAGTAAACGTTCTTCTCCGTCGGCAGCGGCACGGGGCCGACCACGGTGGCGCCAGCGCGAGTGACCGTGTCAACGATCTTGCGGGCGGACGTGTCGATGACCTCGTGGTCGTACGACTTCAGCCGGATGCGGATCTTCTGTCCCGCCATGGCTTGGGCCTCTTTCTTTCGGTAGCACTATGAATGTGTTGGTGCCGAACGGGAGCTCAAAACCTCTGAACTCCTAGCACGCCGTTCGACGGACCGAATCCTGGTTGAACCAGGGTTCCTCGCCCCGCCGAGGCTCCGACCCCCGCACTCGGGCGTGTCGCGCACTCGCTGAGCACACGACCCCACACTCATGCATCAGGGATCGGTTTGTCGCGGCTCCAACCCGCCCGTTCGGCCCCTGCAGGACCGCGGCGACGAGCCGAGAGAACACGACAACCCCTCTAGTCTGTCAGATTCTGCTAGGCAACGCCAATCCGGGTCGGTGTGAGGTGCCCCGCACCCCGCCCGCCCCACCCCCGCCGGCAACGCCGGCGAGGGGCGCGCCCAAGCCAGGCGCCCGACACAAGTGCACAAAGAAAGGGGGCCCCGCACCGAATGGTGCGGGGCCCCCTTCCCGGATCAGCCCTTGCGAGCCAAGCCCATCAGAGACTCAAAGTCACTTGATGATCTTGGTGACGCGGCCCGAGCCGACCGTGCGGCCACCCTCGCGGATGGCGAAGCCGAGGCCCTCTTCCATGGCGATGGGCTGAATCAGATCAACCTTCATCTCCGTGGTGTCGCCCGGCATGACCATCTCGGTGCCCTCGGGCAGCGTGATGACGCCGGTGACGTCGGTGGTGCGGAAGTAGAACTGCGGGCGGTAGTTCGAGTAGAACGGGTTGTGGCGGCCACCCTCATCCTTGGACAGGATGTAGGCGGTGCCCTCGAACTCGGTGTGCGGGGTCACGGAACCGGGGGCCACGACGACCTGACCGCGCTCCACGTCCTCGCGCTTGATGCCGCGAAGCAGCAGGCCACAGTTCTCGCCGGCCCAGGCCTCGTCGAGCTGCTTGTGGAACATCTCGATGCCCGTGACCGTGGTCTTCTGCAGGTCGCGCAGACCCACGATCTCGACCTCGGAGTTGATCTTCAGGGTGCCACGCTCGGCGCGGCCCGTGACGACGGTGCCACGACCGGTGATCGTGAAGACGTCCTCGATCGGCATCAGGAACGGCTTGTCCTTGTCGCGGACCGGGTCCGGGATGAAGGTGTCAACGGCCTCCATGAGGTCCTCGACGGACTTGACCCACTCCGGGTCGCCCTCGAGAGCCTTCAGCGCCGAGACGCGCACGACGGGAGCGTTGTCGCCGTCGAACTCCTGGGAGGACAGCAGCTCGCGGACCTCCATCTCGACGAGGTCAAGCAGCTCCTCGTCGTCGACCATGTCGGACTTGTTCAGGGCCACCAGCAGGGCCGGAACGCCAACCTGGCGGGCCAGCAGCACGTGCTCGCGGGTCTGAGCCATCGGGCCGTCGGTGGCGGCCACAACGAGGATGGCACCATCCATCTGAGCGGCGCCGGTGATCATGTTCTTGATGTAGTCGGCGTGACCCGGAGCATCGACGTGCGCGTAGTGGCGCTTGTCCGTCTGGTACTCGATGTGGGAGATGTTGATCGTGATGCCGCGCTGGCGCTCCTCCGGGGCGGAGTCGATCGCCGAGAAGTCGCGCTGCTCGTTCACGTCCGGGTACTTGTCAGCAAGCACCTTCGAGATGGCGGCAGTCAGCGTGGTCTTGCCGTGGTCGACGTGACCGATGGTGCCAACGTTGACGTGCGGCTTGCTGCGCTCGAACTTTGCCTTCGCCACTGTTCCTCCTAGAACTGTTCTTCAGCAGTGGTTATCTGCCCGCAAGGTAAGCGGGCAAGACTCGAAACCAGTCTACTGATGGCTACGTAAGATGTTGAAATCTCCGGTGCGCTTCGGGCGAACCGGTTCTCGTCCGGACACCGCCATAACAGCGATGCCCGGTGAGACGGGAGCCCCTCAGCCCGTGAGGGGAAGGGCTCCCGCCCCGGATCCGCCCGGCTTACTCGCCGCGGGACTTCTGGATGATCTCGTCGGCAACAGCCTTCGGGACCTCGGCGTACGCGCTGAACTCCATCGAGTACACGGCACGGCCCTGCGTCTTGGAACGCAGGTCACCGATGTAGCCGAACATCTCGGAGAGCGGCACGGCGGCCTTGATGACCTTCACGCCTGCGGCATCCTCCATGGACTGGATGGAACCGCGACGGGAGTTCAGGTCGCCGATGACGTCGCCCATGTACTCCTCGGGGGTGCGCACCTCAACGTTCATGAGGGGCTCGAGCAGCACGGGGTTCGCGCGACGGGCACCCTCCTTGAACACCTGCGAGCCGGCGACCTTGAACGCCATTTCGGAGGAGTCAACGTCGTGGTACGCGCCGTCAATCAGGGTGGCCTTGACGCCCACCATGGGGTAGCCGGCGAGGACGCCGAGCTGCATGGCGGACTGGATGCCCTGATCCACGGAGGGGATGTACTCGCGCGGGATGCGGCCACCGGTGACGGCGTTGACGAACTCGTAGAGCTCGCCCTCGGCCGTGTCCAGGGGCTCGAACGTGACCTGCACCTTGGCGAACTGGCCGGAGCCACCCGTCTGCTTCTTGTGCGTGAAGTCGACCTTCTCGGCCTTCTTCTTGATGGTCTCGCGGTAAGCAACCTGCGGCTTGCCAACGTTGGCCTCGACGCGGAACTCGCGGCGCATGCGGTCCACCAGGATGTCCAGGTGGAGCTCGCCCATGCCGCCGATTTCGGTCTGGCCGGTGTCCTCGTTGAGGGAGACCGTGAAGGTCGGGTCCTCAGCGGAGAGCTTCTGGATGGCCGTGGAGAGCTTCTCCTGGTCACCCTTGGTCTTGGGCTCGATGGCCACGAAGATGACCGGCTCCGGGAACGTCATCGACTCGAGGACGATCGGGTTGGCCGGATCGCACAGGGTGTCACCGGTCGTCGTGTCCTTGAGGCCGATCACGGCGTAGATGTGGCCGGCGTGCAGCTCCTCGACGGGCTGCTCCTTGTTGGCGTGCATCTGGAAGAGCTTGCCAACGCGCTCCTTCTTCTGCTTCGTGGAGTTGAGCACCTGGGCACCGGAATCGAGGTGGCCCGAGTACACGCGCACGAAGGTCAGCTGACCGAAGAACGGGTGAGCGGCGATCTTGAACGCCAGAGCGGAGAACGGCTCGTCCTCGCTGGGCTTGCGCACCAGCTCGATCTCCTCGTTCTTCGGGTCGTGACCGACCATGGCCGGCACGTCAAGCGGGGACGGCAGGAAGTCGATGACCGCGTCCAGCATGGGCTGCACGCCACGGTTCTTGAACGCGGAGCCGCAGAACACCGGGTAAGCAGCGGACGTGATCGTCAGCTTGCGGATGCCGGCCTTCAGCTCCTCGAGGGAGAGCTCCTCGCCCTCGAGGTACTTCTCCATGAGCTCGTCCGAGGACTCGGCGACCTGCTCAACGAGCTTGGCGCGGTACTCCACGGCCTTGTCCTGGAGGTCCGCGGGGATCTCCTGGGTCTCGTAGTTGGCGCCCATGGTGACGTCGCCCTTGGCGTCGCCCGGCCACACGAAGGCCTTCATGGTCAGCAGGTCAACGACACCGGTGAACTCGGACTCCGAGCCGATCGGCAGCTGCATCACCAGCGGGGTGGCACCCAGGCGGTTGATGATGGTGTCCACCGTGAAGTAGAAGTCGGCGCCCATCTTGTCCATCTTGTTGACGAAGCAGATGCGCGGGACGTCGTACTTGTCGGCCTGGCGCCACACGGTCTCGGACTGGGGCTCCACGCCCTCCTTGCCATCGAAGACGGCAACGGCGCCGTCGAGCACGCGCAGGGAGCGCTCGACCTCGACCGTGAAGTCAACGTGACCGGGGGTGTCGATGATGTTGATCTGGTTACCGTTCCAGTAAGCAGAGACGGCCGCGGACGTGATGGTGATGCCGCGCTCCTTCTCCTGCTCCATCCAGTCGGTCGTCGAGGCACCGTCGTGCGTCTCGCCCAGCTTGTGGTTCACACCCGTGTAAAAGAGGATGCGCTCCGTGGTGGTGGTCTTGCCGGCATCGATGTGCGCCATGATGCCGATGTTGCGGACCTTGTTCAGGTCGGTGAGCACGTCGAGTGCCACGGTGTCTCCTTTGGATGAGGACCGCCGGGGCCCGGGTTACCCCGGGCCCCGACGGGGCGTTCTTACCAGCGGTAGTGAGCGAAGGCCTTGTTCGACTCGGCCATCTTGTGGGTGTCCTCGCGGCGCTTGACCGCAGCACCCAGGCCGTTCGAGGCGTCAAGGATCTCGTTCATGAGACGCTCGGTCATGGTCTTCTCGCGGCGGGCCTTCGAGAAGCCAACGAGCCAGCGCAGGGCCAGGGCCGTGGAACGGCCCGGCTTGACCTCGACGGGCACCTGGTAGGTGGCGCCACCGACGCGGCGGGAGCGGACCTCGAGGGCCGGCTTGATGTTGTCCATGGCCTTCTTGAGCGTGGCCACCGGGTCGGTGCCCGTCTTGGCCTGAGCGCCCTCAAGAGCACCGTAGACGATGCGCTCGGCGGTGGACTTCTTGCCGTCCTGCAGCACCTTGTTGATCAGCTGGGTGACCAGCTGGGAGCCGTAGACCGGATCGAGAACGATGGGGCGCTTCGGCGCGGGACCCTTGCGAGGCATTACTTCTTCTCCTTCTTGGCGCCGTAGCGGGAACGAGCCTGGCCGCGATCCTTGACACCCTGGGTGTCGAGGGCGCCGCGGACGATCTTGTAACGGACACCCGGGAGGTCCTTCACGCGACCGCCGCGGACCAGCACGATGGAGTGCTCCTGCAGGTTGTGGCCCACACCCGGGATGTAAGCGGTGACCTCAACGCCACCGGCGAGGCGCACGCGGGCGACCTTACGCAGGGCGGAGTTCGGCTTCTTCGGGGTGGTGGTGTACACACGGGTGCACACGCCACGACGCATGGGGTTGCCCTTGAGCGCGGGCGCCTTGGTCTTGGAGACCTTCGGCGTCCGGCCCTTACGGACCAGCTGCTGAATAGTAGGCACTTTCGTGTCCTCCAATGTTGAAGTGGATGCCGAACGCTAGCCAGTGGGGATCACCAGCGCACTCGACGTGGTCGTTTTCCTCGCGCGGACCGGACAAAACGACCGTAGGCGTGCGAAAGTGTGGCGTACGCCGCGCAACCTGCGCGCGGCACGGACTGGGTCCACTTCGCCACAACAAAAAACTCTCGTTAACACTCTAGCAGGAGATCAGGCAAGTCCCAAGGTGGGCCTCCCCACACCGGCGGGCGCCCGCCGTCGGGCCGTTTCCTGGCCCGCCTGGCCCCCTCCGCCGGGACACTACCGGCCCCTGGGCGCCCCTCCCCCACCGCTGTGGCGCTCACCCGGCACGACGGAGCGGGACCGGGGACGCGGAAGGGCCCGCCTCCCCTGACGGGAAGGCGGGCCCTTGCGTGTCCGGCTAGCGGATCAGCGGAAGTCTCCGCCGAAGCCGTAGTCGTCCATGGACATGGCGGTGAAGTCGCCACCCAGCCCATCGACGCCGGCGTAGTCGAAGCCCGTGAAGGCGGAGGGGCCCGAGTAGAAGGACGCCTTGGCCTCCTCCGTGGGCTCCACGTTCACCTGCGTGTAGCGATCCAGGCCGGTGCCGGCCGGGATCAGCTTGCCGATGATCACGTTCTCCTTCAGGCCGAGCAGCGGGTCGCTCTTGCCCTCCATGGCCGCCTGCGTGAGGACTCGGGTCGTCTCCTGGAAGGAGGCGGCCGAGAGCCACGAGTCGGTGGCCAGGGAGGCCTTGGTGATACCCATGAGCTCGTCACGACCGGACGCCGGACGCAGACCCTCGGAGACGGCCTTGCGGTTGGCGTTCTGGAACGTGGCGCGGTCCGTCAGCTCACCCGGCAGCAGCGTGGTGTCGCCCTGGTCGATGACCGTGATGCGGCGAAGCATCTGGCGGACGATGACCTCGACGTGCTTGTCGTGGATGCCCACACCCTGGGACTGGTACACGTACTGCACCTCGCGGACCAGGAACTTCTGGGCCTCGCGGGGGCCGAGCACGCGCAGGACCTGCTTGGGGTCGATGGCACCCGCGGCCAGCTGCGTGCCGACCTCGATGTGCTCGCCATCGCCGACCAGCAGACGCGAACGGCGCAGGACCGGGTAGGCCTCTTCCTCGGAGCCATCATCGGGGGTCACGACGACGCGCAGGCTGCGCTCGCCATCCTCGATGCTGACCCGGCCGGCGACCTCGGAGATCGGGGCCAGACCCTTCGGGGTACGGGCCTCGAAGAGCTCCTGGATACGGGGCAGACCCTGGGTGATATCGCCGGAGGAGGCCACACCACCCGAGTGGAACGTACGCATGGTCAGCTGCGTGCCGGGCTCACCGATGGACTGTGCGGCGATGATGCCCACGGCCTCGCCGATGTCCACGAGCTTGCCGGAGGCCAGCGAACGGCCGTAGCAGAGCGCGCAGGTGCCGACGGCGGACTCACACGTGAGCACTGAGCGCACGCGCACCTCGTCCACGCCGGCCTCGTACAGCTTGGCGATGAGCACATCGCCCACGTCCTCGCCGGCCGTGGCGAGGATCTCGCCGTTGGCGTCGACGACGTCCTGGGCCAGCGTGCGGGTGTACGCCGAGTTCTCGACGGTCTCGTGCAGGTGACGCTCGCCGCCCTCGTGGGAGGCGATCGGCACGACGAGGCCGCGGGTGGTGCCGCAGTCGTCCTCGCGCACGATGACGTCCTGCGAGACGTCCACCAGACGACGGGTCAGGTAACCCGAGTTGGCGGTCTTCAGCGCCGTATCCGCGAGGCCCTTACGGGCGCCGTGGGTGGCGATGAAGTACTCGAGAACGGACAGGCCCTCACGGTAGGAGGACTTGATCGGACGCGGGATGATCTCGCCCTGCGGGTTTGACACCAGACCACGGATACCGGCGATCTGGCGCAGCTGCAGCCAGTTACCACGGGCACCGGAGGTCACCATGCGGTTAATGGTGTTCAGGCGCTCCATGCCGTTCTTCATGGCCTCGGCAACCTCATCGGTGGCCTGGGTCCAAATGTCGATCAGCTCGGAGCGGCGCTCGTCATCGGCGATGAGGCCGTTGTCGTACTGCTGCTGCACCTTCAGGGCGCGCACCTCGTAGGGAGCCAGGATGGCCGGCTTGTCCATGTTCGAGGTGACGTCCGAGATCGCCACGGTCACGCCGGAGCGCGTGCCCCAGGTGAAGCCGTAGTTCTTCAGGTTGTCCAGCGTGGCGGCCGTGACGACCTTAGGGTAGCGCTCGGCGAGGTCGTTGACCAGATCGCCCAGGGCGCCCTTGGTGGCGACACCCTCGAACCAGGGGTAGTCCTCCGGCAGGGTCTCGTTGAAGAGCACCTGGCCGAGGGAGGTCTCGATGAGCGCCAGGTTGCCCGGCTCCCAGCCCTCGGGGGCCGGCTGCTCATCGGAGGGCACGAAGCCCTCGACCTGGATCTTGACGACGGCGTTCAGGTGGAGCTCGCCGCGGTCGAAGGCCATGAGGGCCTCCGGCAGGGACGAGAACGCGCGACCCTCGCCGGCCACACCCTCACGCTTGGTGGTGAGGTGGTGCAGACCGATGATCATGTCCTGGGCCGGGAGGGCGACCGGGCGGCCGTCCGAGGGCTTCAGGATGTTGTTCGAGGAGAGCATCAGGATGCGCGCCTCCGCCTGGGCCTCGGGGCTCAGGGGCAGGTGCACGGCCATCTGGTCGCCGTCGAAGTCGGCGTTGAACGCGGCACACACGAGCGGGTGCAGCTGGAGGGCCTTACCCTCAATCAGCTGCGGCTCGAAGGCCTGGATGCCCAGGCGGTGCAGGGTAGGTGCACGGTTCAGCAGCACCGGGTGCTCGGAGATGATCTCTTCCAGCACGTCCCACACCTGCGGGCGGAAACGCTCCACCATGCGCTTGGCGGACTTGATGTTCTGCGCGTGGTTGAGGTCAACCAGGCGCTTCATCACGAAGGGCTTGAAGAGCTCCAGGGCCATCTGCTTGGGCAGACCGCACTGGTGCAGCTTCAGCTGCGGGCCGACCACGATGACCGAACGGCCCGAGTAGTCAACGCGCTTGCCGAGCAGGTTCTGACGGAAGCGGCCCTGCTTGCCCTTGAGCATGTCGGAGAGCGACTTCAGCGGGCGGTTGCCCGGGCCGGTCTGCGGGCGACCGCGGCGACCGTTGTCGAACAGGGAGTCAACGGACTCCTGCAGCATGCGCTTCTCGTTGTTGACGATGATCTCCGGAGCACCCAGCTCAAGCAGGCGCTTGAGGCGGTTGTTGCGGTTGATCACGCGACGGTAGAGATCGTTGAGGTCGGAGGTCGCGAAGCGGCCACCGTCCAGCTGCACCATGGGGCGCAGCTCCGGCGGGATCACCGGAACGGCGTCCAGGACCATGCCGGTCGGCGAGTTGGACGTCGACAGGAAGGCGTTGACGACCTTGAGGCGCTTCAGGGCGCGGGTCTTGCGCTGGCCCTTGCCCGTCGCGATGATCTCGCGCAGGTTCTCGGACTCGGCGGCAAGATCGAAGTCCTGCAGGCGCTTCTGGATGGCCTCGGCGCCCATGCAACCCTCGAAGTACACGCCGTACTTCTCGCGCATGGTGCGGAACAGGCCCTCGTCGCCCTCGAGGTCGCCGACCTTGATGCCCTTGAAGCGCTCCCACACGGCGGTGGCGCGCTCGATCTCGGCGTCGGCGCGCTTGCGCACCTGGGCCATGACCTTGTCGGCAGCGTCGCGGGTCTTCTTCTTCTCGGCGGCCTTGGCGCCCTCGTCCTCCAGGCGAGCCAGGTCCTTCTCCAGGTCCTGACCGATGGCGGCGATGTCGGCGTCGCGGGTGTCGGCGATCTTCTTGATGGCCAGGTCGTGCTGAGCCTGCAGGTTCGGCAGCTCGGCGTGACGACGATCGTCGTCGACCTTGGTGATCATGTAGGCGGCGAAGTAGATGACCTTCTCGAGGTCCTTCGGGGCCAGATCCAGCAGGTAGCCAAGGCGCGAGGGAACGCCCTTGAAGTACCAGATGTGGGTCACGGGAGCGGCGAGCTCGATGTGGCCCATGCGGTCACGACGGACCTTGGAACGGGTCACCTCGACGCCGCAGCGCTCGCAGATGATGCCCTTGAAGCGCACGCGCTTGTACTTACCGCAGGCGCACTCCCAGTCACGGGTGGGGCCGAAGATCTGCTCGCCGAAGAGGCCGTCCTTCTCGGGCTTGAGCGTGCGGTAGTTGATGGTCTCGGGCTTCTTGACCTCGCCGTAGCTCCACTCGCGGATCTGATCCGCGGTGGCGAGGCCGATTTGCATGAGGCCGAAGGAGGAATCGTTGGACATGTGGTCCTTGCTCTCTTTCAGTGAAGTTCGGAAGTCGTCGTCGTCGCTCGCAGCCGGCTCGCGGCTGTTCGACGACGGAAAGGAGGGCTGAGGGGGCGGCGACCGGGCGGGTGCCCGGTCACCGCCGCGCTACTCAGACCTCGTCGACCGAGCTGGGCTCGACGTTGGACAGGTTGATACCCAGCTCCTCGGCGGCGCGGAAGACTTCCTCGTCCGCGTCGCGCATGTCCAGCTTCTCGCCCTCGGTGGAGAGAACCTCGACGTTCAGGCAGAGCGACTGCATTTCCTTGAGCAGCACCTTGAAGGACTCCGGCACGCCCGGGGCGGGGATGTTCTCGCCCTTGACGATGGCCTCGTAGACCTTCACGCGACCGTGGATGTCATCCGACTTCACGGTCAGGAGCTCCTGGAGGGTGTAAGCGGCGCCGTAAGCCTCGAGCGCCCACACCTCCATCTCGCCGAAGCGCTGGCCGCCGAACTGGGCCTTACCGCCCAGCGGCTGCTGCGTGATCATCGAGTACGGGCCCGTGGAGCGCGCGTGGATCTTGTCGTCCACCAGGTGGTGCAGCTTCAGGATGTACATGTAGCCGACCGACACGGGGTCCGGGAACGGCTCGCCGGAGCGACCGTCGAACAGCTGCGCCTTGCCCGAGTTGCCGATCAGGCGCACGCCGTCACGGGTCTCGTTGGTGTGGTCAAGAATGCCGCGGATCTCGTCCTCGTGGGCGCCGTCGAACACCGGGGTGGCGACCTTCGTGGGGCCGGTCACGCGCGGGAGGTTCGGAAGCTCCTTGATCCACTCGGGCTCGCCCTCGATGTTCCAACCCTGCTTGGCAGCCCAACCAAGGTGGATCTCGAGGATCTGGCCCACGTTCATGCGACCGGGGACGCCGAGCGGGTTCAGGATGATGTCCACCGGGGTGCCATCGGCCAGGAACGGCATGTCCTCGAGCGGCAGGATCTTGGAGATGACGCCCTTGTTGCCGTGACGGCCGGAGAGCTTGTCACCCACGGTGATCTTGCGCTTCTGGGCCACGTACACGCGGACCAGCTGGTTGACGCCCGGGGGCAGCTCGTCGTCGTTGTCGCGATCGAAGATGCGCACGCCGATGACGGTGCCGGACTCGCCGTGGGGCACCTTCAGGGAGGTGTCGCGCACTTCGCGAGACTTCTCGCCGAAGATGGCGCGCAGCAGGCGCTCCTCGGGGGTCAGCTCGGTCTCACCCTTGGGGGTCACGCGACCCACGAGGATGTCGCCGGCCTCGACCTCGGCACCGATGTGGATGATGCCGCGCTCGTCGAGCTGCGAGAGCACCTCTTCGGAGACGTTCGGGATGTCGCGGGTGATTTCCTCGGCACCAAGCTTGGTGTCGCGGGCGTCGACCTCGTGCTCCTCGATGTGGATCGAGGTCAGGACATCGTCGGAGACCATGCGCTCGGAGAGGATGATCGCATCCTCGTAGTTCAGGCCGTGCCACGGCATGAACGCCACGAGGAGGTTCTTGCCGAGCGCCAGCTCGCCGCCGTCGGTCGCGGGACCGTCGGCGATGAGGGACTGGAACTCGACGCGATCGCCCTCGGTGACCACGACGTGCTGGTTGTAGCCGTTGCCCTGGTTGGAGCGGGCGAACTTCATGATCGGGTAGTGCGTCTCGGTGCCGTCGTCGTTCATGACGGTCACGAGATCGGCGGACACCTCGGTCACGACGCCGGGCCTCTTGGCCATGACGGCGTCGCCGGAGTCAACGGCAAGGAACTTCTCCATGCCGGTGCCGACCACGGGCGCCTCGGTCTTCAGAAGCGGCACGGCCTGGCGCTGCATGTTCGCACCCATGAGGGCGCGGTTGGCGTCGTCGTGCTCCAGGAAGGGGATGAGGGCCGTAGCGGCCGACACCATCTGGCGCGGGGAGACGTCCATGTAGTCGATGTGAGCCGGGTCGGCCAGGACGGGCTCGCCGCCGCCGCCGCGCTCACGACACAGGACCAGGTCCTCTTCGAAGTGGTTATCCGTCGTCAGCGGGGCGTTCGCCTGCGCGATCTGGAAGTCCATCTCCTCATCGGCCGTGAGGTAGTCAACCTGCTCGGTGACGACACCGTCAACGACCTTGCGGTACGGGGTCTCGATGAAGCCGAAGGGGTTGATGCGACCGTAGGTTGCCAGCGAGCCGATCAGGCCGATGTTCGGGCCTTCAGGGGTCTCGATGGGGCACATGCGGCCGTAGTGCGACGGGTGGACGTCACGGACCTCCATACCGGCGCGGTCGCGAGAGAGACCGCCCGGGCCCAGCGCGGACAGGCGACGCTTGTGCGTGATGCCGGCCAGCGGGTTGTTCTGGTCCATGAACTGCGAGAGCTGCGAGGTACCGAAGAACTCCTTGATCGCAGCCACCACGGGGCGGATGTTGATCAGGGTCTGCGGCGTGATGGCCTCGACGTCCTGCGTCGTCATACGCTCGCGGACGACGCGCTCCATGCGGGAGAGGCCCGTGCGGACCTGGTTCTCGATGAGCTCGCCCACGGCGCGGATGCGGCGGTTACCGAAGTGGTCGATGTCGTCGACCTCAACGCGGATCTCCGCCTCCTCGCCGTTGCGGAAGCCCTTGATGGTCTTCTCGCCGGCGTGGATGGCGCACAGGTAGTGGATCATGGCGACGATGTCGAGCTCGGAGAGCACGGAGGCATCCAGAGCATCGATGGCCACGTCCACGCCCAGCTTGCGGTTGAGCTTGTAACGGCCCACCTTCGCCAGGTCGTAGCGCTTGGGGTTGAAGTACAGGTTCTCGAGGAGGGTCTTGGCGGCCTCGACCGTCGGCGGCTCTCCCGGGCGCAGCTTGCGGTAGATATCCAGCAGCGCCTCGTCCTCGGTCTGGACGGTGTCCTTCTCGAGGGTGACACGGATCGACTCGTAGCCGCCGAACTCCTCGAGGATGCGACCCTCGCTCCAGCCCAGGGCCTTCAGCAGGACCGTGACCGACTGCTTGCGCTTGCGGTCGAGGCGAACGCCGACCTGATCGCGCTTGTCGATCTCGAGCTCGAACCAGGCACCGCGGGACGGGATGACCTTCGCGGAGAAGATCTCCTTATCCGAGGTCTTGTCCGGGGTACGGTCGAAGTACGCGCCCGGCGAGCGGACGAGCTGGGACACGACGACACGCTCGGTGCCGTTGATGACGAACGTCGCGTTCTCGGTCATGAGCGGGAAGTCGCCCATGAACACGGTCTGCTGCTTGATTTCGCCCGTGATGTTGTTCATGAACTCGGCCTTGACGTACAGCGGGGCCGAGTAGGTGGTGTCGCGATCCTTGCACTCAGCAAGGGTGTACTTGGGGTCGGCGAACTCCGGCTCCGAGAAGCTCAGGGACATGGTGCCCTGGAAATCCTCGATCGGGGAGATCTCTTCAAAGATCTCTGCCAGGCCCGGCGTGCGGGACACGCCCTTATCGCCGATCGCGTCAGCTTCTGCCACGCGCGCCTGCCAGCGCTCGTTGCCCACGAGCCAGTCGAACGATTCGGTCTGCAGTGCCAGCAGATCCGGGACGTCGAGGGGTTCGTGGATCTTGGCGAAGGAGAGGCGGCCGGCCGCTTCCGCGGTACGGGCCGAACTAGCGGTTGAGTTCGTAGAGGTGCTCGAGGCGACCAAGAGGGATCCTTCCACAGACCGTCATGTTTCCGGTGAGCAGCTCCCCCTCTATCCGCGCCAAGCGCGGGCACCACAACGGGAGCCGACCCACCGCTATATGAAGGTCGGACTGAGGACTGGGAAGCCGCAAAGGTCCATCCTAGGACAGGATGGCAAGCATGTCGATACCCCCGGGCGGGCGCGGCGCGTGATCTGCGCTACTCTGCCCCGCGCGTAGCCGCGTGGCGGCTTGCGCGGCGCGGCCCGCCGCGGATTCGGGCGGCCCCGCGGCCGCCACGGCGCCGCCGGCCGGCCGCCGCCGCCGCCGCAACCGAGTGTGACGCACCTCATGGCCCCCGGTAGGGTTGAACCCGTTGGGCACACCCGGCCCGATCTGACTCAGCGCCGCCGCAGAGCCGCGCACAGCAGGAGGAATCATGTCCGCACCGCATCCCCGGGACGCCGTTGTCCTCGGAGGCGCACGCACCCCGTTCACCAAGCTCAAGGGAGCGCAGGCCGCCCTCGGCGCCACGGCCCTCGGCGCCCACGCCATCGCCAGCGCCCTCGAGCGCTCAGGCGTGGCGGCCGACGCCGTCGACTACGTCTTCATGGGCCAGGTGGTGCAGGCCGGTTGCGGACAGAACCCGGCCAAGCAGGCGGCCATCGCCGCGGGGATCGGCTGGGACGTCCCCGCCGAGACGCTCAACAAGGTCTGCCTCTCCGGCCTGCTCTCCGTCACCCAGGCCGCCCGCATGGTGCGCCTCGGCGAGGCGGACGTGGTCGTGGCCGGCGGCATGGAGTCCATGACCAACGGCCCGCACGTGCTGCCCGGTTCGCGCATGGGCTGGGGCTACGGCGACTTCACCGCCGTCGACTCGGTGGCCCACGACGGCCTGACCGATGCCTTCGAGAAGATCACGATGGGCATCTCCACGGAGAACCACAACGCCCCGCTCGGCCTGACGCGCGAGGAGCAGGACGCCCTCGCCGCCGACTCGCATCAGCGCGCCGCGGCCTCGGCCGCCCTCCTCGCCGAGGAGATCGCCCCCGTGACGATCAAGGGCCGCAAGGGCGACACCGTCGTCTCCTCGGACGAGGGCGTGCGCCCCGAGACCACGGTCGAGACCCTCGCCGGCCTGCGCCCCGCCTTCGCCAAGGAGGGCACCATCACGGCCGGCAATTCCTCGCCGCTCTCCGACGGCGCCGCGGCCCTCGTCGTTGCCTCACGCGAGTGGGCCGAGGCCAACGGACGCGAGATCCTCGCGACGATCGGCGCGGCTGGCCAGGTGGCCGGCCCGGATAACTCGCTACAGTCCCAGCCGGCCCACGCCATCAAGCAGGCCGTGCAGCGCCAGGGCTGGAGCGTCGAGGAGCTCGACTTCATCGAGATCAACGAGGCCTTCGCCGCCGTGGGCGTGCAGTCCCTCAAGGACCTCGACTACTCGTGGGAGCGCACCAATCTGCACGGCGGCGCCATCGCGCTCGGCCACCCCATCGGCGCCTCCGGCGCACGTCTGGCGCTCACCGCGGTGATGGAGCTGGTGCGCCGCGGCGGCGGCAAGGCGGCCGTGAGCCTGTGCGGCGGCGGCGGTCAGGGCGAGGCCCTGCTCTTCGAGGCCTAAGCCGGGACTCGCCACGCACGCGCGAGGCCGCGCTCGCCCTCAGGGCGAGCGCGGCCTTGCGCATTGAAGGGCACGACGGCGCGTCGGCGCCGTGGGCGCCCGCCTCACCACCCGCTCAGGGCGAGCCGGGTGCACCGGCCGCCACGCCGCGTCGTCGGGCGCTGGGTGCGCCCTTCACGCCAGCTCAGGGCCCGCTGCGCGGGGCGGTGCTCCCGTCCCGCGTTGCCCCGCTCGGAAACGGGACGAGCCCCGTCCCGCCAGAGGCGGAACGGGGCTCGAACGCGTGAGACATCCGGGGCAGACCCCGGACGAGATCACTTGAGGGTGACTGTGGCACCGGCGGCCTCGAGGACCTCCTTGGCCTTCTCCGCGGTCTCCTTGTTGGCGCCCTCGAGGACGGCCTTCGGCGCGCCATCAACGAGCTCCTTGGCCTCCTTCAGGCCGAGGGAGGTCAGGGCGCGCACCTCCTTGATGACGCCGATCTTCTTGTCGCCAGCGGACTCGAGAATGACGTCGAACTCGTCCTTCTCCTCCTCGGCGGCGGCGGCACCGGCGGCCGGGCCGGCAACGGCGACGGCGGCGGCGGTGACCTCGAAGGTCTCCTCGAACTGCTTCACGAACTCGGAGAGCTCGATGATGGTCATCTCCTTGAAGGACTCAAGGAGCTCTTCGGTGCTGAGCTTCGCCATGGTTGGCGTCCTTTCTCAAGCGCCGCGTCCCGCATTCAGGCGGTCAACGGCTAAGTGTTCTGGTGGGTTCGAGGCTCAGGCCTCGGGAGTCGCTTCCTCGGCGGCCGGGGCGGCCTCCTCGGCGGCGGGGGCCTCGGCGGGCGTCTCGACAGCGGCCGGGGCACCCTCCTCGAGCTTCAGGCGCAGCGCGTCGATGATGCGGGCAGCGGCCGAAGCCGGGGCCTGCAGCACACCGGCCACGCGGGCCAGCTGCAGCTCGCGGGACTCGAGAGCGGCCAGCGCGGCGATCTCCGCCGCGTCCATGGCCTGACCCTCAAAGAAGCCAGCCTTGATGATGAGCTTGTCGTTGTCCTTCGCGAAATCCGTGAGGCCCTTAGCGGCCGCGACGGCGTCGCCCTTGATGAAGGCAATGGCGGTGGGTCCGGTCAGCTGGCCATCGAACGCGTCGATGCCGGCAGCCTTGGCCGCAATGCCCGTCAGGGTGTTCTTGACAACCGTGTACTTGGTGTCGGCACCAAGCGAACGACGGAGAGTCTTGAGCTGCGCAACGGTGAGCCCACGGTATTCGGTCAGGACAGCGGCGGACGACTCCTTGAAGTCGGCGGTGATTTCCTCGACGGAAATCTCCTTCTGCGACGTAGCCATAACCCTCCTTCCGGGGTGAGGTCGGTCAAGCCCCCGGAAACGAGACGAGCCCCGTACGCAGGTACGGGGCTCGTGTTCGCGCTGAAAACAACGCGTCAAGAGTTCGTCACCTGCGTGGGCCGTCCCGCGAGCGGGAACCTTCAGTGCCACTGGCAGCGGCACGACCGACGGTCTTCGGTACCTTCCAAGACTACAGGCGCTGGGCGGCGCGTCCAAATCGGGGGCGGGGTGAGCTGAGACACGCGCCGGCACCGAGGGCCCGAGGACATGACGAGGCCCCCTTCCCATTGGGGGTGGAAGGGGGCCTCTGGCCACCGGTCCTTGGGGGGACCGACCGGCGGCAGTGGCTCCACCGGGTCTTGGGGGCATCAGGTGAAGCCGCGCGGTGCCGGTCGCCCTGTCATGCAACCTGGCACCACGTTCGAGCTCAGCATAGCAGGCGAAAGCGGCAGGGCAACTCCTGAAATTCGGATTCTTTGGCTAGACCTTTGCGTAACTCTACGCCCCGACGTCTTCCGTCCTTGGGACAGGAGTCGGGGCGGCCGCAGCGGGGAAACACGAAGGCCCCGGCGCACGCGCCGGGGCCTTCGTTCGCTCACGAGGAGCTAGTGGTCTCAGGCAGAGATCACGCGGGTCACGTTCGGATCCACGGCGATGCCGGGGCCGAAGGTGGTGGCCATGGTGGCCTTCTGGATGTAGCGGCCCTTCGAAGCCGACGGCTTCAGGCGGAGGACCTCGTCCAGGGCTGCGGCGTAGTTCTGAGCCAGAGCCTCGGTCGAGAAGGAAGCCTTGCCGATGATGAAGTTCAGGTTCGAGTGCTTGTCGACGCGGAAGTCGATCTTGCCACCCTTGATGTCGTTGACGGCCTTGGCGACGTCCATGGTCACCGTGCCGGTCTTCGGGTTCGGCATCAGGTTACGGGGGCCCAGGATCTTACCCAGGCGGCCCACCTTGCCCATGAGGTCCGGCGTCGCGACGGCGGCGTCGAAGTCGGTCCAGCCACCCTGGATCTTCTCGATGAGCTCGTCCGAACCGACGAAGTCGGCGCCGGCCTCGCGGGCGGCCTCGGCCTTGTCACCGTTGGCGAAGACGACCACGCGGGCGGTCTTGCCGGTGCCGTTGGGCAGGTTCACCGTGCCGCGGACCATCTGGTCGGCCTTACGGGGATCGACGCCGAGGCGGAAGGCCACCTCGATGGTCGAGTCGGTCTTGGCCGAACCTGTCTCGCGGGCGAGGGCGATCGCCTCGACCGGGGCGTACAGCTTGCCGGCCTCGATCTTGGCGGCGGCTGCCTCGTATGCTTTGCTGCGCTTTGCCATCTGCGTTTGTCTCCTTATGCAGTCGTGGTCATGCGGGTCGCGCGACCCTTCCACCGTCTGGCGCTACTGCGCCGGACAAGTAGTGGCTCCCCCAAGGCTTGGGGAAACCGGTTTCAGGGCTCTCAGCCCTGGACGGTGATGCCCATGGAGCGGGCGGTACCGGCGATGATCTTGGAGGCGGCGGCCAGATCGTTGGCGTTGAGATCCTCCATCTTGGTGGTGGCGATCTCCTCAACCTGCGCCTGGGTCAGCGAGCCGACCTTCTGCGTGTGCGGCACGCCGGAGCCCTTGGGGACACCAGCGGCCTTCTTGATGAGCTCGGCGGCCGGCGGCGTCTTGGTGATGAACGTGAACGAGCGATCCTCGTACACGGTGATCTCCACCGGGATGACGTTGCCGCGCTGCGACTCGGTCGCAGCGTTGTAGGCCTTGCAGAACTCCATGATGTTGACGCCGTGCTGGCCGAGCGCGGGGCCGATCGGCGGGGCCGGGTTAGCGGCGCCTGCCTGGATCTGCAGCTTGATGAGGCCGGAGACCTTCTTCTTGGGGGCCATGAATGGTCCTTCCCTTCTTGCTTCTTCCCCACCCACAGGAGCGTGGACCGGGAGTGTGGCCGCCGTGGCGCGGCGGCCTGAATCGCGCCCCCACAACAAAGCGGGTCATGAGGGGCGAAGACTAAAAAAACTACGAGATCTTGGTGACCTGGGAGAACGAGAGTGTCACGGGCGTCTCGCGCTCGAAGATCGAGACGAGGACCACGAGCTGGCGGGCCTCGAGCTTGATCTCGGAAATGGTCGCCGGCAGCGTCTCGAACGGGCCGTCGTTGACGATGACGGACTCGCCGACCTCGAAGTCGACCTTCACGTCGGTGACCGGGACCTTGGCTTCCTTGCCGGACTTCTCGGCCTCGGCGGCGGGGACGATGGTGTGCTCCAGCATGGAGTAGACCTCGTCCAGGCTCAGCGGCACGGGATCGTGGGCGTTGCCAACGAAGCCGGTGACGCCGGGGGTGTGGCGAACGACGCCCCACGACTCATCGGTGAGCTCCATGCGCACCAGCACGTAGCCGGGGATGCGAACGCGACGCACGGTCTTGCGGGTCGTGTTCTTGATCTCCACGACGTCTTCCATGGGGACCTGGATTTCGTAGATGAAATCCTCCATGTTCAGGGTCTGGATGCGGGTCTCCAGGTTCACCTTCACACGGTTCTCGTAACCGGCGTACGAGTGGATGACGTACCAGTCACCGGGCAGGCGGCGCAGCTTGGTGCGGAACTCGGCCAGGATCGCGGCGTTGGGGTCCTCGTCGGACTCGGTCTCCTCGACCTCGGCGACCTCACCCTCGGAGACGACAAAAGCGTCCGTCGCCTGCTCGGCGTCGGACTCCGCGGGCACCTCGAGGGTGCTCTCGAGCGACTCCTCGACGTTCTGGGCTTCGAGTTCCTGCTCGGACACGCGAACTTCCTGCTTTCGTGATCGGTACTTCAGAGGGTGTGGTGGCCACGCGGCCCGAGCTAGCTCGGGCCGCAAGGGGCCGAACTACTGCTCCGCAGGCCGGGTGAAGGTCCACATCGACAGCTGGCCGAACAGAGTGTCCAGCAGGCCGACGACGATCATGACGATGACCACGAAGGCCAGCACCACGAGCCAGTAGTTCACCAGCTCGCGGCGGGTCGGCGACACGACCTTCTTGAGTTCCTGGACCACCTGGGCCAGAAACAGGCCGATGGCACTGAAGAAGCCGCGCTTCTTCTTGCTCGCTCCGGAGCCCTTCACCGTGGTGTCGGTCACCTGCGCCCCTCCGTGTCCGTCATGTCGAAGCGGCGCGGACCCTAGCCCTTCGGGGCTATTCGATCCACGCCGTTCTTCGTTTCGAGATGTTGCTCCCGAGAGCAGGGCAGACAGGACTCGAACCTGCAACCTGCGGTTTTGGAGACCGCTGCGCTACCAATTGCGCCACTACCCTTTGTTGTCTTCCCTGAAGCCCTGGGGCGTCGGGGTGACACGAGTAAAGAGTCTACATGCTCCCGGGGCCCCACGTCGAACCGGGACCGCTCCCCCGCCTGTCTCGGGGTTCAGGAGCGTCTCAATCGCGACCACGCCGCGCCCTCGCGGGCGCGGCGTGCCTAGGATTGAGGTGCAGGCGTCGCGCACGCGAGCGCAACGCCCACCCGAAGCGCCCCCACAGAACCGAAGAAGGATCTGACGACGTCATGTCACGCATCTCCTCCCGCATCGCCGCCATCGCCCCTTCGGCGACCCTCGCCGTGGACTCCAAGGCCAAGGCCCTGAAGGCCGCCGGCCGCCCCGTGGTCGGGTTTGGCGCGGGCGAGCCGGACTTCCCGACCCCCGCCTACGTCATCGAGGCCGCCGTCGAGGCCGCGCGCGACCCGCGCTTCCACCGCTACTCCCCCACCAACGGCCAGCCTGCCCTGCGCGAGGCCATCGTGGCCAAGACCAAGCGCGACTCCGGCATCGACGTGTCGGTGGATCAGGTCCTCGTGACCAACGGCGGCAAGCAGGCCGTGTACAACGCCTTCCAGACGCTCATCGACGCCGGCGACGAGGTCATCGTGCCCGCGCCGTACTGGACCACCTACCCCGAGGCGATCGCGCTGGCCGGCGGCACCACGGTGGACGTCTTCGCCGGCCCGGAGCAGGGCTACAAGGTCACCCTCGAGCAGCTCGAGGCGGCCCGCACCGAGCGCACCAAGGCGCTCCTGTTTGTCTCCCCCTCCAACCCGACGGGCGCCGTCTACTCGCCCGAGGAGACCGCCGCGATCGGCGCCTGGGCCCTGGAGCACGACCTCTGGGTCATCACCGACGAGATCTACGAGCACCTGACCTACGACGAGGCCGTCTTCACCTCGATCGCTTCCGCCACGCCCGGTCTCGAGAAGGTCGTCATCCTGAACGGTGTGGCCAAGACCTACGCCATGACCGGCTGGCGCGTGGGATGGATGATCGCCCCCGCCGACGTCATCAAGGCCGCGTCCAACCTGCAGTCCCACTCCACCGGCAACGTCTCCAACGTGGCCCAGATGGCCGCGCTGGCCGCCGTGGCCGGCCCCCTGGACGCCGTGGACGAGATGAAGGTCGCCTTCGACCGCCGCCGCAAGGCCATGGTGGCCGGACTGAACGCCGTGCCCGGCTTCCAGTGCCCTACCCCCAAGGGCGCGTTCTACGCCTACGTCGACGTGCGCGGTGCCCTCGGCAAGGAGTACGCCGGCGTGACGCCGCAGACCTCCGCCGAGCTGGCCGACTTCATCCTGGAGCGCGCCGAGGTCGCCGTGGTCCCGGGCGAGGCCTTCGGCCCCTCCGGCTTCCTGCGCCTCTCCTACGCCCTGGGCGACGAGGACCTCGCGGAGGGCGTGGAGCGCATCCGCCAGCTGCTCTCCTGATCACCTGCACCCCGGCCCGAGGGCCGTCGAGGGGCGGGTCACGCCCGCGGCGAAACGCCGCGGACGTGACCCGCCCCTCGTGCATGCTGGTGTCAGCACGTGTGGGGTCGCTTCCGAGGCCCCGCGCCCCACCTTCCAGGAGCCTCATGGAGACCGTCTACCGCGCGCTGCGCGCCATCCCCTTCCGCCGCGGGCCCCGCCGCTGGGTCGGCGGCGTCTGCGCCGGCCTGGCCGACCGTTTCGGCTGGGACGCCAACATCGTCCGGCTCGTCACGCTCGTCTCGTTCCTGCTGCCCGTGCTGGGCATCGGCGCCTACCTGGTGCTGTGGCTCATCGTTCCGTGGGTGGACAATTCCCTCCCGCTGCAGCGCATCGTGCGTTCGTTCCGCGGCCGCTAGCCGCCCGCGGGCGCGGCGAAAGACAGGCGCCCGCGGCGTGTGAGCCGGGATACACTGAACAAACCCCCTGGGCCCGACGTCGTGCCCTGCACGTTTTCGCACGACACAGGAGCCAGTAGCCATGCGCGTTGGCATCATGACCAGCGGCGGCGATTGCCCCGGACTCAACGCAGTCATCCGCGGCGCCGTCCTCAACGGAATCAAGTCCCACGATCAGGAATACGTGGGCTTCCTCGACGGCTGGAAGGGCGTCCTCGAGGACCTCACGGTGGACCTGAGCCGCCACGTGGTTCGAGGCATCGCCAAGCAAGGCGGCACGATTCTCGGGACGAGCCGCACCCATCCGTACAACGCCGAGGGCGGCGGGGCGGCCGGCGTCGCCGCCGCGCTCGAGCGCCACGGCCTCGACGCGCTCGTCGCCATCGGCGGCGAGGGCACGCTCGCCGGTGCCAAGCGCCTCGCCGACGAGGGCCTGCCGATCGTTGGCGTGCCCAAGACGATCGACAACGACCTCGGCGGCACCGACTACACCTTCGGCTTCGACACGGCGGTGCAGATCGGCACCGAGGCCATCGATCGCCTGCGCACCACGGGCGAGTCGCATCACCGCTGCATGGTGGCCGAGGTCATGGGCCGGCACGCCGGCTGGATCGCGCTGCACACCGGCATGGCCGCCGGCGCGCACGCCGTCCTCATCCCCGAGCAGAAGGTCAGCATGGCCCAGATCGCCGAGTGGGTGGGCGACGCTGAGGATCGCGGCCGCGCGCCGCTCGTGGTGGTGGCCGAGGGCTTCGTCCCGGAGGACGCCGACGAGGTGCACACGCCGCTCGGCCTCGACCGCCACGGCCGCCCGCGCCTGGGCGGCATCGGCGACCGGCTCGCGCCCATCATCGAGGAGATGACGGGCATCGAGACGCGCGCCACGACGCTGGGGCACATCCAGCGCGGCGGCACGCCCACGGCCTTCGACCGCGTCCTCGCGACGCGCATGGGCATGGGCGCCGCCGACCTCGTGGCCGACGGCGAGTGGGGCCGCATGGTGGCCCTCAAGGGCACCGACATCGAGCGCGTCCCGCTCGAGGCCGCCCTCCAGTCGCTCAAGACCGTGCCGCAGCACCGCTACGACGAGGCCGCCATCCTCTTCGGCTAGGCGGGAAAGACACAGCACGACGGCGTGGGGCGGGTTTCGTGCGAAACCTGCCCCACGCCGTCGTTCACTCTGAGGCCCGGCCCGCACGGCGGGCCGGGCCTCAGAGCCGGCGGATCCCCTCGGGGCGTCCGACGACGCTTCCGGCGTCCGGCACGACGATGGTGGTCTGCGCCGCGGCGTACCGCGTCTCCCCGTCCACGACGGTGAGCAGGGCCGCCGGATCGGTGTTGCGCCGGACGATCGCCAGGGCGATGGGCCCGGCCTCGTGGTGCAGGGCGGAGGAGGTGATGGTGCCGACCTTGCGCCCGTCGAGCTGCACCTCGGCGCCGGCGGCCGGCACCGTGTGCTCCATGCCGTCCAGGTCGAGGAACACGAGGCGCCGCGGCGGGTGGCCCAGGTTGTGCGTGCGGGCCACGGTCTCCTGGCCCTTGTAGCAGCCCTTGGCCAGGTGCACGGCGGTGCGCAGGAGATCCAACTCGTGCGGGATGCTGCGCGAGTCGACCTCGGCCGCCTGGCTCGGTTCCCACGCCGCGATGCGCAGCTGCTCCGCTGCCATCAGCCCGGCGGCGCGCCAGCCGGCCGCCAGGAGCTCCCGCGCCACCGCGCCGAGCGCGGCCCGCGGGATGAGGTCGAGGCGCCAGTCGTTCTCGGAGCCGGGGTGGCCTTCGAACACGGCGTACGGGTACCCGCCGGCCTGGACGTCCGGCCACGGATCGATCCAGCGCGGGCCCGCGCCCTGAACGGCGACGGGCAGATCGGCGTTGGAGCCAAGCACGGCCCACGCCGCACTCGCGTCGGCGACCTCGACGCGCAGCATGAAGCGCATCTTGTGAAGCCACTCACGCAGCGGTTCGGCGAAGCCCGGCTCCACGAGCAGGAAGGTGCTTTCGCCGTCGTCAACGACGCGGGCGTCGAACTCGATGCGCCCCTGCAGATCGAGGAAGAGCGTGCGGGTCGGAGCACCGGGCGCCAGGCGGTCGAGGGCCTGCGAGGTGAGCGAATGCAGCCACGAGCGGCGATCGGGGCCGCTCACCGTGACGACGCCCCAGTGCGAGAGGTCGACGAAGGCGCGGCCGGCATCCAGCTCGCGGCCCTCGATGAGCGGGGATCCGTAGTGATCCGCCACGCCCGTGCCGGCCGCCTCAACGGCGCCGGGCAGCTCGAGCAGCGGGGAACGCTCCGGGGACGGCAAAGCCGCCGACGGTTCTTCCGCGGCGGCCTGCTCGTGGGGCTCGAAGCCCTCGGTCATGCTGTGCTCCTTTGAGGAGGTTCAGGAGGCGGCGGGACCCTGGTCCTGCTCGTCCGCCTGCGGCTCGGTGGCCGGGGTGTCCGTGCCCTCGAGAGGGGGCACGACGTCGCCGCCGTGATGGCGGCCCTTGCGTTCGGGGAGGCGCTTGAGCGCCGCCGAGGCGTGAGCCTTGAGGCCCTCGCCCGTGGAGACGTCCCAGCGCCACAGCAGATCTCCGCCCACGAGGCCGAAGATGCGCGTGGCGGAGGCGTACTCGCGGGAGTGCTCGCCGCGCAGCACGTAGTCGGTGGCGAGCGTGATCTGCGGGCCCTTAATGTGCCCCAGGTACAGCTCCGAGACGCCGCGCGGGTGCGAGATGCTCACCTGCAGATCGAAGCCGTCCGCTTCGTTGCGCAGCTCCTCGACGGCGTCGGCGTTGCGCAGCGCGGGCACGACATCGCCCGGGATGAGGCCGGGACCGCCGTCCGCCTCCGTGAGGGGGCGGTGCAGCTGCCAGAAGCCGTTCTCCACGCTGAGGGGGCGGATGACCGTGCCGTCCGGATCGGCCAGCCACGTCTCGGCGCGGTACTCCACGACCGGCAGGCCGGTGTCAGTGAAGGTGGCGCGCTGGAAGATGTGCTGATCTCCGTCTTCGCCCTCGCCCAGCATGCCGTAGCCCTCCCAGCTGCCGAGCAGCCAAGAGAGGGGCACGAGTTCGGGCGTCAGGTCGACGGGAAGTTCCATCGGCACGGCGCAGGACCTACTTCTGGCCCTTGAACAGCTTTGCGATCACCAGACCGGCAAAGCCCGCCATGGCCAGGCCAGCGACGCCCAGCAGGCAGTAGAAGAAGATTTCGAGACCCATGAATTCACCATGCATGCGGCCCATACTAGCCGCTCTGAGCGACGCCGCCGCGTCGGTGTCGCGGGCCTACGCCACGAGTTGCGAGATCAGGGCGGCGGGCAGGCCGGCGGCCAGCACACACGCGAGCCCCGCTGCGATCCATGCCAGGCGGCCCAGGCGGCGCGCCTCGCCCGGCGCGGCGGGGCTCTCGGCCCCCCAGCCGTTCGTCACGGAGCGCAGGAGCGCGGCGGCGACGAGGCCCAGGGCGAGGACGCTTCCGCCCGCGGCCCAGAGGGCGCCGACCGACACCTCAGAGAGCGAGCCGGCCTGGCGCAACCACACGCCCCAGCCGGCGGAGGACACGACGACGAGCAGGCCGGCCGCGCCGGCGGAGAGCGCGCCGACCTTGCCCTGGGCCTCGTGCCCGCGCAGGAGCTGCACCACAAAGGTCAGGAGGAGACCCACCGCCAGGCACGCGGGCCACCACGCGAGCGCGACGTCCAGCGGGAGGGCGAGGGAGGTGGCGAGCGCGGCGCCGCCGCTGAGCGCCAGCACGGCGGAGGAGGCCAGCGCCGGGCGCAGCCCCGTGACGCGCGGCCACGCTCCGGCCACGATGCCCACGAGGAGCCCGAGCGCGACGGCGGACGCCGCGGTGGCGGCCTCGGCTGGCACCACGGTCGGCACCAGCAGCACGGCCGCGGCGGCCACCATGGTCAAGAGCAGGCTGGGGATACGCACCCCCTCATCCTGCCGCATGCGCCCGGCCGCGCGCCCGAGGCGGACCACCGTCGTCGCATGTTGCGCACGCAACATGCCCGTCACATGGGCGTGCGTAGACTGACCAGCGCCTGAGATACCCCAGACACACCGGTTCTCGCGGCGCAAGAACACCCTTTCTCATGAGGAGGCGACAGGTGGCCCAGGTCCTGCTGTTGACGGCTGCATCCGAACCGGACTCCGTGTTGCCCTCCCTCCAGCTGCTGGGGCACGAGGTCGTCGCCGCCCCGGCCGAGAACGCCTCGCTCGTCCGCGGCGCCCAGGCCGACGTCTTGCTCGTGGACGCCCGCAGCGATCTGGTCGGCGCCCGCGCCCTGTGCCAATCGGCCCGCGCCCTGCGCCTGAGCACCCCCGTCTTGTTGGCCCTGACCGAGGGCGGCATGGCCGTCGTCGGCCCCGCCTGGGGCGCGGACGACGTCATCCTCGCGACCGCCGGCCCCGCCGAGGTCGAGGCGCGCCTGCGCCTCGCGGCCCGGCGCAGCGCCGAACCCGAGCCGGCGCCGGCGCGCATCAAGGTCCACGGCGTCGTCATCGACGAGGACTCGTACACGGCCAAGGTCGCAGGCCGGCCCCTGAACCTCACCTTCAAGGAGTTCGAGCTCCTCAAGCACCTCGCAGCTCACCCGGGCCGCGTGTTCACGCGCGAGATCCTGCTGCAGGAGGTCTGGGGCTACGACTACTTCGGAGGCACCCGCACCGTCGACGTCCACGTGCGCCGCCTGCGCGCCAAGCTCGGCCCCGATCACGAGCAGCTCATCGGCACGGTGCGCAATGTTGGCTACCGCTTCAGCGCCGACGGCGAGGGAACCGCGAGCGCCTGAGCGCACCGGTCCGCTTCCCGGTCTCGCCCAGCGGCACCGGCCCGTCTACCGTGGTGGCATGAGCACCGACCCCCGCCCCGAGTGGAACCTGCGCCGCTTCAGCGGCCGCCCCACCCCCGCCACGATGTCGGCCCTTGGCCAGCTGGCGGCCGCCGCCGAGGAGGCGGACGGGACTCCCCCGTTTAACGATCAAACCTGGAGCGCCCTGCGCAGCGGGGACGATGCCGCCGTCATCTCGGGTCACATTGCGCTCTTGAGCGCGGGCCCAGAGCACGACGACGACGAGATCATCGGCGCCGCCATCATCACGCGCGGCCCGGGCCAGCCGTCCGTGCTCGAGCTCGTGGTGCGCCCTGAGGAACGCGGCCACGGCGTGGGTGACCAGCTCGCCGCCGCCGTCGCCGAGGCGAACGGGGACGAGGAGCTCACGGCGTGGTCCCACGGCGACTCGGAGGCGGCGGCCAGCCTCGCCGCGCTCCACGGCTACGCCCCGGTCCGCCAGCTCTGGCGGCTGCGGGCCAAGAGCACCGCGTGGCCCGCGCCGACGCTGCCGGAGGGCGTGCGGCTGCGCGCCTTCGAGCCGGACGCCGACGAGGAAGCCTGGCTCGCGCTCAACGCCGCGGCCTTTGCCCACCACCCCGAACAGGGCGCCCTCACCCTCGCCGATCTGCGCGAGCGCGAGCGCTCCCCCTGGTTCGACCCGGCCGGATTCCTCCTCGCCGAGGACGCCGATGGCACGCTGCTCGGCTTCCACTGGACCAAGGTGCACCCCGCCTCCACCGATGCCAGGGGCGCCCAGCATCCCGCCGTGGGCGAGGTCTACGTCGTCGGGATCTCCCCGGCCTCCCAGGGTCGCGGCCTCGGCCGCGCCGTCACCCTCGCCGGCCTGCGGTACCTGGCCGACGCCGGCCTGGGCTCGGTCATGCTCTACGTCGACGCCGACAACGAGGCAGCCGTGCGCCTGTACCGTTCGCTCGGCTTTGAACGCTGGGACGGCGACGTCATGTACGCCAAGCCGCGCCCCGACGTCGAGCCGTAGGTTCTGTGAGGCGCATGCCCTTGTGACTAAGGTGAGAGACAGCACAGCCGACGACGTGGTCAGCCATGCTTTCATCACGAACCGCGCCAGACGCACCACCTCAAGGAGAGGCCACGTGGAAGCCACCCAGACCCCGTCGTCGCCAGACTATGGCGACCGCGACGTCACCCCGTCCAAGGCCACCGTCGACCGCATCGAGCTCCCAGAGTTCGCGCCGGCGGCCGAGCCGGAGGGCGGTTTCTCCCTCGATCGCTTCCTCGATCGGGAGATGAGCTGGCTCGACTTCAACGCGCGCGTCCTCGAGCTCGCCGAGGACCCCGAGCTGTACCTGCTGGAGCGGGTCAACTTCCTCTCCATTTTCGCCTCCAACCTCGACGAGTTCTTCATGGTCCGCGTGGCCGGCCTGAAGCGCCGCATCGCGGCCGGCATCGCCGTGCCGAGCGCCGCCGGCGTGAACCCGCTGGATCAGCTCGAGCAGATCCTGCAGCGCGCCCACGAGCTTCAGGTCCGCCACGCCGCCGCCTTCTCCGAGCTCGTGCGCCCGCGCCTGGCCGAGGAGAACATCTCCCTCCTGCGCTGGGATCAGCTCGATGCCGCCACGCAGGAGCGCCTGCACACGTGGTTCCGCGACCAGGTCTTCCCGATCCTGACGCCGCTGGCCGTGGACCCCGCGCACCCCTTCCCGTACATCTCGGGCCTCTCCCTCAACCTCGCCGTCCTGGTGCGCAATCCGCTCACGGGCAAGCAGCTCTTCGCGAGGGTCAAGGTGCCGGACGTGCTGCCGCGCCTCGTGTCGGTGGACGGACCGCGCGCCGGCCACAGCGCCGAGAGCCCCGCGCGCTTCATCTCGCTCGAAGACGTCATCGCCGAGCACCTCGACCTGCTCTTCCCCGGCATGGAGGTCGTGGAGCACCACACCTTCCGCGTGACCCGCAACGAGGACCTCGAGGTCGAGGAGGACGACGCCGAGAACCTCCTACAGGCCCTCGAGAAGGAGCTGCTGCGCCGCCGCTTCGGCCCGCCGGTCCGCCTCGAGATCGCCGACGATATCTCCTCGTCGGTGTACCAGCTGCTGGTCCGCGAGCTCGGTGTCGAGGAGGACGAGGTCTTCTCGCTCCCCTCCCCGCTGGATCTGCGCGGCCTCGGAGCGATCGCCTCGATCGATCGCCCGGCGCTGCACTACCCCAAGCACCTGGCCCGCACCTCGCGCTACCTCAACGAGTCCGAGACCTCCAAGGCCGCGAACGTCTTTGCCGCCGTGCGCCGCCGCGACATCCTGCTGCACCACCCCTACGACTCCTTCTCCACGAGCGTGCAGGCATTTCTGGAGCAGGCGGCGGCCGACCCCAAGGTGCAGGCGATCAAGCAGACGCTGTACCGCACCTCGGGCGACTCCCCCATCGTGGACGCCCTGATCGACGCCGCCGAGGCGGGCAAGCAGGTCCTGGCCCTCGTGGAGATCAAGGCCCGCTTCGACGAGCAGGCCAACATCTCCTGGGCCCGCAAGCTCGAGCAGGCCGGCGTGCACGTGGTCTACGGCATCGTTGGCCTCAAGACGCACTCGAAGCTCTCGCTCGTGGTGCGCCGCGAGGGCGACACCCTGCGCCGCTACGTGCACATCGGCACGGGCAACTACCACCCGCGCACGGCCCGTTACTACGAGGACCTGGGCCTGCTGACCTGCGATCCGCAGGTCGGCGAGGACGTCTCGAAGCTCTTCAACCAGCTCTCCGGCTACGCGCCCAAGACGACCTTCAAGCGCCTGCTCGTGGCGCCGCGCTCGCTGCGCTCCGGCCTCATCGACCTGATCGAGCGGGAGATCGCCCACGTGCGCGCCGGCCTGCCCGGCCGCGTCATCATCAAGGTCAACTCGATGGTGGACGAGGCGATCATCGACGCCCTCTACCGCGCCTCGCAGGCCGGCGTGAAGGTCGACGTCATCGTGCGCGGCATCTGCGCCATCCGCCCGGGCGTGCCCGGCCTGAGCGAGAACATCCGGGTGCGCTCCATCCTTGGACGCTTCCTTGAGCACTCGCGCGTGTTCTGCTTCGGCAACGGCGGGGACGCCGCCGTGTACATCGGCTCGGCCGACATGATGCACCGCAACCTCGACCGCCGCGTGGAGGCCCTCGTCTCCCTCAGCGACCCCGAGGAGAAGAGCGATCTCGTGACCCTCATGGATCGCTACCTCGACGAGGGCACCTCGTCCTGGCACCTCGACGCCGAGGGCGCCTGGACGCGTCACGCCCACGGGCCGGAGGGCGAGCCGCTGCTGGACATCCAGGAGTACCTGCTGCGCTCCCGCGAGCGCTCCACGGGGTCGCACCGCGCATGAGCACGGATGCAGTACTCCCGGTGCGTTCCTGCGACGAGCCGGAACTCGCCAAGGTGACCTTTGCCGTCGTGGCCGGCGGCGCCCTTCCGTGGCGCCGCCGCAAGGGGCGGCTCGAGGTGCTGGTCATCCACCGCCCCAAGTACGACGACTACTCCTTCCCCAAGGGCAAGCTGGACCTCGGCGAGTCCGTGGCCGAATGCGCCGTGCGCGAGGTCCGCGAGGAGGTGGGGCTGCGCATCTCGCTCGGCATCCCGTTGCCCGCGGTGAGCTACGAGGTGGCCAAGGGCACCAAGGTCGTTTTCTACTGGGCGGCCAAGGTCTCCTCCGAGGCCGTGGCCGACGGCGGCGAGGTGGACTCGCTCGAGTGGCTCAGCGTGGCGGACGCCCGCGCCCTGCTCAGCAATGCGGTGGACCGCGTCCCGCTCGACGCCCTCGAGGAGGCCTTCGCGGCCGGCCGCTTGGACACCGTGCCGCTCGTGCTGGCCCGGCACGCCAAGGCCAAGCCGCGCGCCGGCTGGACCCGCGAGGAGGGCGAGCGCCCGCTCGCAACCTCCGGCAAGCGCCAGGCCTCGGCCCTCGCCGCCATGCTCATGGCCTGGCGCCCCGAGCGCGTGGTCAGCAGCCCGTGGCTGCGCTGCCTGCAGACCGTGCGCCCCTACGCCGCCCTGCGCGAGCTGCAGATCCGCACGGCCCCGGCGCTCACGGAGCACGCGGCGGCGCGGCAGCCGGCCAAGGCAGCCAAGGTGTTGGAGAAGCAGCTGGGGAAGGCGAAGGCCACGCTCGTGTGCACGCACCGCCCGGTGCTGCCCGTGTTGCTCTCCGTGCTGCGTTCGCGTTCAACGGCGGGGGCCGCCGTCGCGCTGCCCACGCGCGATCCGTACCTGCGCCCCGGCGCCGTCATCGTGGTGCAGCGCCCGCTCGACCGCTCGGACAAGATCGTCTCCGTGGAGATCCACGAGCCCTTCGACGACTGACGCCCGCGCGCCCGGCGCGCTACGCTCGTTTTCCCTCACCGACCGCTCATCAGGAGGCTCCCATGTCGCAGACACCGCTCATCGCCCACGAGAAGCTGCGCGTGCTCCTGGACGCCGAGCAGGGGCGCTTTTCGCTCTTCGACGGCGAGGAGTACATCGGCTTCCTCGGCTACGTCGAGGAGGACGGCGTGCTGGATCTGCAGCACACGATCATCAAGGAGGAGTTCTCGCGCCACGGCTATGCGCGGGCGCTCGTGACGATCGTGCTTGAACGCGTGTGGGCCCTCGACAAGCGCGTCATCCCCACGTGCTCCTACGTGGCCCAATACCTCGATCGCTTCTCGCAGTATCAGTGGCTCGTGGCCGGGCAGGACGACGACGGCGCGGCGCCGCAGGGGCGCCACGCCGCCTGAACGGCGGGGCCGGGCGGGGCTGACCACGCCTCGCGCGGCGGCCCCCGGCCGACGCCTAGACTGGTGCGCATGAGCGTGAACACCCAGTACGAGGACCTCCTGCGCGACGTCCTCGAAAACGGAACGCACAAGAGCGATCGCACGGGGACGGGCACGCGCAGCGTGTTCGGCCGTCAGTTGCGCTTCTCGCTGGCGGACGAGGAGTTCCCGCTCATCACCACCAAGCGTGTGCACTTCAAGTCCGTGGCGCTGGAGCTGCTGTGGTTCCTGCGCGGCGACTCGAACGTGCGCTGGTTGCAGGAACGCGGCGTGTCCATCTGGGACGAGTGGGCTGACCAGAACGGCGACCTGGGCCCGGTCTACGGCGTGCAGTGGCGTTCGTGGCCCACGCCGGAGGGCGAGCACATCGACCAGATCGCCAAGGTCGTGGAGCAGATCCGCTCCAACCCGGATTCGCGCCGCCACATCGTCTCGGCCTGGAACCCGGCCGAGGTCGACGAGATGGCGTTGCCCCCGTGCCACGCCATGTTCCAGTTCTACGTGGCCGACGGCACGCTCTCCTGCCAGCTCTACCAGCGCAGCGCCGACCTGTTCCTCGGGGTGCCCTTCAACATCGCCTCCTACGCCCTGCTCACGCGCATGGTCGCCGAGCAGACGGGCCTCAAGGCCGGCGAGTTCGTGTGGACCGGCGGGGACGTGCACCTCTACGACAACCACGTGGAGCAGGCCAAGGAGCAGCTCTCGCGCGAGGTCTACCCCTTCCCCACGCTCAAGCTCGCCCGCACCCCGGAGAGCCTCTTCGAGTACGACTTCGAGGACTTCGAGGTCGTCGGCTACCGGCACCACCCGGGCATCAAGGCCCCCATCGCCGTCTGATGAGCCAGGACCTTCAGCTGCCTGATCTGCCCCCGCGCGCCGTCGGCGCCATCTGGGCCCGTTCGCGCGACGGCGTGATCGGGCGCGACGGCGACATGCCCTGGCACGCCCCGGAGGATCTTGCCCATTTCAAGGCCAGCACGTGGGGCCACCCCGTGATCATGGGCCGCGGCACGTGGGAGTCCATCCCGGCCCGCTTCCGCCCCTTCCCCGGGCGCAGCAACCTCGTGCTCACGGGCGACCCGGCCCGCGCCGCGGCACTCACGGACCAGGGCGCCACGGCGCACGCCACGCTGGCCGAGGCGCTCGAGGACGCGGCGACGCGCGAGGGCGGCGAGCTGACCTGGATCACAGGCGGCGGCGCCGTCTACGCCCAGGCCCTGGCCGCGCAGCTGCCCGATGTGGTGCTCGTGACGGTCCTCGACCTCGAGGTGCCGGACGGCGACACCCGCGCGCCCGAGCTGGGCCCGGGCTACGAGCTGCACTCCGCCTCCCCCTCCCCAGACACCTTCCACCCCTCCCCCTCCGGGCCCGGCTACCGCTTCGAGGCCTGGAAACGAAAGGCCGCCTGAACCATGAAGGACCTGACCCGCCGTCCCGAGACGCTCTTCCTCTTCGGCTACATGCTCCTGCCGCTGCTCGCCCTCGTGAGCGTCGCGGCGGGCGTGTGGAGCGTCATCATCGGCAACAAGATCCTGGGGATCATCCTCATCGTGGTCGTGACCCAGCTCTTCGTGTGGGGCGCCGTCTGGATGATCGGCAAGCGCAAGCGCCTCCTCGAGGAACTCGAGGGCACCATCGACGCCTCCATGAGCGACGAGGAGGCGATCAACGCCTTCAACGCCCGCGAGGCCCTCGAGATCGAGGCCCGCGAGTGCGCTGCGGCCGCACGCGCCGCCGCCGCCGAGCAGCCCACCACGCAGCCCGCCGAGCGCAACGAGGACGGCACCCAGGCCAAGGACTAGCGCCTCCCCCGGCCACCCGCCGTCGTGCATCAAGGCCCCGCCCACCCCATCAAGGGGAGGGCGGGGCCTTCGTCACAGACAGCGCCGCCGCGCCCGGGCCTCCGTAGCATGGAGGGCATGACTCCCCAGGCCGTCGGTTTTGTCGGATACCGGGGCATGGTCGGCTCGGTCCTCATGCAGCGCATGGTGGACGAGGGCGACTTTGCCCACCTCGACCCCGTCTTCTTCTCCACGTCCCAGGCCGGCGCCGCCGCGCCCTCCTTCGCCGCGGGTGCCCCCGCCCTGAAGGACGCCTACGATCTCGATGAGCTGGCCAAGCTGCCGATCATCGTCACGGCGCAGGGCGGCGACTACACCTCCGCCGTGCACCCCAAGCTGCGCGAGCGCGGCTGGGACGGCCTGTGGATCGACGCGGCCTCCACGCTGCGCGTCAAGGACTCCTCGATCATCGTGCTTGACCCCGTCAACCGCGATGTCATCGACGCCGGCCTGGCCTCCGGCATCAAGGACTACATCGGCGGCAACTGCACCGTGTCCTGCATGCTCATGGGCCTCGGCGGCCTCTTCAAGAACGGGCTCGTCGAATGGGCCACGTCCATGACCTACCAGGCGGCCTCCGGCGGCGGCGCGCGCCACATGCGCGAGCTCCTGACCCAGTTCGGCGACCTCAATGCCGCCGTGGCGCCCGAGCTGGCCGATCCGGCCTCCGCGATCCTCGAGATCGACCGCAAGATCCTGGCCGCCCAGCGCGGTGATGCGCTGGATTCCAGCCAGTTCGGCGTGCCGCTGGCCGGCAACCTCATCCCGTGGATCGACGCCGACCTCGGCAACGGCCAGTCCAAGGAGGAGTGGAAGGCCGGGGTCGAGACCAACAAGATCCTCGGCCGCTCCGGTGAGGACTCCATCGTGGTGGACGGCCTCTGCGTGCGCATCGGCGCCATGCGCTCGCACTCGCAGGCGCTGACCATCAAGCTCACCGAGGACCTCTCCATCGAGGAGATCTCCCGCATCCTCGACGAGGACAACGAGTGGTCAAAGGTGGTGCCGAACACCAAGGAGGATTCAATGCGGGATCTGACCCCGGTGGCGGCCTCCGGCACGCTCACGGTCCCCGTGGGCCGCCTGCGCAAGCTCGAGATGGGCCCGCAGTACCTCTCCGCCTTCACGGTGGGCGACCAGCTGCTGTGGGGCGCGGCCGAGCCGCTGCGCCGCATGCTGCTCATCGCGCTGGGTCGCCTCTAGGGGTTTCCCACCGCTTGATGCACGACGGCGGGTGGCCGGGTCTTGAGACCCGGCCACCCGCCTTTTTGTCATGGGTGCTCCGGCCCACCCGTGCGCGCTGGGGCGCATGGCGGCACGCTGGGGCGCTAGCGCGCGACGGGGCTCCGCCGGTGCCTAGTCGGTGCCGGGGTTGAGCCCGCGCAGGCGCTGAAGCTCCTGCAGGGCCAGCTCCTCCTGGCGCGAAAGCTCGTCGAGGCGCGCTTCCGGGGCGCCCTCGGCCCGCGCGGCGGCCGATCTGTCCTGGGCCTCACGCAGGGCCGCGATGGCGGCTCCTTCGGCCGGGGTGACGTCTTTGGGGTTCGGGATCTGCGTCATGGTTCATCCTGTGCCCGCCCGGCGACGCGCGCAATGGCCCCGCGGGCCCCAAAATGCCTCCGCTCCCTGGTTCTGCACCCCGCCGGAGCGGGTGCAGAACCAAGGAGCGGATGAAAACCGGCCAGGGCGGAGCGTCAGAGGGAGCAGTTGATGAGCAGCGGCTCGTGCTCCAGGGTGAGACCCCAGGCGTCGCGGACGCCGGCCTGCACGTGGCGGGCCAGGGCCAGCAGGTCGGCGCTGCTCGCGTTGCCGCGGTTGGTCAGCGCGAGGGCGTGCTTCGTGGAGAGCGAGGCGCGCCCGCCGGCCACCGACTCGCCCGGGGTCCCAGGCAGGCCGTAGCCCTTGTGGAAGCCGGCGTGGTCGATGAGCCAGGCGGCGGACAGCTTGATCTTGCCCTCGCCCTGGCCCGCGTAGCGCGGGGCGTCCTCCGGGAGCGTAGCGGCGACGGCCTCGTCCACGATGGGGTTCGTGAAGAAGGAGCCCGCCGAGCGGGTGTCCGGGTCCTTGCGGTCAAGCACCATGCCCTTGGAGGCACGCAGCTCCAGGACGGCCTCGCGGACGCGGGCGGCGGGGACGCGGTCCCCCACGCTCACGCCGAGGGCGCCGGCGAGCTGCTGATAGGCCACGGGGCGGCCCTCGTCCTCGTAAAGGGCAAAGGTCGCGCCGAGCACCACGTAGCGCGGGGAGCCGTTGACCGTGGAGCGCTTGATCAGCGAGTCGCGGTAGCCCAGGCGCAGATCGCCCACGCCGAACTCCTTGAGCTGCTGGGCCTCTCGGTCGTAGACGTCCACGCGGACGAGGCTCTGCGCCACGTCGGAGCCGTAGGCACCGACGTTCTGTACGGGGGTGGCCCCGGCCAGGCCCGGGATGCCGGACAGCGCCTCCAGGCCGGAGAGGCCGGCCCCGACGGTGTGCGCCACCACGTCGTCCCAGTGGTGGCCGGCCTCGACCGTGACGAGGCGCGCCCCGGCGGCCGTGGCGCCGTCCTCCACGGTGATCCCGTGCGTGCCGATGCCGAGCACCGTACCCGCCCACCCGGCGTCGTCCACCAAGAGGTTGGATCCGCCGCTCAGGATGAGCAGCTCGGAGCCGTTGGCGTCCGCCGTGCGGACGGCCTCGACGATCTCCTCGCGCGTGGTGCCGGCGACGAGCGTCCCGGCGGGGCCGCCCACGCCGAGCGTGGTCAGAGCGGAAAGGTTGGTCTCGCTCACGCGGCAGCCACACGCACGAGCGCCTGGGCCTTCGTGAGGACCTTCTCCTCGCCCAGGGTGACGGTCAGGTCGACGCGGGCCGTGGAGGCCGCCTCGTCCAGCTTGCCGACCGTCGCGACGATGGAGAGTTCGGCGCCCTCGGCCTCGGCCGGGTTGCTGCCGGCCGGGTCCGGGACGGGCACCATCGCGGCGAAGCGCGTCTGGTAGTCGAGGATCGCCGTGGGGTCGCCGATCCACTCGGTCACGAGCTGCACGGCCGCACCCATCGTGAGCATGCCGTGGGCGATGACTCCCGGCAGGCCCACGTCGGTGGCGAAGCGATCGTTCCAGTGGATGGGGTTCAGGTCGCCCGAGGCCCCGGCGTAGCGCACGAGGTCGGCGCGGTTCAGGCGCAGCGTGGTGGAGGCGAGCTCCTGGCCCACGCTGAGGTCGGTGAAGGTGACGGCCATGGCTTTACTCCTCGCCTCGGACCAGCAGGGTGGAGAGGACGGTCGTGACGGGCTCGCCCGCCGCGTCGACGAGCTCGGTGCGGGTGGTGACCATGCCGCCGGTCCCGGCGGCGCGGGCGCGGTCCACCGTGACGGTCGCGGTGATCTCGTCGCCGGCCACGATGGGGCGGTGGTGCGTGAAGCGCTCGTCGGCGTGCACCACGCGGGAGAAGTCGATGCCGGAGGCGGGGTCCTGGATGTAGGCCGCCTCGGCCTTCTGCGCGATCACCACGGCGAAGGTCGGCGGGGCCACCAGGTCGGCGTGGCCGGCGGCGCGCGCCGCGTCCACGTCAAGATGCACGGGGTGCGTGGCCTTGACGGCGAGCGCGAACTCCCGAATCTTCTCCCGCCCCACGGCGTAGGCCGGGGCTGGCGGATAGCTGGTGCCCTGCAGGGCTGCGTTGACGCTCACTTCTTCCCTTTCTTCGCGGCCTTCGCCGCGTCGCGAGCTGCGGCCTCGCGCAGGCGGCGGCGCTGATCCGCCATCCGCACGCCGAAGCCGACCAGATGGCAGATGACGCCGAGGGCCAGGAGGCCGATCGCGAAAAACATCAGCCACTTCAGGTTGGTGGCCACGCCGATGATGGCCAGCAGGATGCCGGCGCCAAAACACGACACGGCACCGAGCAGGGTGGCCTTGACCGCCGGCGAGGCGGTGTCCCAATCGAGCATGGTCCCCAGTCTACGGGCGTGGCGGGGCCGGGGTCGGTTCGCGCTCCCGGCGCGGGCGGGCGGGCGGCGCACCCGGCACCGGCCTCCACCACGAGCCGCCGACGCCAAGGCGGAACCCTTGACCCGCTCCACCGGGCCTCCCTAGCGTGGAGGGAAGGCAGCGTCGCCTCCCTGTCCCCGGCGCCGTGCGCCGATGAAGCCGTGTATCGGAGGATCCGTGAGCCACTCCCCCACCACCGCCCTGTCAGGCGTGGCCCCCGAGCGTTGGCGCGACCTGCGCGCCGTGCTCTTCGATCTCGACGGCGTCCTGACGCCCACGGCCGAGGTGCACCAGGCGGCCTGGCGCGAGACCTTCGTGGGCTTCTTCGCGGCGATCGGCCGCGACGACGCCCTGAGCGGGGACGACTACCTGCGCCTCGTCGACGGCAAGCCGCGCTACGACGGCGTCGCCTCCGTCCTGGATGACAGGGGGCTGTCACTTCCGCTCGGCACGCCGGAGGATGCGCCGGGCTGGGACACCGTGTGCGCGATCGGCAACGTCAAGAACCGCGCCTTCACCACCATCCTCGAGCGCGACGGCGTGGCCCCGTATCCCGGCAGCGTCGCCTTCCTCGACGCCGTGGTCGATGCCGGCCTCGAGGTGGCCGTGGTCTCCTCCTCGCGCAACGCCCCGGCCGTGCTGCGCGCCGCTGGGCTCTCCCACCGCTTCTCGCTCGTGCTGGACGGCGAGGCGGCCGCCCGCCGTTCCCTGCCGGGCAAGCCGGCCCCCGACACCTACCTCGCCGCCGCGGCCGAACTGGGCTGGCTTCCCTCGCAGTGCGCGGTCGTGGAGGACGCGCTCAGCGGCGTCGCCTCCGGCGCGGCGGGCGGCTTTGGCCTCGTCCTGGGCGTGGCCCGCGACCAGCCGCGGCAGGCCCTCCTCGACGCCGGCGCCACGGCGGCCGTCGACGACCTCGGCGACATCGACCTCGACCTCTCCGGAGCCCCCGAGGACGCCTGGTCCCTGACCACGGCCGGGGAGGCAGCCCCCACCGAGGAGGACGCCACCGTCTACTCCCTCGGCAACGGCTTCGTCGGCCTGCGCTGGCAGGGCCCTGGTGCCGTGGCCCCGGGCGAGGGAACGTTTGTCAACGGCCTCCACGAAACCTGGCCCATCACCTACCCAGAGAACTCCTACGGGCAGGCCGAGGCCGGGCAAAGCATGATCGCGGCACCCGACGCCCGGGCCTTCCGCCTCTACGTGGACGAGGAGGCCCTCGAGCTCGGCCGCACCGAGGTTGACCACTCGCACACGCGCCTCGACTTCCGCGACGGCACGCTCACCTCCCACGTCGTCTGGCGGACGGCGCAGGGCTCCCGCGTGGAGGTCCGCGTGCGCCAGCTCGTCTCCTTCGAGGAGCGCCACCTGGCTGTCCTCGACTACCAGGTCCGCCCCCTTGACTCGCGGGCCACGATCCACCTCGTCTCCGGGGTGGCGGCCCCGCACGGAGGCGACCAGGTCCCCACCCCGGAGGAGTCGGACGCCGCCACCGCCCCCATCGACGATCCGCGCAAGTCCGACGCCGTGGCGACAGACGCCCTCCAACCCGTCCGGTCCCGCGCGGGCGAGGGCACCTACACCCTGGGGTTCCGGGTGAAGGACTCCGGCATGACCCTCGGAGTGGGAACGGCCCACGTGGTGCGTTTTCCCGAGGGCGCGAGCGAGCGCGGCGAGGTGACGCACAGCAACGGCGAGGGCGCTTACACGAGCGTGAACGTCGACCTGGAGCCAGGCGAGGCCCTGCGGGTGAGCAAGTACGTCACGTACCACTCGAGCCGGCGCCAGCCCGTCGAGGAGATGATCGAGCGCGCTCAGCGCTCGGTGGGCACCGCGCTCTCCCTCGGTTACGACCGCATCGTGACCGCCCAGCAAGGGTGGGCCGAGCGCTTCTGGGACCGCAGCGACGTCGTACTCTCCCCCACCCAGCCCGGCCTCCAGCGCGCCGTGCGCTGGAACCTCTGGCAGCTGGCCCAGGCCGCCGCGCGCGCCGACGGCCTGGGGATCTCCGCCAAGGGCGTCTCCGGCAACGGCTATTCCGGCCACTACTTCTGGGACACCGAGGTGTTCGTGGTCCCCTTCCTGAACTACACCACCCCGCAGTGGGCCAGGAACGCCCTCCGGGCGCGCGTGACCATGCTCCCCAAGGCCCGCGAGCGGGCGCGCGTCCTCAACGAGGAGGGGGCGCTCTTCGCCTGGCGCACCATCAACGGCGACGAGGCGAGCGCCTACTTCCCCGCCGGCACGGCGCAGTACCACATCAACGCCGACATTTCCTCGGCCGTCTTCCACTACCTCATGGCCACGAAGGACCGTGGCTTCCTCACGCGCGGCGGCGCGCAGATCCTCGTGGAGACCGCCCGGCTCTGGATGTCGCTTGGCTTCTGGCGCTCCAACGCGGCCGGCCGGGCCTTCCACCTGCACGGCGTCACAGGACCGGACGAGTACACGGCGCTCGTGAACGACAACCTCTACACGAACGTCTCCGCCGCCTTTAACCTCGAGGTCGCCGCCAAGGCGCTCGCGCTCCTCGAACGCGAGGAACCGGCGGCCCACGCGGCGCTCGTGGCGGAACTCGGCATCCTGCCCGGCGAACCCGAGGCGTGGCTCGGCGCGGCGCAGGGCATGCACATCGGCTTCGACGAGTCGCTCGGCGTGCACGCGCAGGACGCGGACTTCCTCGACAAGGAGGTCTGGGACGTCCCCGGCACGCCGCGCGAGAAGCACCCGCTCCTGCTGCACTTCCACCCCCTCGTGCTCTACCGCTTCCAGGTGCTCAAGCAGGCCGACTCCGTGTTGGCCCTGTGGCTTCACTCCTCGCGCTTCACGGCCGGGCAGAAGCGCGCCGACTTCGAGTACTACGACCCGCTGACCACGGGCGACTCCACGCTCTCCGCCACGGTGCAGTCCATCGTGGCCGCCGAGGTGGGCTACGCCGAGCTCGCCCTCGAGTACTTCGAGCACGCCCTGCACGTGGACCTGGACAACCTCCACGGCAACACCTCGGACGGCGTCCACGTGGCCAGCACGGGCGGCGTGTGGGCGGCGCTCGTCAACGGCTTCGGCGGCCTGCGGGACGATCAGGGCTCGTGGAGCTTCGACCCCCGCCTGCCGGCCTCCTGGCCCTCGCTGAGCTTCTGCCTGACCTGGCGCGGCACGCGTGTGCGCTTCACGCTCACGGCCGAGAGCCTGGAGGCCAGCATCGCCGACCCCGGAGAGGGCGCTCCCGTGAGCTTCGAGGTGCGCGGCACGGAGTACTCGCTCACCCAGGAGAACCCCATGCTGCGTGTGGAGCTGGACGGCCAGGGACCCGTGTTGCCCGGCCGCCCGAGCTTCGAGCACGTCACGACGCTGCAGCGCCGCGACGGCTCCCGCCTGGGGCCAGAGCACGGCCCGGAACACACGGCGGGCTCGCCCGCCGCGGGTGACCTGCCCGACGACGACTGAGCCGGCCCGGCGGGCCGGGCGCCGTCGGGCACTCAGCCCAGGACCGCGCCCACGGCGACGGGCGGGCGCAGCTGCCGCGCCGAGGCGTGCATGGCCGTGCGGAAGGCGAGGATGGCCGGCGCCTCGGCCGAGGCTTGGCGCACGAGCGAGTAGAGCCGGCGGTGGGGGCGGCCGGGTAGCTCGAGGAGCGAGACGCCATTGAGGTGCTCGGCGCCCACGAGCCCGGGCAGGAACGCCGGCGAGAGGCCCGTCCTGGCGAGCTGGACCTGCAGGAGCGGATCCGTCACCTCGAAGCCGGAGACCGGCTCGAAGCCGGCGTCGCGGCAGTGCGAGCGGGCCCACTGCCCCATGGGGCTGCCCGCCGGGTCGAGGACCCAGCGGTGAGCGGCGAGCTCGGCGAGACGGGCGCCGTCGAGCGCCTCGGCCTCGGCCGGAGCCACCGCCAGCCGGAGGGGGTCGAGGAGAAAGTCCTCGCGGGAGGTCCCGTCCACGACCGCCGCCGGCGCGCCGGGAAACTCCTCGCCGACGATGAGGTCGAATTCGTGGGCCAACAGGCCGTGGATGGCTGGCAGGACCTCGCGGTGGACCAGGTCGATGCGCAGGGCGGGGTGGCTCTCCGCAAGCGCCTGTACGGTGCGGGGCACCACGTCGAGGAGCAGGGTCTGGAAGGACGCCACCCGCAGGACGCCGGCCACCTCGCCGCGCACGGCGGCGACCTCGGCGCGGGCGAGCTCCAGCTCGGCCTGGATCTGTTGGGCGTGGCGCACCAGCACGAGCCCCTCGGGGGTGAGCCGCACCCCGCGGCCGACGCGCTCGAGCACGGGGGCTCCGGCCTCGGCCTCGAGGCGCGCGAGCTGCTGGGAGAGGGCCGACGAGGTGAAATTGAGGGCCTGCGCGGCGGCCGTGACGGTGCCCGTGCGGTGGAGCTCCGCCAGGGCGATGAGGTGCGAGAGCTGAAACACGACGGCCTTCCTGTCGAACGCGACCGGGCGGGCCACGATTCTTAAGCGTAGCTAACAGAAAAACTGAAAGCACCGTAAGTGGACTGGATGGTTTTGGTCAACCAAACTTGAAGCTATGACCCCGCTCCCCCCTGCCAGGGACCCCAGACGCGCCACGGCCACCGCCGCGTTGCTCGTCCTCGGCTCCTGCCTCTCGCTTCAATTCGGCGCCGCCCTCGCGTACCAGCTCTTCCCCGCCGTGGGCGCGTGGGGCATGACCACCCTGCGGCTCGGCCTCGCGGCCATCGTGTTGCTACTCGTGGTGCGCCCGCGCGTGCGTTCGTGGACCCGTTCACAGTGGCTCGCGACCGCCGCCTTCGGTGCCGCCCTGGCCGGAATGAACGGCTTCTTCTACTGGGGCATCTCCACGGTGCCCCTCGGCCCGGCCGTGGCCATCGAGTTCCTGGGACCCCTCGTCCTGACCGCCGTCCTCTCCCGCGGGATCCGCGAGTGGGCCTGGCTCATCCCGGCCATGATCGGCATGGGGCTCTTCACTATGGATTTCGTGGACCAGATGGTCTGACTCTTTGAAGGATGTGGCGGCCCCTGCCCAGCGGGCG